>JBGPTW010000022.1:0-55933 GCA_041490825.1 Methylomirabilia bacterium | reverse complement strand
TCGTCCGGATCCGTGGAGGGGGTTACGAGCAATCGTTATCCCTACTCCGACACAGGCGTCTTCGTTCCGATCATCGCCCGAGCCGTTCCCAATCGTCACGGCTGGGTCGTCGCCTCGCGCGGCGGGAATGGGTCCCCCGGACCCGGCGGCCCATCTCCCGCCGGGTCACCGGCCGACCCTCGTGAGAGGCGGTCATGAATCCCGCGCGCAGATTATCGATGAACGACCGGGGCCGGGGACAGTGCGTTGCCGCGGGCCGGCCGGGTCGGTGAGGGGCCGGCGGACCCGTTCCCGTAGCGTGCGATCGAGGGCACCCAGGCCAGGAGTGGGAACGGCTCGCCGGTCATCGGTCCACAGGGCCTCGTGGTCAGAGGCCCCTCACCGATCCGGTCGGCCCGCGACGCCACGCGCTCGATTGCCGGTGAGCGTTCGTGAGCAATCCGGGTTAGGGGTCTCGGTCTTACTTGTTTTTGCCCGGCTCGAGACGCCGGATCTGGATGACGAGCAGGGCATCGGACGTGTCCTTCAAGCCGAACGCGATCCGGTCGCCGACTTTGAGGCCCTGGAACAGTTCGGTCGCCGCGGCGATGAATGGCATCGACATGCCTTCGCTCATCAGGCCAACGATTGGCTCGTGCTCGATCACGATCACAGGTCGCGTGGCATGGAGGCTCGAGGGCGGCGGCAGAAGCGCGAGGATCACGCCGGTCCCACGCCAGTCCGGCTTGCTCTGGGTCGCGGCCGGGCGATCGGCAGCCGAAGCGACGAGAGGGACGACCAGGATCGCCACGATCGCGGCCTTGACCATCGGAGGGAGCGTATCAGAAGGCGAGGCGCGCCGTAGAATGAGCGCCGAATGCGCGTACCAGTTGCGGCAGGAAGCCTCGCTGTCCTCCTGATCACGGGGGCCTCGCTTGCGTCAGCCCAGGAGGTCGCCGGTCGCCGGGTGTTTTCCGACCAGATCGTGATTTCCGAGCCATTCGTCGAAGACGAGCTCTCTCTCCCGTCGCTGCTGCACATTCGACGCCCCGTGATCGGCGGTCAGCGTCACGCCGTCGCCACGTCGGTCGGCGCAGCGCTCAAGAAGCGTCTGACGCCGGATCTCGAGGCGTCGGTCGGCGGTGGCTTCACTTTTTTGGACCGAGACGGCGCATCGAGCATCGCCGGCCTGGACAATCCGGACATCGGCCTCAAGTATCAACTGCTCAGGAGTCCGGCGCGCGAAGCGGTGGCCTCGATTGCCGTCGATTGGGAGATCGGAGGAGCCGGCCGAGCGGCCACCGGCGCCGAGGCGTTCGATACGATCAGCCCCGCCGTTCTCGTCGGGAAGGGATTCGGCGACCTTCCCGAGGCGGTTTCTCTACTCAAGCCCCTGGCCATCTCCGGTTTGTTCGGCGCCCGCATTCCGACCCGCGCCAGCACGCGGACCACGAGCGGAAATAAGATCACCGTCGAGCACCATCCGGATATGCTGACGTGGGGCGTCGTCATCGAGTACAGCCTGCTCTACTTGCAGTCGTACGTCCGCGATCTCGGACTTCCGGCGCCTCTCGATCGCATGATCCCGATCGCGGAGCTGGACTTCCAGACGGCCCTCGATCGCAACGCGGCCGGGACGACCGTCGGGACGGCGAACGTCGGAGTGGTCTGGGTCGGGACAACCGTTCAAGTCGGAGTCGAGACCGTGATTCCCGCGAACGATCGATCCGGTAAACACGTCGGCGTTCGCGCGTTCGTCCGGATCGCGCTCGACGAGATTTTCGGTGGGCGCTTCGGCCGCCCGTTCTTCGGGCAGGAGTGAACGATGATCGAATCGTTGGCGCTGTTCGTACTGGCCGGGCTGTGCGAGATCGGCGGCGGCTATCTCGTGTGGCGCTGGTGGCGCGACGGCGGCACGCCGGTGCTCGGTGTTCTCGGCGCGGCCGTGCTCGTGCTGTACGGCTTCGTTCCGACCTATCAGCCCGCTCACTTCGGCCGCGTGTACGCGGCGTACGGCGGCGTGTTCGTCCTGCTGGCACTGGCGTGGGGCTGGGGAATCGACCGGGTCGCGCTCGATCGCTTCGACGTGGTGGGCGGCGTCCTGGTCCTGACGGGAGTCGCGGTGATGATGTACTGGCCTCGATAGGCGCGCGCCCTCGATGCATACCGTGACGTCACTCGCGCTCGTTGCGCTGGCCGGCGCCCCCGCGTTCGTGCTGCGCGCGAGCGGCTGGCCCGTGCCGGTCGAGCTGGCGACGCTCCTCTATGGCTTCGGTGTGATCGCGGCGGCGTTCGCAATGTCCTGGGGCGCGGAGGCCGCCGAGCACGATATTCCTCGGTCGCTCGCGCTGCTGACGGTCGCGTTGCTCGCGGTGCTGCCGGAGTACGCCGTCGACATCATCTTCGCGTGGAAGGCCGGCCAGGATCCGACCTTCACGGCGTACGCGGCCGCCAACATGACGGGTTCGAATCGGTTGTTGCTCGGGCTCGGCTGGCCCACCGTCGCGGTCACCACGTGGTTCGTCAGTCGCGAGCGGATCGTGCACCTCGATCGTGGCAGTGTTCCCGGACTGGTGTTCCTCGGCGCCGCCACGCTCTACTCGTTTGCGGTGCCGTTCAAGGCGACGATCTCGCTGATCGACAGCGTCGTTCTCGGCAGCATCTTCATCGCCTACGCGGTCATGGCCGCTCGAGCCGAGGTCGTCGAGCCGGATCTGGTCGGGCCCGCGGCCACGATCGGCGCGCTGTCCGTGTGGTCGCGGCGCGCCGCCGTGCTCGCGCTCTTCGCGTACGCGGCGGCGGCAATCTTCACGGCGGCGGAGCCGTTCGCGGAAGGGTTGGTCGCCACGGGGCGGAAGCTCCGCGTCGACGAATTCCTCCTGGTGCAGTGGCTCGCCCCGCTCGCCAGCGAGGCGCCGGAGTTTCTCGTCGCGGTGCTGCTCGCGCTCCGGGGCAAGGCGGTGGCGGCGCTCGGACTGCTCGTGTCGTCGAAGGTCAACCAGTGGACGCTGCTCGTCGGAAGCTTGCCGATCGCGTACTCGTTCGGCTCCGGGCACCTCGCCGCGTTGCCGCTCGACCAGCGACAGGTTGCGGAGGTTCTGCTGACCGCGGCGCAGAGCTTGTTCGGCCTGGGCGTTCTCGCGAGCTTGTCGCTGAGTCTCAAGGAATCCGCGCTCCTCGCCGGGCTGTTCGTCGCGCAGCTCGTGTCGAGCGGATTCTTGCGCGAGACGCTTCATCGCGCTGATGCCGCCGATGCGGAGCTCGTGGCTTTCGCCGCACTCTACGTTGCGCTGGGCCTCGGCGCGCTCATCATGGCGCGTCATCGCATCGCGGGGATCGTACGGCGGGCAACGCCGCCCTGACGCTACGGCGTCTCGCCGGCCGCGTTGTATCCTGACCGCGTGACCCCGACGCCGCGTCGCCCCATCCGTGCCGTGTTCTTCGACGCCGGCAACACGCTGCTGCGGATGAACTACCGGGTCATCGCGGAGCAGCTCATCGCCCTCGGCGTGTCGGTGACCGAGAGGTCGATCCAGCAGGCCGAGTGGCGCGCCCGAGTGCGTCTCGACACCGAGGTGCTGGCCCGACCGGCGCCCGGCTCATCGACAGAGAGTGCGTCGACCGGCGCCCGCTACCTTCGCTACCTGCTCGAGGGTCTCGGTATCACGGACGACACGACGATCGCGGCCGTCGCCGCCTGGCGCCGCACCTACAATCTTCCAGTCGGTCTCTGGAACACCGCCGAGCCGGCGGCCGACGCGGCGCTCAGAGCGGTCCGCGACGCCGGGCTGGTCGCGGCGGTGATCTCGAACTCCAACGGTTCGGTGCGATCGATCCTCGACTCCATCGGGCTGACGCGCTATCTCGACTTCGTCCTGGACTCGGGCGAAGTCGGCGTCGAGAAGCCCGATCCGCGAATTTTTCGCCTGGCGCTCGATCGGGCTTCCGTCGAGCCGCGCGAAGCGGTGTACGTCGGCGATCTCTACTCGGTGGACGTGCTCGGCGCGCGCGCGGTCGGGCTCGACGCGATCCTGCTCGATCCGGGCGCGTGCTGGGGCGAGCGGGATTGCGTTGCGGCGCCCGATGTGCTCGCCGCCGTCCGGCACGTTCTGAACGGTCGGCCCGCCCGCGCGAGCTGATCGGCTGCGGCGCCCCGCGGGAGATCGACCCGTGGCCGCCCTCTCGTTCGTCGAGCGCTCTCCGCGCTCCCCGCGCGCCATTGACCGCCGTCCCGTCTTCGTGATATTTGTCACGCCGATATGCACCATCGAGCATATCGGCTCACGGTTCGGCACAAGGTCTGGCTGGATACCGGACGCCGGTTCGCCCTCGGCGACGGTGGAACCGCGCTCCTTCGCGCCATCGACTCGACCGGCTCGATCCGTGCGGCATCCGCCAGAGTCGGTTGGTCCTATCGCCACGCGCACGCCTACATCGAGAATGCTGAAGCGGCCCTCGGCCGCGCACTGATCGAACGGGCGCGAGGTGGGAACGAGCGTGGCGGCGCCAGACTGACACCTGCGGGACGAGATTTCCTGCGGCGCTATGCGCTCTTTCGGAAGCGCCTCGACGCCGCGTTGGCCCGGCTGTATCGCTCGACCTTCGGCGAGCCTGCATGAGGATCGGAGGCAACGAATACGACGTTCGCGAGGCGGCCGGGGCGTTCGGCGATCTCGGCACGCTGATTCCGTTCCTCGTCGGCTACATCACCATCGCCCGGATCGATCCCACCGGGGTGCTGGTCGCATTTGGTCTGTTCAAGATCGTCGCGGGCCTCACGTTCAAGACCCCGGTTCCCATCCAGCCGATGAAGGCCATCGGCACGGCGGCGATCAGTCACGCCGGGGCCATCACGCCGGGATCAATTTGGGCCGCTGGCCTGTTCACCGGCGCCCTGTGGCTCGTGATGGGCGCCAGCGGCGCCGTGAGCTGGATCGCGAAGATCACCAGCCGTCCAGTCGTTCAGGGGCTGGTGCTCGGCCTCGGACTCGGCTTTCTTCTCGAAGGTCTCAAGCTCGCGCAGAGTGATTTGCCGCTCGCCACCGTGGCGATCGTGCTGACCTTCGCCCTGTTCTCGCGCCCGCGCGTGCCGGCGATGCTGGCCCTGCTCGCCCTCGGTATCATGGTCGCCTTCGTCCGGGACTCGTCGCTCTTCGGCGAGCTCGCGGCGATGTCGGTCCGGTTCCGACTTCCCGAGTTCGGACTCGGCAAGATCGGCTGGGAGGATTTGGCCACGGGCGTTCTCGTCCTCGGTCTTCCGCAGGCTGCGCTCACGCTCGGCAACGCGATCGTGGCGACGGTCGACGAGAACAATCACCTGTTTCCCGACCGACCGATCACCGTGCGCAGGGTCGCCATCGATCACGGGATCATGAACCTGATCGGCACGGCACTCGGCGGCGTGCCGATGTGCCACGGTGCCGGAGGGATGGCGGGCCACGTCCGGTTCGGAGCCAGGACGGGCGGTGCCCTCGTGATGCTCGGGGTCCCCGTGCTGCTCACGGGGCTATTCCTTTCCGATTCGGTCGGCACCATCTTCAGACTTTTCCCACCGTCCATTCTCGGTGTGATCCTGATGTTCGGCGGCCTGGAGCTCGCGGTCGGCACCCACACGAATGGTCAGGAGAGAGCGGATCGCTACGTCACGATCTTCACGGCCGGGCTCGCCATGTGGAACATGGGCGCCGCCTACCTCGCGGGCCTGGCCCTCTGGTACGGCCTGCGACGCGGGTGGCTGAAGGCTTAGTCGGTCGTCGAGACGGTTCGGGAAGTAGGATTTGACATAAAGGCAAACATGGTTCGCGCCGCTACGATATATAGTCTTGCGCTGCTGACAGCTGGAGCAGCACTGTCCATGGCGTCGGCACAGCCGGCGCGTGAGCTGCTCGACAGGAAGCTCGCCGGATTCACGGGCGCCGAACGTGGGCAGGTCATCCCTGTAGCGGACGACCCCGTTGCGCCGGCGTTCCCGGGACACTCGTTCTATGTGCTGCGGTTCCGGCAGTATCCGGTCGCAGTGGTTCCTCCGACTCCGCTCACGACGAACAATATCTTCGTCGTGAAACCGGACGGCTCTGTCGAGCATGTCGGGGATGTCGAAGCCTTGAAGCGCTTCTTCCAGACCACGCTTGCGCCAGTCAGGACCGAGATGGAGGCCAAGGACGCTGCCAAAGCTTGGTTGCGCCTGGCGCAGGAATTTCAGCAGGACGGCTTCCTCCAATTCACGATTCGCGACGATTCCATGCGAATCGCTTCCACAGCGGACGGTGGCCTCCAAGCCACTGGTCGAGCCATCGTGAATCAGCGCGGAGGGAACTCAGGGGAGATCTTCGCGGCTCTGACTTTTAACCCGGCCGGCGCACTCGCGGACGTGGCGGAAACGATCAACATCAAGCGGGGCATTCGGCCCATCTGCCAGGCGACGAAGCTCCTCGACCCCGATCCGATCGTGCGTGGCATGGCCGAACAGGCCATTCTCGTCATGGGCAAGGATGCCAAGGAGTACTTGGACGAAGTGCGCACGACTGCCAGCGCGCAACTCAGGCAGGCGATCGACCTGATCTGGGAGCGGATCCGCGCCGAAGACCGTTGATCCCAGCGCGCCCGATTGTCGATGCACGCGGCGCTTCGGCAAATAGCGTCGAGATCCGTGAACCGACAGAGTTTCACGAGGAGAGCACCGCGATGGCGTCTGATCGGCTGCGGCTGCTTCGCGTCGTGTGGTCGTTCTTGCGCGCCGCAATGGCCTTTCGCAGTTCCTCGGTGGCCAGCAGGACGGCCCTCTGCTGTGCGTCAGTTCTCACGCTCACTCATCATGCACCTCGAGCCACTTGCCTCAGGGTCCTGGGCGGCAGCGCCAGGCCGGCGAACGCAACGATCGTGAAGATCGCTCCGGCGTAAAAGGTGGCTGGGGCACCATAGCGGGACCAGAGCCAGCCGGCCAGGACGCTGGCGACCAGCATGGCTGCTCCTGCCGTGAGGTTGAAAATGCCGAACGCGGTGCCGCGGAGACGGGCCGGCGTGGTGTCCGTGACCAGCGCGGCGAGCAATCCCTGCGTCAAGCCCATGTGCAGGCCCCACAGCACGACGCCGAGCAGGACGTGGCCCACGCCGGCCGCTCGTGCCAGCACGATGTCACTGCCGATCAGGACGAACGCGCCCAGCGCGATCAGCGTCCGCCGATCCATGTGGTCCGAGAGATATCCGGCCGGATAGGCGGCCAGCGCGTACACCACGTTCATGACGACCAGGACCAGTGGGACCATCGCGACAGCAAGACCGATGCTCTGTGCGCGCAGGATCAGGAACGCCTCGCTGAACCGGGCGAGCGTCAGCACCGACGCGACGACCACGAGCCACCAGTACGCGACCCCGAGTCCCCGCAGGTCGGACATGCGGATGGGCGCGCGAGCATCCGCGGGCGTCTGGGCAGTGTCGGGCTCGCGGACGCCGATGATGAGCAGCGCCACCGCGACGAACGCCGGGACGACGGCGATCCAGAACACGAGCCTGAAATCGTTGCCGGTCGCCGACATGAGGACGAAGGCGAGCATCGGGCCGGCGAACGCGCCCACGGTGTCGAGCGATTGACGGAGGCCGTAGCAAGCGCCGCGAAGCGCGGGAGGAGCGAGATCGCCGACGAGAGCATCACGGGGGGCACCCCGGATACCCTTGCCAGCCCGGTCGACGAACCGCGCCGTCAACACCCAGCCGATTGAAGGGGCGAGCGGGAAGAGCGGCTTCGTGAGCGCGGCGAGGCCGTATCCGATGGACACGAGCAGCTTGCGCTTGCCGAGGTAGTCGCTGAGCGTGCCCGAGAAGATCTTCGTGACCGATGCCGTCGCTTCCGCGATGCCTTCGATGAGCCCGACCGCGACGGGACCTGCGCCGAGCACGGAGACGAGGAAGACGGGAAGGAGACTGTGGATCATCTCCGACGAGATGTCCATGAACATGCTCACGCCGCCGAGCGCCCAGATGCTCCCGGGGATCGCGCGCCATGTCGCCCGCCGCGCGCCGGCCCCGCTGGAATTCACGCCACGAGCGTAGCATGTCCCCTGCGATCGCTTCGTTCTCGACCTCCCACACCCACCTCGCAGCGGACGGTGACAAAGCTCGCGAGGCAGGGGGCGAGCGTGGCTGCGAGGCGCTCCCAGCGCGAGAGCCAGCGAACCGAACGCACGATGGAAAAGTAGTGCACCGCGGAGCGCCGTCCTGCGATACGGAACCCGCTGGCACGCAAGGCGCGCGTCAGATCCTGAGCGCGGAGAAACCTGGCGTCCCGCCACACCGACGGGACGAACCGCCGCTCGAGACGACGCCAGAGATTCCACAACCCGTTGGCTGGCAGGACAGCCACGATGGCCGCCCCGCCCGGATGGAGCACGCGGTGAACTTCGTTGAGTGCTTGTGCAGGCTCGGTCATGAATTCGAGGCCGAGGATCAGCGTGACGAGCGAGACGCTCCCATCTCGAAGCGGGAGCCGTGCCGCATCCGCAGCGACGAAGGCGGGGACACGAGATCGATGGTCGCGCTTGCCTGAGGCGTATCGGAGCATCGCGGATGAGCGATCCACTCCGATCACGCGCCAGCCTCGCCGAGCGAGCTCGAACGCATAGTTGCCCGTCCCACACGAGAGATCGAGCGCGAGCCCGGGAGCTTCGTTGATCAGCGAAAACACCGCATCCTTCTCGATCGCATCGGTGAGCCGCCCGACGGGAGTCTGGTACCACGCGTCGTAGCTCGCCGCCGTCTCGTCGGACCAGGTCATCGCGGATGGGAGGGAGCAAGGGGCGCGGCGACCAGCCCGTAGTGGAAATCATCGAGTCGCCGTTCCTCGGCGGTAAGCATCAGGTCCCTCATGAGGTCGATGAGGGCGCGCGGCGTGTAGAGGGTGCAGGGGTGCTCCCGGTAGCGGGAGAGGAAGCGGAAGACGCGCGTAACCGACGCACTCGGGTCGAATTCGATGATGACGAGGCGGCCATCCTTCCGCACGACTCGTCGCACTTCGGCAACGACACTCGAGAGATCCTCCACGTGGTGAAGGACGTGGTTCACGAAGACGAGATCGAACGCGCCCGGGTGGAACGGGAGCGTGACGCCATCGACGAGGACTGATTGGAGCCTCGGATGTGAGGGGACGCTGCGGAGTGCATGCTCGTCGACATCGGCCACGATCACCAGGGCGGCGCGTTCGGCGAGCTCGATGGCCCACCGGCCGTCGCCGCCACCGTAGTCGAGCACCGTAGACCCAGGAGGCAACCAGTCGCGCGTCGCGAGAACGTATTGTGCGGGGTCAGGCGGCGTTCGGGCGTGTGTGTTGCGTAATAGGCCCAGACGACGAGATCGGAGATGCTGAGGGATTTCCCGGTCAGGTTCGTAACCCGACCCTCTTGATCACGGCCACCTTCAGGACGTCGTTGACGAACAAGGAGAAGACCAGAGCATAACTGAAGACGACCAGGGTCTGCGCCCAGGGCAGCGGCGTGAGACCCGGGACGCCCGTCGTCGACAGCGCGGTCCCGACGAGGGCATCGAGAAGCAGCGCCGCCATCAGGATGTTGCTGGGGCGGGAGGCCCAGAACCGCCTCCGTTCCCGGACGGACACGATCGAGAACAATGCGAAGTAGAAAAGTGTCTGGAACGTAAAGGTATGCAGCGCCTCGTTGTCGGCCATCAGGCCAAACCCCCGCCAGCCGAGCGCCAGCAGCCCCAACGCCTCGACGACCATGGCCGCGCCCAACACCACCGCGACCTGGAGGTGACCGGTCGTACGCCACGTCTCGGGCCGCCGCGACCAGCGGACGTGATCGGTGGCGAGCGCGATCTTGGCGAAGTCCGTCAGGAAGACGAGCAGCAGCATGCCGAATGCCGAGATGACGAATCTGCCGGTCACGAGAAACGCGACGGTCACGAACGCGGCTTTGAGGATCGTGCGGCTGACCTTGTTGATGATCCACGTGAGAATGCGCTGATAGATCACCCGGCCTTGTTCCACCAGGGTGACGATCCCCGAGAGACCCTCATCGGTGAGCACGACGCTCGCGGCCCCTTTTGCGACGTCGGTGGCGGTACTGACCGCGATACCGACCTCGGCCTGTCGCAACGCCGGCGCATCATTCACGCCGTCGCCCGTCATGCCGACGACGTGCCCTGCCGCTTGGAGGCGTTTCACGACCGTGTACTTGTCTTCGGGATACACTTCGGCGAAACCGTCGGTGCCCTCGGCGAGGTCGGGCGCCGAGAGGCCACCGTCTGGTGCGGCCTTGAGATCGGCGACCCGTCGGACGGTCCCCAGGCCGACCATGTGGGCGATCTCCTGGGCCACGGGAAGCGCATCGCCGGTGAGCATCTTCACCGCCACCCCGCGGTCCCGCAGCGCAGCGATCAGGGCCGTCGCATCGGGGCGCGGCGAATCGGCCAGCGCCACCAGGCCGACCACTTCGGGCGTGGCGTTTTCTGGCCCGCGAGCCACGGCCAAGACGCGATAGCCCTTCTCGGCCTGGGCCTGGGCCCGAGCCTCCAGGTCGGCGAGGCCGGCGCGGTCGAGAGCGCACTCGTGACCCACGACCGACACCGCCCCTTTCATCACGCGAACACGCTGTCCCTTCCGCTCGATCACGGCCTCGGTGCGACGCGTCCGCGGGTCGAATGGCGTGAAGCGGATCGTCCTGATGGAAGAGATCTGATCGACGATGTCCGGTTGCCGGGCCGCCGCGAGGACGGCCAGATCGATAGGATCCTGATTTGCCTCTTCGGACGCGAGCGCTCCGTGCAGCAGAACGTCCTGTGGAGTGAACCCAGCGAGAGGGACGACGCCGGTGACGCCGAGTCGATTCATGGTGATGGTGCCGGTCTTGTCCACGCAGAGGACGTCCATCGTCGCCGCGTCTTCGGAGGCGCTGAGGCGCGTGACCAGCACGCCCCTCTTCGCCAGCTCCATCGAGCCCACGGCCGTGCTGACGGTGAACATGACGGGGAGCGCGACGGGTACGGCGCTCATGAGCAGCACCAGCATCAGCGGCAGAATCTCGAGCAGCGGCAATCCGCGCGCAACCGAGAGGACGACGGCCACAGCCACGAGGAGCCCGACGAGCCCGAACAAGCGGCCCACCACACCGGACACGACTTCTTCCACGTGCAGCTTCGGCTGTGCGCGCTGAACCAACTCGGTGGTGCGACCGAAGTAGGTGCGCTCCCCCGTGAGGATGACAGCCGCCGTGGCCTCACCCCGACGCACCACCGAGCCGGAGTAGAGGAGATGCTCTGGACGCTTGTCCACCTCCCGCGACTCCCCTGTGAGTGCCGACTGGTCCACGCTCAGCTCTCCGGAGACCATTCTGGCGTCAGCCGGAATGAAATCGCCCTGGCGCAAGCGGACAATGTCGCCCGGCACCAAGCCGCGGGCGGGAATCAGTTGCCACGCGTGATTGCGCAGGACCCGCGCGGAAACTTGCAGGCGCCGGCGTAGCGCGTCGATCACCCCTGACGCCCGGCGCTCCTGGATGAAGCTCACGATTGCATTGACCACGAGCAAGCCGCTGACGACGACGAGATCGGAATACTTGTGCAGCATCCACGACAACACCACGATGAGCTCGAGCATCCAAGCGGACAACCCCCAGAACTTCTTCGCGAGCTCGCGCAGCGGGTGCGGTTTGTGTTCCGGGACCTCGTTGGGCCCGTCTTGCCGGAGTCGCGCGTCGACCTCGGCGTCCGAGAGACCGGCCTGCGCATCGACGCCGAGAGTGGCGAGGATCCGCTCCAGGGGAGCGCGACTCAGGTCGATCTCATCGACGGCGGACGCCGCCTTGCCTATGACCATGGGTTCCTGCCTCGCTGCCACGCGCCTGTGAGCTCGGGCAGCGCGGTCGGCGGTTCGGCCAGGGGACCTGCGGTTCATCGTCACGGGAGCGTTGTCGACAGTTCTTCGACGCGACCCCCACGCATGACGGTCATCGACAGCGTGTCTCCAGGCTTGACCCGGCGCATCTCCTCCCGCAACCGGTGCCCCTCGCCGATCGGGACGCCCTGGGCCTTGAGGATCACGTCCCCGCCGAGAATGACCGTCCGATCGCCGACTGTCGCCTTGACGAATCCGCCCCGGAGGCCCAGGCGTGCGCCAGTGGAGTTCGCGACGACGCGCTGAACGAGGACGCCGGGGCCGGGAAGATTCAGGATCTTCACCAAGTCCTCGGAGAGGAACAGGCCGTCGATGCCGTGCCACGGCGCGCCACGCTCGACAACCAGCTCACGTGCGACGTTGGCCGCGACGGCGAAGCCAAGGCCCTCGAAGCCACCGGACTTCGAGACGATGTGACTGACGATCCCGAGCACCTCGCCAGCCATGTTGAACATCGGCCCGCCGGAGTTGCCCTTGTTGATCGCGGCATCGGTCTGGAGGAACTCGGCGTGGCCAAGGCTGGCCGTCGTCGGTCCAGGCTTTTGTCGTCCGCTCAGGTGACCGACAGTCAGCGTGTGACTGACGCCGTAAGGCGCGCCGATGACGAAGACCTCGTCGCCAATTCGCGCCGCGTCCGAATCGGCGAGGTGCGCTGCCACCGCGTCTCCCGGTACGGTGTCAGCCTGCAGCAGCGAGACGTCCGCCCCCGGTGCCGACGAGACAACACGAGCAGGCACTCGCTGCCCATCCCAGAACTCGACGGTGATCTCTGAGGCCGCGTGGACCAGATGAGCGGCGGTGAGGATCTTGCCGTCGGTCGAGATCAGCACGCCGGAGCCCACGCTGGAAACGCTCGGACTTTCTCCCTCTTCTGCGGGCACGTCCATCTCGAGCGCGCGGATCACGACGACCGAGCGATGAACGCGGTCGAAGAGGTCGGCGATCGTCTCCGCGTCTGCCGCCGACGTCACGCTCCCGAGGACGAGGGCCGCGAGCGCGATGCGGAGGCCCCTCACGAGGCGCACGTCAGCGATCCATCGAGGCTCAGCTCGGCAGGGATCGTGAGGAGCCGCGGGAGGACGACGGCATCCACCAAGATCCAACTCAGGAGAGAGAACGTGGTCAGGGCGACCGGAGCATTCGCTGCTCTTCGCGCGATGGCCGCCGGCACATCGATATTCTCGCGTTCCGCGCGCTTGGCCCACGCTGTGCGCAGCCAGCGTGAAACCGGCCACAGATAGGCGGTGCTTGTCACCGTTGGCAGCAGGAACGTCACGTACAGAATGGCCCGATGGTAGGTCGCTGGATGGGCGGGGGCCGCGAGCGGCAAATCGAGTCTGAGGTTAAGTAAACTATAGATCGTGAGCACGATCGTCACCGCGAGGTTCACGAGGAAGACGAGCGGTGGAAGCGTTCCCATCGCGATCAGGCCGTGCGCCGCTGGCGGCGATGGAAGAAGGCGGCGAGCGTAACGAAGCCGGCCGCGAACGCGATCAGCGCTCCCGCACTGATCCACGGCGGAAAGAATGCCGTCTCTCCGAGCGAGGTCCGCAAGAGGTCCACGCAATAGGACAGCGGGGAGAGGAATCCGACCCATTGGCTCCACGAGGGCAGGTGGGCCAGGGGCACGAAGACGCCGCTGACGAAGATCAATGGCAGCCGCACCAGGTTCGAGAGCATCATCACCTCGGACGGCGCGTCTGTCCCTCGCGCCGCAAGCAGGACGCCGAGCGCCCCGAACACTACCGCGCCCAGGACGACGCCGACCATCAGCCAGCCGGGCGCAACGACGCGGGCCGGCGTGAGCATCAGCCCCAGCCCGAGCGGGACCACTGAGATCGCCGCGCCGAACGCTGCGGCAGCGAGCAGATCGCCGAGCAGAATGGCCTCGAGCGATGCCGGCGAGGTGGCAAGTCGCTCGTAGGTCCGCGCCTGTCGTTCCCACGGCGTGATCAGCGGGCCGACCGCCGAGGCGCTGAAGAACAGCGCCATCGCGAGCATGCCGGGTACGAGCGCATCGGAGGGCACTGCCCGGCCAATGGCGAACGCGAGAAAGAAGAACACCGGGAAGATCAGCCCGAAGGTCATCACCGGCGCCTTGAGGTAGTAGATCATCGCGTCCTTCTTGGCGACGACCAGTGCCAGGCGGGCCTGCCGAGCCCAGACGACGGCAGCGGGATGATCGCGGCTCACCGGCGCGCCTCGCGGACGGGCGCTCGCGGCGCGGTGATGGCGAGAAAGACGTCCTCGAGGCTCGGCGCCCGCGTCGCGATGCTCTCGATGCGAAGGCCATGACGCGTCGCCCAGACGCCGATCTCTTGCGCCGCGCGTCCCGGCGTCCCGGTGAAGATGCGCACACCGGTGCCGCCGGCAAACGGCTCTGTCTCGGCGGCCGGGTCATTGATCTCCGGCAGGGCAGTCAACGGCTCCGCGAATATCACCTCCACCGAGCGGCGCGCCTCGATCGTGCCGC
Organism: Methylomirabilia bacterium; assembly: GCA_041490825.1. GTDB lineage: Bacteria > Methylomirabilota > Methylomirabilia > Rokubacteriales > CSP1-6 > JBGPTW01. The sequence continues at coordinate 41,579 of JBGPTW010000022.1, read as the reverse complement.
GGAGCGCGTGCGGAGTATCGACCGCGGCGAGGCGCCCGCGATCGATGATCGCGACGCGATGGCAAAGCTCGTTCGCCTCGTCGAGGTTGTGCGTGGTGAGAAAGACCGTGAGCCCTCGCTCGCGATTCAACCGCCCGATCGTCTCGCGGATCACGTGCGCGCTGGCGACGTCGAGCCCTGTCGTGGGCTCGTCGAGGAAGAGGATCGCGGGCTCGCCCACCAGCGCCATGCAGAGCATGAGGCGCTGCCGAAGTCCTTTCGACAGGTTGCGTCCCTTGTCGCTCTTTCGCTCGGCGAGACCGAAGAGCGTGAGAAGGTCGAGGCCATAGCGGTTGCGCCGGGCGCGGGTCACCGTGTAGAGCTCGGCCATCAGCATCACGTTCTGCCAGACGGTGAGGTCCTGGTAGACGCTCGCTTCCTCCGGTACCACCCCCACTCGCTGGCGAGCGGCGAGCGCATCCGTCAGGATGTCGTGCCCGTCGAGCGTCGCCGTGCCCTCGCTCGGCGCCACGTACCCGGTGAGCATCCTCACGGTGGTGCTCTTGCCGGCGCCGTTCGGGCCGAGGAACCCGAAGATCTCTCCCCGGCGCACGGAGAAGCTCACGTGGTCCACGGCGGTGGTGGGCCCGTACCGCCGCGTGAGCCCCTGCGCTTCGATGGCGATCGGGTTGGTTCCATCCCCGCTGCTCGTGCCGCTGTCGACGGGCCAGTCGCTCATCGCACCAGCGCTTCCGCGTTGACCGGGCGCTCAATCCGCTCACCGGTGCTGATGCGGCCGTCCGTCATGCGGTAGACGCGGTCGAATCCCTCGAGCATTCGATCATCGTGGGTGACGACGATGACGGCGGCTTCCCGCTCCCGGCCCAGTCGCCGCAGAAGGTCCATGACGGCCTTGCCGCGTTCCGTGTCGAGCGCGCCGGTCGGCTCGTCGGCAAGGATGACGGCCGGGTCGTTGATGACCGCGCGAGCGACGGCCAGTCGCTGCTGCTCGCCGCCCGACAGCGTGGGCGGATGCACGCTGGCGCGATGTCCGAGTTCCAGCCGATCCAGGAGCGCCTGCGCCCGGCGCCGCGCGTCGTGCAACGGCACGCCGTTGAGCGTCAGCACGAGGGCGACGTTCTCGATCGCCGTGAGGAATGGAATGAGGTTGTACGACTGGAAGACGATGCCCATCCGCTCGCGCCGCAGGCGACGATCGTCCACGAGCACGCGACCGTCCTCGCAGACGATCCCGCCATCGACGACGATGCGCCCGCGGGTCGGAGGATCGATCAGTGACAGGGCGCGCAGGAGCGTGGTCTTGCCCGAGCCGCTCGGTCCCATCAAGGCCACCAGCTCTCCCGCGTCCACCGCGATCGACGCGTCGTTCAGCGCCACGACTTCGGTCTCGCCCTGGCCGAAGATCTTCGTGACGTGCTCGCCGACGATCATCGGCATCATGCGCCTCCACCGAGCGCGGTGGTCGGATCCACGCGCAGCGCCTTGCCGATGCCGAGCAGGCTGGCGACGACGCAGATGGCGACGACGATCCCGAGCAGAACGTATTGATCGGACGCCACGATGAGGACCCGTCGCGGGAAGTACTGGTAGGTGCGGCCGATGAACATGGCGCCCAACGCGAATCCGATGAGACCGAGCGCGATGGATTCTTGCAAGATGAGCGCGGCGATCGTTCGGTCCGGCGTGCCCACCACCTTCAGCGTTGCGATGTCGCGCGTCTTCTCCAGCGTCATGGTGTAGATGATCAGCGCGATGATCACGGTCGAGACGACCAGCAGGATGACCCGCATGAGGAGCGTCTGCTGTCGCCCGCGCTCGACCACGCTCTTGGCGAGTACCTCCTCCTGCTGCGCGGCCGTGAGCGCTCGATAGTAGTTCCAGCGCTCGATGTGGGCCTGGACGGCGTGCTGATCGGCTCCGGGCTCGAGATGGACGAGGATGGCGTTCGCCAGGTGCGTGTTCTGGACGATCGGCGCCAGCGCGTCGGGCCGGACGGTCGCGAGCCCAGGCTCCGCTCGAACGCCCGCCTCGAGCCGCGCGCGATCGTTCCGCACGGCCTCGTTGGCCTTCGAGAACTGGATTTCTTGCGCGTCCTGGAGCGAGACGAACGCGACAGGATCGCCGGCCGTCGACACGATGCCCTCGGTGAGTCCGACGATGCGGAAGATGAGTCGGCCGATCCGGATCTCCGTGCCGACCGGCAACGTGGCGTCCCGGCCGATCACCATCTCGTAGCGGCTCTGAACGATCGGGCGCCCGGCGACCACGGCGGGTGGTCCGCCGAGACCGCCGAGGCGATACCCGATCAACTGCACTCGAAAGGGCTTCGCGCCGACGCGGAACTGAAGGGACTGGAAGGCGATAGGGCTCGCCTCGCGCACGCCGGGCACGGCGCGGATGACCCGGTACAGATCGTCCGGAACTCTCGAGGTCTCGGCAAACGGGCCGTTCGTGTTCTTCTGGACGACCCAGAGATCGGCCCCGGACGCGCGGACGATGCTGAGCGCCTCGATCACGAGTCCCTGGTAGACCCCGCCCATCGTCATCACGCTGGCCAGAAGCAACCCGAGCCCGAGCGCGGTAAGGAGGAAGCGCCCGAGGCGATAGCGGACGTCACGAAGCGCGAGGTTCATTCCAAGGCGCGCGTGACGCGCACGCGTCGCCCTTCATTCGATCGATCAGCGAGCGATCCGGGGGCGAGCACGACGTCGTCGCCGGATCGGAGTCCGTCGAGGATCTCGATCCATCCCGCCGGGTCCACGATCCCAAGGCGCGCGGCCTTGAAATGGATATGGCCGTCGTTCACGACAAGCGCTCCCGCGCCATCCGGTCGCCGGACCACCGCAGCCAGCGGAAGCGCACTCGCGCCGCGGCGAACCGGAGGTCGGATTGCGGCCTCGACCTGTTCGCCGAGAATCAGGCGCGGCGGACGCTCCGCGAACGCGACGTCGATCGCCAGTTGCTCGGTGATGCGGTCACCTTCGCGCTGTATCCGAGCCACGCGGGCTCGAAACGTCCGTCCGGGGAGCGAGCGAAAGGTGAGGTCGGCTCGATCGCCGACGACGAGCCCGGCGGTGTCCCGCGCGTCCACGTAGACGGTGGCCCATGCCGTCTCCGGATCGGCGATCTTGAAGATGGGGATCCCCGGGTTCACGATGCTGCCTGCTTCGAGCTCGCGGCTGACCACGTACCCATTCAGCGGACTCTCGATGCGCGTGTCCGCGAGCTTCTCGCGCGCCAGGACCAGCGCCGCTTCCGCGGCATGGAGCTGCGCTCGGGCCGCCTCGATCAGATCCTTGCGGCTGCCCTGCAGTGCCAGGTCCAAGGCGTGGCCGGCGTCACGTTCCTGCGCGGTCGCGACGTCGTGGGCCTGGCGTGCCCGGTCCCGGTCCTGCGCCGAGATCAACTCCTTGGCGAACAGATCTCGAGCGCGCTGGAAATCCCGCTCCGTCAGCGTGCGCGTTGCGCTCACGCTCGATAGTCGGGCCCGGAGCTGCTCGATCTCCTCCGGGCGGGGACCGGCCAGGAGATCGCGCAACTGGGAGTCGGCGGCTCGCACGGTCGCCTCGGCGCGGTCCACCTCCGCCTGGTACTGCGCGTCGTCGAGGCGAGCGATCAGTTGCCCCGCCTTGATCGTGTCTCCCTGATCCACGAGCACCGAGACAACGCGTCCCGTGATCTTGCTGCTGGCGCTGAGCACCTTCTTCGCCTCGACGGTGCCCACGCCCTGGATTGCCGGTGCAATGTCGCGCGTGGTCACGCCCGCGACCGTGACGACTGGCGGCCGAAAGAAGTAGAACCCGACGAGCCCAGCCACGACGAGTAGCGCCGCTGCGACGAGGACTCTCTTGAGCGCGGGAGCGAAGCGTCGCTTGCGCGGCGGCGGCGCAGGGGCACGGGACGGCACCGGCGCCCCTGAGCCGTTGGGAACCGCGACCGCGACAGCATCAGCGGCCGACACTGTCCCGGTGATCGAGTCCGGACCACCGTCTCGCACTGCCGTCGACGGCGTGGTCACCATGTTCTCTACGGCAGGTACTTCAAGAGCTCCATCGCCGCGCGCGCATTCGCCAACGCGCGCTGACCGTCGGCGTCCTTGCACGCCGTTTCTGCATCAGTCACGAGCTTCCGCGCGTTCGAGAGCGCGGCAGCCCGGCCCTTCGCCACGTTGCGCGGAGCCTGGAGCTCCTGGCCGCGCGGGGCCTGCAACTCCTGACCACGAGGCGCCTGCAGTTCCTGACCACGCGGTACGTCTGTCTCTGGAGGGTTCGGATGGTCAGTACGACGCGGAGCCTGCAACTCCTGACCACGTGGTGCCTGGAGCTCCTGACCGCGCGGTGCCTGCAGTTCTTGTCCGCGTGGCGCCTGCAACTCCTGACCGCGTGGCGCCTGCAACTCCTGACCACGCGGGGCCTGGAGCTCCTGACCGCGCGGTGCCTGCAACTCTTGACCACGCGGCGCCTGGAGCTCCTGACCGCGCGGGGCCTGCAATTCCTGACCACGTGGCGCCTGCAGTTCTTGTCCGCGTGGGGCCTGAAGTTCCTGACCGCGTGGAGCCTGCAACTCCTGACCGCGCGCGGCTGCGAGCGACTTCGACGGCTGCGTTACCTTTGCCGACTTCGCTGTCTTCGTCGTCAACAGCTCTCGCGCTTGCGTCACCTCGGGCGGGCACGGCGGCGCGGCGCTCGCGAGCACAGGAGTTGAAAACGACACAATCGCGATGGCTGCGAGTAGGGATCGAGATCTCATCTCTGTCCTCCGTTTTTTTCTGGCGTTCTGAAACCTGTCGGCGTCATTCCCACTACACGATGCAAAAACCAAGCCCAAGTCTTCACGGGCGCTTCGCACATGGAATTCGCCTCGTTATGCACCGCACGAGCGAAGGCGCGCTCGGCGGCATGCGTGGCAGCCGAGCCCCATGGGGTCCGGTGCTGCCCCACCCTCTTCTCTGCCCTCCGTCAACGGGCCCAGTGGATCGAATCCATGACTCTACTGACCACCACAGTCGTTGAACTCGAACGAGAAGATGACGACTGGATAGCTCGCGGCTCCGGCAGGTACGCGGACCTCGAAGTAGGTTCGCCCGAAGAGAGGCACGCCGCCCATCACGTAACTGGTCGTCGTGCTGACCACCTGGCCTCCGGCATCCAGACCTTCGATGCGAAGCACGACCTTGTCGGCGCTGGCCGCATGACTGTTGTACACATACCCACTGATGACCGGGCCGCGCTTGGTTTGACGCTGCTCCGCCTCGATGCGGAAGAATCGATCCGCGCCAGGGGCCGCAGAGGACTGCGCTGAGGCCTGGGGCACAACGACGAGCATCGCCAGCAGCGCCAGAAGAGTCGGCATGTCCTCACCTCACGATCTAGAAAGTCGGCGTCGGGACCGTGCCCCAGCCGCTGCCCGCTGGGATATCTCGGGTCTGCTGCACTTCGCCGGTGTGGAGATGCACGTCGACAAAGAAGCGCGGCCGGCGCTTGACGTTGATTCCGAAATCGTCGCGAGGCGATGCGAGCGGTCGGGCGTCCGACGACACCTCGAGGACGATGATCCGGCGCTTCATGGCGGGGCTGTCGTGCGCGGGCATGCGGCCATGCCCTGTCGCGGCATGCGCGTGGCCTTCCGTCAGGTGGCCGAACGGATGAAAGACGTATTCCGTGATCATCGCGATCGTCTTGTGCTGCTCGAACAGCCTCCATTCGTCTCCGGTATCCGCGATCATGCCCTGCATCGTGTAGTCGATCGGGATGATGTAGGCGAGGAGGCGGTGATCGGGTTGCCGGCTCGTTGACAGCCTGGAGGCCACGGCGGGGTCGCGCAGCACGTCCGGAAGAAGATCGCGCACCGCTGTCAGGTCCTCCGCCGTGATCGCGACGGCATCGAGACCGTCAACGGAGAGAAGCGGAAGGTGCTGGACCGTATATGCGCGCAGCGCGAATCCGCTGCCGACGACGACCACGAGGAGACCGACGAGCAGGCTCAGCGCCTTCCCCCAGGTGACCCGGTGCAACTCCTGATCCCCGCGTGGAAGCTCGGCGTTGGTGAGCCGCGGGAAGAACATCCCGGTACGATTCATGTAGGCGCGGTAACCATCGCCGTAACGGCTCAGCATGCGACGCTCTTCGTCTTTCGCGAGCAGGTAGTAGAGGAAGAGCATCACCGCCAGAAGCGCCAGCGTCAGGAAGCGCGGCCAGAGGATCGCCAGTCCGACTCCCGAGACGGCGAGCGAGACGTACTGGGGATGGCGCACGACCGCGTAGAGACCTCGGCTCGCGACGCCAGCCTTCCAGATCTTTCCGACGTAGACCTGCATCGCGCAGATCAGGAACGTCAGGAGCCCGAGGACGAAGAAGATGGAGCCGAGAACCCGGATCGTGGCGAGGACAGGGTCAGGAGGAACGATCATGTGGGGAAGGAAGAAGGCCGTGAGCCATCGTGTGAGCGAGAACTTGTCCAGCGCGAGCAGGACCGGATTGAAGACCGCGTAGAAGAAGAGGGCGAACGGGCTGATCATGATGACCACCTCGAGCGCCACCACGAACGCCAGGAAGATGCTGCCCTTCGCCGCGAGTCGTCCAAATCCTATAGTCCGGGATTTCTCGTCGCTCGTCATGTCTGCTGCCCTCCGATACGTTCGCCCATAGGCCGCCGGGCACCGGGCTCCCGAGACATTCGGGAGCCCGGTGAGACGCGAACTATCCCTGGCGCTGGGGCACGCTGAACGGCATCACGTGGCCGAACGGACTGATGTGGAGCGTCCTGCTCTCGCCCTTCGGACCCTTGAGCTCCACGGTGTACATCGTTCTCGGCATCCCCGTGCTCGGAGTCACCTTTTCGACGGTGAACCCCTTGAGCTGCTCGTCGACGTACTTCTGGGCGATCGTCTTCGCCTGATCCTCGCTCACCTGCGTCGCGCTCATCGGGCCGCCGTGCATGCCCGGACCCATCGGCCCCATGCCCTCCACCATCATCTGCGGCCCCATCTGCATCATCATCGCGTGACCGTGCCCGGGGCCCATGAACGCGAGAGCCGCGCCGGCCAGGACAACCATGGCCGCGATCGTCACTGTGACCGTCAGTACCGTCTTCATGTCTCGACCTCCTTCATTGCGTGACTACTTCATCGGACCGCTCGCACCGGGCGAGCCCCCTCCGTGGGGGCCCATCGGCTGGTGCGGGCTCCAGCGCGCCTCGTGGTAGAGGCGGCGCTGCTCGTCGGTGAGCACTTCGCGCGTCTTCAGATGAAACGTCAGGTGGACCATGCGCAACTCGCTCCGAGCTTGTTCCACCTCTACCGCAGCGGCGCGCACGGACGTCTCGTCCGCTTGGCCGCTCGCGAAGAGGCGACGGAGCTTCTCCTCGGCCTCGAGCAAGCGCGCCCCCTTCGGTTTCGATTGCGCGAACATCGCGGTCAGCGCTTCGCGCACCTTGGCTTCCTGCTCGGACGTCAGCTTCAGGAGCTCCTTCAGCTCGAGGACGTGCAACGGGCCAGGATAGCCATTCTGGTCAGCGACGAACGCCATGCCAAAGCCGCGTCCCTCGCCGATGTTCTTCTCGAACGCAGTGGCATACATCTGGGCGAGCATGTGCTGCGGTGGGGGCGCTCCGGCTTCCTGGCGCGGCATGCCGTGCTGCGCCCATGCTTCTGGCGGCGCGGCACTTCCGGCCAGGAGCAACACCGCAATCCCGAGAACGCTGAATTTCATCCAGTCACGCATGTTCGGACCTCAGTGCGCATGGTTCAGCGCCTCGCCCTTGGCCATCGCCAGGTGATGCGGTCCGTGATGGCCGCCTTCGGTCAGGAGGCCAGCGAACCCGAGACCACGGAGCCGCGCGACCGCCTTTGCGTCGTCGGCGTTCTTCGCCGTCACCGTCAGCCGCACACCTCCGGAAATCGGCTCGGTCTTCGCCGCGTACGCCGGGAGACGATCGAGCTCGCTGGCGTGCGGGACGACCATTGCGCGGATGGCCTGTAACGTCCGCCCGGTCCCGGTGATGTCCATCGCGAGGCCGCCCGGCACCGGCGTCTGCTGCACCTCGGAATGGAGGACGACCTCGTTCATGTCGGCGAGGTGCTGGCGTAGCCGCTCGAGATTGACCTTGCTCCAGTCAGTGCTGGGATCGGCGTCCAGCAGCGCGACGACCTCGGCGATCGCACCGAAGGCGTCCTGACCCGGGAGCGCCGGCATTCCGGCCATGCGCTGGTGGTGCATCGCGTGCATGGCGTCGTGCGACATCGTTCCCGAGTCGCCGTGCATCGGCATCTGTCCCGGAGCCGGCATCTGATGGGCCGGCGGGTTCTGGGCGAATCCGGTGTGCGCGACAAACGCCGCCCCGGCAACGATCGCGAGCGTGATGCCGACGGCTTTCAACATCGTGTCCTCCTGTCGAATGGGAGCTTCGGAGCGAGTATGGCGAATCGGGGGCGGCAGGTTCTATGACTAAAGTCACACGGCGCGGTGTCGAGACTACCGCTCGCCGCGTGCGATCGAGGCCAGCCGGGCGGGATCTCGGATGACGATGCGCCTGCCGCGTCGCGCGATGATGCCCTCCCGCTCCAGATCGGCGAAGGCTCGGGCAATCAGCTCGCGAACCGTCCCCAGCCGTGCCGCGAGCTGCGCCTGGGTCAGCTCGAGCTGCACCTCGGCACCGCGCGTGCCTGGCTGAGCCTTGCCTGCCTCGTCGATGTAGCGGGCGAGGCGCTCACTGACCGGGCGGAATGCGAGATCCGCGATGATCTCGGCGAATCGGCGCACGCGACGGGCGAGCGATTCGAGCATGCGGAGCGCGACAATCGGATGCCGGCGGCAGAGATCGAGGAGGTCGGCGCGTCGCAGGAAGAGCACGGTGGTCGGCTCCGACGCGACCGCGGAGGCGATGTAGCCGCCGCCATCGAAGAGTGGGCCTTCGCCGAGCGTCGCTCCCGGCCCTTCCGTGTGGAATATCTGCTCGCGGCCTCGATAGGACACCTGGCGGACGTCGATATGTCCCGTGGCGATCATGAAGAGGCCCGTGCACGGGGCGCCTTCTTCGAAGAGGAGTTGTCCCGGCTGCAGGGCGCGCGTCTGGCAACGGGTGGCGAGTCGCGCGAGCTCGCGGGCCGGCAAGGAGCGAAAATACGAGATGGATTTCAGGATAGGGAGGGCGGGATTCTGAGGGCGAACGCTCACTCCTCGGGCAGCGTGACGAAGGGATATCGCCGGAGCTCCCCGTAGATCGCGCGCTTCATGTCCTCGATCTCCCGCTCCGTGCCGGCCTCGAAGCGAAGGGTCAAATACGGATTCGTGTTCGACGCACGAACGAGGCCCCAGCCGCCACCGGGAAAGAGCACGCGCGCGCCGTCGATGTCGATCGTCTCGTAGCGCTCCTTGAGAGCGCGGACGAGCTCGTCGACCACGTGGAACTTCTCGGCGTCAGGGCACGGCGCCTTCAGCTCAGGTGTGGCGTGGAGATGCGGCACCGAGTCGAAGAGCCGTGACGCCGGCTCGGTCGAGCGGGCGACGACCTCGATGATCTTGCACGAGGCCAGGATCCCGTCGTCCACGCCGTAGTAGTTCTCGGCGAAGAACATGTGGCCGCTGACTTCGCCGCCGAGGAGGATGCCGTCCTCGCGCATCTTGCGCTTCAGGTGCGAGTGCCCGGTCTTCCACATGACCGGCACCCCGCCGTGCTTCTTGATGTCGTCCACCAGCGACTGGGATGACTTGACGTCGAACACGATCTTGGCGCCTGGATGGCGCGAGAGCAGATCGCGCGCGAGCAGCACCAGGATCAGGTCCGCCTCGTGCCGCCGGCCGCGCTCGTCGATGATGCCGACCCGGTCGGCGTCGCCGTCGTAGGCGATGCCGAGATCGGCGCCGAGCTCGACGACGCGGGCCTGAAGATCGACGACGTTCGCCGGGTCCTCGGGGTCGGGCAGGTGATTGGGAAAGCTGCCGTCCGACTCGCAATGCAGCTCGACGACGTCGCAGCCGATCCGTCGCAGCAGCTCGGGCGCGTACGCGCCGGCGATCCCGTTGCCCGCATCGACGACGATCTTCAGCGGTCGCCGCAGTTTGACGAGGCCGGACACCGTGGTGAAGTAATCCTCGCGCGGGCTCCGCCGCTCCACCGTGCCGTCGCCGGTTTCGTAATCCTCCGCCTCGGCCATCTTTCGCAGGGCCTGGATCTCGGCTTCGGTGAGCGGGGCAGCCCCCGGGTGGACCATCTTCACGCCGTTGTACTCGATCGGGTTGTGGCTGCCGGTGATGTTGGCGCCGCCGTCGAGCCGCCAGTGGGCCGTGGCGAAGTAGAGCATCGGGGTGGTGACGAGATCCACGTCGACGACGTTGACGCCGGCAGCCCGCGTGCCGGCGATGAACGCGGCCTTGAGCCCGGAAGACGACACGCGATTGTCCTGTCCGACCGCGATGGTGCGGCCACCGTTCCGGCGAATCAGCGTCGCGTACGCGCGGCCGACCTGCTGGAACACGGCCGGCGTGATGTCGGCGCCGACGCGCCCGCGTACGTCATAGGCGCGGAAAATGTGGGGGTTCAGCATTGTGCCGTTCTCTGTCCTGGGATATCGTGAGCGCGGCGCGCCGTTGCCGCGCATCACAATCGAAAGCCTACCATGATCGCGCCGGGAGGACTCATGGACGACCCCGAGCTCAGAGCGCGTACAAAGCGCACGGCCGAGATGCTGTTCCACACGTTGAAAGGCGGCACGGGCTTCACCCTGTGGAAGCGCTTCGACAAGGACCTGGCGCGCGAGCTGTCGATGTTCTTCACGGGCAAGCTGTACAGCCGGGACGTGATCTCGCAGAAGCAGCGCGAGCTCTGCGCCGTCGCCTCGCTCACCGTCCTGCACCGCCCCAAGGAGCTGCACGCGCACGTGCATGCTGCGCTGAACGTCGGCGCCTCGCGGCAAGAGGTGGCCGAGGTCATTTTTCAGCAGGTGACGTACGGCGGCATGCCGGTCGTCGTGGACGCGCTCGAGGTGCTTGCGGAGGCGCTCAGGGAACGCGGCGAATGGGAGGACTAGCGCCGGCGCTGGACGTCGCCGTCGAGGCCGCGCGGGCCGCCGGCACCATCGCGCGGAAATACTTTCACGGTGACTTCGACGTCACGATCAAGCCCGACCAGTCGCCTGTCACCCAGGCCGATCGCGAAGCCGAGCACGTGATCACGGACATGTTGAAGAACGCCTATCCCGATCACGGGATCCTCGGCGAGGAGTTCGGCGCCCAGGGCGCGCGTGATCGACGCTGGATCATCGATCCGATCGACGGCACCCGAAATTTCGTGCGGCGTATCCCGATCTGGGCGACGCTCATTGCGCTCGAGGAGCAAGGCGAGATCACCGTCGGGGTGATCCACACGGCCACCGGTGAGCTGTACACGGCCGTCCGGGGCGGCGGCGCATTTGTGAATGGCGACCGGCTCCGTGTCTCGGACGTGCGGGAGATCGGTGAGGCGTTCCTCGTCCACGCCAGCCTCACGCTGGTGAAGCGCGCGGGATACTGGGACCGTTTCATGGGTCTCGTCGACGCCACCGATCGTCAGCGCGGGTTCGGCGACTACATGGGGTACACGCTGGTCGCCGAAGGCAAGGCCGATATCTACTGCGAGGTCGATCTCAAGCCCTGGGACCTGGCGCCATGCAAGCTGCTCGTCGAAGAAGCCGGCGGACGTTTCACCGACCTCGACGGTCGGCCGACAATCTACAGCGGGACCGCGCTGGCCACGAACGGCCGCCTGCACGACGCCGCCCTCGCGCTCCTCGCTCGCTGAGATTGGCGTGGCGGGAACACTTGTCGTGCATCCCGGCGCGCTCGGCGACGTGTTGCTCGCGGTCCCGGCGCTCCGCGCGCTCCGCCGCGCGCATCCGCGCGATCGGTTGACACTGGCGGCCCAGCCTCGTATCGGCGAATTGCTTCGCGCGCTCGATGTCGTCGACGACACGATCGGCTTCGACTCGCTCGGGCTCGACACGTTGTTCGTCGACGGTCCTGAGCCCGGCCGCGCGCGAGCGGTGGCTGCCGCAACCCGTGTGGTGTGCTGGTTCGGCGCGAAGGACCCCGGCTTCGTGCGCCGACTGAAGGTGATGGTGCCGGAAGCGATCGTTGCGCCACCCGCCGTGACCGACGGCCCGGTGTGGCGGCACCTCCTCAACACCATCGGCGACGACCTTTCCGAAGAGCGCGAGTCGATGCGCATCCCGGCCGAGGTGCTCGAGCAAGGCCGGCAGACGCTTCGCGCCGCGGGGTGGGACGGCGAAGCGCCGCTGCTGATGATTCACGCTGGCGGTGGTGGCGTCGCCAAGCGTTGGCCAGGCGACGGCTTCGTCGACGTGATCACCGGCTTCGGCATGAAACACCCGTCCGCCGTCGTGGTCCACGAGGGCCCGGCCGATCGCGAGGCCGTTGACGTCGTCCGTGCGCGATTCTCGAAACCTCTGCTCTGGCTCGACAACCCGACGCTGCCTGCGCTGGCCGGGGCGCTCGGCCTGGTCGCGCTCTACGTCGGCAACGATTCCGGCATCAGCCATCTCGCCGCCGCCGTCGGCGCGCGCTCCGTCGTGCTGTTCGCGCCGGGCATGCTGCCGTGGCGCCCATGGGCGCCGGCCGCGGAGTGTATCGTGATCTCGACCACGGCGCTTGTTCCGGAGGACGTGGACCACGTGCTGAATGCGATGCACCGATGCTGGTCGCTCCACTGATGGCACGGCGGCGCTCGCACACGGGTCTCGTGCTCGCCGGGCTCGTGGTCATCGCGGCAGGTTTTGCCGTGGCCGCGACCGAGATATTGCGGCTGCCGAAGGGCTCGATCTGGATCGTCGTCGCCGTCGCAGCGGCGATCGTCGGGCTGATCCGCGCGCTGACCCGCCACCGCTGAGCGCGCGGACAATTCATGAACGAACGACGCGCGCGCCGGCCGGTGACCCGGCGGGAGACGGGCAGCCGGAGTCCTCTGACCACAGGCGCCTTCGGCCCGATCATCGCGGAGCCGTTCCCATTCGTCACGGTTGTGTCGTGGCCTCGCGAGGCGGGAATGGGTCACCCGGACCCCGGCTGCCCATCTCCCACCGGGTCACCGGCCGACCCTGGTTATAGGCGTTCATGAATCACGCACGCGGATCATCGATGTCTACGTATCCGGTTAACTCCCATGACTACTATCCGTTATGGATGTGGCGCAGCACGTTCTTGAATTCGTCCCGGCTGGCCAGCCAGGGCGGCGGATTCTCGCGGTAGACGATTCGTTTCCGTTTCTCCTTGCCTTTCATTGACTCACCACCATTCAAGAGTGCCGAAATGTTTCGTAATCGATCGTTCAAGCGCGCGTACTTCGTCTGGTTCTGTCTGCGGTGTCCAGGCACGCTGTTGGCAGACACCCCTGAGACTCACAAAATCGGCGTTTATCTGTTGCCATGATGCTAAGCGTTTTTGCATCGGGAGATGTAACACGTAGATATGCAACAGGAACAGGACCACCGAGAGCACGAACCCTATGAGCATCATTGGCCACATCCAGGGCTCTTTACACTTCGAGTTCCAGAGCCATATCGCGAAGATTACTGCTGGCAGAGGCGCGCCCGCAGTACGAACTAGGAATGCCACCCAAGTCATGATCTTCCCGCTCCATGCGTGCAGATCGGGAACGTCAAAGTCCGGCATGTTCTAACCCCCGACCGGCAGTATCGCATCAGCGGCACATAGCGCGAGGGGACCATTGCGGGAAGATCACAGATAGGGGTCATGGGAGACAAACCGGATACATAGCCATCGATGAACGGCCGAGGCCGGGGACAGCGTGTTACCGCGGGCCGGTCGGGTCGGTGGGGGGCCGGCGGACCCGTTCCCGTCGCGCCCGATCGAGGGCAACCGGGCCAAGAGTGGGAACGGCTCGCGGGTCATCGGTCAAAGGGCCTCATGGTCAGAGGCCCCTCACCGACCCGGCCGGCCCGCGACGCAACGCACTCGATGGCCGGTGAGCGCTCATGAGTAATCCGCGCTAAGCGCAGACCTCGACGCGCCGGGCCTCGACACAGCCCATCCACGCCGGTTGCGGCCTCGCGGCCGCCGCGAGGAGGATCCCCGTTACAATAATCACCATGGCCGCGCCCGACATCGCGCCAGAGCCATTTCCCGCCATCGACTTGCCCATCCGTCCGCCGTTTCCCCCGATGGAGGCGAAATCCGTCGAGCGGATCCCCCAGGGCGCCGGCTGGCTCTACGAGCCGAAGTGGGATGGTTTCCGCTGTCTGGTGTTCCGCGCCGGCGATCAGGTGCTGCTCCAGTCGAAGAGTGGCCAGCCGCTTGGACGTTACTTTCCCGAAGTGATCGAAGCTGCGCGCGCCGCGCCGGCGCAGCCGTTCGTGCTCGACGGCGAGATCGTCGTGGCTCGCGATGGCGCGCTGGCGTTCGACGATCTCCTGCAACGCATCCATCCGGCCGAGAGCCGGGTGAAGCGCCTGGCGCGAGAGACGCCGGCCACGCTTCTCGCGTTCGATCTGCTGGTCGACACCACCGGCGACTCGCTGGTGACACGGGCGCTGTCGCAACGGCGGTCCGCGCTCGAGCAGTTATTCAACCGCTGGGGCGAACGGAAAGGCCTGACGCTGTCACCGGCGTCCACCGATCACGCCGTCGCCGAGCGGTGGATGCGCGAGCTCGGCGCCAGCGGGCTCGACGGCGTCATCGCCAAACGACTTGCCGAGCCGTACCGATCGGGAGAGCGCAGAGCCATGGTGAAGATCAAGCGGATCCGCACGGCGGACTGCGTCGTCGGCGGATTCCGTTACGCGCAGAGTGGCGGGGAGGTCGGGTCGCTGCTGCTCGGTCTCTACGACGAGGGCCGGCTCCACCACGTGGGCTTTGCGGCGAGCTTCACGCGCGAAGAGCGGAAGGCGCTGAAGCCACTCCTCGAACCGCTGATCGAGGCGCCGGGCTTCACGGGCAGCGCTCCGGGCGGACCGAGCCGCTGGAGCAGCGGACGATCAACCGAGTGGCAACCGCTCAGGATAACGCTGGTGTGCGAAGTGCGCTACGACCACTTCTCGGGCGGACGCTTCCGTCACGGCACGAAGTTCCTGCGATGGCGTCCCGACAAGGCGCCCCGGCAGTGCACGCTCGATCAGGTGGCGCCGTCGGGCTCGCCGCAGGCGCTGGGCGACTTCGGGCTCGGCGCGAGCGCGTGAGCGCGCCCGGAACGCTCAGCGCTCGGGCTTCACCCAGATGCCGCGGTCGTGCATCAGCTTGATCTGCCGTTTGATGATCTTCTCGCGGTACTCCTTGTGCTTCATCGGCTCGCGCTTGAGATAGAGGTTCTTCGGGTAGATCGGCTGCTCGTAGACGATCTGGTAGAGCTCGGTGCGGAGATCCTTCATCCAGTTGGTCCACTGCGCGCGCGCCCGGTGATCGCGCAGCGCCTCGATGTCGATCACGCCGCCCACGTACGTCGACCCGGCGCCGTAGTCCTGACGCCCTACGATCTGGCCCTTGTAGTTGATGATGAACGAGCGGCCCCCGAACGTGTCGATCGGGGTCGTCTCCTCGGGGAAGAGGTAGTACGTCCCCATGTTGGGCGCGACGACGTACATGTTGTTGTCGAGCGCGCGCGCCCGGCTCTGGATCTCGAAGATCTCGTTGCCGGTAGCCGGGTGCGGATACGAGGCGCGGTAGACCACCTCGGCGCCGTTCATCGCGAGCGCTCGCGCGTTCTCGGGATACGAACCCTCGTTCGCCATCATGATGCCGAGCCGGCCGATCTCGGTGTCGACCACCGGCCAGAACGCCTCGAGCGTCCGGCCGTACTTCTCGACCCACCAGTCGTAGACGTCGTGCGGGCAGACCGAGTGCTCGACGGGGAACAGCGGCGAGACCTTGTAATGCTGGAGGATCACCTTGCCGCGCGGATTGATGATGAAGCCGACGTTGAAGAACCGATCTTTCAGGTCGGGATGGCGCGCCTTGGCCTGGGCGATGACGAAGGCGTCGTACTCCGTGGCGATCTTGCCGAGAACGTCCGTCTCTTCACCGGGAATGTCGATGGCCCCCTCGCGCGCGAACTGCACGTGGTCGAGATCGAGCACTTCGTCGTTGAAACCTTGCAACGCCCCTTCCGGAAACGCGATCAGACGCACCGGGAGGTCGAGGCTCGAGAGCCAGGACGCCGCCTTCACCAGATGAGACAGATGCTCCAGGTTGATCTTGATGTCCTTCCGCTTGCGAATCCCGCGCACGGTGGGAACGAGACCGACGGCGGTGTAGGGCTTGATCATGGCTCGAATCTCCTTCGTGGTCTGGCCCGCAACGTGCGGGGAGTATGAAACGGCACCGCGTGCCGGTCAATCCGGGCCTCGCTGGAACGCATCGCATTCGGCTCGTGTTCGCGTGACGCACCGTTTGTCCACGTTCCGCCGGTCTGCTAGATATATCGTCAGCATGGGGACGTTCTACCGGCAGTCGTTGATCCGGCAGGGCTTCGGCAAGGAAGTGGAGGCAGTGCTCGCGGCAAACGCGCCTCGCTTTCAGGGTGTCGTGCCGCCTCACCCTGGACGCCTTTCGGCCGATGCTAGAATCCAGCATCGCGCCTTCCTGAGGAGACCGTCATGGCAGAAGCAGAACGGCAGGTGACTCCGCGTGACCGTGTGGTCGCTGCATACACGGGGGGCTTTGCCGACCGCGTGCCCGCGTATCCGATCGCCGGCTCGTTCGCCGGGTGTCTCGACGGCCTGTCGATCGAGGAGTACTGCACGAATCCGACGAAGGCCGTGAAGGCGATGCTGAACTATTACGAGCGATATCAGCCGGACATCATGATCGCCTTCAACGACCTGGCGAAGGAAGCGGAGGCGATCGGCTGCCACGTGAAGTACTCGGACTACGTCGTGCCCTCGATCGATCAGCACGTGCTCCAGGACGACAAGGGCAAGCTCGCGAAGCTCGAAGTGCCCGACCCGTACAAAGATGGCCGCCTCCCCGCGTTCCTCGAGCAGTGCACGGCGCTCTCGGCGGCGAAGTTCCCGAGCGCGCTCGGCGCCGTGCTGGTCGGGCCCTGGACGATCGCGATGCTCATGCGGAACCCCGAGATCATGTGCCTCGACACGATCGACGATCCGGAATTCGTGCACGAGCTGATGCGGTTCGCGACCGAGTACGCCAAGCGATTCGGCGATGCCGTGCTCACGACCAAGATCGGCCTGAGCTACACCGATCCTACCGCGTCGTGCTCGCTGGTTGGACCCGACACGTATCGCGAGTTCATCAAGCCGTACCACAAGGAGCTGGTCGATTACTTCAAGGCCAAGAAGGTCGGCACCACCGTGCACATCTGCGGCACGACGCACCAGATCCACGAAGACCTGGTGGACGTCGGGTTCGTGGCGATCACGATCGACCTCGACCAGCAGGCCGATCCAGTCCTGAAGGTCGATCAGCTCGACAAGCTGGTCACGCTCGGCAACCAGCGGGGGGTGGTGGCCATCGGCAACGTCGACGTCACGATCTTCGAGCGCGCCACGAAGGGCGAGATCGAGGCGGAAGTGAAGCGCTGCATCGACACCGTGGGGAAGCGCTCGCGGTTCGTCCTGTCGACGTCGTGCGAGCTCCCGCCGCGCGCGAACCCCGACTGCGTCAAGTGGTTCATGGACGCGGCGCGCGACTACGGGCGTTACGAGCGGATCCTTGCGGGCTGACCAGGCCCGGGCCGTGCCGATGACCCAGCCTCCCGCGCGAATGCAGAAGCGCCGCACTGCGCGAGCGAGCGGTGTCCCGAGGAAGGTGTCGCGGCTCCACCGACCAGAGGAGATGTCGCTCGAGGCGTGGCAGAGGGCGCTGCGCCGCCAGTTCGGCCGCGAGCAAAAGTTTCTTCTGAAGAACGGGGGCGGTCACCCGGTCTTCTCAGAGTTCGAAGTTACCAATCCCGAGACCCGGAACACCTACCGGGTTGTGATCCGCGGCAGCGAGCCGGGCAACAATTTCTGTTCCTGCCCGGACTTTGCGACGAACACCCTGGGGACGTGCAAGCACATCGAGTTCACCCTGGCGCGGCTGGAGCGAAAACCCGGGGTTCGCACGGCCCTGGCCCGGGGCTTCGAGCCGTCCTTCAGTGAGGTCTACCTGTACTACGGCGCCCGGCGTGAGGTGCGATTCCGCCCGCGCGCTGACGCGCCCGCCGAGCTCACGCGCCTGGCCGCGCAATACTTCGGCGCCGACGGGATGCTGCTCCCCGGCGCGTTCGCGCACTTCGAAGTCTTCCTCTCGACGGCCGCTCGTCTCGATCCCGACCTTCACTGCTACGAGGACGTGCTCGGTTTCGTCGCCCAGGTGCGCGACCGCGACCGTCGGGAGAAGGTGCTCACCGAGGCGTTTCCGCGTGGCATTCGCAGTGCGGGCTTCAAGGACCTGCTGCGCGTGCCGCTGTACGACTACCAGAAGGAAGCAGCGCTCTTCGCCAGCCGCGCAGGCCGGAGCATCGTCGGCGACGACATGGGCTTGGGGAAGACCTTCGAGGCGATCGCCGCCGTCGAGATCATGGCGCGCCATTTCGGCGTCGAGCGTGTGCTCGTCGTGTGTCCCACGTCGCTCAAGCACCAGTGGGAGCGGGAGATCGCCCGGGTCATCGACCGCCCGGCCCGGGTGATCGGCGGCTTCCGCCGCACCCGCGAGGACGGATTCCGCGCCGCCAGCTTCTACAAGATCACCAACTACGACACGGTGCACCGGGACCTCGACCTGATCGCGGCGTGGTCGCCGGACCTCGTGATCCTCGACGAGGCGCAGCGGATCAAGAACTGGAACACGCGGACCGCCCGCAGCGTGAAGAAGCTCGCGTCTCCGTATGCGATCGTGCTCACTGGCACGCCGCTGGAGAACCGGCTGGAAGAGCTCGTCTCGATCGTGCAGTTCGTCGATCAGCATCGGCTGGGGCCAACGTTCCGCTTTCTGTTCGAGCACCAGATCCTCGACGAGTTCGGCAAGGTCGTCGGCTACCGCCATCTCGACGAGATCGGAAAGACGCTGGCGCCGATCCTCATCCGCCGGCGGAAGGACCAGGTGCTCCGCGAACTCCCTGAACGCCTGGAGAAGCGGTTCTTCGTGCCGATGACGCCGCAGCAGATGCAGCACCACGAGGAGAACCGCGAAGTCGTCGCCAGGATCGTGGCGAAATGGCGGCGATACCGGTTCCTGTCCGAGGCCGATCAGCGGCGGCTGCTGATCGCGCTCCAGAACATGCGGATGGCGTGCGACAGCACGTACCTGCTGGACCAGCGCACGGACTATGGCGCCAAGGCCGACGAGCTGGCGACGCTCCTCGACGAGATCTTCGAAAGCCCGGACACCAAGGCGGTCATCTTCAGCCAGTGGCTCAGGATGCACGAGGTGCTGATCCGCCGACTCGAGCGCCGGAAGTGGGGTCACGTCCTCTTTCACGGCGGCGTGGAGAGCGCAAAGCGCAAGGATCTCATCGACCGGTTCCGCGAAGACCCGGGCTGCCGCGCGTTTCTGTCAACGGACGCGGGCGGCGTGGGACTCAACCTGCAGCACGCGTCCGTAGTCGTGAACGTCGACCTCCCGTGGAACCCCGCGGTGCTGGAGCAGCGGATCGGCCGGGTGCATCGCCTGGGCCAGACTCGCCCGGTGCAGGTCGTGAGCTTCGTGGCCAGGGGCACGATCGAAGAGGGGATGCTGTCGGTTCTCGCGTTCAAGCGGTCACTTTTCGCGGGCATCCTGGACGGGGGCGAGAGCGAGGTTTTCCTGGGCGGCAGCCGACTCAAGCGCTTCATGGAGAGCGTGGCGAACGTCACGACCGCAATCCCGGCCCCGGTCGTGGAGGAAACGCCCGCGCCCGCAGCGCTCGAGTCGGCGATCGACGACGCGCCGGTCGATGGAGACGGGGAAGCGATCACGGTTGCCGCTTCAGCGCGTCCGATCGCCGACCCTCTCGCCGGTCTGCTGCGGACGGGCCTGGACCTGCTCACGCAGTTGACGGCGACCGCGGCAACGGACCAGACGGCCGCGCTGGCGCCACCGCGAGTGTTCGAGCGAATGCGCGACGAGCGAACGGGCCAGAGCTATCTCAAGATCCGGATGCCTCAGCCCGAGGTCATGGACCGAGTCGCTGGAGCGTTGCAGGCGCTCCTGGAAAGTCTCAGGGCTTGATCGCGCTGCGCCCACTCCTAGGCTACGTAATTAGCACGGGCGCCAAGCGCTAGCGGTCCTACTCCGGGCGCCCCCAATGGCTGTGGCGTATCCATCTTTGGGCATTGTCGGCGTGCTCATCCCGAGTCTATGTCGCCGCTATGCCCCTCAGCGCCGCGGACTACCGGCCGCGCGACGCCGAGCACGCCGTGCTGTACCGCGTGATCGACGAGCACCTCGAGGCCTTCCTCGATACGGCCAGGTCCTTGCGCTGGTCCGGGGTCAGCTCTCGAACGATCAGGTTCGGCGTGTAGACAATCTTCACAGGGCTCTCCTTGACGCGGTGACGGGATTCGATGGCCCCACCATGATTCGTCGTAACGCCCAAGAAGACAAGAGCGCCGCACGCGAACGACCGATCGCCTTGACCCGTGCCGCCCCATCGCCTAACGTCCGCTCATGAAGCGCTGGCACGCCACCCTCGTCGCGATCGCTGCGTCCGTCATTCTGCTGATTGCGACGACGCCGGCCCGCGCGCAGCCGCCTCGAGGTCCATTCAAGATCGGCGTCCTCGGGCCCGGATTGAGCGCCAACGCCACGAGGCAGATCGCCGCGTTCCGCGAAGGGATGCGGGAGCTCGGCCATATCGAGGGCCGAACGTTCGTCCTCGAGTCCCGCTTCGGGGACGGCCATCCCGACCGGCTGCCCGCGCTCGCTGCGGAACTGGTCGCCGGCGGCGTCGACGTCATCGTCGCAATCAGCACGCCGGGAGCGCTGCCCGCCAAGGCGGCGACGCGGACCATCCCGATCGTGTTCCCCGCCAGCAGTGACCCGGTCGGCGTCGGCGTGGTGTCTCAGCTCGCGCGCCCTGGAGGCAACGTCACCGGGTTTTCGCTCATGGCATCCGAGCTCAGCGGCAAGCGGCTGCAGCTCCTCCGTGAGGTCGTCCCGAACATCACCAGGGTCGCCGTCATTTGGGACGCGTCGAATCCGGGCATGGCCTTGCGCGTCCGGGAAACCCGTCAGGCGGCCGAGCAGATCAAGGTGGGGTTTCGCGACGCGGGCGCGAAAAACCTCGAGGAGCTCGAAGCGTCGCTGGCCGATCTCCTCAAGCAAAGCCCGGACGCCCTCGTGGTCACCACCGAGCCGTTCACCCAGACGCATCGTGCGCGAATCCTGGAGTTCGCCGCGCAGAACCGGGTTCCCGCCATGTACGAGGAGCGCCAGTACGTGGAGGCGGGCGGCTTGATGTCGTACGGCCCGAATATCCTCGACAACTACCGCCGGACCGCGGGCTACGTCGACAAGATCCTCAAGGGCGCGAAAGCGGGCGATCTGCCGATCGAGCAGCCGACGAGGTTCGAGCTCGTAATCAACCAAAGGACCGCGAGAGCGCTCGGGCTGACGCTCCCGCCGTCGATGCTGCTGCGCGCGGATCAGGTGATCGAGTAGGCTCTCTGTACCTGGGGGGAGCGGGCGGCAAGAGCCACCCGCGGGCGCGTGGGGGGAGCAGCGACTTCCGAGAATGGGCGTTTATGTTTCCTACGCTCTTCGAGGCATGGCGGCCTGGGGCCCTCTCGCGCTGATCGGATTCGTGCCATGGAGGAGCGAGTTCATGTGGACGAAGAAAAATCCGTCTCCCGTGAAAATGGTCCTCACGGCGGCGATCGCTCTGATCGCTACCTTCGCAGCGTGCTCGCCATCGAGTGGACCAGATTCTTCCGCGAAGGCACCGCCCGGGCCGAGTTCCTCCGAGAAGGCACCGCCCGGGCCGAGTTCCTCCGAGAAAACCCCGGGCAAACCGAATTCGTTCGAGGAAGCACTGGTAGGACGTTGGACAACGAAAGACGAGCTGATTCATCCAGAGTTTTTACTCCTCGCGAGCGAGTTCTCGTTCCGGGATGACCACACGTTCGCGTTTATCAAGACAGGTCGGAAGGCCGGCGCGGAGCTGGAGTCTAACGCCACGGGCACCTGGACAGCTACCGCCAATGTTGTCTGCATCCGCTTCGTGTCCTGCACGGGATCCGGATGCGCGGCACTGCAGGACCTTCCCGCCGGGAAGCTCCCGTTCGAGGCCTGTACGCAATACGCGCTGTCGGACCAGGGCCTGGGGATCCACAGCGAGGCGGGCTTTCACCCCCACATCCGGCAATAGCCGCCTTACGGACGTCCGGATGAGCACCGCGGTGAGCGAGGACTTCCGCGATTGCGCACAGCACCAGGCGGCTCGGCATGGACCTTGACGTCGCGACGTTCGATCTCCCGACCGCGATCGACGACGAGATGTTGTTGATGCCCGAGCGGCCGGGCCGGCGCGGCACGCCGAAACACCCTGCCGATCGCATCCTCACCTCGAAGGCGGCGATCGAGGGCGAGCGCACGCAGGTCACCGTGCTCTTCGTCGACGTGTCGGGATTCACCGCGCTCTCCGCGCGGCTCGACCCAAAGATGTGCACGCGATGATGACGCGCGCGTTCGAGCTGATGCTGGCCAAGGTGCACCGCTACGAAGGGACGGTGAACCAGTTCCTCGGCGACGGCATCATGGTCTGTGGCACTCCCTGTTCACGCTGACGTTCGCAACGCGGGCCTGACGAATCGGGCGAAGCGCTCCATCGACGCGAGGACCTTCTTCTGCGCGAGCCCGGCAAAGTGAAAGGTGAGTCCGACGTGCGTCGGTTTCACCACGTCGCGAATGCGCGCGAGGTGACGGACGCACGTCTCCGGGCTGCCGAACACGGCGCGGCTGTCACGGACCATCGCCTCGTAGCTCAGGTGCTCGAAGAGCTGCGCGTATCGCTCCGTGCCCGGCTCGAGTGCCTGCTCTTCGAGGACGAACTGTCTCCAGCGATGCCATCGATCGCGAGCGTCGGCGCGCGCCTCGTCATCGGTTATACCGACGTAAGTCGGGTACATGACGAACACCTCGCGGTCCTCGACCGCGTGGCCGGCGCCGCGGAGCGCGTCGAGATAGGCCTCGATCTTCGGACGCTGCAGCTCGTTGGTGAAGATCCACGGCAACGTCAGCAGGTGGTAGCCGCGACGCCCGATCATCTGAAAATGATCGAGCTCTCTGTTCGCGGTCATGTAGATCGGCGGATGCGGAAGCTGCCGTGGCCGCGGGCGCACCGTGAAGCCGCGGTACTGATAATGCTCACCCTGCCAGTCGAGCGTCTCCCCGCTCCAGCCCTTCACGATGATCTCGAGCGCCTCGCCGAGCCGCGCCTGCGCGGTGTCGTAGCTCGATCCGAAGATCGCGTACTCGCTCGGACTCATGCCGCGTCCCACGCCGAAGTTGACGCGGCCGTCGGAGAGCTGATCGAGCATGGCGAAATCTTCGGCGATGCGGATGGGATGATGCATCGCTGTACCTGGGGGGCGGAGCGGCAAGAACCGGCCGCTCCCGCGTTCCGGTCACGCGGGAGGGGCGGGACTGCCGAGAAGGGATGTTACGTCAAGAGGGCCTTTGTCCCGTCTATGCTCTTGTCCCGTCTATGCTCAGCGCTCGAGTCGGCGATCGACGACGTGTCGGTCGATGAAGACGGGGAAGCGATCGCGGTTGCCGCTTCAGCGCGTTCCATCGCCGACCCTCTCGCCGGTCTGCTGCGGACGGGCCTGGATCTCCTCACGCAGTTGGCGTCGGCCGAAGGGCAGGGCCAAGGAGCGGCCTCGGCGCCGTCGCGGATGTTCGAGCGAATCCAGGACGAGGGTACGGGCCAGAGCTATCTGAAGATCCGGATGCCTGAGCCCGAGGTCATGGACCGAGTGGTCGGGGCGTTGCACCTCTCCTGGAGAGCTTCAGGGCCTGACCATGCCTGAAGGTCGGCGGCCCGCACGATCCGCGCTGGTGCGCAGTACCGTGCGCGAGTTCGCGATCCGGGAGCGACGGCGCCTGCTCGAGGAGCACGAGCGGGCGATTCTCAAGTCCCATCGCAAGCAACTCGGACGTCAGGCGCGGCTGCTGATCGCTGAACAAGTGAGGTGCGGCGCCCAAGTAGCTGGAGCGCTGGAGCCTTGCAGCTTACAAGCGGGCAAGGAGAGGCGAAATGGCATTGTTGCGGAGATTCGTCGGTGCCCTGGCATTATTGATCACGTGAGGCCTACTGGCCGCCACAGGGGCGAACGCAGACGAGGCAATTGCAAATCTCGTAGTCGCCAAAACTGGTGAGGCATTGCTTCTTCTGGGCGCCATTCGCGCTCGTCGGCGACGGCGGTTAAGTCGCAAGAACCCTTTCGCACCCGTGCGCAGGCGCTGTGGGCTCAGGTCGACCGTTGAATTGCCGGCTATCGTCGTGGCTTGCCGAGATGCCTCAGTCGCTCGATCGCCGAGGCGAGATCGAGCACGCCGCGTGTGGCAGTCGCCGCCGGCTCGCGGGTCTGACACACGACGTATCGGTGCTCGGCCGACACGAAGTCTGCTGCGTGGTCGAGGCGCGCCAGATCCTGAGGCGTCGCGCTTCCCGAAAGCTTGATCTCGATGGCCGCGGCGACTCGTCTCACCGTCAGAAGCAAGTCGATCTCGTAACCATCGCTCGTGCGCAGGAAATGCGCCTGCGCATCAACGCCGGTCGCGGCGAGTGAGCCGAGCAACTGCTCGATGACGAATCCCTCCCAGCTCATGCCTGCGGCTGGGTGTCCCAGCAGCTCCGTCCGCGAGTCGACGTGTAGCAGCGCGTGCAACAGCCCGGTATCTCGCAGGTACACCTTGGGGCTCCTGGTCAGCCGTTTGCGTAGGTTGCCGCTCCAGGGAGCAAGCCGTCTCACCAGGTACGCACCTTCCAGATGGTCGAGATAACTGTTGACCGTGTGATAGCTCAACCCGAGGCTTTGCCCGAGCGCGGAGGCATTCCATGGCTGGCCATGCGCGACCGAGAGCATGTGAAACAACCGGTCGGTGACCTGCGGCCGGGCGGGCAGTCCCCATGCCGGTAAGTCTCGTTGCGCCATCAGCGCGAGATAGTCATGCTGCCACGTGGGAAAGCGCTGCCCTCCGAGCACGCCGCCGTCGGGGAAGCCGCCATTCAACCAGAGTCGCGCCCACGCGCGCTGACCAAGCTCGAGGAGGAGGAACGGCGTGAGTTCCACCCGCGCCAGGCGTCCCGCGAGCGACTCCGACACCTCCCGCATCAGCGCCGGAGACACCGAGCCAAGCAGCAGAAAGCGGCCATTGCGGCGTCGGTTGGCGTCGATCGCCGCCCGCAGCCGCGGAAACAATTCCGGCCAGGTCTGCGCTTCGTCGATCACCACCAGTTCGCGCCCCGTGGTGATTTGCGCCCAGTCCAGGTCCAGGCGCACACGATCCGCCGGCTGCTCGGCGTCGTAGTAGCGCCGCGTGAAGCCGCGGGCGATCGTGGTTTTACCGCTCTGCCGTGGTCCGAGGAGCGCCGCGGCGGGAAACTGCGCCAGGCGCGAACGCAGCAGCGCGGTGACGAGACGGCGCCTCATGATCTTGCATTATAGAATCTAGATTCTATTTGGCAAGCTGTCGCGCTAAGCGTCCGCGAGATCCACGAGGAGCGCGGCGTGGTCGCTGAGCAGATCGCGACGGCGGCGCAGCGTCGCGCCAGACGCACGATGCGTCTTTCAGGCGCGTGAGTAACGCCGCGTTGACGAAGGCCTCGTCGATCCGGAACCCGTTCCCGCCGTTGGGCGAATACCACGTGTAGGCGCGCGCCTGGGCGCGAAGGCGCCGGAACGCGTCGTGCCAGCCGCATTCCCGCGAGCGCATCGATCCAGGATTATTCGTGATCGTTGATCGTCGTGGTGCATGAAGGACGCATCGCCCGAGTGGGAACACACGACACGCTGATCGCGAGCGCGGCCCCTACCGCCGTCTCCACGCCCTGCAGATCGAGGGCGGCGCGAGTTAGCTAACCGGCGCGCGCCGGTGTTACGCGCGTCGGTGTCGAGCGTGACGTTAGCCGTGACTTGGCGTCCCCGCAAGCGCTCCGACACGTACTTGTGCGGTACGCTGGCGATGAGGGTTTGGTAGGCTCTGAGAACTTCGCGCTCGTAACGATCAAGCCTCTTCATCTCGAGAGCCGCGACATGCTCGCTACGCGCGATGGAAGAGGTTCAACGCCGAGCCTGCGCGGAACCATTCGAGCTGCGATGCGCCGAACGAGTGGTTCAGCGACAGCGTCTCCGTCGTCCCGTCGGCGTGGCTGAGAGCTTCAGGGCCTGACCATGCCTGAAGGTCGGCGGCCCGCACGATCCGCGCTGGTGCGCAGTGCCGTGCGCGAGTTCGCGATCCGGGAGCGACGGCGCCTGCTCGAGGAGCACGAGCGGGCGATTCTCAAGTCCCATCGCAAGCGACTCGGACGTCAGGCGCGGCTGCTGATCGCTGAACAGGCCCGACCGTGACGCGCGGGGAGATCTACCGCACGCGTGAGCGCGTCCCGGAGCGTGGAGGGAAACCGGGTTTCTACGTGGTCGTGTCCCGGCCCTTCATTGCCGCCAACGAGGACGTCTCGATCGTGGTGTGCGCGCCGGTCTATGGAGAGGTTCTCGGGCTCAGGACCGAGGTCGTGCTCGGCCAATCCGACGGCCTGCCGAGGACTTCCGCCGCCCGCTACGACTTCCTGAGATTGATGTTCAAGGCGAAATTGACGAATTTCGTGGCGACGCTCTCCGCGGCGAAGCTGGGCCAGCTCAACCAGGCCCTCTCGGTCGCGCTGGATCTGCCGACAGAGCCTCTGCAGTAATCCACCTCGTCCCGTGGAACCCCGCGGTGCTGGAGCAGCGGATCGGCCGGGTACATCGCCTGGGCCAGACTCGCCCGGTGCAGGTCGTGAGCTTCGTGGCCAGGGCACGATCGAAGAAGGGATGCTGTCGGTTCTCGGGTTCAAGCGGTTGCTCTTCGCGGGTGTCTTGGACTCTTGGACGGCCGGCGAGAGCCAGGTTTTTCTCGGCGGGAGCCGCTTGAAGCGCTTCATGGAGAGCGTCGAGAACGCCACGGCCGGTGTCCCGGCTCCGAGCGCGGAGGAGGCGCCCGAGCCCGCGGCTGTGGAGCCCGCGGTCGACGAAACGTTGGTCGATGGCGACGGCGACGCGATTGCGGCGGCGCAGCCGATCTCCGATCCTCTCAGCGGTCTGCTACGGACGGGCCTGGAACTGCTCACGCAGTTGACGGCGACCGCGGCAACGGAACAGACGGCCGCGCTGGCGCCACCGCGAGTGTTCGAGCGAATCCGCGACGGGCGAACAGGCCAGAGCTATCTCAAGATCCGGATGCCTCAGCCCGAGGTCATGGACCGAGTCGCTGGAGCGTCGCAGGCGCTCCCGGAAAGTCTCAGGGCTTGATCGCGCTGCGCCCACCCAATTAGCACGGGCGCCAAGCGCTAGCGGTCCCACTCCGGGCGCCCCCAATGGCTGTGGCGTATTCATCTTTAGGCATTGTCGGCGTTCTCATCCCGAGTCTATGTCGACGCTATGCCCCTCAGGGCCGCGGACTACCGGCCACGCGATGCCGAGCACGCGGTGCTGTACCGCGTGATCGACCAGCCCGGTCAAGTGCCTCCTTGCGCCTCCAGAAATCCCTTGACAGCCCGGTTGTCCGCGCTGTACCTGGGAAGAAGCGGGAGCGGCGCGGGCGGCAAGATCCGCCCGCTCCCGCGTATCGGTAAGATTTCCGATAGCGCTCTTTATGTCGCTTACGCTCAGAACGGCCTTTAGGTCGCTTACGCTCCGTCTCGTCGGCCCCGCGGGCACGCTCTTGTACCTGGTCGCCTCGGCGGCCTGGCTGGCCCAAGCCGTCGTCGAGTGGGTGATCGCCCTGCTCCTGCTGAAGTTCCTCCACGCCACCGGCCTCCTGCGCGACGCGGCGCTGCCGGAGTGGCTGCCCGGAGCGCTGCTGGACCAGGGCTCGATCGCGGTCTGGACGGAGCTCGCCCTGCTGGCGGCGCTGCAGTCGGGTCTCCAGATCGTGTCCTTCCAGTCTCGGATCCTGCTCTCGGAACGTGCCCAGATGCGACTCCGGGCGATGCTCGCGTTCCGGGCCTTCGTGCTCGAGGGTGTGCCGCCGCCCCTCAGCCGGATGACCTACTACACGGCCGAGGTCTTTCCGCGCGCCGCGGGAGCGCTCTTTCACGGCGTCCACGTGAGCTGCCTGCTGGCGCAGGCCCTCGCGCTGGCCGCCGCCATGTGCTGGGTGGCCCCGGGCGCCGCGATGGTCGCCCTGGGAGGCCTCGCCGCGTTCGGCGTCCTCGTGCTGCGTTTCAACGAGATGAACAGCCGTGCCTCGGCGCGGCTGCTCGCGGCCCAGGACGTCTACGAGCGCTCGAAAGTGCGCCTGTCGCGCAACTGGCTGCTGATCCGCGTCCTCGGACTCGCTCGCCGCGAATACCTGGGCCAGCTCGACGCGTGCGCCGAATACCACCGCCAGCGGGTGATCGGCTTCTTCTTCGCGAACCTGGGCACCGCGCTCGGGCCCGTGCTGGCGGTGCTCACGCTCGCCGCGGTGGTGCTCGTCCACCAGGTCTGGGTGGGCGGATCCGGCGCCGCGCTGCTCGCCTTCCTCTACCTGCTGTTCCGCTTCCAGCAGATGGTCGCCGGGGCCTCCTACGTGATCGGGGACATCTTCGGGTACGGCGCGCACGTGCGGGAGGCGGCTGCCTTCACCGAGGGCTTCAGCGACGAGCACTGGCGCCAGGCGCTTCTGGCGGACCGTGGATGGCGGCTGCGGGCCCGCCCGGCGCCGCTCCGCGAGCTCGTCCCTGACTCGGGTCCTCCCGGCGCGGCGACGCCCCAGCCCCCTTCGATCGACGTGCGCGATCTGAGCTTCGCGTGGCCCGGGAGCGCTTCGCCGGTGTTCTCCGGGATCGAGGTCGAGCTGCCCGCGGGTCGCCAGCTCGCGATCACCGGTCCGAACGGCGCCGGCAAGAGCAGCTTCCTGGCCGTCCTGGTGGGAGTGCTCCCGGCCGCCGGCGGCCGGGCACACCTCGGCGGGATGGAGGGCGCCGCTTGGATGGCCCGGCACCGCGCGGCCGTGGGCTTCGTGGGACCCGAGCCCTACCTCGTGCTCGGCACCCTGCGCGAGAACCTGGTCTACGGCCTTGAGCGCCGGCCCGGCGACGCCGAGCTCATGACCGCGCTCGAGCGGTCCGGACTCGCGGCGCGCGTCCGCGCGCTGGCTGACGGCCTCGAGCATCGGATCGGGGAGAGCGGCGAGGGCTTCTCTGCGGGCGAGAACCAGAAGGTTGCGATCGCGAGGGCGCTGCTGCGCGATCCGCGCCTGCTGATCCTGGACGAGCCCACCGCCCACGTCGATGCCGACTCCGAGCGAGACGTCGCCGAGATGCTCCGCAGCCTGAAGGGCCGGTGCACGGTGGTGGTCGTCTCCCACAAGCCGGGGCTGCTCCGGCACGCCGACCGCGTGCTCGAGCTGTTCGGGGACAGCACGCGCCCCGAGGCCGCGGCGGCTGCCGCCCGAGCGATCGGATCCGAGCGATGACCCGCGTGACGAGATCGTCCCCGACGGTCAGCGTGATCATTCCCACGCGCGACCGGCCGAGCCTGGTCGAGGCGGCGCTCGCGTCAGTCCAGGCCCAGACCCGGCCGGTGGACGACGGCTCGGCGCCGGACAATGCCCGCGCCCTCGCGGAGCTCGCGCGGCGGAGGCCCGAGGTGGCTTTCCTGCGGCTGGACACGCCGGGCGGGCCGTCCGCGGCTCGCAACCTCGGTCTCGCCCACGCCCGGGGCAGCCATCTGCTGTTCCTCGACGACGACGACCTGATTCACCCCCTGCTCTGCGCGGACGGCCTCGCGGCCCTCGCCGGACGCGCCGACGCGGATGCCGTCGTCTTCCTCTACGAGTGCTTCTTCGAGCCGCCCGACTTCCGCGATGCCCTGCCGGTGGCGCTGCTGTTCGACTACCGACGCCTCGCCCAGCACCCCGTCCAGGCGGCGGGACACACCAACCGCGTTCCCGCCGCGCTCCTCGCGGATCGGCCGGTGTCGGCCTTCCTGCGCTTCCTGATCCCGATCCACTCCTGCCTCGTGAGCCGAAAGGCCGTGGGCGATCACCGCTTCCCGGAGGCGCTGCGCCAGGGCGAGGACACGTATTTCTGGATCTCCCTCGCGGCGGACGGCTGCCGCTTCGCAGCCGACCCCCGCGTCTATGCGTACGTGCGCCGGCATGCGGGGAACACGACCCGGTCGCGCTCGCAGTACGTGCGCGGCATCCGTGCCTGCTACGAAGCCCTGCTCGCGGACCGCCTGCTGAGCGAGCGTCGCGACAGGTTCCTGGCCCACCTCAAGCTGCTGTGGTTCGGGCTGTCGATGGGCCGAGGCTGGCTCAGCCATCTCGACCCGGTGCTGGCGGCGCCCGACCTGCTCGCGCGCGAAATCGTCTTCTGGACGGGCAACCTCCGCTCCCGACGGCGGCTGCTCGATTACTATTTTCTGAAATGAAGCGCTGACGTCGTCATGAGGAAAACGGTCTGCGTCGGAGGGCGGATGGTCGGTGACGGCCAGCGCGTGTTCGTCGTCGCGGAGATCGGCATCAACCACAACGGCGACCTCGGGATCGCCAGGCTCCTGATCGATGCGGCCAAGGCCGCCGGCTGCGACGCGGTGAAGTTCCAGAAACGGACTCCCGAGCTCTGCGTGCCGCGCGACCAGAGTGACGTGCCGCGCGAGACACCGTGGGGCGTGATGCCGTACCTCGATTACCGCCGGCGGCTCGAGCTGAGCGAGGCCGCCTACGAAGCCATCGATCGTCACTGTCGCGCATCGCAGATCCCCTGGTTCGGCTCGTTCTGGGACGAGCCGTCGCTGCGCTTTCTCGAGCGCTTCGATCCCCCCTGCCACAAGGTCCCCTCGGCCTTGCTCGTCCGGGACGACCTGCTACTCGCTGCGCGCGGCACGGGGAGGCCCGTCGTGCTCTCCACCGGCATGTCGACCTGGGACGAGATCGGTCGCGCCGTCGATCTGCTGGGCGAAGAGGATCTCGTCGTCAACCATTCGACCAGCACCTATCCGTGTCCGCCGGCCGAGCTGAACCTGCGCGTGATCGAGACGCTGCGGGAGGCGTTCGGCTGCCCGATCGGGTACTCCGGCCACGAGGTCGGTCTGCAGACCACGAACGCTGCCGTCTGCCTGGGGGCCAGCGTGGTCGAGAGGCACATCACCCTCGACCGGGCCATGTGGGGAAGCGACCAGGCGGCCTCGGTCGAACCGGGAGGTTTCGCACGGCTGGTACGCGACATCCGCGTGATCGAGCAGGCGCTCGGCGACGGGATCAAGCGAGTCTACGAGAGCGAGCAGGCCGCGCTGGCGCGTCTGCGAGGCTCGCGTTGAGCCGAGGCGGCGGGATCGCCGCGCTCCCCCGTCGCGTGCTCGACCGCCTCGGCCCGGGCGAGCCGGAGGCGAAGCTGGTCCGCGACGCCGCCGAATACTGGTCGAGCTCGGCGGTCGATCCGGCGATCCGGGACCTGTCCCACTGGAAAGGACACGGCCGCTTTGCGGACCAAGCGCGTTGGCGCGCGATCGGGGAGAAGCACCTCCGGCTCGCCCGGCGTCTGACCCGACTCGCGGGGCGCGACGCGCCGATCCTGCGGGTGGCGGAATGGGGGCCCGGCGGCGGCTCCAACGCGGTCGCATTCGCCCCGTCCGTCGAGCGCTTCGTCGGGGTCGACATCTCCCGGCCCAACCTGGACGAATGCGCCTCTCGCCTGGCGGAGGTCGCCTTCGGCGGCTTCCTGCCCCTCTGCATCGAGGCCGGGAATCCGGAGAGCGTGGCGGCGCTCGTGCCGGAACCGTGCGACCTATTCCTGTCGACCGCCGTGTTTCAGCACTTCCCCTCCCGGGACTACGGGGTCCGCGTGATGAGGGTCGCGGCGGGCCTGCTCGGGCCGCAGGGCGTGGGCCTGGTTCAGATCCGCTACGACGACGGCAATCCGAGCTACCGCAGCCGGCGACGGGACTACGAGCGGAACGCGATCGCGTTCACGTCCTATCGTGTGGACGAGTTCTGGCGGATCGCGCAGGGCGCCGGGTTCGAGCCCCTGGCCGTGACCCTCGAGCCCGACGTCAACTACGCGTACTACTTCCTGTTGAGGCGCGCGCGTTGAGCTCGACCCTCGAGCGCGTCGCCCGGCGCTGGCCCTGGCTCGTCGCCGCCTACCGCGCCGGCCGCGCGGTCCTGCGGCGAGTCGACGTCTTGCGCCAGCATCCCGTCGAGTGCCGCCGGCTCGAGCCTTTTCGGGGGCGCCATCGCGGCGGCCGCTGCTTCGTGATCGGGAACGGCCCCTCGCTCCGGGGCGAGGACCTCCGCCCCCTCGCCGGCGAGACCACCTTCGTCACCAACCACTTCTACTTCCATCCCCAGCTCGAGCGGCTGCAGCCGACGTACTACTGCGTCTCGGACCTCTCGTTCTTCGACCGGGGCCTCCATCCCGAATGGCGGGAGCACCTCTCGCGCCTGCCCTCCGACACCGTCTTCTTCCTTCCGCTCGAGCTGAAGCGGGTGGTTCGGAGGAGCCTGGAGCGGGAGCGTCCGCGGGTCCACTACCTGCGCTGCGACCGCATGCGCGAGATCTGGCGTCTCGGGGCCATGAACGTCGACGCGACCGGGATCCTCTGCACCGGCGATACCGTGACGCTCGATTTCTGTCTCCCGCTCGCGCACTTCATGGGCTTCTCCGAGGTCTACCTGCTGGGCTGCGACACGAGCTACGGTTCGCAGGACGACCCGGCCCACTTCTACGAGGCGAGCACGCCGAGTCGATCGATCGAGTACCACCGCGACACGTGGCTTCCGAACGTGACGCGCTCGTACGCGGTCGCGCGGAGCGCGTTCGAAGCGAGCGGCCGCCGGATCTACAACGCGGCGGCGGGAGGACGACTCGAAGTGTTTCCGCGGGTGCGCCTGGGGGACGTTCTCGCACGATGACGGAAGGCCTGTCGTACGCGGACGAGGTGCTGGCGCTGATCCCGGCGCGCAGCCAGTCGAAGGGCATTCCCGACAAGAACGTCCGCGATTTCTGCGGCAAGCCGCTGCTGGCCCACGCGATCGAGCAGGCCAGGGCGTGCGCGCTGGTCGCTCGGGTGATCGTCTCGACCGACAGCGAGCGCTACGCGGAGATCGCGCGCAGCTTCGGGGCCGAGACGCCTTTCCTGCGGCCGCCGGAGATCTCCCGCGACGAGTCCACCGATCTCGAGTGCTTTCGGCATGCGCTCGCCTGGCTGGCGCGGCACGAGGGACGCGTTCCCGAGCTGTGCGTGCACCTGCGTCCGACTCATCCCAACCGGACGCCCGCTCTGATCGCGCAGGCGATCGAGCTGCTGCGCTCGCACCCGGAGTGGGACTCGGTGCGGTCGGTCGCGCCGGCGCCCGAATCGCCGTTCAAGATGTGGCTTCCCCGGCCCGACGGCACGATCGAGCCTGCGCTCACGGGCGAGCTCGAGGACGCGCACAGCCGGCCTCGGCAGACGCTCCCGCCAGCGTACCTGTCGAACGGCAGCGTCGACGTCGTTCGCTCCCGGACGATCCTCGACAAGCACTCGATCGCCGGAGATCGCGTCGGGGCCCTGCTGATGGCGGAGTCGCACGACATCGACACGCCGGAGCAGATGGCGCGCGCGGCCGCCGCGTTCCTCCGGAGCCGGGGCCTACCCGAGGGAAAGACCTTCTGCATCGACATCGACGGAGTGATCGCCACCACGGTCGCCGACCAGGAATACGCGAGAGCCGAGCCGCTTCGCGATCGCATCGCCTGCGTCAACCGGCTCTACGACCGCGGAAACCGGATCGTGCTGTTCACCGCCCGCGGATCGCTGACCGGACGCGACTGGCAGGAGACCACCCGGCGGCAGCTCGCGGAATGGGGCGTCCGCCACCACGAGCTGCGGTTCGGCAAGCCGGCCGCGGACTTCTACGTGGACGACAGGATGCTGAGCCTCGCCGAGCTCGCCGCCCTGGCCGGGACCGAGGCGTGACGGAGCTCGCCGATCTCGCGCGACGCCGGGCGCTCGAGGTCGAACGCCGAGTTCGTCGGCTCGGCGCGTGATCCCCGAACTGATCGACGCCTTCAGGAGGAGGTTGCGGCCTCCGCTCCAGGTTCTCTCCTGCCAGGAGATCGAGAGGGCGGTTGGGCGCCTGTCGGCCGCCCCCATCCCCAGGGTCGTCCACCAGATCTGGCTCGGTCCCAAGAGGCCCCCGCTGGAGACGATGGAGTCGTGCCGGCAGGCGAACCCTGGCTGGCTCCACGTGCTGTGGACCGAGGACAACCTTCCGCCACTGCGCAATCGCGTCGCGTTCGACGCGTTGGGGACGGCCTACCACGGGAAGGCCGACGTGCTGCGGTACGAGCTGCTCCACCGCTTCGGCGGCGTCTACGTCGACGCGGACCAGTTGTGTCTTCGGGGCTTCGACGACCTCCTGGGTCCGGGCGTCAGCTTCTTCGCGGGCTACCAGAACCTCGGCAACCCCGAGCTGGACGACGAGCGGCGGCGCACGGCGCTCGTGGCCAATGGGGTGCTGGGAGCCTCGCCGCGCCATCCCGTCCTGGAGCGCGTCATCCGCGACATCGGGCAGAGCCGCGCCGACGAGCGACGTCCGCCATGGCTCAGCGTGGGCCCCGCGGCCTTGACGAGAGCGATCGAGGAGACGCCGTCGCGGGCCGTCGTTCATCCGTTCCACGAGTTCTATCCCTACCACTTCACGGAGGACATCCCGGCGAACCCGGACGACATGCTCAAGGCGATTCACTACCGCAGTCACAGCGTCAGTCTGTGGGGGACGACGCTCGGCAGGTATGGGACGTTCCGGCGGCTTCTCGGACTGAAACCGGGCGGCGTCTCGGGGAAGCGCGCCGTGCCTCCCGGCTTCGTCGAGAGGCATCCGCGGCTGCCGGCCACCGTGCTCCACGCCTGATCGTCGTCCCCGCGTCGGGTCACGGGTGCGATGCCGGGGCGGCGCCGACCAGACGGCGGAGCTCCCGCACGAACGACCCGCTGGAGAAGCGATCCCGGATCGGCAGGAGCGTGGCCCGCAGCGAATCCTGCAACGCCGGGTCGCGCATCGTGGCCACGCCCTTCCGCACGGCCTCCTCCTCCGTCGAGAACAGGAGCCGCTCGTCGTCCCCCACGACCTCGGCCTGGCCCCCGCCCCGCGGGAGGAACGTGATGGCCCCGGCGCGGACCAGCTCGGCTACCGCCATCCCGAAGCCCTCCTCCACGGTTCCCAACCCGTAGCGATGGGACGCCATGATCCGGCACAGGTCGGTGCGATCGACGTCGAGATGAAGCGTGACCCAGGCGGCCCGGTCCCGGACGAGCGCGCGGATCCGCTCCCCGTAGCGGATGTGCTCCACGTTGCGCGAGCCGCCCGTCGCTCCGATCAGGGTGAGCGTCGCCGGCCCGCCGTGCCGGCGCACGCGCTCGACGATGTCGATCGCGCGCTCGACGTTGCGGTCCGGCCAGAGCCGGCCGCACCAGACGAACCCGTCCACGCGTTCGCGCCACGGCACGTCCGGAAACGTGCCGGCGGCCGGAGGATGGAGGACCACGGGGTCGATGGCGTGGACGCGCTGGACCCACTCGCCGACCCAGCGCGACGGGACCAGCGTCAAGTTCCGGCGCATGCGCGAGTAGGCGAAGCCGGTGAGTCGAGCGCCGAGCTCGAAGTAGGCGACCTCGAGCAGCGTGGTCGCGTGGTACCACCCCCGGTCCATTCCGCCCCGCCGCCGGAAGACCAGGCTCGGATCGTGCACGTACTGGATCGCCCGATCGCCGAGATCGGCTTCGTTGCCCGCGCCGATCACGAGGTCGTAGTGCGGCGCCTTGCGGCGCGCGACCCGCTGCAGGGACCAGCTCCGCAGATCGTCGAGCCGCAACACCCTGGCGGGGATATGTCGAAGGAGACGGGAGCGCGCGACTTCGATCCGCAGGCGGCGCGGATCGAGCGCGGTTCCGTAGCGGCGGTTGACCGCTTCCAGGTGGGGAGCCTCCCAGCCGATGAGCGTGACCTCGTGGTCGGGCTGGAGGGCGTGGACGATCCAGGCGGCGACGCCTTGGGCGCCTCCCATGGGCACAAGGCGCGGATAGAGAACGAGCGCGCGCCTGGCACGGGGGACCGTCACGGACACGGCGCGAGTGCCGCCCCGACGACGCGACGGAAGTCCTGCACGAACCGATCGCTGCTGAAACGAACCTGCATCGGCAGCAGCGCGGCACGGAGCAAGTCCTGCAGGGCCGGATCCCGCATCGTGCGCACGATCTTCTCCGCAGCCTCGCCGGTGTTGCGCGCGTCCGTGTCGAGCGTGACGTTAGCCGTGACTTGGCGTCCCGCAAGCGCCGCGACACGTACTTGTGCAGTACGCTGGCGATGAGGGTTTGGTAGGGCACGCCTTCTTCCATCGCGCGGACCTGAATGTCCATGAGATCGGTGGATGACAGGCGAATATTCACGCGCTTGTTCTTGATGAACGTGGCGCGCGCGGCGTCCCGAAACGCGCGAACGTGAGCCTTCGAGGGACGAACAGCAATGAGCCGACCTTTCTCGTAGGCTCTGAGAACTTCGCGCTCTAACGATCAAGCGTCTTCATCTCGAGAGCCGCGACATGCTCGCTACGCGCGATGGAAGAGGTTCAACGCCGAGCCGGCGCGGAACCATTCGAGCTGCGAGGCGCCGAACGAGTGGTTCAGCGACAGCGTCTCCGTCGTCCCGTCGGCGTGGCTGACGCGACACGCGACCGGCTTGCCCGGCGCCATCTCGGCCAGCCCGATCAGGCTGATCCGATCGTCTTCGCGGATCCGATCGTAGTCAGCGGGGTCCCGGAAGACGAGGGCCAGCAGTCCCTGCTTCTTCAAGTTGGATTCGTGGATGCGCGCGAAGCTTCGCACGATCACCGCGGCGCCACCGAGCAGACGGGGGCAGAGCGCGGCGTGCTCGCGGCTCGAGCCCTCGCCATAGTTGGCGTCACCGACGACGACCCACCTGATCCCGCGGGCCTTGTAGTCCCGGGCGATCTTGGAGATCGGCTGTCCCGCCTCACCGGTCACGAGATTTTTGCCCTTGCCGGCCTCGCCGGTGTAGGCGTTGATCGCGCCCATGAACATGTTGTCGCTGAACTTGTCGAGATGGCCCCGGTAGCGTAGCCAGACACCAGCGGGCGAGATGTGGTCCGTCGTCGTCTTGCCCTTGGTCTTCATCAGCACGGGCATGTCGAGCAAGTCCTTGCCGTCCCAGGCCGGCCACGGCTCCATGATCTGCAGACGTTCGCTCTTCGGATCGACCTTCAACTCGATGCCGCTGCCATCTTGCGGGGGCGCGACATACGCGCTCTGGCCGCGCTCGAAGCTCTTCGCCGGCACCTCGGGCGCGACGCTCGGCGGCTCGAGCCTGAACGCCTTGCCGTCGGCGCCGGTGAGCGAATCCGTGAGCGGATTGAACGAGAGTCGGCCGGCCAGCGCGAGGGCCGTGACGATCTCGGGGCTGCCGATGAAGTTCATCGTCGTCGTCGAGCCGTCGTTGCGCGCGGGGAAGTTGCGGTTGTAGGACGTCACGATGCTGTTGGGCACCGAGGCCGCTTCCTTGGCCCGTCGCCACTGACCGATGCACGGGCCGCACGCGTTCGCCAGCACGGTGGCGTTGATGTCCTTGAGCGACTTCATCTGGCCGTCGCGCTCGATGGTCGCGCGCACCTGCTCGGACCCGGGCGTCACCATCAGCGGCACCGCCGCCTTGATCCCGTGCGCCTTGGCTTGCTCGGCCACGTCGGCGGCGCGGCTCATGTCCTCGTACGACGAGTTGGTGCAGCTCCCGATCAGCGTCGCGGAAATCGCGTCCTGGAACGCGTTCTTCGCGTCGCGGACCTCGGCGGCGAGCTTGCCGATCGGCCGCGCGCGATCGGGGGAGTGCGGACCCACGACGTGGGGCTCCAGCGTCGAGAGGTCGAGCCTGACCACGCGGTCGTAGTGCTTCTCGGGATCCGCCTCGACCTCCGGATCGGGCGCGAGCAGGTGCTGATACCTCTGCGCCAGCGGCCCGAGCTCGCCCTTGCCCGTGGCGCGCAGATAGGTCGCCATCTTGTCGTCGTAAGGAAACATCGATGTGGTCGCGCCGAGCTCGGCTCCCATGTTCGTGATGGTCGCCTTGCCCGTTGCGCTGATCGTGCGCGCTCCGGGCCCGATGTACTCCACGATCGCATTGGTGCCGCCGGCGACCGTGAGCTGCCCCGCGACGTAGAGGATGACGTCCTTCGGCGCCGTCCATCCGCTGAGCTTGCCGGTCAGATACACCGCGATGTGCTTCGGATAGAGCACCTCCCACGGCAGTCCGGCCATGACCTCGACCGCGTCGGCGCCACCGACGCCGACCGAGCAGGCGCCGAGGCCGCCGGCGTTCGGCGTGTGCGAGTCGGTGCCGATGATCAGCTCGCCCGGAAACGCATAGTTCTCGAGCACGACCTGGTGGATGATGCCGGCGCCCGGTCCCCAGAAGCCGGCGCCGTACTTGGCCGCCGCCGAGCGCAGGAAATCGTAGACCTCGCTATTCTCCGCGAGCGATTCGCGCAGATCGGACGCCCCTTCAACGCGGGCCTGGATGAGATGGTCGCAGTGGATCGTGGTCGGCACGGCGATGTGGTCGCGCCGCGTTTGCGTGAACTGCAGCATCGCCGTCTGGCCCAGCACGTCCTGCAGGACGACGCGATCCGGACGCAGGAAGAGATAGCTCTTGCCGGGCTCCATCTGCTGGCGCTCGGGATCGTCGAGATGGCCGAGCAGCACCTTGTCCGCCAGTGTCAATGGCCGGCCAAGTCGCCGGCGCACGACGGCGAGATTGCGCTCCATCGTCTCGTACACCTTCGCAGCCATCGCGGGCGTGGATTCGATCGTCACCATGTTCATGCCTCTCCGGTCCGGGATATTGCCGCCGAATGATATCACTGACGCGAGGCGCCGCCCTCCGTCACGCCGGGGGCGGGGAGTTTCATCGCTCCGCGATCTGCACGTCGCCGAAATACATCGTCCGCTCCGTCACGTCGGACGGGCGGCTCTGCCACCACCACTTGTAGACGCCGATCTTGAAATACGCGTGGTCGTCGCCCGGGTAGGCGTTCGGTGTCCCGCGACGCTCCAGCACCTTGCGGCCATCCTTGTACAGCTCGGTCACGGCATTGGCGCCGCTGCCATCCGGGACGTAGTGCAGGATCCAGCGCACCCAGCGCCCCTTGTCAGCCGACGCCGAGCCGATGTCCTCGTGCTCGGAAGCCTGCGAGCCGCCGCTTCGCAGATCGACGACGTATCGGTCGTTGTTCAGGGTGACGCTGAGTGGCGGCGTGCCTTGCGCGGGGCCCTGATGAATCTGCGTGATGCCTTCGGGCTGTTTCGAATCGAACGCGTACTCGCCGGGGATCAACGTGGTCCACTGAATCGCGTAGTCCCTTCCCGCGTGAAACCGGACCCGCGTGCCAAAGGAGACCTCGGCGCGAGGGACGCCGTTGGCGACTCCGGCATAGCTGTCGCGCTGCGATATCGAGATTCGCAATGCGCGTCCCCCGGCGGTGTCGGACACGGAGATCGATTCGCGCGTCGGCGCCTGATACATCAAGGACGAGTCCAGCCCCGATGCCCAGGTGGTCTGGAAGATGATTCGATACGTCGAGGACGACGGACTCGGCGCAGACGATGATGGCGGCGTCGGGCGCGCCTTGCCGCCGAGCCCGCTCGTTCCCTGCCTGGCCAGCTTGCACTGCGTCGACAGCTCGCTTTCGTGCTGGTCGAGGCAAGTGACGATTCTGCCTCCGCCGGCCTGGACGCCCTGGCAGAACTTCTGGCGCTCAGCCGCGCAGTCCTGCCACCAGTCCGCATGCGCGGGTGAGGACACGAGCAGCGTCATCAGCGCGATCGAGGCAGGGAAGAGGGCGAAGGTCGTCGCGGACGCGTTCACGGTGTTCTCCTTCGTGGGTTCACTGTCTTCGAGTCGAACACCGCGGCCGGCCGTGAGGGCATCCCGAGCCTCCGTGACCCGCCGCATCTCCTCGGACTCGGCCAGGCGCAGGAATCGGGAGAGGTCGTCCTCGACTCCAGTGCGATCGTCCAGGCACTCGGCATGCTGCCGGTCCGCGGATTCGCGACCCTCGGCGCGATTGATCCGGTGTCTCACGCACCGCGCAATGTCACTGTCATCCCGTCGGCTCCGCACGCGGCGGTGTTCCCGCTCGCGTCGGCCGTGGTGTGCCACGGCGGTCACGGGACGGTGATGAAAGCGCTGGCGCACGGTTTACCGGTCGTGGTGATGCCGTTCGGGCGCGATCAGAAGGACAATGGCGCCCGGGTTGAGGTGGCCGGTGCTGGCGGGGGCAGGTGGTCGTATGCGCAACGTCCGACTTCGGGCTGTTCGGTGAACGCCGTCAGGCGTCGTGACTGTGCCCCGAAATCATCCGCAGCCATCGCCGTATGCTTGAACGCATCTCGACGGCGGTGCACTAGCTCGAGTCGGCGGCGCGCAACCGCTTCGCTAGCGCCTGCAGGAGCTTCCATCCGATGGCGCCGTTCCTTTCGACCAGCGGGCGGAACTCCCAGAACGTGAGCCCGTAGCAAACCAGGTCGGTCGCAGCGGTCACCGTGGCCGAGCGGGGGCCGCCGTCGATCAGGGCGATCTCGCCGAAGTAGTCGCCCGGGCCGAGGGTGGCGAGGTCGACGCCTTTGCTCGAGACCGTGGCCTCCCCGGAGTCGATGAGGAAGAAGGCGGCGCCCCCGGAGCCCTCCATGATGACGGTCTCGCCCTTCGCGAAGGGGCGCTCCTTGAGCAGGCGGGCGATTTGCTCGGCCTGCCTCCGGTCCATATCGGCGAAGAGCTGGACGCGCCGGAGGGCGGCCACGGGGTTGCGCGGGGGCGGGCC
Organism: Methylomirabilia bacterium; assembly: GCA_041490825.1. Taxonomy (GTDB): domain Bacteria; phylum Methylomirabilota; class Methylomirabilia; order Rokubacteriales; family CSP1-6; genus JBGPTW01. Next base: position 599 of record JBGPTW010000022.1, on the reverse strand, counting down.
GGGCGGTGGTGCCTCGCTGCGCGCCTTCCCGGTGGTGACGGCGCGGCACTGGAGGAGGTAGAGCGTCCCATCTTGGAACGCCCATTCGATGTCGCGCCGCGGGCCGTAGACCTTCTCGCACTGCAGGGCGAGCTCGCCCAAGGCCGCGAGCTCGGCGTCGTCGAGGCAGAGCTGGTTCACCTGCGCGGGTGGCACTTGCTGCTCGAAGGTGCCCCCGTTCGGGAGCGAGCGGATCGCGATGCGCTTGCGCCCGACCTTGCGCTCCAGCACTTGGCCGGAGCGGTCGAGGCGGAAGTGGTCCGGGACGACGAGGCCGGCGACCACGGCTTCACCGAGGCCCCAACTCGCTTCGATCAGGCGCTCATCGGCGCCGGTGACCGGGTGCTCGGTGAACATGACCCCGGCAACGGTGGGGTTGAGGAGCGTCTGGACGACGACGCCGACGCTCGGCCGGGTGAACAGGCCGACACGCTGGCGGTAGGTGATGGCCGAGTCCGAGTTCGCAGACCACCAGACTTCGCGGACGGCGCCGGGGACATCGGCCGCCGAATGGACGTTGAGCACGGTGAGGTGCTGGCCGGCGAAGCTCGCCGCCGCGC
>JBGPTW010000021.1:0-56835 GCA_041490825.1 Methylomirabilia bacterium | reverse complement strand
GTATGGGGGTCGAGGCGGGCGCGGGGTTTCCCGGCGACCGGCGAGCGTATGGGGGTCGAGGCGGGCGCGGGGTTTCCCGGCGACCGGCGAGCGTATGGGGGTCGAGGCGGGCGCCGGGTTTCCCGGCGACCGGCGAGCGTATGGGGGTCGAGGCGGGCGCCGGGTTTCCCGGCGACCGGCGAGCGTATGGGGGTCTGGGGGCCTTCGAGGCCCCCAGCTCAGTAGTGTGGTCTCGGGACCCCGGCCGATCCCCCGGCACCGCGACGGAAACCTACAACCGCCGCAACGTGAGCGCCGCGATGACGATCCCGAGCACGCCGACGAGGTTGACCTTGAAGAGCAACCCGAAGGTCAGCGACAGGAACCGGAGATCGAGCGTGGCGGGATTGGTGAGCCCGATGGTCGGCCCGCGGGTGAAGAGATCGTGGGCCCAGCCAGACGGCAGAAAGCCTCCTGCGAGCTCACCGAGCAACGATCCAATGACGAGGCCCGCCACGACGATCAGGACGACCAGGCCGACTCCACGCTGGGCGGCCACCGACCGCCGTCCTAGGACAGAAGCAACGGCCGCGCGTCCGTCGAGATCCGGGTCTCCGCCGCGATCGCCTTGCGGATGAATTTCGGCAGACCGAACGCGTGCTGGTGAGTGAGGCCATCCCAGTAGCCGAGCGTGCCGCTCACCCGCTCAGCAATCAGCCGGTCGACGGTGGCGACGTCCTGGCGCATCGGATCGACCCGCTTCGACGCCAGGATGAACCCCCAAGGGGTCCCGAAGCACGAGACGAACGTCTGGTAACCGGCAACGACCGGAAAGACGTCCCGGAGCGTCCGGTGAACCGCGGTGAAGAACGGCAGCTCGCCGACCTTCGTCATCCCGGCCTGCATCGTCACCGTGCCGCCGGCCGTCAGCCGCTCGCTGACCAGCGCGTAGAACTCCTTCGTGAACAGCATGCACGCCGGACCGTCCTCGAGTGGCTCGACGAGGTCGATCGAGATGAAGTCGAAGCGCTCGCTCGTGCGCTCGAGATACCCGCGGGCGTCCTCGTGACGCAGCTCGGTACGATGGTCCTCGAAGGCGCCCTGGTGCATTTCCGGAAGATGCTGGCGGCAGAGCTCCACGACCTCGGCGTCAATGTCCACCATCACCACCCGGGTCACCGATGGGTACCGGAGAGTCTCCCGGACCGTCGCGCCTTCGCCGCCACCGATGATCAGGGCGTTCCGCGGCGGCGCCTCGCAGGCGAGCAGGCCCGGGTGGACCAGGGCCTCGTGGTAGATGAACTCGTCAGCCTGGCTGGACTGGATCCGACCGTCGAGCACCAGGCACTTGCCGTAGGACGCCGTCTCCATGATCTCGGCGTGCTGAAACTTCGTCTGGAGCTGGGCCAGCGTCCGCACGATGGCGTGCATGTGGCCTTCGACGGCCGTGGTGGTCTCGACGAACCACTTGTAGGACTGCGGATTGATCAACTGACGGCGACCGCGGCCTTGTTGACGATCGGCGAGGTGGCGTTGAGGAACATCCCCCGCTGCATCTCGACGACCGTGGTGCGCCCGGCTCCGAACTGCTCCACGAGGTAGTTGGCGGCCACTTCAGGCTGGAGGATCTCACCGCACGAGAAGATGTCGACAGCCGCGTACCGGTACTCGGGCCAGGTGTGGATCGAAAGGTGGGACTCCGCGATGACGACCACGCCGCTGATTCCGAAGGGGTTGAACTCGTGGAAGACGACGTCGACGATGGTGGCCTGTGCTCGCTTCGCCGCTTCGACCAGGACTCCCTTGACGGCTTCGAGGTTGTTGATGGCGTCTGAATCGCAATCGAGCAACTCGAGAAGCAGGTGTCGTCCCAGGGCGTTCAATCCACGCATCCTCCTTTGTCCGGTCCGGCCATCTACCGCACCTCTCGTGCGACGAATTTTTCGTCGCTGTCTTCGCGGCAAAAAAATTTTCGCCGCGCTCGAAAACTGGATTCACTCTATGGTCCGCTTTTTGCGAATGCAAGGAAAAAACGCGTTCGGAGCGCCACTTTTTTCTTGCATTCGCTCGACGGGCCGGTATTGTGACGATGAATTCTCGGCCGGTCGAGACCGGCATCACGATGGGAGGCGAGAAGGAGGAGCGGATGGCGAAGACGGTCACGATGGCGGCGGCGACTGCGGGTCACGCAGAAGGCGGCACCACCCTCAACGCCTTCGACAACGCGCTACTCGCGGCAGGCATCGGCAACATCAACCTCATCAAGGTCTCCAGCATCCTTCCCCCTGACGTGCCGGTCCTCGAGCTCCCGAAGATCAAGCTCGGTGCGCTCGTCCCGACCGCGTACGCGGCGGTGACCAGCGACGTGCCGGGTGAGACGGTCGCCGCTGCGGTCGGCTATGCGGTTCCCGACGACCCCGCGAAGAACGGCGTCATCATGGAATTCCACGGCGTCGTCCGCAGGGAGGAGGCCGAACGCGCGATCTGCGCCATGCTCGACGAGGCGTTCAGGATCCGGGGTGAATCGATTCATGAGATGAAGGTCTTTTCGGCCGAGCACACGGTGGAGCGGATCGGCTGCGCGCTGGCCGCGATCACGCTGCTCGCCGACGAGGACCTGGTCTAGCATTCGGCCGGCTGCGGTAGTCGCCGGCCACGATGCGATCTGTCTCCCCGCGTTTCATCGCCTGTCACCGGCCGCTCGACCAGGCGCGCATCATCGTCTACGGCATCCCGTTCGAAGGCCGGATCAATCTCCGGAAGGGCGCCGACGGCGGGCCGCGCGAGCTCCGCCTCGCTTCGGATTCGATCGAGACGTACTCTCCCCTGCTCGCCCGGGACATGGAAGACCTGCCGCTCGCCGACATCGGCGACTGCGAGATCTCCGACGGCGCGCCGCCCCGGGAACAGCTCGACGGCGCCCGCGACGCCGTCTCCGCCTGGTGGCGGCCCGATCTCCGACCGTTCATGCTGGGCGGCGACCATACCGCCACGGTCCCCGTGATCGAGGCGCTGGCATCGGTCATTCCCGACCTCACGATCCTCCAGCTCGACGCCCATCCCGACACCCGGGAGGAGTTCCTGGGCGAGCGTTACAACTACGCCTCCGCGATGGCGCGCGTGATGGACGTGGTGCCGCCAGAGCGCGTGTACCAGGTCGGGATGCGGACCGGCTCCCGGGAAGAGTTCGAGCGGCGCCGGGCGAAATTCTTCCCGTTGATCGCTGGCCATCCGGTCGACGTCGTCCGGCGACTCGTGCCCGAGCTGACCGGCCGCCCGCTTTACGTCACGATCGACGTCGACGTGCTCGATCCGTCCGAGGCTCCGGGAACCGGCTCCCCCGAACCCGGGGGATTGCGCGTGCCGGAGCTGATCGACATCGTCCACACGCTCGCGGGCTGCCACGTGATCGGGGCCGACCTGGTCGAGGTCGCGCATGCCTGGGATCCAACGGGACGGACCGGCATCGCCGCCTCCTCGATAATCCGCGAGGCGCTTCTGTCGTGGTGGGGCGACCTCCGATGAAGACGAGTCGGAGCCGACGGCGCGAGTACAGCGCCCCGCGCCTCTACGAGATTGCGTTCGACCTCAACCGGAAGGGCGAGGTCGACTTTCTCGTCCACTGCTTCCAGCGCTTCGGGCGTCGTCGGGTCCGACGCGTGCTCGACATCGCCTGCGGCACCGGGCCTCACCTGATCCGGCTGGCCGAGCGCGGATACCAGATGGCCGGGCTCGACCTGTCGGCGAGCAACATCGAGTTCCTCGGACAGCGGCTGGAAGCGAAGGGACGGCCCGCCGAGCTCGTCGTCGGTGACATGACGGACTTCACGCTCGCCCGGCCCGTTGACGCGGCCATCTGCATGCAGGACTCGCAGGGTCATCTCCTCACCAACGAGCAGATCGTCGCGCACTTCCGAGCGGTGGCGAACGCGCTCCGGCCAGGCGGTCTGTACGTCTTCGACCGCTACATGGCCTCGTCCTGGACCAACCCGGCGCGACGCTGGTCGTGGTCGAAGCGCCGGGGTCAGCTCATCGTGAAAGCGTCCTTCTCGGCGCTCAACGACGTCGATCCAGTACGGCAGATCTTTCGCGAGCACATGACGCTCGAGGCAATCGAGAACGGCACCCGCCGCCTGTACCGCCAGACGCATCTGTCCCGGATGGTGTTCCCCCAGGAGATGAAGGCGCTCGTCGAGCTCGCCGGCGGGTTCGAGTTCGTCCAGTGGTTCTTCGGATTCAAGCCGCACCAGGTTCTGGAGCGGTCGAAGCATCCGCTGCTGATGGTCGTCGTTCTGCGCAAGCGGTAGTCCTCCGTGGGCCGGGAGGCGGCCAGGACAACCCCGCTCGCAAACCCCACTCGCGCGGAGTCCTGGCCGCCTCCCGGCCCACGGAACCTTTCTCTCCCGCCTTTCACGCTCGTCGCAAGCACATCGGGTAAGCTGCGCCCCATGCGCGATGCGGTGCTGCGACTCAAGCGCGGACGCGATCATCCCAGGACGCATCCCTGGATCTTCAAGGGCGATGTGGCCGATGTCGCCGGCGCTGAGCCGGGTGGCGTCGTCACCGTGCTCGATTCTCGTGCGCAGTTCGTCGGACGCGGTCACTACAACCCGCACCCGGCGCTGTGCTGCCGCATCGTGACGAGGGTCGACGAGCCGGTGGACGCCGAGTTCTTCCAGCGCCGCATCGAGGCGGCGCGCGACCGACGCCCGGGCGCCGCGTCGAGCGGCTGGGTGGGGCGACTGGTCTGGAGTGAGGGCGATGGTCTTCCAGGTCTCGTCGTGGACCGTTACGCGTCGGTGCTCGTCGTGCAGTGCGCGACTCTCGGTATGAGGAGGGCACGGGAAGACATCGTCGATGCGCTCCGCGCCGCCGGCGGGGATCTGGCGGTCTTCGGGTGGGACGATCCTCTCGCCGCTCGCTTCGAGGGATTCGAGCCGCTTCGCGGATGGCTGGGGAAAGAGGGCCCCGGCCGTCTCGTCGTCGACGAGGGACCCGTGCGCTTCGACGTCACCTTCGGAGCCGGACACAAGACCGGGTTGTATCTCGATCAGGCGGAGAACCGCCGCCGGCTCGGTCCGATGGGACGGGATCGTACCGTCCTGGACCTGTTCGCCTATACCGCGGGATTCGCCTGCCACGCGCTCGTTGGTGGAGCGCGAAGCGCCGTGTGCGTGGAGTCAGGCGCGGAGGCCGTCAGGATCGCGCGCGCCAATCTGGAGCTGAACGGCGTGGCGGATCGTGCCGAGATCCGCGTGGTGAACGCGTTCGACGAGCTCCGCCGCCTCGAGCACGACCGCGCGCAGTTCGGACTGATCGTGCTCGATCCACCGCCGTTCGCGCGAGGCCGGACGGCGCTGGAGGCAGCCGCGCGCGGCTACAAGGAGATCAATCTTCGGGCGATGCGGCTCCTCGAGCCCGGCGGGCTGCTGGCGACGTTTTCGTGCTCGCATCACGTCACCGACGACTTCTTCGAGGACGTGTGCCGTGCCGCGGCCTCCGACGCCGGCGTCACGCTGCGGGTGCTGGATCGCCTCACACAGAGCGCAGACCATCCGGTCCTCTTGACGGTTCCTGAGACCCGGTACCTGAAAGGTCTGCTACTCGAAGCGGTGTAGTGGGCCGAGGGTTCGGGTGTGGGGGCAGGTCCAGGGGCGAGTTCGCCTTGCGAGCCACGGGCCCGCCCCCCACACCCGAACCCTCGGCGCGCTCACCACTTTCGCGTTTCGCCGTGCTTCAAGAGCCAGATCCGGTCGGGATCGAGCCCCAGGCGACGAGCTTCGGCTTCGAGGCGCCGGGGTGGATCGGCGATCGGCTCGTCGGCCAGGTCGAACGTTCCCCAGTGGATCGGCACGAAGCGGCGCGCGCGGAGGTCGGCGAAGAGCCGGAGCGCTTCTTCCGGCGTCGTGTGCGAGAACCGCATGATCTCGCGCGGCAGATATGCGCCGATCGAGATCGCCGCCAGATCGAAGGGACCGAGCCGTGCTCCGATCTCGCTGAAGACGTCATAGTACCCGGTATCCCCCGCGAAGAACGCGCGCCGGTCACGGCCCGCGATCGCCCAGCCGCTCCAGAGCGTGCGGTTCTGATTCCACAGCGCGCGGCCGGAAAAATGCTGCGCCGGCACGCACGTGAACGTCAGGCCGCGCGCTTCGACCCGCTGCCACCAGTCGAGCTCGACCACGTCGGTGATGTGCTCGTGAGCGAGCGAGGCCTTGAGGCCGAGCGGCACGATGAACCGTGGGCGATGCGTCGCCGCCAGCCGCCGAACGGTCGCGACGTCGAGATGATCGTAGTGGTCGTGAGAGAGCAACACCACGTGAACCGGCGGCAGATCTTCGAAGGCGAGCCCCGGCGCCGTCATGCGCCGCGGCCCGGCAAACGAGACAGGGCTCGCGCGATCGGACCACTGCGGATCCGTCAGGATGTTCACCCCGTCCAGCTGGACGAGCAGCGTCGCGTGCCCGATCCAGGTGACGGTCGGCTGGCTCGAGTTCTCCCGGAGCGCGCGGCCGTCATTCGTGACGTGCGGCAGATCCGCGGTCCTGGGATGGAAGGTCGTCGCCCAGATCCGGGAAACGAAGAAGGCCGTTCGCGTCCAGAACGGTGGCCGCACGAACGCCGGATCGGTGTTGGCGAACCCGTGGAGCCGATGGTGCCGAGGCGCGCCGGGCTGAGCGCCGCCAACGCCGGTACAGCCTGCGGCCGTCGAGAGGAGGACCGCGGCCCCCGCGAGCGCGCTACGCAGCCTGGGGGCTATCAGGCAGCGGCTCTCCGAGGGGCAGCTCGATCGTGAACATCGCCCCCCCGCCGGCAGTATTTTCGGCGCGAAGGTCGCCTCCATGCTCGGTCACGATACCGTAGGAAACCGACAGGCCGAGTCCACTTCCCTCGCCTGGCGGCTTAGTCGTGAAGAACGGATCGAAAATGCGTGGGAGCACGTCGGATGGAATGCCCGGACCCGTGTCGCGGACTTCGATGAACGCGCCGCCGTTCCGGGCTCCGATGCGGACCGTCAGCCGGCGCTCGCCCGGATGCTTCGCCATCGCCTGGTGCGCGTTCTGCACGAGATTCAAGAGCACCTGCTGGAGTCGATTCTCGTCGGCCCACACCGGCGGACACGCCGCGAAGTCCGTCACGACCCGCACGTTGTCCTGCTGGAGCTGATATCCCTTCAGATCCAGCACGCGCCGGGCCTGGTCCGCGAGCGAGCACGGCCGGCGCTCGGGTGTGTACCGGCGGGCGAACAGGAGCAGGTTCTGGACGATGCGCGCCGCCCGAGACGTCTCTCCGGCGATGATGTTCACCCGGTGCCTCACGGCATCGTCGATCGCCTCATCCAGCAAGAGATGCACCTGGCCGAGGATGGTGGTCAAGGGATTGTTGATCTCGTGGGCGATGCCCGAGGCCAGCTCGCCCACGGCCGAGAGTTTCTCCGCGTGGATGAGCTGCGCCTGCGCGAGCTTCAGCTCTTCGTACTGGCGCACCGACTCCGAGTAGAGGCGCGCGTTGTCGAGCGCGATCCCGATCTGGTCGGCCGTCGCCTCGACGAGCGCCACCTCGCGCTCGTCGAAGATCGCGTTCGTCTTCCGACCGAGGGACAGCGTGCCAAGAATGCGTCCGCGGCTGTGGATCGGCACGCACACGAACGCCTGGATGCGGTCACGCTTGACCGCGTCCTTGGCCTGGCGAAGAAGCAGGTGCCGCGACTCCGAGATGTCGCGGACGTTCAACGTCTCTCCGGTGGACGCCACGCCGCCGATCCAGCCTTCTCCAATCGGGAGCACCTGATTGACCTTGCGCAGCGCCGGCGACAGTCCGCGGTCGCCCTGGAGATAGAGGGCCTTCCCGTCGGTCGACAGCAGATGAAGGCTGGCGATCTCGTGCCCGGTGACGTGGGTGAGCGCGTCGAGCGCGGTTCGCAGGACCTCGTCGACGTCGAGCGTCCTGCTGACGGCTTCCGCAACCGTGTGCAGGATCCGCAGGTGCGGCTCCACTGCGGTCGCGGAGAGTTCAGGCGCCGGCGTCGCGGACGTAGTCGTAGACCAGCTCGAGCGCGGAGTCGAGTCGCGCCGGATCCTTGCCACCGGCCTGGGCAAGATCGGGCCGGCCGCCACCACTGCCACCGATCGCCTGGGCCACGCGCTGGACGAGCTTGCCGGCGTGGAATCGCTTCGCGAGGTCCTTGGTGACCGCCGCGATGAGATTGACCTTGCCGTCGACCGCGCTTCCGACGCACACCACGCCGGAGCCGAGACGATCGCGCAGTGTGTCCGCCACCGAGCGGAGGCCGTCGGGATCGAGCCCGTCGATGCGACCGGCGAGAACAGCGACGCCGTTGACCTGCCGGGCCCGCGAGACGAGATCCTCGGCGCGGGCGCGCGCCACCCTCGCTTCGATCTCGGCGAGCTGGCGTTCGAGCGCGCGCTGCTCATCGAGCAGCTTCCGGAGCCGCTGCGGCACTTCGAGCGGCGAGATCTTGAGTAGATCCGCCGCCTCGCGAAGCGCCGTTTCCTTGCGGGCGACGTGCTCGAGCGCTGCGGGCCCGGCGACGGCCTCGATGCGACGCACTCCAGCCGCCACGGCGCCCTCGGTGGCAACCTTGAGCAGCCCGAGCTGGCCAGTCTGGTCGAGATGCGTGCCGCCACACAGCTCCACCGAAAAATCGCCGATACGGATCACGCTGACCCGCTGCCCGTACTTCTCGCCGAAGAGCGCCATCGCTCCGGAGCGCAGCGCTTCGTCGATGTTCATCTCCGTGCGCGTCACCGGAATGTTGGCCTGCACGTGCTCGTTGACGAGATCCTCGATCTGTTCGACCTCGCGGTCCTTCACCGCCGCGCCGTGCGAGAAGTCGAACCGGAGATGATCCGGCGCCACCAGCGAGCCGGCCTGGGCCACGTGCGTGCCGAGCACCTTGCGGAGCGCCGCGTGCAGGAGATGCGTGCCCGTGTGGTGCTGCCGCAGGCCCTGACGTCGGGGCGACTCGATCGCGACGGCAACGTCCTCGTTCTCGCGGAACCCTCCGGCCCGGACTTTCACGCGGTGGACGATGAGCTTCGAGCCCCGATAGTACGTGTCGAGCAGATCGCCACGGCCCGCGCGGCCAGTGATGGTTCCCGTGTCCCCGATCTGGCCGCCCGATTCGGCATAGGCCGGAGTGCGGTCCAGGATCATCTCGACCTCATCGCCTTCAACCGCCTCGGGGACCCGCTCGGTGCCCCGCACCATCGCGAGCACCCGCGCCGGCGAGGTCAGCGTGTCGCGGCCGACGAAGTCGATGCGCGGGAGCTCGGCGGAGAGTCGCTGGTAGAGCGCGCCCGCCTCGGCACCCTCGGTGACGCCGAAGGCCGCGCCGGCGCGCGCACGCCCGCGCTGCGCCTCCATCTCTCGCTCCCACGTGGCGTTCGTCTCGCCGGTGACCTGCCAGCCCCGGTCGATCATCACTTCTTCGGCAAGGTCGCGCGGGAAACCGTAGGTGTCGTAGAGGGTGAAGAGGAAGCGCCCGTCGATCGATTGTCCGGCGCCTGCACGCGTCGCCGCGTATTCTTCGATCCGCCGCATCCCGCTGTCGAGCGTCTCGGCGAAGCGCTCCTCCTCGCCGCGCACGATTTCTTCGACCCGCGGGCGCTCGCCCACGATCTCCGGATAGGCGTCGCGCATGACGTCGACGACCCAGTCCACGGTTTTCCACAGGAACGGATCGACGAGCCCGAGCATGCGCCCGTGGCGCATCGCGCGGCGCATGATCCGCCGGAGCACGTAGCCGCGCCACTCGTTGGACGGCATCACGCCGTCCGCGATGAGGAACGTCGCCGTGCGCGCGTGATCCGCGATGACCTGCATCGAGACGTCGTCGCTGTCGCGCGCGCGGTACGGCTTGCCGGCCAGACGGGAGACGCTCTCGATCAGCGGCGCGAACAGATCCGTGTCGTAGTCCGACTGCTTGCCCTGGATGACGGCGGCGATCCGTTCGAGCCCCATGCCCGTGTCGATCGACGGGCGTGGCAGCGGCGTCATGGCGCCGCTGGCGTCGCGGTTGAATTGCATGAACACGAGGTTCCAGATCTCGAGCCAGCGGTCACATTCGCACGCGGGCCCGAGACACCGCCGTCCGGCGGCTTCGTCCGCGCACAGGATGTGATCGCCCTGGTGGAAATGCACTTCGGAGCACGGTCCGCAGGGCCCCGTATCGCCCATGGCCCAGAAGTTGTCCTTCTCACCCAGCCGCAGAATGCGATCGTCTCCGAACCCGGCGACGTCTTTCCACAAGCCGAACGCATCGTCGTCATCGGTGTAGACCGTGGCGCAGAGACGGCTCCGGTCCAGCCCGAGGTCCTTGGTCAGGAACTCCCAGGCGAAGCGAATCGCATCGGCCTTGAAGTAGTCGCCGAACGAGAAATTCCCGAGCATCTCGAAGAACGTATGGTGCCGGGCGGTGCGGCCGACGTTTTCGAGGTCATTGTGCTTGCCGCCGGCGCGCACGCACTTCTGACACGTCGTGGCGCGCGCCTCTTCGCGGCGCTCGTCACCGAGGAAGACGCTCTTGAACTGGACCATGCCGGCATTCGTGAAGAGCAGGGTCGCGTCATTGACCGGCACCAGGGGTGAAGACCGTACCCGGGTGTGGCCGTTTCGCTCGAAAAATCGCAGGAATGCTTCGCGGATCTCGTGACCGGTCATCGAATCGTCATTGTACCCCATTCATTTTTGCGCACGGCGGAGCGGAGGTGGTCCTCGACGATTACTCGTCGACCGGTGAATCGGCGGCGGCTCCGCTCGTCTCGCGGACGACCCGTGCCACGACCGCAAGCGAGAACCCGCGCCGCAGCAGGTAGTCTCGCAATCGCGCGGGCGCTCGTGCGCGCCCGGCTCGGGTCAGCGCAGGAAAGCGCCGGCGCGCCAGTCCTCGTGCCCGCTCCAGCTCGTTGTCGTCGGCGAGGGCGCGGAGAGCCGAGTCGATGATGCTCGCCGCCACACCGCGCATCCGGAGCTCGGCGCGAAGGCGGGCACGGCCGTAGCCGCGCGCCGAGCGCGTTTCCACCCATTGGCGGGCGAACGCGTCATCATTGAGATAGCCGCGTGAGGTGAGGTCGTCGACAACCACCGCCGCGACGTCCGCCGGTGCCCCACGCCGTCGAAGCCGCGCGTCGAGGTCGGATCGAGTCCAGGCCCGCCGCGACAGAAGGTCGGCCGCCGCCAACCGTGCCGCGCGCTCGTCGAGGACTCGCCGCGGTCTTACGATGTCACTTGACGGAAACGGGCGCGTGGAGACCGAGCGCCTCTCGGATCTTTGCCTCGAGGTCCGCCAGGACGGTCGGATTCTCCTGCAGCCACTTCTTGGCGTTCTCGCGGCCCTGGCCGATCCGATCGCTCTTGTACGTGTACCAGGTGCCGGATTTTTCCACGAGCCCTTGCTCCACGCCGGCGTCGAGGACCGTGCCCGACTTCGAGATGCCCTCGCCGTAAATCAGGTCGAACTCGGCCTCGCGAAACGGCGGCGCCAGCTTGTTCTTCACGACCTTCACCTTCGTGCGCACGCCCATCGACTCTGTGCCGACCTTGATCGCATCCTGGCGGCGGATGTCCATGCGGATCGAAGCGTAGAACTTGAGCGCGCGGCCGCCGGTCGTCGTTTCGGGCGAGTTGTGGACGACGACGCCGTCGACGAGGTAGGTGTGGTTGCCCTCGACCTCGAGATCGAAGCGATGCGTCGATCGCGTTGGCGGTTTGATGTACATCTTCACGATTCGTCCGGGTACGGCGCGGAGGATCTTTCGCGAGTCCAGCGTCGCCGGGGCCGACTCCGGATACCACATGAAGCGGCCACGCTGGCTCGGATGGAGCTTGTAATCCAGCGCGGGGTGAACGTACGGAGCGATGAGTTCATGGAGGCGTGCGGTCTGCTCGGACGTAAACCAGAATCCGCGACCATCGTCGCGTGGCCGGCCGATGCCCGGCCGCTCGAAGGCGTCAATGACTCGCGTGCGCGCTTCACCGGTCAGCGACTTGTTGTAGAGGACCGCCTTGCCCTTGCCCCAGCGGGCAAAGGAACCCATGAACGAACCATCGTCGCCGTACCAGACCGCCAGGGCTCGAGCATCGAGCCGATCGAGGGCTGAGGCCGGCGCCATGCGACGCCGGTCGACGTCGTAGAGCTCGCGGCACAGATCGACGAGCGCCGGCATCGCGACGGTGTCGAAGCCGATTCCTCGCCCGGTCCGACGGATCGGCCCAGAGAACGGCTGGAGCATTGCGTGCTTCCAGCCGAGATAGTCTTTCTGCGCGACGGCGTGGCCGACCCGGAAATGCGCGGCGTGCGCACCGGTCATGCGGATCGAGCCGTCACCCAGGCTGCCGCCGAGCAGGAGCTGGCGCTGGTCCTGGGTCAATTCATAGTCCTGGACGGAGACCAGCACCTCTGTACCGACTTCGAGGTCGCCCGCGCGCACAGGGCCGCGTGGCGTAAAGACGATGTGATTCTCGGTGACCCCGAACCGCCGACGGCCCGACCGCCCGCCCTCGACCTCGAACTGCAGGAACTGATCGACCCGGCCGTTGTCGAACCAGTTGACGACGCGCCGAGGGACGATCGTTCCGGTCGCGGGATCGTACGACAGGACCTCGACCGGTAGACGCCGGTTGACGATCTTGCCAATTTTCTCGGTCGTCCCATCGGCCAAGACGACTCGAGTGCAATAGTGAAAGCACCCAAACATGACCCCGATCTTCTCCCGGAGCTGATTGATGAAGATCACGGCGGTGCCCGACCGCGCGATTGCCGCCGTCAGCTTGCGCAGCGCCTGTGACATCAGCCGCGCCTGGAGGCCAGGCAGCGAGTCGCCCATGTCGCCGTCGAGCTCGGCGCGCGGCACCAGCGCGGCGACGGAATCGATGACGATCACGTCGACGGCGTTCGAGCGTACGAGCGTCTCGGCGATCTCCAGGGCCTGCTCACCGGTATCGGGCTGCGAGATCAGCAGCTCGTCGATGTTGACCCCGAGCTTCTTGGTGTAGCTTGCATCGAGCGCGTGCTCGGCATCGATGAAGGCGGCGATGCCCCCGAGGCGCTGGGCCTCGGCGATGACGTGGAGCGCGAGCGTCGTCTTGCCCGACGACTCCGGGCCGTAGATCTCGGTGACGCGACCACGCGGCACGCCGCCCACGCCGAGCGCGACGTCGAGGGACAGCGCACCCGTCGGGATGACGGCGATCTCTTCCAGGGGACCGCCCGTGCCCAGCCGCATGACGGCGCCCTTGCCGAACTGCCGCTCGATCTGGGAGATCGCCAGCTCCAGGGCCTGCCGCCGATCGCTCTTGGTCTCCGCCATGCGGGTCTCCTTCTGCGTTGCGCTCGGAGCGCTCTCACGGCCGGCGGCCGAGGGCGCCGGCCTCGTGGGTCGGCTCCGTCCGCTGTCAGGCGCGCCTTTTGTCGGTGAAGTCATCGTGGAGTCGCGAGCATTCTAGGAGCCGCTGCGCATAGCCGTCAATGTCCAGAATGAGAGACGGCGCAGGCGCCGCCGCCGGCGTACGCGCTACGTCGTCGACAACCCGAGGGTTCGTGACGCGAGCTCGGTGTAGCGCGCGCCTCGTGGCGACAGCTGGCTCCGCATGAGCGCCACCCGGTCCACCCGCATCGTGCCGAAGGCGACGCCTCCGCCTTCGTCCATGGCCGACACGATCTGCGGATCCCGGCGTGGCTCTCTGATTCTGGCGACGGTCACGTGGGCGGAGAACGCCCGATGCTCTGGAGGAAACCCCAGCGCCGCGAGCTCGCGCTCGACTCTGCCGGCCAGCTCGGTGAGCGGCTCGGCGCCGAGCGTCACTCCGGCCCAGAGGACCCGGGCGCGCGGCGCCGAGGGAAAGGCGCCGAGGCCCCGCAGGGCAAGATCGAATGGCGCGAGCCCGACGACGGCGCGCCCCAACGCCGCGTCGATCAGCTCGAGCCGGGGCACTTCGACGCGGCCGAGGAACTTGAGCGTGATGTGGAGATTCTCGGGGGCGATCCAGGTCGCCCCGCCGACGAGAGGACGCAGCCGCTCGATCCGAGCGGCCAGGGCCGAGCGGACGGCGGGGTCGAGCTGGACCGCGACGAACGAGCGGACGGCCTCTATCGAGCGGTTTCCACCGCGCGGAGCAAGCGCTCGAGGTTGCCCCGGCGCGCGGGGTCGGTTTCGATCGCGAGCGCCGCGCTCAGGTCCGAGATCGCGCCGGCGTGATCACCGTCGAGCTCACGACTGACGGCACGGGTCGCGAGCGCGCGCGCATCGACCATCATCCCTTCGGTCTGGGGGATTCCGGTTGGACGATTGTCGAACGCTGGCGAGGCGGCCGGCTGTGGCTCGGGCGGCGGCACTACGGTGACCGTGCCAACACCGGGTGTGGGAGTCAACGACCCACTCACCGCCTGCCCACCAAGGCCGGCACTGCGAACCATGGCGGCCTTGGCCCGCGGATCCGGTTCGGTATCGATCGCATAACGCCAGTCCGCCATCGCTCCTGCACGATCCCCAGCGCTCAGGCGTGCCGCGCCCCGGTTGAAATACGCCTTGGCGTAGCCCGGCGCAAGCTCGACCGCCCGGTTGAAATCCTTGATCGCGTAGTCATAGTTGCCGAGCGCGGTGTACGCGTCGCCGCGATTGAAGTAAAGCTCCGGATCGGTTGGCGCGAGCTCGATCGCGCGGGTGTAGTCGCCGAGAGCTCCGACGAGCTGGCCCACGCGGACGCGCGCCACGGCGCGGTTGTTGTAGGCCGCCGGACTTTCCGGCGATTGCCCGACGGCATTGTCGAACGCCATGAGCGCGGCGTCGTAGCGACCGTCACGGTAGAGCGCCACACCCCGGGCCATGTCCGATTCCGATCGAGTGACGGCACACGCGGTGAACGTTGGAAGGAACCCGAGAAGGATCGTTGCAAGGAGGAACCGCTTCATCTCATTCCCCTCCCAGCTTCCGGCGGAGCATATCCAGTGCCATCAGACTGGATTGCCACTTGATGGACGCGCGGTCTCCGAGAAACTGGAACCGGCGGGAGGAAACGTCGTCGTGGACGGCGAGGCCGATGAAGACGGTGCCGACAGGCTTGGCCGCCGTGCCGCCGTCGGGCCCAGCGACGCCCGTGATCGACAGACCGCACGCGCTGCCGGACCGCTCACAGATGCCTCGAGCCATCGCTTCCGCCGTGGGAGCGCTCACCGCGCCGTGGGCGCGAAGCACCGGTTCCGGCACGCCGAGAAGCTCCATCTTGGCGCGATTGGAATAGACGATCACCCCGCGCTCGAAGTACGCGGACGAGCCGGAAATGCTCGTGATCCGATGACCGAGCAGTCCCCCCGTGCACGACTCGGCGACGGACAGCGTGAGCTCGCGCTCGGCGAGCAGACGGCCCACGACCTGTTCGAGCGAATCGCCGTCACGACCGTAGCAGTCGGTCCCGAGCGCGGCTCGGATGTGCGATTCGGCGCTCGCAAGTCCGTCCACGGCCTCGGCGGCGGTGGCGCCTCGCGCGCGGAGGCGCACCCACGTCTCGCCGTCGACGGGGACGACGACGACCGAAACCTCGCCCTCCTTGCCGAGCCAGGCGGCGAGTCGCTCTTCGATGTCGGTGACGACAGCGCCCGCCGTCTTCAGCGTCCGCGTCACGACGGCCCCGCGGCCGGCAAGGCGACCGGAGACGAGCGGAATCACGTGCTCGCGGACCAGGCGCTCGAGCGCGGCGCCGCGGGGGAGGACGATGAAGAGGCCGCGCGCGCTGTCGAGCATCCAGCCGGGCTCGTCGTCGTCGGTCGTCCACACGACCGTGCCCTGCGGCAGCAGCGCGAGGCGCTCGTCTCTCCGTGGCAGCGGACGGTCGCGACGACGATGGCGGTCTCCGAGCGCCGCGAGCATTCGATCGTTCAGCGCCAGCCGCGCGCCGGCCGCACGAGAGACGACACGCCGAACGACGTCGCCGGCAGAGCCGCTGGGCCCGGAGACGATCACGGTGACACCACCTTCACCCGCCAGCACACGATCGAGCGCAGCTTCGTCCTCGTCCACGGAGGCGAGCGCGGCGATGGGGATGCCGACGGCGCCGAGCGCCTGGGCCACGGCAGCGCTGGCAGGATCGCCGAGGCCGGCTGCCGCACTGACCGTCACGACGTGGACCGACGCGTTCACGGCCATCCGAGGATCGCTCGCAGCACCGCAATCACGGCCAGCGCGTAGGCGCCGGCGATGAGGTCGTCGACCATGACCCCGAGGCCGCCCGTGAGTCGCTGGCTCGCGTCCGCCGGAAACGGCTTGACGATGTCGAACACGCGGAAGAGGAAGAACCCGACGACGAGCACGGCAAGCGTCGGCCGGAACGCCACAACCGAGAGCGTCATCCCGGCGACCTCGTCGATCACGATGGCGCCGGGATCCTTCCGCCCGAGGATGCGCTCGGCCCGGCCAGCGGCCCACGTACCGGCCAGCGTGACGACGACCAGGAAGACGAGCGACTCCACTCGCGAGAGCTGAGCGAACCAGAGGATCAGGAGGCCGAGCGCGCTCCCGACGGTGCCCGGAGCAATCGGCGCGTAGCCAGCGCCGCACGCGGTGGCAACGACGAGCGCGATGCGATCGCCGAGCGGCGCGGGCTCGACCGTCGCGTCCCGGTCAGGCGTGCTCGCCGACGAGCTCGTACCCCTCGACCTCGACGATGCGCGCGCGGGCGAAGCGGCCAGGCTCGAATCGGCCGCGCAGGTAGACGACACCGTCGATCTCCGGCGCCTGGCCTGCCGTGCGTCCTTCCCAGGCGAACGCGGGATCCTCGCTCGGTCCGTCGACGAGGACGTCGAGCACCGCTCCGCAGAGCTTCGCCTGGCGGTCCCAGGCGATACGGTCCTGGCACTCCTGGACCAGTGCCGCGCGCTCGGTGGCCAGCTCGTGCGGCACCTGATCCGCGAACGCGGGCGAAGGCGTGCCTTCTTCAGGCGAGTAGGTGAAGACGCCGAGCCGATCGAACTGCACGTCTTCGACGAACCTCAGCAAATTCTCGAACGACGCATCGGTCTCGCCGGGAAAGCCGACGAGCACGGTCGTGCGGACCGCGACGTCGGGAACGGCCGCGCGGAAGGCCGCCACGATGTCTTTCATGCGGCGCGCCGTGACCGCGCGCCGCATCGCGCGGAGAATGTCGTCGTCGCCGTGCTGCACCGGCATGTCGAGGTACGGCACGATGCGCGCGCGTGACCATTTTTCGATCAGCCGATCGTTGACGTGCGCGGGATGGAGATACATCGGCCGAATCCACGGCATCCGTGTCTCACCGAGCGCGAGGAGCAGATCGCCGATGTCTCCGTTGCCCGGAAGATCCTTCCCGTACGCGAGCGTGTCCTGCGAGACGAGGATCGCCTCCTGTACGCCGCGAGCGGTCAGGCCTTCCACTTCCTTCACGATGTCCTGAAGCGAGCGACTGCGATGCCGCCCCCTGAACATTGGAATAGCGCAGAAGGTACAGCCCATGTCGCACCCCTCCGCGATCTTCACGTAGGCGTAGGGGACGCGCGCGGTCAAGAGCCGCGGCGTGGTGGCGTCGTACAGATACCCGGGCGGCGCGGACGTCGCCCAGTCGTGACGGCCGGCGGCCTGACGCACCAGCTCGACGATGCGCGGCAGGTCTGACGTCCCGAGGATGCCGTCCACCTCGGGCATCTCCCGGAGAATGTCGCCGCCGTAGCGCTGGGTGAGACACCCCGTGACGATCAGCGCGCGACACTGGCCGCGCTCCTTGAGCTGCGCGAGCTCCAGGATCGTGGCGACGGATTCCTCGCGCGCGCGATCGATGAACGCGCACGTGTTCACGATGAGGCACTCGGCGTCCTCGGCGCGCGATGCCACCGGAAAGCCGGCCTCGACCAGCATGCCGAGCATCAGCTCGGAATCGACCTGGTTCTTCGGACAGCCGAGCGTGGTGAGATGGACCTTCATGTGCTCCGGTAGTTCGTGAACTGGAGCGCGATGCCGAGGTCCTTGTCCTTGACCAGCGCGATGATCTTCTGCAGATCGTCGCGGTCCTTGCCGCTCACGCGCACCTGATCTTCCTGGATCGAGGCCTGGACCTTCACCTTGCTGTCCTTGATGAGGCGCACGATCTCCTTGGCCTTCTCGCTCGGGATCCCTTGCTGGAGCGCGATCTTCTGTCGGAGCCGGCCGCCCGCCGCTTCCTCGACCTTGCCGTACGTGAGCGCCTTGAGCGGCACGCCGCGCTTGTGGAGCCGCGACTGCAGGATGTCGACGACGGCCTTCAGCTTCATGTCGTCGGCGACGGTCACGACGATGTCGGTCTTCTCCAGCGCGATCTCGTTCTTCGTGCCCTTCAGGTCGTAGCGCGTCTCGACCTCGCGCCGCGCCTGATCGAGTCCATTGGCGACTTCCTGCATGTCGACCTTGCAGGCGATGTCGAAGGAATTTTCGGCAGCCATGGCGTCTATCTTCTCTGCCGTCGGGGCGCCTGCGCAGGGCTCCGGCGCCCGACGTTCGGGCGGTTCCCGTTTGTGGTCATCTCAGCGGCACCGTCGCCGCGCCCTTCGGCGGCACGAACGTGAAGAGCTTGTCGGAGAGCCCGCTGTTCACGGCGATCTTCGTGAACTTCATCGTGACCGTGTTCTCGAACTGATCGTACACGACCGCCTTGCGCACGAGGAACTGCTGGGGGTCGATCGCCAGGACCAGGCGGGCCATCGTCGGCAGCGGCTGCCGCGGACGCAGGTCCAGCACGTAGTTGCCGTCGGCATCCTTCGGCTGCGCGGGATTGAGCAGGCGCACCTCGAACTGCTCCCGCACCTTGCCGAGACCGGCGAGGAAGCTGCCGGCCGGCCCCGCCAGCGCCTCCGGCGCGGGCCCGGTGTTCACCTGATTCAGCGTTCGCGTGTAGACCCAGAGCGTAGAGCCGTCCGACACGATCTCCTGAGGCGTGGGATCGCTGTACTCCCACCGCAGCTTGCCGCCCTTCTTCAGATACACGGTGCCCTGTGCCGGAATGGTCTGGTTCAGGCTCTTGTTGAAGGCTGACTGCGTGAAGTCGGCCTTGAGATCCGTCATACGGCCGTAGGCGGCTTCGAGATCGCGGACGACGTCGTCGAGCGTGGCCGCCGATGCCGAGGCGGCGACGCCGAGCAACGCCGCCAGGACGCCACACAGGAGCGCTCGCATGTCCCACACTGTACACGAGTCTGACGGCGTAGCGGATCAGCGCCGTGGAGGTCCTTCGGCTCGAAAGCTGTCCGCGGAATCCTCGGGCTCGAAGCCGACCATGGCGCGCGCGTGCTCGACGTCGCGGTAGCTCCACCGGTTCCTGGAGACGGCGTAGAAGACGTCGAAGCGAACGCTCGGCGGAGCCGCGACGCACCGCTCGATCATCTGCGCGATGTCGCGCTGACTGCACCACACCGAGAAATCCCGAGGCGCCGCCGGCCGGTCGGCGGCGGTCACGTGCCCGATCCGCACACAGAGCATCGACAGCCCGTGCGCGTCGGCGTAATGGCGCGCGAGCGATTCGCCCCAGATCTTGCTGCAGCCGTAGAGGCCACTCGGGCGGAGCGGCGTCTCGTGGGTCATCATCGGCCAGTCCTGGAGACCGTCGTAGCGGCCGGCGGCGAGGAGGCTATACGGCGGTTCGCGCTCCCACGCGCTGACGACAGCTCCGCTGCTCGCGTAGACCACGCGGCGCACGCCGGCCCGCCGGGACGCCTCGAACACGTTGTACGTACCGACGACGTTGGTGCGCAGCACCTCCTCGAACGGCGGACTCCCGACGTTGGCGGCGAGATGCACCACCACGTCGACCCCGACGAACGCGGGCGCGATCGCGTCGAGATCGGCGATGTCGGCCTGATGAGTCGGCACGCCGGCGACGGGCCGGCGATTGAG
Organism: Methylomirabilia bacterium; assembly: GCA_041490825.1. Taxonomy (GTDB): domain Bacteria; phylum Methylomirabilota; class Methylomirabilia; order Rokubacteriales; family CSP1-6; genus JBGPTW01. The sequence continues at coordinate 36,964 of JBGPTW010000021.1, read as the reverse complement.
CGCGCGAAGATCGTACCCGGCGGAGAGACGGGCGCGGACGGCGGACCCGATGAGGCCGCTCATGCCGGTCACGAGCACCGTCGGGCGAGCCACGGATGCGCTCACGCGGGACGTGACGGGTGGCCGACGAACTTCATGATCGCGTCGATCACCGCAGCCGGCTGCTCCTCAGGGATGAAGTGGCCGGAGTCGGGAACGCCATACCCCTCCACGCGCTCGCAGCGCGCGCGCCACACGCCGAGCATGTCGGAAGCCTGAGTCGCGCGGCCACCGAGACCCCAGAGCACCAGCGTGGGCGCCTCCACCTTGCGGTGGCGATCGGCGCCGTCGTGCTCGAGATCGATGGTGGCACCCGCGCGGTAGTCCTCGAAGCCCGCGCGCATCGCCCCCGGCTGGCGGAAGCACCGGACGTACTCCTGGATGGCCGGTTCTTCAATCGCGGCGGGGTTCAACGCCCACGACGAGTAGCAGTGCCGGAGATAGATGTCCTCGCGACCCGCGGTCAGCGCCTCCGGCAGGTCGCGCACCTGGTGGAAGAACCAGTGCCACCGCGCACGGGCGCTGTGCTGATCGGTGCGCTCGAAGACGTCGTACGTCGGCGCGATGTCGAGCAGGACGAGGTGCGTGAGCAGCGCTTGATGATCGAGCGCGAAGCGATGGGCCACCCGCGCCCCGCGATCGTGACCGACGAGCACGACGGGCGCGACTCCGAGCGTGCCGATCAGCTCCGCGACGTCCGCCGCCATCGTCCGCTTGTCGTAGCCCGAGACCGGACGATCCGAATCGCCGTATCCGCGAAGATCCGGCGCCACCACCGTGAATCGCGTGGCGAGCGCCGGCATGACCTTCCGCCACATGTGGCCGGTCTGCGGATAGCCGTGGAGCAGGACCATCGCCGGCCCGCGACCGGCGCGACGATAGTGGAGACGCACTCCACCGCCCACCCGCACGACGTCACGCGTCACGCCGGCAGGCGCCCCAGCGTCGCTCAGGACTCGATCTCCAGGTTCAGGCCGAAGTCGTCGGGCACCGGCGGCCCCCAGCGATAGAGCGCGTCGTCCGGCGGAAAGTCGCGGGGCTCCCAGGCGCAGTTCTCGGGAATGTAATCGATGTCTTGGAAGTACTCCGCGAAGCTGCCCCACGGATCGCGAATGTAATAGAAGAAGTTCGAGCCGATCACGTGACGACCGAGTCCCCACGCTGGCTCCCACCCGGCGGACTGCATCTGCCGCGCGCCCATCGCGATCTCGTCGACGTTGCCGACCTCGAACGAACCATGGTGGAAGCCCGGGCCCTTGGAGGCGAGGAAGGCCAGGTTGTGATGATCGCCTCCGGTCGCACGTTGATCGCGTTCTCGTCGGGATCGCGCACCCAGACGCCGCCCTCGGGCGCGCCGCGCGGTGGATCGACCTCGCGCACGCCGGCGCGGCGCAGCGATTCCCGCGTGGCCTCGAACTCGTCACCCGGCGCGCCGAACGCGAGGTGGTGCAATCGCTTCTTGGGCCCGCCGTAGAGCAGCACGGCGTTACGCGCGAGCGGGGAGGGCCGCAGGCGGACCGCATTGCCGCCCGTGGTGGGCCCGTCGACGAGACCGAAACGCCGGTAGAACTTCTCGCCGACCGTCTGATCCGGGACTTCGAGCGCGTAATGGAGCAGGGCGCGGACCGCCATGACGGCACCTCCCGGGAGAATTGCAGCGCTCAGTGTACGGCGTTCTGCGCGACTCGGCCACCGGCAGACGGCGACAAATACCGCTCTGCCCTTCGACGCTTCAGCGCGGAAAGCTCGCGATCGCGCGCGCCGCGCCGGTCAGCTCGACGATGTGGAGCCCCGTGTTCGCCCGCTCGGCCAGATAGACGTAGCCGCGGTCGTCGACGTCGAGGTTGTTCGTCTGGATCGCGACCTTGCACTGGTTCGACCCCGCCCACCTTGATGCAGCGCTTGTCGGTGTCGGCCGTCACCGCCGGAATGAAGGACGCGGCCTCACGCGGATGGAAGGGATCACGGATGTCGACCGCGCATACGCAAGCGTTGAAGTACGCGAGGAAGACGAGCTTGCCGTAGTAGATCGGATTGAACGACTCGTTGCTCGAGTGCGTCCCGAACCGGCCGCCGGAGCGTAGGCGACACAAAGGCCGTTCTCGGAAGCCGTTCTCGGAGAACGGGCGCGACACGCCCTCCGGCGCGGGAGCGCGCCCGCAACGGAAGCGACGTCCCACCGAACGGCGCAGACAACCAGTCCAGTCCCCACAGAGGCACTGCCGACGCATCCCCGGAAAACAGAGCGCCGTTTTGCCCTACGCCAACGGAGCAACATCGCTCCCATGCTTAGAGAGCTCACCGTTGAAGGCACGGTCGAGGATCGCGGGGAGCAGGGCGTCAAGCTCAGCCTCGCGCGTGACCTGTAGACGCTTCAGCGCGTGCATTTCTGCAAATAGAGGCTCGCTCCTCTCCTGCTGGGTCACGTCGGGCATCGATAGCTCGATCTCCAGGAATTGCTCCGGACGCGTACGCTCTCGGCGAGCACCAACTCCTCGGGTAGCGTCGCCCAACTTGCTCCAGAACCACTCGGTCCGCACCAGCCAAGCCATATAGCCCGGCAGCGCCTCGCCGGGTACGCATCGCAAGGTCCGGTACTCGGGAGAGACGAACCAGCCGGATAGTTCCTCCGGGCAAGCGGCGACTGCCCCTTCCCACCCTTTCACTTGGCTAAGGACCACAGCGCCCGCGTAAAGGCGGTTGAATCTCCTGTAGGTTGTCTCTGCGCCCGTGACCGGAACCTTTGGAAACAGGCCGCCCCCGAAACTCCTTATGCCCGCCTGCGGATAGACGCCCGTCGGCAGCACTGCGACTGCATCTTCATCGAGCCTCAGAATGTCCCCGAGCCGCCTCGTTCGCGCGCCAGCAAGTTGAGTATGAAGACTCGTGATAGAAGTTTCCGTGTCTGCTGTGGCCTGCTGCCCGAGGACACCCGCCTCGCGGATCTGAACGGCAAGTTCTTCGACTCGCGCCATCATCTGCCGCTGCTCCGCCAACGGCGGTAGGGGAATCTCGCGTCGTAGCAGATCCGCAGGGCTGAGCCGGCGGCGTCTGACGTTTGTTCCCGTGCTGCGACCGGAGATTGATTCCCACACGCTCGGAATACGAAAGTAGTTCGCCAAGAAAGCCGGCGACAGTCGTCCTGCGTCGATCTCAAAGACCGGGAACTCGGGCGACACGTAGCATCCTTCGGATTCGGGAGGAACAACCCCGAACGCTCCCTCCCAAGCCATGAGCTTCGGGTAAACGAAGTCGTCTCGCCGCAGGCGTGTGAGCGTCTTGTAGGCGAAGGCTCCGCCGTTTCGCTGGGCTCCCCGGAAAACGCCTCGGCCAAAGGAATAGACGCCAGCAAATTGGTAGCTTTCGTTCGGTTGGACGGTGACGTCCGGCTGACGGCGAGTGAGTACCTCCCCCAGCCGCACGGTGCGCCAGTCCTTCTTCACGCACGCCTCCCGCCCTGCCCGTCGCCCGCGCGGCGCGCCTCCAGCCGGTGCCGGGTCTTCTCGATCTCCGCGGCAAGGCGTTTCTCGTCGGGCAGCGCGAGCCGATATTCGCGCGCCAGAACCTTGCTGGGCAGGCCTTCGAGAGCGTAGCGGGCGACGGCGTCGTTCTTCTCCGAGCAGAGGATCAGGCCGACCGGAGGGTTCTCGTCGGGCTGTGTCCAGTGCTCGCGCGCGTAGTTGAGGTACAGGTGCATCTGCCCGGCATCGGCGTGGGTGAACTTGCCGACCTTGAGATCGATTACCACCAGGCAGCGGAGCCGGCGGTGGAAGAAGAGGAGATCGACGCGGTACCACTCGTCGCCGATGCGCAGGCGACGCTGGCGGCCGATGAAGGCGAAGTCGCTGCCGAGCTCGAGGAGGAACGACTCGAGGTGTCGGACGAGCGCCTCTTCGAGATCGTTCTCGGAGTACTCGTCCTTGAGGCCGAGGAACTCCAGAACGAGGGGGTCGCGCACCTCCTCGTCAGCGGTCAGCATGTCGCTGGGCTTCGCCTCTGAGCCCTTCGCCAGCATGGCGGCCTTGTTCCGCGAGAGGGCGGTGCGCTCGTAGAACTGAGAGGCGATCTGGCGGTCGAGCTGGCGAACCGACCATCCACCACGCAAGGCTTCCGCCTCATAGAAGCGCCTGGCTTCCTGGGAGCGTGCGCGGCGCAGAAGATGAACGTAGTGGGTCCATGGGAGCGGGAACCTTCCTGCGACACCTCTCAAGCTGGATTCCCGAATCAGTGCTTCGGATTTCCGCCCGGCCGGCAACCCTTCCTCCAATTTCCGAATCGGCGATTCGGATTTGCCAGACACCGTCTGTCCAATGTCCGTGAGCGGATAGGTGAGATAGAAGGCGCGGAAGAGCTCCAAGTTGTCCACGCCGAAGCCGCGCCCGAAGCTCGCGGTGAGATCCTGTGACAAACGTTGAATCAGCTCTTTGCCGTTCGCCCGACTCGATCTTGGAGCGCGCGTCGCCGAAGGCCGCGAAGATGCCGTCCTTCGGATAGTCGACCAGGATGTTGCGGTCGGCCAGATACAGGATCCGCGGCCGTCGGTGCTCGCCGGGGCGGTTCCACCGGGCGGTCCAGAGCTTCCAGCAGATCTGGAAGGCGACCGCAGTCTTGCCGGTGCCGGTCGCCATGGTGACCAGCAGGCGCCGCCGGCCGGTGAGGATCCCTTCGACCACGCGATTGACGGCGAGCTGCTGGTAGTACCGCTCCCCCTTGCCCACCGCGTGGTTGAACGGCGTAAGGAGTCGGGTGGCGACAGCTTGATCGGTCAGGCCCCGCGCCGTTCGGTAGCGCTCCCAGAGCTCCGCTGGCGTCGGGTAGTCGATCCGAGCCTTTTCCAGCCCCGTGGCGTAGTCGAATTCGACGATCTCCTGCCCGTTCGTCGAATAGGCGAACTGAAGGCCCAGCATCTCTGTGTAGGCTTTGGCCTGCTGCAAGCCGTCGGCGGCGGCGCGGTACGCGGCCTTGGCCTCGACGACGGCGAGCGGAAAGTCGCGAGTGTAGCGCAGCAGGTAATCGACGCGCTTCGGCGGTTTCCTGACGAAGCCCTTACCGACCGGAACGATCCGGCCGTCCGTGATCGTCCGCTGCTCGGCGATGGAATGCGGCTCCTCGTCCCAGCCAGCGGCCTGAAGCCGCGGGACGACTTGTCGACGACACGTGTCGGATTCGTTCATTCGGCTCGGCGACCGTATTATGATTCATGGCCCGGTTGGCCGTCACGGTATCGAGAGCCGCGCGAGCAGCGCCGCCGCGAAGCGTCTTCATCCCGCTGCCTGGCGTATCCTTCCCGCTGGGATGAGGGCAATTCGTCGAAGAACTGGGGGCGCCATCAGGTCCCTCAGACCGAAGCCGAGCAGCTCTTTCAGAATCGGCCTTTCGTTATGGTGACCCGGCGCACTCGGGGGGCGAGGCACGGTGCTTTGCGTTCGGTCGAACGGACGCCGGCCGGCTTCTCACCGTGGTCTTCACGCTCCGGAGGCCGCTCCTCCGGGTGATCTCGGCTCGGCCGATGAGTCGGCGAGAAAGAAAAGGATATGGCAAAGCGACCCGTGCGTAAGGGCCTTCCGGCCTTCGCCAACGAATGGAAGGAGCGTGAGTTCTGGGAGACCCACGACGCGACTCCATTCGTCGATTGGGACCAGGCCCGCATCGCTGTCTTCCCCAACCTGAGGCCCTCGACTGAAACCATCTCTCTTCGCCTCCCGACGCCGCTCCTGTCCGAGCTCAAAGCGCTCGCCAACAAACGGGACGTCCCATACCAGTCCTTGCTCAAAGTCTTCCTCGCGGACCGCGTGGCGAGCGAGGTGAACCGCATCGCCACGCTGGCTGGCAAGGCGGCGCAGCCGACGAGCCGCGGGCGCCGCAAGGCCAAGGCGCGGAGGTCGTTGCCGACAGGAGAGACGTAGTATGTCGCCGCCAGCGCGACGGAGGGGAAAGCCGCTCCGAACAGGGTGCAGGTGACGATGGCCGTGACGAGAGCCCTCGCCGACGACAGGCATCGATTCACTCGCGTTTCTCCGTTCGTTACGGGCGTGTTGACACGTGCGGCAGGGCGCGAGCATAAGCGATCGGCGCGACGCCAGGCAAGCAGGACCAGGCGCCGAATGATCGTCCGGCTGAGACGGCGCCGCCGGCCGCCGTGGTAGAGTCCGGCCCATGCTCGAAGTCCGGGAGCTGAAGAAGGAATTTCAGCCGCTCTCCGGCAAGCCCGTCGTCGCGATCGGAAGCGTCTCGTTCCGCGTCGAGGCGGGACAGTTCGTGTCGATCGTCGGGCCGTCAGGCTGCGGGAAGTCGAGCCTGCTCCTCTGCATCGCGGGACTGTCGCGTCCGACGTCCGGGCAGGTCCTGCTGCACGAGCGGCCGGTCACGGGACCGCCCGAAGGCCTGATTCTCCTGTTCCAGGAGTACAACAAGTCGCTCATGCCCTGGCGCTCGGTGCTGAAGAACGTCTGCTTCGGACTCGAGAACCGGCCCGGGATGAGCCGCGATCACGTCGAGGCCGAGGCGCGGCGCTACGTGGAGCTGGTCGGGCTCCGAGGGTTCGAATCCCATCATCCGTGGGAGCTGTCCGGTGGAATGCAGCAGCGCGTCGCGATCGCGCGGGCGCTCGTGCGGCATCCCGAAGTGTTGTTGATGGACGAGCCGTTCGGTTCCCTCGATGCCCTCACGCGAATCGAGCTCGAGGACACGCTCTTGCGTCTCTGGGAGTCGCTCCGCGCAACGATCCTCTTCGTCACGCACGACATCGAGGAAGCGGTGTATCTCTCCGATCGCGTGTACGTGCTCTCGCGCCGCCCGTCACGGGTGATCGAGGAGATCGACGTGAAGCTCGAGCGCCCGCGCAACCAGCTCTCGACCCGCGAGGACCCGCGCTTCATCCAGGCCCGCCACCACGTGTTCGAGCTGATCTCGCGGGAGATGGCGAAGGAGTAGCGCGTGCGCTTGCCGTGGAAGGGTCTCCTCGTGCTGGGCGGCTGCCTCGTGCTCTGGGAAATCCTGGCCCGCCAGTCCGGCGCGCTCGCTGCGTACTTTCCGCCGGCGTCGCGGGTTGCCGCGACGCTGATCGACATCGTCAAGAGCGGCGACCTGCCGCCGCACATCGCGGCCAGCCTCCGGCGCTTCGCGGAGGGCTATGCGATCGCCGCCGTGCTCGCGGTCAGCGTCGGGCTCGCGCTCGGTCTCTGGCGCGGGTTCTACCACCTCGTGGAGCCGCTGGTGGAGCTGCTCCGACCAATGCCGTCGCCGGCCACCATCCCGATCGCCATTCTGTTTCTCGGCATCGGCGACGAGATGAAGATCGCGGTCACCGTGTACGCCGGCTTCTGGCCGATCTTGTTGAACACGATCGACGGCGTGCGCGCGATCGATCCCGTGCTGATGAACACGGCCGCCACGTTCCGCCTGGGGCCGTGGCAGCGCTTCTGGAAGATCGTGCTGCCGGCCGCCTCGCCGCAGATCGTGACCGGACTGCGGGTGTCGCTCGCGATCGCGCTCATTCTCGTCGTGACGTCGGAAATGGTCGTCTCGAACGACGGGCTCGGGTTCTACATCCTCGATCGTCAGCGGTCCTTCCAGATCTCCGAGATGTATGCGGCGATCGTCGCGCTCGCCATGATCGGCTATGCGTTGAACCGCGTCTTCCTCGCCGTGGACGACTGGGCCATGGCGTGGCACAAGGGTCTCACGCGCAAGGAAGAGCGATGAAGCACTGGAGCGGCTTCGGCGTCCTGCTGGGGATCGCGGTGGCGTGGGAGATCGCCGGGCGCTTTGGCTTCATCCACAAGCTCTTCTTCCCGCCGGCGACGAAGATCCTGACCTCGTTCGTCACGATGGTCGTCTCCGGCGAGGTCCTCCGGCACGTCGGCGTCAGCATGTGGCGCGCGGGGCTCGGCTACGTGCTGGCCGCGGTCATCGCGATCGCGCTCGGCATCCTCATGGGCTACTGGCGCGCGGCGTACGAGTCCTTCGAGATCGTGGTGGAGCTGCTGCGCGCCGTGCCGCCGCCCGCGATCATTCCCGTCGCGATCGTCTTCCTGGGCATCGGCGACCAGATGAAGATCTTCATCATCCTCTTCTCGTGCGCGTTCCCGATTCTCGTCAACACGATCGACGGCGTCCGCGGCGTCGATCCGGTGCTGATCCGCACGGCGCAGACATTCGGCCTCGGCCAGGCGCGCTTGATCTGGCGCGTGGTGATCCCCGCAGCGTCGCCGTTCATCATGACGGGCTTGAGGATCGCGCTGGCCATTGCGCTGATCCTCGTGGTCATCTCGGAGATGGTCGGGGCAACGTCGGGCATCGGCTACTTCATTCTCGACGCGCAGCGCTCGTTCCGGATCCCGCAGATGTACGCCGGCATGCTGGTGCTCGCCCTGCTGGGTTACGCGCTCAACCGCGGCTTCCTGCTGGCGGACTCGTGGCTGATGGGGTGGCATCGCGGCGCGATGGAGCGGCAACGGTAGGCCGATGACCTGGCGGCTGGGCTTCGACATCGGCGGGACGTTCACCGACTTCGTCCTTCACGATCTCGCCACCGGCGCCGTCGTCGTCGGCAAGCACCTCACCACGCCTCGCAATCCGGCGGACGGCGCGCTGGCGGGTCTCGATGCGCTCCTCGCGTCGGCGGGCGCGCGCATGGTCGACGTCACGCAGAGCGTGCACGGCACCACGCTCGGCGCCAATCTCGTTATCGAGCGGAAGGGCGCGCGGACGTTTCTGATCACGACCCGGGGATTCCGCGACCTCCTCGAGATCCAGCGGCAGCTCCGGTACAACCTGAACGACTTCTTCGTCGACAAGCAGACGCCGCTGATCCCCCGCAACCAGATCGTCGAGATCGACGAGCGGTTGCTCGCCGACGGGACCGTTCATCGGCCGCTCGATCCGGTCGAGGCGCGCGCGGCGCTTCAGGCGTGTCAGGCGGGCGGCGCGGAATCGCTGGCCGTCGCCTTCCTCCACGCCTACGCGAATCCGGCGCACGAACGGGCCGTGAGCGACCTCGCCGCCGACGTGATGCCGGGTGTTCCGCTGACCGTCTCGTCGGCGGTGTCGCCGCAATACCGCGAATACGAGCGCACGAACACGGCGGTGGCGAACGCCTACATCATGCCGCGGTTCCGGCAGTACCTCGACGCGCTCGCGCGTGGGCTGGCCGACCGCGGCTTCGCGCGCGGGCTGTACGTCATGCAGAACAATGGCGGCATCGCGACCGCGGAGACGACGGCGGTGTTCCCCGTCCGCTCGCTGGATTCCGGACCGGCCGCCGGCGCCATTCTCGCCGCGCACATCGGTCGGCTCACGGGCCACGCCGACCTGATCGCGTTCGACATGGGTGGCACGACCACGAAGGCGTGCCTCATCGAGAACGGCGTGCCGGTGCGAACGGATCAGCTCGAGGTGGATATGATCGGCATGCGCCGCGGCAGCGGTCTGCCGATCCAGGTCCCGAGCATCGAGCTCGTGGAGATCGGCGGTGGAGGCGGCAGCCTCGCCCGCGTCGAGCGCGGGATCCTGCGCATCGGGCCCGAGAGCGCGGGCGCCGAGCCGGGTCCTGCCTGCTACGGTCTCGGCGGCCGCGAACCGACGGTCACCGATGCGAACCTCGTGCTCGGCTATCTCGATCCCAACTTCTTCCTCGGCGGCGCGCAGCGCCTCGACCACGAGGCAGCGTGTGCGGCGATCGAGACGCACGTTGCGAAGCCGCTCGGCGTCAGCCTCGTAGAGGCGGCCTGGGGCATTCACCAGCTCGTCACGCTCAACATGGAAGGCGCCATCCGCGTGGTCTCCATCGGGCGCGGCAAGGACCCGCGGCAGCTTGCGTGCGTCACGTTCGGCGGCGCCGGCCCGATCCACGGCGCGCGGCTGGCGCGAAGTCTCGGCGTGGCTCGCGTCATCGTCCCGTTTGCGGCGGGCGTGGCGTCCGCGCTGGGACTGCTGATTGCGGACGCGCGCTTCGATCTGGCGCGCACGCTCGTCGTGCCGCTCGACGCTGCGCCGTGGGAGGCGATCAATCGCCTTTTCGAAGCCATGGAGACGGAAGGCGCGGTGCAGCTCCGCGCGACGGGACTGTCCGGAGACTGGCGGATGCGCCGGATGGCCGAGGTGCGCTACGCGGGGCAGGGGCACGAGCTGAGCGTCGTCATCCCCGACGGAACCCTCTCGACCGAGTCGCTCGAGGCGATCGAGCGCGGCCATGCGACCGTCTACGCGGCCCATTACGGCTACGCCGAGCCACCGGGGACGCCGCTCGAAGCCACGAACTGGAAGCTCGAGCTCGCGTGCGTCGCGCCGGCGATGATCCTGGGCGCAACGCACAGGGACGGCGGAGGGGAACCGCGAAAGGGCTTGCGCCCTGTCTACTTTCCCGAGCTCGGGGGATTCGTCGATTGCCCCGTGTACGATCGCTACAGGCTGGCGTCCGGCGCTGTCGTGCTCGGGCCCGCGGTGATCGAGGAGCGAGAGACGACGATCGTGCTTCTCCCGTCCGACCGCGCGTCGGTCGACCAGCACGGCAACCTCGTCGTCGATATCAGCTCGTCAAAGGACTGAACGGATGGCGATGGTCGGTTCTGGCCGCGGCACCGGCGTGGACGTCATCACCCGAAGCGTCGTCTGGGCCGCCATGCAATCGATCGCGGAGGAAGCGGGAACGGCGCTCCGCAAGACCGCCTACTCACAGGCCGTCCGTGAGGGCCGGGACTTTTCCGCGGCGCTGTTCGACGCCCGCGGCCAGATGATCGCGCAGGGCGATTTCAGTCCGGGGCATCTCGGGTCGATGCCGTCGATCGTCGGGCACGTCTTGCGCGAATACCCGTCGAGCTCGCTCCAGCCGGGCGACGCCATCGTTCTCAACGACCTCTACATGGGCTCCGGCCACTTACCCGATTTCTTCCTGACCACGCCGGTGTTCTACCGGGACCGCCTGGTCGGGTTCGTCGTCAACTGCGCGCACCAGGTGGACGTCGGCGGCGCCGCGGCGGGCTCGCAGGCCGTGGAAGGCGTCACCGAGTTCTATCAGGAAGGGATCCGCGTCCTCCCGACGAAGCTGTGGCGCGGCGGCGAGGTGAATCGCGAGGTGATGCGTCTCATCACCGGCAACGTGCGCGTGCCCGACGTCGTCGAAGGTGATCTGAAATCGATGCGCAATTCCGGCCGCGTCGGCGAGCTGCGACTACTCGAGCTCTTCGACCGCTACGGGATCGACACCGTGCTAGCGTCGTGGGAGCAGATCCTTGCGCACTCGGAGCGTGAGATGCGGGCGGCGATCCGGGACGTGCCGCCCGGCCGATACTCGGCGGAAGATTTCTACGACGACTGCGGCCGGAACACCGATCCGCTCCGGGTGTTCGCGACCGTGATCGTCGAGGGCGACGAGATCACCGTCGACTTCGACGGCTCCAGTCCGCAGACGCGGTCGGGAATCAACAGCGCCTTCAACTACACGCTCTCGTACACCTGGCACACGGTGAAATCGGCGCTCGTCCAGCAGACGATCCCGCAGAACGCCGGCACGATGCGGCCGATCCGCGCGCGGGCCCCCGAGGGATCGCTGTTCAATCCGCGCCCGCCGGCGGCGGCGGGGGCGCGCGCCGTGATGCAGCAGCGGATCGTGGACGTGATCCTGGCCGCGCTCGCCCAGGCGATCCCCGAGCGCGTGATCGCGGCGTCTTCACAGTGGGCCAATCCGATCTTCGAGGGCCACGACGCGAAGCGCGGCCGCCGTTTCGTCTACTACGACATCATCGTGGGCGGCATGGGCGCCCGACCACGCAAGGACGGCGCCGAGGCGGTCTGCGGGTCGTTCAACCTCGAGAACATCCCCGTCGAGGTGAACGAGAGCAACTATCCGATCCTGATCGAGCGCCTGGAGCTGATCCAGGATTCGGCGGGGCCCGGCAAGTTCCGCGGGAGCTGCGGGCTCCGCAAGGACATTCGCTTCCTGGGCCAGCGCGGCTCGCTGTCCAACCTCTCCGACCGCCACCGCATTCCTCCGCCCGGGCTTCTGGGCGGCGGGCCCGGCGCGGTAGGACGAATCGTGCTCAACCCGGACACCGCCGGCGAGCAGGTGATGCATTCGAAAGCGATCTATCCGCTCGCTCACGGCGATCTCGTGAGCATCCGCGTGTCGGGCTCCGGCGGCTACGGCAATGCGTTCGAGCGCGATCCCGCGCTGGTCGCCCGCGACGTGGCGCTGGGCTACGTCTCGGTGGAACGCGCGCGCGACGGGTATGGCGTCGTCGTCGATCCGGTCTCGTGCGAGGTCGATCGGCGTGCGACCGCGTCCGTCCGGGGCGCTCACGAAGACGAGTCCCGTCACGACTGACCGCCGGTGACGCTCGCTCGGCCTCTCCTGGTCCCATTCGTTGCGCCGCGGGAGCGACGGCCGTCAAGACGCTCTCGGATTTCCGTGAGCATTCCTTCGGGCAGAGCTACGGGGTCCTGATCAAGGATGGCCCGCGGCCGCGGGCCTGTAGAACGCGCCAAGAATCATCGGCGATAACGTGACATCGCGCGGGATGGCGCGATTGCGGCGTTGTGATTGTGCCGCTCAGTACGCGACGACGTCGAGGCCAGGCACGCGAGAGAAGTCCCTCCCGTTGCGTGTGACGAGCGGTGCCTCGTCCAAGACGGCCGCCGTCGCGATGAGCAAGTCCATCGTCGCGATCCGCTGCCGCATCCGTTCCTGTGACGCCAGCAGCCGTGCATACACCGCTGGGAAGCGCTCGTCAGGGTATACGACATGGAGGCTCGCGCACAGACGGTGCACCCGGTGTCGCTCCACTGCGGCCAGCCGGGTAAGCTCGGCACCGACGAGTAGCTCGCAGACAACGTGAACGCCGACTCGCAGCTCCTCGCCTTCGATCGTTCGGAGGAACGACGTTGCGGCACCGGGATGCTGGCGCCGGCTCTCGCGAAGGATGTCGACAAGGAACGATGTGTCGAGGTGCATCATAGCGTCACACGCCGTGCCTTCTGACCGCGCCGTGCGCGCACCTGCGCCTCGATCACATCGAGCGTCTTCTCCGGGAGGTGCGCGCGAGCAGCGGCCGCCAGAAGCTGCTTTCCCGTCATCCGCCGGCCGAGTCGCTCCTTGATGATCTGGGAAAAGGACTGCCCGGCGCCTTTGTTACGAGAGAGAATCTCGTACGCTTCCATATCGATCGTGATGGTCTTGACCGCCATGCACTTACAATGCACTTATCCAACGAAACGGTCAAGATCGACGCACCGCCGTGTTGGTGCGCCGCCGGCCGCGGAACGTTCACGCGCCGGACGGCACCGGCAGCACCGCGCCGCACGCCTGGCACGTGCGGAGCGATGGGTCAGCGTTGAAGCGCCCGATCGCCTCCCGGAGCTGCGTTTCGATGTTCTGGCACGAGAAGGCGACCTCGTGCAGCCTGGCCTCGCAGCGCTCGCAGAACCACGCGAGCCGGTCGAGCTCGTCCGCGCGGCGCTTGCGCTCGATCACCAGGCCCCACGTGTTCGCCGACCGGATCGGACAGTGCGGCGTGCCGGCGCGGCAGAGAAACACTTCGCCTTCGTGCACGGGCACGTCGCGTCGCTTGCCGTTGGCGTCGATGATCTGCACCCTGATGTCGCCGCGGAGCTGGTAGAAGATCTCGTCGCCCGGATCGATGTGGAAATCGTTGCGCGCGTTCGGGCCGCGGATGATCTGGAAGATGAACTCGCTCTCGGGGAAGACCTCCTTGTTGGCGACGGGCGGGCGGAAGGCGTGCGCGTTCGCCTCGATCCACTGCATGAGGTGAAGGGCGCTCGGCTCGGCCACGACGCGGCTCCCCGTTACGCCGGCGCGTACTTCGAGATGACCTCGCGCGGCGCGAACTTGCGGTCGATCAGCTTGTACTGGAGCGAGACGTCGATCATCGGCTGGAGATCGGACTCGAGGATCTTCCGCTCGAACGCGGGCAGCACCATGTCCTTGAGGAACTCGGGCTTGAGCCCGGTGTGCTTCGCGATCGTCGCTTTCGCCTCCTCGAGGTTGGCGTTGTGGGCGTCGATCCCTTTGTTCAGCGCCGTGACGAACGCCTTCACCGTATCAGGGTTCTTGTCGATCCACGCCTCGCTGCCGAAATAGGAAGCGATCAGGAGCCGCGGAGCGATGCCGCCGAGCGGGTAGCCGAGCACCTTCGTCTTCTTGTTCACCCTGGCGGGCACGGTGACGAACGGCTCCACGGCGACGAACGCGTCGATCTGCTTGTTGACGAGCGCCGGCTCCATCTGCGGGAAGGGCAGCTCGATCCATTTCACCTTGGACGAGTCGCCGCCGTTCGCGTCGATCCAGTGCAACCCCGAGACGTGGATGATGTTGCGCAGCGTGTTCGACGCGCAGGTCTTGCCTTCCAGATCCTTCGCCGTCTTGATGGGCGAATCGGCCGCCACCTGGACGCCGAAGACGTCGTTCGTTCCGCGCTTGTTGATCGCGCCGTTGGCGATGAACTTGTAGTCGAAACCCTGGAGATGGCCCTGATAGATCGTCACGACGTTCGACCAGCCGATGTTCAGCGCGCCCGATGCCAGCGCGGGCGCGACGGCCGCGCCGCCGACCATCGCCGCGACGTTGACGTCGAGCCCGGCGTCCTTGAAGAACGCGTGATCGAGTGCCAGGAAGAACGGGGACAGGTCGCCGATCCTCATGGTGCCGACGCTGACCTTCGTCTGCGCCAGCGCAACATTCAACGGAACCAGCCCGGCGCCCGCGGCCACGACGCCGGCGCGCGCCGCCGTGCCCAGGAATTGTCGTCGCGTGACGGTCGCCTGATCGATGCCGACGGTGATCTTGTCCATGGGGGGCTTATACCACGGCTGCTCGGGACCGCGTCAACGCTGGTCGGGCGCGTGGTAGCCTTCGAGGCGACATGAGCTTGTCCCGCGCGTTGCAAGTCGCCGCCGAGCGACATGCCGCCGCCGAGTGCGTCGTCGACGGAGCGGCGCGGTTCGCCTACGGTGCATGGAACGCGCGGGTCAATCGTATTGCCGCCGGGCTCACGCGGGTCGGGCTCGCGCGCGGCGAGCACGCCATCTTCCTCCTGAAGAACCGTGAGGAGCACGCCGGGGTCTACTGGGCGTGTCAGAAGCTCGGCGCGATCGCGACGCCACTGAACTGGCGCTACGCGCCCGGCGAGGTCGAGTACTGCGTCGCGGACGCCGAGGGGCGCGCGGTCGTGTTCGAAGCCGCCAGCCGCGATGCGGCGCTGGCGGCCCGGCCTCGCCTCGGTGACGTGAGGACGTGGATCTACGTCGGCGCCGAGGTTCCGGAAGGCTGCGTGGCATTCGAGTCGCTCGCGAGCGGTGACGGTGATCCCGGTTCGCCCGTCGTCGACGTGGGCGACGCGGACGTCAGCATCATGCTCTACACGTCCGGCACGACCGGTCGACCCAAGGGTGTCCCGCGAACCCACAAGGCAGAGGAGAGCGCGGCGCTCGCTCACGTCGTGCAGGGCAAGAACACGTTCGGTGACCGCACGCTCGGCGTCATGCCGCTCTACCACACGATGGGCGTGCGCTCCATGATTGCGATGGCGCTGCTCGGCGGCTGTCTCGTGTGCCTGCCCGACTGGAATCCCGAAGCGGCCGCGCGCCTGCTGCAAGACGAGCGCGTGAACTCGCTCTACCTCGTGCCGACGCTCTACCACGACCTGCTCGCGGTGCCGGACCTCGATCGGTACGATCTCTCGACGGTCAAGAAGCTCGGCTACGCGGGAGCGCCGATGTCGAGCACGCTCACGCGGAGATTGACCGAGCGCTTTCGGCCGGACGTCTTCCTCAATCATCTCGGCAGCACCGAGGTCTACACGTTCACGGTCTGCGACCGCGTGATGACCAAGCCGACGTGTGCGGGCCGCCCCGGGCTCTTCGGGCGGGCGAGGATCGTGCGGCCCGATCCCGATCGCCGGGGAAGTCCCGACGACGTCGTCGCGCGGGGTGAGACCGGTGAGCTGATCGTGAGCCTCGACTCGCCTGAGGCGTTCAGCGGGTACTGGCGGCGGCCTGACGCTGACGCACGGGCCATCCGCGATGGCTGGTACTTCACCGGCGATCTCGTCTACGAGGACGACGAAGGCGATCTCTACACGGTCGGCCGCGTCGACGACATGATCATCAGCGGTGGTGAGAACATCCATCCCCTCGAGGTGGAGGAGGTCCTGGCGCGCCACCCCGACGTGGCCGAGGCGTGCGTCGTCGGCCTGCCCGATGCGCGCCTGGGCCAGATCGTCGCCGCGTTCGTCGTGGCGAGGCCCGCCGGCGGCGCTGAACGGCCGAGGCTCACCGCCGACGCGCTCGACGACTTCTGCCGGAGCGCGGCCGACTTCGCGAGCTTCAAGCGTCCGCGCCGTTTCGAGTTCGTCGATGCGCTCCCCAAGAGCCCGACGGGCAAGCTTCTCCGCCGTCTCCTGCTGCTGCCGTCGTGAATCGAGAAGCGCCACGGCTTTGCCGGGGCGGTGCCGAGCGTGTGGGGGTGTGGGGGCCATGTCGAGGCCCCCACGAGAAAGTGATATCGTAAAGTCCCGTTATGGAACTCCGCTACTTCGAGCCCGAGATCGAAACGGCATCGCGCGAGACGCTGACGCGGCTGCAGACCGAGCGACTGCGTGAACAAGTCACGCACGCCTACCGCAACAGCCCCTTCTATCGGCGCAAGCTTGACGCGGCCGGTGTCAAGCCGGAACAGCTCAGGACGCTCGCGGATCTCGTGCGGCTGCCGTTCACCACGAAGGACGAGCTGAAGCAGGATCAGGCCGATCATCCGCTGTGGGGCGATTTGCTCGCCGTGCCGTTCGAGCAGTGTCTGCGCGTGCACATGACCTCGGCGACGACGGGTCGTGCGCTGGCGTTCCTCGACACCAAGGACGACTGGTACGGGTTCTACCACTCGTACGCGCGGTCACTCTACGCGTTCGGCGTCCGCGCGGCCGATATGGTGATGGCGGCTTTCTCCTACGGTCCGTGGATCGGCTACTGGTCGGGCTTTCATGCTGCGCAGGATATCGGCGCGCTCGTCTTTCCTGTGGGCGGGTTGTCGACCGATCAGCGCATCGACGCGCTCATGACCTATCCGATCACGGTCCTCGGCTGCACGCCGTCCTACGCGCTCTTCCTGGCCGAGCAGGCCGCGAAGAAGGGCCTCGATCTCGCCAAGGACACCAAGATCCGGCTCACCTGGCACACGGGCGAGCCCGGCGCATCGATCCCCGCGACAAAGGCGAAGATCGAAGCCGCGTTCGGCGCGCAGGCCTACGATCTTCCCGGGCTGACCGAGATCGCAGCCTGGGGCTTCGAGTGCGACGCGCGGACTGGCTTGACGCACGTGCACGAGGATTACTGCTATCCGGAGGTGCTGGACGAGAACGACCGGCCGGTGCCCCCCGGCGAGCGCGGCGAACTGGTGTTCACGAGCCTGTACCGGAAAGCGATGCCGCTGCTCCGGTACCGGACGCGCGACGTGGTGCAGCTTGCCGACCGGCCGTGCCCGTGCGGACGGACGCTCGTCGCAGTCGAGGGCGGCGTGCTCGCGCGCCTCGACGACATGAAGAAGATCCGCGGGATCATCGTCTACCCGCGCCGCATCGAGGAGATCGTCCGGCCGCACATCGGCGTGGACGAATTCCAGGTCGTGTTCCGCCGCCAGGAGGGCCTCGACGAGATCGTCGTGCGCCTCGATCCATCGCCGTCGCTGTCGGCGGGCGAGCGCGCGGGGCTCTGCGTGCGCGTCGGTGACGATCTCAGGATCGGGCTCGGCATCCGCGTGACCGTCGAGGGCGTCGAGCCCGGCTCTCTTCCGCGCTGGGACCACAAGGCGAAGCGCGTCCGAGACGAGCGCAGCGAAGTCCCGTTCTGATGCCTCGGGTCGCGCGTTCGTCTGTGCAGCCGCCAGCGCAGAAGCAACGGTTCCGGAGCGAACACGTCCACCCCGGCTCGATCGTTCACGTACGAACGTCTGGCCCGGGACCTGGTGCCACCGGAGCTCTCGACGAATGAAGGCCGCGTACTTCAAGGAGCACGGCGGCAGCGACAAGATCCTGTACGGCGACTACCGCGATCCCCTGCCGGGAGCCGGCGAGGTCGTCGCGCGCGTCCGCGCGTGCGCACTGAACCAGGTCGACATGCTGCTCCTCGACGGCCGCTTCCCGCCGCCCGAGGGGCTGCCGCACGTGAATGGGTGCGAAGTGACGGGGACGCTCGAAGCCACGGGGGGCGAGGTGAAGGGCCTCAGGCCCGGCCAGCGCGTGATCATCTTTCCCGGGTTCTCGTGCGGCGTGTGCGAGTACTGCCTGCGCGGCGAGCGCACCGTCTGCGTGCGGTACGGCTATCTCGGCGCTCACAAGGACGGCGGGTACGCGGAGCTCGTGAAAGTGCCGGTGGCAAACATCCTGCCGCTGCCGGACAGCGTCTCGTTCGAAGCGGGCGCGGCGCTACCGCTCGCGTTTCTGACCGCCTGGCATGCGCTCGTGGCTCAGGCTGATCTCCGCGCCGGTCAGACGGTGCTGGTACAGGCCGCCGGTAGCGGGGTCGGCAGCGCGGCGATCCAGATCGCCAAGCTGTGCGGCGCGCGTGTGATCACCACCGTGGGTGCCGACGACAAGATCGAGTTCGCGCGCGCGCTCGGCGCCGACCACGTCGTCAACTATCGCAAGGACGACTTCGTCGAGGCGGTGAAGCAGTGGACGGGCAAACGGGGCGTGGACGTCGTGGTCGAGCACATCGGCGGCGACACGTTCGAGCGTAGCGTGTACGCGCTCACGCGGCTCGGCAAGCTCGTCACGATCGGATCGCACGACACGCACTGGGGCCGGCTCGATCTCCGACACGTCTACTCGAAGAATCTCAGGATCATCGGCACCAACCTCGGATCGATCGTCGAGCTGCGCACCATCCTCGACCACGTCGTGGCGGGTCAGCTCCGGCCGGTCGTCGATCGCGCGTTTCCGCTGCGCGACGTAAAGGCGGCCGTGCAGTACGTACTCGATCGCAAAAACAAAGGGAAGGTCCTCCTACTTCCGGAGACACGATGACTCGACGCATCCCATCTCGATACAGCCCACCCTCGATGGTTGCGTTCTCGCGGACCCCGCTACAATGACCGAATTCCTGAGGACCGAGCGCGACGGTCCGATCGCCACCCTCTGGATCGACCGCCAGGCCAAGATGAACACGATGACGGTGGCCATGCGGAACCAGTTTCCGGGGATCTTCGCTGATCTCGACCGCGACGACGGCGTGCGCGTGATCGTGATTCGCGGCGCGGGTGGCAAGGCCTTCAGCGCCGGCGGCGACGTCGCCGAATTTCTCACGCTGGCCCCGGCCGACCTCGAGCAGTGGGGCGACACGCTGACGTCCGCCGAGCGCTGCCGAAAGCCGGTCATCGCGGCGATCGACGGGTTCACGATGGGCGCCGGCCTCGAGCTCGCGCTCGCCTGTGACTTCCGCATCGCCACGGTCCGCTCGGAGTTCGCGTTCCCCGAAGTGCGGCTCGGCATGATTCCGGGAAGCGGCGGCACCCAGCGCGCGCTCAGGCTCATCGGCATGACGCGCGGCAAGCTGTTCATGATGACCGGCCAGCGCATCGCCGCCGAGAAAGCCGAAGCGTGGAGCCTGATCACCCTGGCCGTGGCGAACGACGGCCTCGACGCGGCCGTCGCCTCGCTCGCGAAGGAGCTGGCCGAGCGGGCGCCGCTCGCGCTCCGGACGCTGAAGGTGGTCCTGAACCGCGGTGCCGAGGCGCCGCTCGAGACCGCGCTCGAGCTGGAGCGGAAGTCATACGCGTGGCTCCGCTCCACCCATGACTACGAGGAAGGCGTGCGGTCGTTCCTCGAGAAGCGACCTCCGAAGTACACCGGGAGATAGGCGCTATGGCCACGCCGTCGTTTGGATTGGGTTCTTTCGGGTTGATCCTGGCCAACCGCGCCGTCGTGCTCGGCGCGATCAAGGCCCGAGACCTGGTGGAATTCGCGGTGGAGGCCGAGGCGTCGAATCAGTTCGATGCCGTATGGGTCGGCGACAGCCTGCTGGCCAAGCCGCGCCTCGAGTCGGTCACGCTCCTGTCGACGCTCGCGGGCGTCACCCGCCGCGTGAAGCTTGCGGTCGGGTGCATGGCGACGT
This sequence comes from Methylomirabilia bacterium, assembly GCA_041490825.1. Classification (GTDB taxonomy): domain Bacteria; phylum Methylomirabilota; class Methylomirabilia; order Rokubacteriales; family CSP1-6; genus JBGPTW01. The sequence continues at coordinate 16,807 of JBGPTW010000021.1, read as the reverse complement.
TCGTCCATCGCCACCCGGTGATGTTCGCCCACCAGTGGGCGAGCCTCGACGTGCTCTCCGAGGGCCGTGCGTGGCTCGCCGTGTGTCTCGGCGGTCCGAGCGATGCGAATGCCGCGCAGGCGCTGGAGCATGCGGCGATGGGCGTGCGGTCGAGCGAGCGCGTGGCGCGGCTCGAGGAAGGCGTCGTGATTCTTCGCAAGCTGTTCGGCGAGACCAAGGTGTCTCACCACGGCCAGTTCTACAGCTTCGAAGGCGTCACGATCGAGCCACGGCCCGTGCAGAATCCGGTGCCGATCTGGATCGCGTCCAATCCGACGGGGCTCACGTGGAAGGGCGGCGCCAGCGCGAGCGACACGGCGGTCGAGCGCGGCTATCGGCGCGTGGCCCGCTTCGCCGACGGGTGGATGACCAACAAGCTGAGCCCGGACGAGTTCCGGCGAGCGTGGGCCCGCATCGCGGCCCTCGCGCGCGCCGAAGGCCGCGATCCTGCAAGTCTCGGGAGCGCGCTCTATCACAACGTCAACATCAACCAGGACCGGCGCGCGGCGCTGGACGAGTCGAAGACGTTCCTCGACGCCTATTACTCCTCGAAGTTCAACCCCGCGTTCGTCGAAGGCTGGACGGTGGCGGGCAGTCCGCGTGAATGCGCGGAGCAGCTTCGCGCCTACTTCGACGCCGGCGTCGGTCACATGGCGCTCCGGCTCGCGTCGTGGGATCAGCGCGGACAGCTCGAGCGCTTCCTGGCCGAGGTCGCGCCGGCCGTCACGGGCCGGAGTGGAGGTTGACGTGCTGAGAAAGAAAGACGGTTCGACGAAGCGAGCTCCCGTTGCGCTCGTGCTCGTGGCTGCCATGATCGCGCTCGCCGTCGGCGCGTCGGCGCAGCAGCCGGTGACGCTCGCGTTCTCGACGCTCGGGCAGGGCAGCGCCTGGTACATCTACGGCGCGACGATGGCTGATCTGCTTCGCAAAGCGCTGCCGGCGGGCTCCAACGTCGACGTCAAGCCGTTCTCCGGCGGCGTCGGCAACGCCAAGCTCGTCGCCAAGAACGAGACGCCGCTCGGGCTGTCGTTCACGGTGACCAACCGGTGGGCGTTCGACGGCAAGGAAGCGTACGACGCCAAGCTCGAGAATCTGAGAGCGCTCGTCGGCGGGCTCGACACCTACTATCTGGCGGTCGTGGCCGCGAAGAAGCTCAACGTCAACTCGATCAAGGACATCAAGGACAAGAAGCTGCCGGTGAAGCTGCACACGCAGCCCGTCGGTGCGCTCGGTGAGTTCGCTGCCCGCCAGGTTCTCCGCGACTACGGCATCGGGTACGCCGACATCAAGAGCTGGGGCGGCTCCACGACGCACGTGAACTACAACATCATCGTCGACGCGTTCAAGGATGGTCACGCCGACCTCCTGATCGCGGTGGTGACGCCGAAGCATCCGTCGGTCACCGAGATCACGACGTTCTCCGACGTGAAATTCCTCGAGCTGGAACCCGACCGCATCAAGGCGCTCGGCGCGCTGGGCTACAAGCCTGCCACGATGGCCGCCGATACGTTCAAGAACCAGCCGCAGCCGGTGCGCACGGTGGGATTCCCGACCGTCCTGATCACGAACAAGGACCTGCCGGAGCCGGTGGCGTACACGGTGACGAAGACGATCATCGACAACAAGGACGCGCTCGTACGCGGCCACGCCGGGCTCGCGGAGTTCGATCCGAAGATCGCGTGGCGGCCGGAGGAAGTGGGGCTGCCGCTCCATCCGGGCGCCGAACGCGCGTATCGCGAGAAAGGGTGGATGCGATAGCCGCCGATCTGGTCCTGCTCGCGGATCGCATCGTCACTCTCAACCCTCGCCGCTCGTTCGCCACCGCGCTCGGCGTGACAGGCCAGCGCATCAGCGCCATCGGCAGCCGTGCCGACGCCCGGCGCTGGCGCGACCGCCGCACGCGCGTGATCGACGTCGGTGGCGCCACGGTGATTCCCGGCCTCGTCGATGCCCACGCCCACATGACCGTGAAGGTCTCAAGCTCCTCTACCCGTCGCTCGCAGAGTGTCGGAGCATCGGCGACATCCAGCGCGTCATCCGCCGAGTGGCGGACCGTCGGCCGCGCGGCGACTGGATCGTGACGATGCCGGTCGGGAGCCCGCCGTTCTACCTCGACGTGCCGGGCTGTCTTCGCGAAAAGCGATGGCCAACGCGTGCCGATCTCGACGCGGCCGCCCCGGATCATCCCGTGTACGTCAAAGGCATCTGGGGCTACTGGAACAAGCCGCCGGTCATTTCAGTCGCCAGTAGCAATCGTCCACGACGGTGGCGGGGCCTGACGTGCCCGCGCTGAAGTCGCCGCGCGCCTGGCTCGCCGTCCTGTGGTCGCTCTTCCAGCTCTACACCGCGCAGGCCGGAATCTTCGACCTGCTGATCCAGCTTCCCGTTCACGTCGCGTTCGCGGTGGCGCTCGGGTTTCTCACACCGGCCATCAGCGAGTCCGGGGCGCCGGCCCGGGCACGCGGACAGCTTGGACGCTGGACCGACGGCCTGGGCGCGGTGCTGGCCGTGGCGTGCGCGGCGCACTACGTCGCCTGGAACCATCTGTTCGTCACGCGAATGGCGCTGGTCGACGATCCGCGGCCGATCGACGTCGCGGTCGGCGTGCTCTTCATCGCGCTGCTCCTCGAGGCCTCTCGGCGCCACATCGGCAGCGCGCTAATGATCCTCGCGCTCGCGTTCGTCGCATACGGCTTCGTGGGCCCGTGGCTGCCCGGGTTTCTCGCGCACGGCGGTGTCACCTTCGTGAAGTTCATGGACCAGCAGACGATGACGACCGAGGGCGTCTTCGGGATCCCGGCGCTCGTGTCGGCGACGTTCATCTATCTCTTCGTGATGTTCGGCGCGGTCATGGGACGAGGTGGCCTGCTGAAGTTCTTCACGGACGTCGCGCTCGCGGTCGCCGGCTCGACGCGTGGCGGCGCCGGCAAGGTCGCCGTCATCTCGAGCGGCCTCTTCGGCACCGTCAACGGCAGCGCGATCGCGAACGCCGTGACGACCGGATCGTTCACGATCCCGATGATGATGCGCGCCGGCTATAGACCCGCGTTCGCCGCCGGCGTCGAGGCGACGGCGTCGATGGGCGGCCAGCTCATCCCGCCGGTCATGGGCGCGGCCGCGTTCATCATGGCCGAGACGCTGGGCGTCCCGTACTCGACGATCGCGCTCGCGGCGGCGATCCCCGGCGTGCTGTACTTCGTCGCCGTCGGCGTGATGGTGCACTTCGAGGCGGCGCGTGCAGGCCTGCCCGTGTTTCCGCGGTCCGAGCTGCCGCGGATTGGCGCGGTGCTGCGTCGCGACTTCCATCTGCTCGCGGGCCCTGGCGTGCTGCTCTACTTCCTCATTGCCGGCCGGTCCCCGCTGTTCGCCGGGTTCTGGGGGCTCGTCGTCGCGGTGTTGACCGCGATGGTTCGGGCCGATACGCGGATCGGCTGGCGCGGAGGATTCGCGGTGCTGGTCGACAGCGCCCAGAACGCGATGCCCGTCGCGCTGGCGTGCGCCACGGTCGGCATCGTGGTGGGCGTGGTGTCCGTGACCGGCCTCGGACTGAAGCTGGCGAGCGGGATCGTCGGCGTGGCGCACGGCAACCTGTTTCTGACGCTGGTCCTGACGATGATCGCCGCGCTCGTGCTCGGCACGGGACTGCCGACCTCCGCCACCTACATCATCACCTCGATCATGGCGGCGCCGGCGCTCGTCCAGCTCGGCGTCCCGAAGCTCGTCGCGCACATGTTCGTCTTCTATTTTGGAATTCTGGCCGATCTGACGCCGCCGACGGCGATCTCGACCTACGCGACGTCGTCGATCGCGGGCGCGGACGTGTGGCGCACGCAGTGGCTCGCGATGATGCTGGCACTCTCGGGCTTCATCATCCCGTTCAGCTTCGCGTACGATCCGGCCCTGCTGCTCATCAACGCGGGGGTCGTGCACATCGTCTGGCGCACGGCGGCCGCGACGCTGGGGATCGTCATGCTCGGCGCCGGGCTGATCGGCTATCTGCGGTCGCCGACCCGGCTGTGGGAACGCGCGCTCCTGCTCGTCGGCGCGGTGCTGTTGATCTTCCCCGGCGCGCTGAGCGACGTGCTCGGCATCGGGTGCTTCGCGGTCGTCTTCATGGCACAGCGCGCTCTTACGGGGACCGAAGCGGTCGACGTCTTGCGCGCATCCCGTGGAGACAACAGGCGCTGAGCCTTCAGGGCTGTCCTGCTGCTCCGCAGGGTAGAATCGTCGGGAGCGTCAAGAGGTGAGCGAGCACTCTCTCCGCGAAGGCCAGATTCTCGAGGGACCGCTGTTCAGCGAGCCCATGCGGGTGGAGACCGTTCGGCCGGCCGGACCCGACTCCTGGGATCTCGGACTCTGGGCGAGGACCTGCCCTTGATCGACATCGTCTCTCCGCTGGAGGTGAGCAATGAAGCAACGTAGGAAGCGCGCGGAGACCTGGGAGACGCCATCGCTGGACTGGATCCACCGCGTGCGACGACAAAGGCAAGCGGCCCGGCGCGGCCCCGCTGTTCGGCCACTCTCCCGTCAGGAAGCAGAGCGTCTCGTCGCGCGATACGGGCTCAAGCTGACGCGGAAAACGGCGGCTGGATAATTCCGATGGAACCATGGATCTCGATCGACTGACTCGACGCGAACGAGGTGGCTGAAAGGACGCGCCTCGGACCACGTAAGTTTCGGCTGAGAATCGACCAGAACCCGGATGAATCGCATGTCGTGTGGGACGATGACGAGAGCGCCAGAGTATGATGGTGCCCGCTCGATGATGTCGGGAGGCCCGCTGAATGGCGTTCATGGATCTGAGGCAATGGATGGCGCTGCTCGAGAAGGAAGGCGAGCTGCGTCGCATCCCCGCCGAGGTCGACTGGGACCGCGAGCTCGGCGCGGTCGCCCGGCGCGTGCTCGAAAAAAAAGGACCCGCGCTGCTCTTCGAGGCCATCAAGGGGTACCGGCGCGGTCGCTGCACCCAGGTGCTGACGGGCGGTCTCGGAAATCGTGAGCGGCTCGCGCTCGCGCTCGGGTTCCCCAAGGACGCCGAGAATCGCGAGATGGTGCAGTACGTCATGCAGAAGAACCGCGAGACGATCCCGCCCGTCATCGTCAAGACCGGGCCGGTGAAGGATCAGATCGTCCGCGGCGACGCGATCGATCAGGCGGACTTTCCAGTCCCGCGCTGGCATTTCCGCGAGGGCGGCCGCTACATCCACACGTTCTCCTGCATGGTCACGCGCGACCCGGAGACGCGCGTGATGAACGTCGGACTCTACCGCGGGATGATCGGCCAGCGGGACACGACCCCGCTGCTCCTCATCAAGGGCGGCCAGCACTGGGGCCAGCACTTCGTGAAGTACGCGGCGCGCGGCGAGTCGATGCCGATCGCGTGCGTCATCGGCTGGGACCCGATCATGCCGTTCCTCGCGGGGTCGCCGATTCCCGCCGGGGTCTGCGAGTGGGACGTGATGGGCGCCTACCGTGGCGAGGCTGCCGAGCTCGTCCGCTGCGAGATGGTCGATCTCGAGGTGCCGGCCACCGCGGAGATCGTGATCGAGGGCTTCATCTCCGACGATCCCGCGACGTACGAGCTGGAAGGCCCGTTCGGCGAGTTCACCGGATACGTGTCCGACATCCCGACGCGCCGTCCCACGATGAAGATCACCTGCATCACGCACCGCACGAATCCGATCTTCCGGGGCTGCCTCGAAGGCACCCTGCCCGGCTCGTACAGCGAGAACAGCGTGATGTCGTCGGTCCAGCGCGCCGGGATCGCGTGGAACATCCTCAACACGGCCGGCATCCCCGGAATCCGCAACGTGTACGTGCATCCGATCACCAACGGCGTGAACATCTGCGTGCAGATCACGAAGCATTATCAAGGTCAGCCGAAGCAGATTGCCGCGGCGCTCTGGGGCGCCTCGGCCGCGCAGTATCGCTACAAGCACGTCTACGTCGTCGAGGACGACATCGACGTCTCGTCCTACGAGCAGATCGACTGGGCGCTCGCGCACCGGATGAATGCCGGCGAGGGCGGCATCGTGGTCTTCCCGGGAACGTTCGGCTCGCCGATCGATCCGAGCACGCCGCTCGAGGATCGCGACGTCAGCCACCTCGGCACGGGGCTCTGGAATCGCGTGCTGTTCGACGCAACCCGGAACTGGAAGTTCCCGCGCCGGGCGGAATGGGACAACGAGCGCTTCCCGCCGACGGTGCGTCCGGCGGCCGAGGACGAAGAACGCGTGCGGAGCCGCTGGGACGAGTACGGGCTCGGAGATCTCTGAGGCCATGAAGCGATCGTCTGATCGAGGCGCGTCACGGCTTCGCCGGGATGCGCCGAGCGTTGGGGGGCATGGGGGGCGCCCGGAGCCCCCCATGATGTAGATGACACGTCGCCTCGTCGTCGGCGTCACCGGGGCGTCGGGCGTGATCTACGGGATCCGGCTCCTGGAGGTTCTCCATCAGCATCCCGACATCGAGACGCATCTCGTGCTGACGAAGCCGGCCGAGAGAACGATCGCGGAGGAAACGAGCTATCGCGTCGCCGACATCAAGGCGATGGCGACCGTCGCCCACTCGATCACGGACATCGGCGCCAGCATCGCCAGCGGCTCGTTCCGGACGCTGGGAATGGTCGTGATCCCGTGCTCGATCCACACCGTGTCGGCGATCGCCTACTGTCTCTCCGAGAACCTCGTCACCCGTGCGGCCGACGTGACGTTGAAAGAAGGGCGGAGGCTCGTGCTCGTCGTGCGGGAGACACCGCTCCACACGGGTCATCTCAAGAGCCTCCTCGCCGCGTCCGAAGCCGGGGCGGTGATCCTGCCGCCCGTGCCCGCCTTCTACAACCTGCCGAAGACGCTCGAGCAGGTGATCGACCACACCATCGGCCGCGTGCTCGACCGGTTCGACATCGCGCACGATCTGTCGCCGCGATGGGGCGAGAGTCGCGTCTCCGACGCCGAGCCGTGAGCGCCCGCGGCGGTCAGGATCTCCGGACGTTCGTCGCCGGGTTTGCGCGCGCCCATCCGTCCGAGCTGCTGCGCATCAGTGACCCTGTCGACGTCGAGCATGACGTCCAGGCGATCGCGCTCGAGCTCGAGCGGCGCCGTCGCTTTCCGGTCCTCCACTTCGAGAACGTTCGCGGGTTCACGATGCCCGTCGTGGCGAACGTCATGGCGAGCCGCCGGGGCCTGGCCTTCGCGCTCGGCGTCGACGAGCCGGACCTCCCGGGAGCGTACGCGGGACGGCTGAAAGAGCTCGTGAAGCCAGTCGTGCTCGATGTGCCGCCGTTTCCGCTTCACGTCGAGAAGGGCGCGCAGCTCGACCTCGGTACCTTGCCCATGCCGATGTACTATCCCGGCGACGGTGGCCGCTACCTCACGGCCGGGCTCGTGATCGCTCGCGATCCCGACACCGGGGTCGAGACCGCGGGCTATCATCGGTTCCAGCTCCGCGGCCGCGATCGGATGGGCGTGAGCCTCCACTCGCGGCGGCGCATGTTCGAGTACCAGCGTCGCGCCGAAGCGCGCGGCAGAACTCTCGAATGCGCGATCGCGCTCGGACTCCACCCGGTCGTCGGCCTGGGGTCGCTCGCGTACCCTGCGCCGGAGATCTCGAAGTTCGACGTCGTCGGCGGTCTCTTTCGCGAGCCCTTCGAGGTCCGCCGCGCCGAGACGATCGATCTCACGGTCCCCGCGTGGGCGGAGATCGTGATCGAGGGCGAGATTCTCGCCGGCGTGCGCGAACCCGAAGGACCGTTCGGCGAATTCACCGGCTACTTCTCGCGGCGCTCCACCGAGCACGTGTTCGCCGCGCGCGCGATCTGTCTGCGCGACGGCGCCTGGTTCCAGTCGATCGCGTCGGGTCGAGCGCCGGACCACATCCTTCCGCTCGGCGTTCTGCGAGAGGCCGAGATCCGCAACGCGGTCGCGCGGGTCGTGCCGAACGTGCGCGCCGTGCACGTGCCGACGTCCGGCGGCGCCTCGTTCACCGCCTACGTCTCGATTCGTCAAACGCGACCGGGCGAGGCGAAGCACGTGATCCCGATCGCGCTCGGCGTCGATCACTATCTGAAGCTGATCGTCGTGGTGGACGACGACATCGACGTCTACGACGAGAGCGACGTGCTGTGGGCGCTGGCGACGCGAATGCAGGCGGATCGCGACCTCGTCGTGGTGAGCGGCAGTCTCGGCGCGATCCTCGACCCATCGGCCAGCGAGCAAGGCGTCACCGCGAAGCTCGGCATCGACGCCACGCGGCCGTTCGGCGAGCCGTTCGCCGAGAAGCTCGTCATGGACCCGGAGCGCATGGCCCGCGCCCGGACTCTGCTCGACCGGATCGGGCAGTAGCCCGCTGCTGCGTACGTTCGCCAGCACCCGCACGGCGTAAGCGTGGCCCGTCCGCGTAAGTTCCCTCCGTAGGCTCCATCCTGTACTCTCGCTGTGTCCATGGCCGATCTCGAATCCTGGCGCGATCGAGCACGGGCGCTGACGGCGCGTGGCCGTTACGCCGACGCGGAAGCAGCGTATCGCGAAGCGCTTCGATATCGTGCCGACGTGAAGACGCACGTGGATCTTGCGACGGTGCTGCGCCGTCAACGGCGTGCCGCCGAGGCTGAGGCCACGCTCGAGGCGGCCATCGAGATCGATTCGAGCGTGGCATCGACGCATGTCGAGCTGGGCACGGTGCGCTTCGAGCGGGGGCGCTACGCTGGCGCGGCCGCGGCATATCGTGAAGCGATCCGTCTTCGTCCCGACTACATGCGCGCCCATCTCGGGCTCGGTCTCGCGCTCGAGCGTCAAGGCGACGATGCCGGAGCGGAAGCGGCGCTGCGCGAAGCGTGGCGGCTCAAGCCCGGCGACGACGTGATCAGGAGCAATCTCGCGGCGCTGCTTCGCCGCCGGCGCCGCCCCGGGGAGGCCGAGGAGGTGGCGCGTGAGGCGCTTGCTCTCCAGCCCGGCTCGGCGTCGGCCCATGCCGATCTCGGCCGGGTCCTCTACGAGCAGCGCCGGTACGTCGAGTCTACGGCGGCGTTCCGCGAGGTCATCCGGCTGCGCCCGGAGGACGCCGCCGCACGCGTTTCGCTCGGATTGGCGCTCGAGCGGCAGGGCCAGCCGCTGAAAGCGCTCGCCGTCTATCGCGACGCCGCCGAGCTCCGCCGTGACGACGCGAACGTCCGGGCTCGTATCGGCGTCATTCTGAGCCGACGGAAACGGTACGCCGAAGCGGCGTCGGTGCTCGCTGAGGCGATGCGACTCGCGCCCGAGGATGCGGGGCTGCGCTATCAGCTCGGCGTGGTGCTCGACCGCCAGGGCCGGCACGACGAGGCCGTCGTCGCGTTCGAGGAGGCGATCAAGCTGCGTCCCGACGACATCGCGGCGCACGTGGCTCTGGCCGCCACGCATCGCCGCCGCGGCGACTGGGACGAGGAAGCGCGCATTCTGGCTGCCGCGATCCGACTGCGCCCTGAAGCTCCGGAGCTTCACGCGGACCGCGGACTCGCCCTCGGTGCGCTGGGCGCCTATGCCGAGGCCGCCGCGGAACTCCGAGACGCGGTCACGCGTCGGCCGGACGATCCCGAGCTGCACTACGAGCTGGCCGTCGCGCTCGGCCGTGACGGCAAGCACGCGGAGGCCGAGGCAGCGCTCCGCGAGGCATTGCGGCTCAACCCACGCACGATCAAGTTCCGCGCGAACCTCGCGCTGAGTCTCGGACGTCAGGGACGTCACGCCGAGGCCGAGGCCGTCTATCGTGAGGCCCTCGGGTTGCGACCGGGCCATCCGGGGCTCGAGCGCGGGCTCGGCGTCGCGCTCTACTGGCAAGGGCGGGTGGCTGATGCCGAGGCGGCCTTCCGATCGGCGATCCGAGTCGACCCCAGATACGTACGCGCCCACTGCGATCTCGGCGAGCTGCTCGCGGAAGAGGGACGCCTCGCCGAGGCCGAAGCGGCCTACCGCGCCGCCGTCGACCTGCACCCACGCTCAGCGCGCGCGCACACGGCGCTCGGCGCGTTGCTGCTCGCGGCCGGGCGGTACGGCGAAGCGGAGGCCGCGTGTCGCGCCGCGATCGCCGTGGACGCGAGGGCGGCCCGGGCGCATTTCGATCTCTGGAAAGCGCTCGAAGCGCAGGAGAAGTTCGCGGCGCTCGAGGCGGCGGCGCGCGCGGTCATCGCGCTCAAGAGCGATCACGCCGATGCCCACGCACGGCTCGGGCGCGCGCTGCTCGTTCAGGGCCGTACGCTCGAAGCCGTCGAGGCCTATCGGCAGGCCGTTGGACTCCGTCCCGACCTCGCGAAGTTTCGCGACGGCCTGTCGACGGCGCTCAGTGTCTCAGGGCAAACGTAGGAGCCGGCGAAAGCCCTCGAGATCGGCCGGGGGAACGTCCGGGCGCTGTCGCAGCTTCTGGTAGAGATCGGCCGGGTTGTCCTCGACGGCGTGGGTCGTTCGCGCGAAGACGCGCACGAGTCGCCGTGCCTCCAGCTCGGCCTTGTCCACGGCGACGGAGTTTGCGAGCCGACTCGCGACCGCGAACACCGGATTGTCGATCTTCACGTAGCCTGACACCGCGGTGGCGATCTGATTGCGCCCCTGTCCGTCCTGACGCGCGCTGTACTCGACGATGACCACGGCCTCGCCCGTGATGTCCGGCAGGATCCGTTGCTCGAAGATTCCGCGCACGCGCATCACGCGGATGCCGCTCGCGGCGTGGACGACCTCCAGGTGCCCCTTGGCGCCCCAGCCATCGTCGAGGAACAGACCCTCGGGCGTGCGCCAGATGCGGTAGCGTGCGAGCCTCAGCGTCCGCGTCACGTGGGTCGCGAACTCGGGATGGTCGAGCAGGTATTCGAAGAGATCTCGCCGGGCGGGAAAGGGCGGCGCCTCGACTCTCGTGCTGATCGCCGCCGCGTCCGTGAATTCCTGGAGCTTGACGCGCTCGGACACAGGGAGGCGGCTCGGCAGGGCGAGCGCCGCCGCCTGCGCCGAGACAGCCAGCAGCATGACGATAGCGATGCCGAGAACGGTACGGCGTGACCACGGGAGTGTCACGGCGGCCAATTATGACATGGCTGGCCGGCGTTCTACCGTCCGTCGCGTGGCAATGGGTAGGACTTGCGAGCGCTGGTCATCCGGAGTAGCCTGGGTCACTTTTGGGGGAGGGCCTGGTGACGAGACTTCGCGTCACCGCCGTCGAGGAGATGATGGCGGGCCGGCTCGAGGACACCCTCGAGACGGTGCTCGGGGTGTTCGAAGTCTTCGCCAGCGGAGCGCTCCGCGACGAGGTCTACATCCTGGACGACGTCGCCGGCAAGCGCATCGCGATCGCTCCGACCACGCTCAAGGACAAGTACCGGCGGGGGTGACCCATGGCGATCATCACGATCTCGCACCAGATGGGATCAGGCGGCCCTGAAATTGGCATGGCGCTCGGACAGCGGCTGGGCTACCGCTACGTCGACCACGAGCTGATTCTTGACGCGGTGCGCCGGTACGGGCTGGCTGAAGCGAAGCTGTCCCACCTCGACGAGTCCAAGCCCACGCTCTTCGAGCGGTTCGACACGGAGACGCGCTACTACATCACAGTCTTACAAACCACGCTCCTCGAGTTCGCCGACCAGGACAACGCCGTGCTGATGGGGCGCGGCGGGCAGTGGCTGCTGCGCGGGATTCCGCACGTGCTCCGCGTCCGCGTGATCGCGCCGTTCGATCAGCGCGTCAAGCAGTGGGTCCGGCGGACGAACGAGATGACCGGCGAGACGCCGAACCAGCGGGCGGCCGTGGACTTCGTCCGTCGCGATGACGCGGAGAAGTCGGGCCGGATGCGCTACCTCTACGAGGTCGATGTCGAGGACGCCACGCTCTACGACGTCGTCATCAACACCGAGAAGCTCAGGAACGAGGCGGCCATGGAGATGATCGAGAAGGCCGTCCGCCGCCCCGAGACGGTGACCACCGACGCCGGCCGCGAGATCGTCGCCTCCCGGACGCTCGTGTCGCGCGTCCAGGTGGCGCTCGCGACGAATCCCGAGACGCGACGCTACCGGATCACCGTCGAGGCCCGCGACGGTGTCGTCGTGCTCGAAGGGACCGCGGCGCTCGATCTGGCGGTCGACGTTGCGCGGGCTGTCCCGGGCGTGCGCGACGTTCGCACGCAACAGGTCGAGATTCCGCCGATTCCTCCGTTCGTCGCTTAGGTTTGCGTTGTCGGGTCGAGGGTGGGGCGGGGGGCAGGCTGCTTTGCTCGAATACCCCACTCGCACGCAGCCTGCCCCCCGCCCCACCCTCGACCCGATGCCACGACCCAGCATCCTCCGGCGGCATCGGAGATCTCGAGCTCCGCCTTCGGACTTCACGCGCTCGAGCATCCCGAAGGCGATCGACCGCTGGCTCCGCGCGAGGGGTCAGCGCGACGACTGAGGGCCAGCCTCCGGCGATTCCGCGATCTTCAGCTTCACGGTACGGCGCTGGCCCTGGTGCATGACGTCGATGCTGACCGTCCTGCCGACATCGGCGTCCGCCGAGAGCCGCTGCAGGTGGTGGTAGTCCTCGATCGGCGTTCCTTCGAACGCCACGATGATGTCGTTCTGGGCGATGCCCGCGGTGGCGGCCGGGCCCTCCGGATAGACGCGCGCAACGACCGCGCCGCGCGCGTCCTTGACGCCGAGACTCTCCGCGAGCTCGGTCGTCAGCGGCTGCACCGACACGCCGATCCAACCCCGCGTGACCTTGCCGCGGTCGATCAGCTGCCCCGTCACGCGCTTCACCATGTTCGCCGGGATCGCGAACCCGATGCCCTGTCCGGCGGCGACGATCGCGGTGTTGATGCCGATCACCTCTCCGCGGAGATTGAGGAGCGGCCCTCCCGAGTTGCCAGGGTTGATGGAGGCGTCGGTCTGGATGAAGTTCTCGTACGTCGCGATGCCGACGTCGGCCCGTCCTGTCGCGCTGATCACACCGACCGTCACGGTCTGGTCGAGACCGAACGGATTGCCGATGGCGATCGCCCATTCACCGACGCGGAGCGCATCGGAATTGCCGAGGGTGGCCACCGTCAGGTCGAGGTTCGGCTCGAACCGGATGATCGCCAGGTCCGTCTTGGAGTCCGTGCCGACCACCTTGCCGCGGAACTCTTGCTTCGACGAGAGCCGCACGGTCACGGCGTCCGCGCCACGGACGACGTGAAAGTTGGTCAGCACGTACCCGCGCTTGTCGATGATCACGCCCGAGCCGAGGCCGGACTGCCGGTACTCCTCGGGCGGGGCCGGTCCTCGGCGACCGAAGAACTGGTCGAAGAAGTCCTTGAAGAACGGGTCATCGGCGAAGGGACCCGGAACGATCGGCGTGCGCCGAGCATGGGCGACCTGCACCGTGCCGACGTTGACGACGGACGGCCGCACGCGCTCGGCGACGGTGACGAAGGCTGACTGGATCCCGTCGGTGCCCGACAGCGCCGCCGGGTGCACCGTCGTCGCGCGGCGCGACCGGCCCCAGAGCTCATTCACTGTGAATCCGGCGCCGGCACTCGATAGAATGAGGAGGACGATCAACACGCCCCGGGCCGTTCGCGGCGTCATCGGGTCGTCGAGGAGAGTGGGCGAAGGTGCTCCACCAGAGGAGCGTACGGTGCCACAGCCCGAGACGCAAGTCCTCCCCGCCATCGCGCGAGCGAGCCAGGCGGGTGTGAGGATGCGGCGTGACGTCATCGCGCGAGCCCGGAAAGTCCGTGCGCTCATTATGGACGTCGACGGTGTCCTGACCGATGGTCGGATGGTGCTTTCCGACCGCGGCGACGAGCTCAAGTCGTTCTACGCGCGCGACGGGGTTGCGCTCGAGCTGGCCCGCCGTGCCGGAATCCGCACCGCGATGGTCACGGGCGAGAGCAGTCCCATCGCGACGGCACGAGGGGCCAAGCTCGGCGTGACCACCGTGGTGCTCGGGGCCCGCCGCAAGGCGGAGACCGTCGACGCGCTCCTCGCGGAGTACGAGCTCACGCCGGACGCGGCCGCGTACATCGGCGACGATCTCCTCGATATCCCGGCGTTACAGCGGGTCGGTCTCGCGGTGACGGTGCCCGGCGCTCCGGCCGAGGTCCGGGCAGTCTCGCATCTCGTGACCAAGCTCGATGGGGGATACGGGGCCGTCCGGGAGTGCGTGGAGGCGATCTTGAAGGCTCAGGGCGTGTGGCGCGACACCGTGGAGCGATTCGTCCGCGATCATGGCGGAGGCCCGCTGCGGTGGTCGGGGCGTCGATGAACGGCTGGCGTCACCATCGGGAGCCGCACGCGTGAGAGGCTGGCCGCGTGGGTTACGCGCCCGGTTCGCCGGGCTCCTTCATCTCGACGATCCGCCGTGGCGGATCGCGCTGGCGCTCGCCATTGGGGTCTTCATCGGCTGCACCCCGTTCTACGGCCTGCACACCCTGCTCTCGATCCTGGTCGCGACGATCGGGCGACTCAACAAGGCCGCCACGGTCACCGGAACCTGGCTGAACCTGCCGTGGCTGACACCGTTCGTATACGCGGCATCTCTCGAGATCGGGACGCAGATCGTTCCGGATCCGGACGGCACCAGAAGCGCGTGGGTCGCCTACGTGCTGGCGGAGCCCGGCCGGCTGTCGTGGCAGGACGTCACGGCGCTGCTCCACCAGATCTCCGCCGCGCTCCTGGTCGGCACCACCGTGTTCGGGGCTGGGGCCGCCATCGTCACGTACTTCATCGCGTTCTGGGTCATCTCGTGGCGGCGCAGCCGGCGGGCCAGGCGGGACCCGATGCAGGGCTCGCAGTCCCGCACGGCGTGAGCCGCGTTCCGCCGGGGTGATCCCGTCCACTCCGCTCTCCGCGCTGCTCGAGCGCTCTGTCTCGCTCGAGCCCGCCACCGCCGCCGTGGTGACGCGCCTGGTCGGCGTCGGCGTCACGCTCCTGATCCTGGTCGTCCTGTACCGGATCGCGATCCGATTGATCACGCGCGCGGTGACGCGGCTGATTCACGATCGCGAGGCGGCAGGTCACGCGGGCCATCGTATCCAGCGAGTGCGGACGCTCGGGTCCTTGCTCGTGAACGTCACGCGCTGGATCGCCGCCTTCTTTGTCCTCGTCATCGTCCTGAAGCAGCTCGGGATCGATCTCCAGGCGCTCCTGGTTTCCGCCGGGCTCGTGGGCCTCGCGGTTGGACTGGGCGCACAGTCGTTGGTCCGGGACATCATCACCGGCATCTTCCTGCTCTTCGAAGGGCTCATCAGCGTCGGGGACGTCATCGAGATCGGCGACCGGCGAGGGATCGTCGAGTCCATCGGCCTTCGCGTGACGCAGCTCCGCATGCCGGATGGCGCGCGACGAGTGATCCCGAATGGGCAGTTCACGGAATTCGCGAATCAGAGCTCCGAGTGGGCCCGAGCCATCATCGACGTCGGCGTGTCACGCGACGTGGACGTGAATCGCGCGCTCGAGGTGCTGGCGAGCGTCGGCGCGGAGTGGGCGAGCGCGACCGGACACGCGCTGGAAATTCCGGAGGCGCAGGGTATCATTAAGTTCAGCGGAAGCGATGTCGTCCTCAGGCTGGCGGTGAAGGTGGATCCAGCCCGTCGCTTCGCCGCCGAGATCGAGCTTCGGCGACGTATCAAAGAGGCGTTCGATCGTGAGCAGTGGGTCCTCGTTGGGGCTTGAAGCCCGCGGGGCCTGAACGCTCGCGGGGCCTGAGCGCCCGAGGAGCTTCCATGACGGTACGCAAGGGTGTGTTTCCCGCCGCTGGACTTGGCACGCGGTTCCTTCCTGCCACCAAAGCGCAACCGAAGGAGATGTTGCCGCTGGTGGACAAGCCGATGATCCAGTACGTGGTCGAGGAGGCTGTCGCCTCCGGACTCGAGGAGATCATCATCGTCACCGGGCGCGGCAAGCGGGCCATCGAGGACCACTTCGACGCGGCATTCGAGCTCGAGTATTACCTGGCCGGCCGGGGCAAGACGGAGGAGCTGGCGCAGATCAAGACCATCTCGGAGCTCGCTTCCGTCTGTTACGTGCGGCAAAAGGAGCCGCTCGGCCTCGGGCATGCGATCCTCTGCGCGCGCTCTCTCGTGGGCGACGAGCCGTTCGGCGTGTTTCTCGGCGACGACATCATCGGGAGCGCCACCACGCCGTGCATGCGACAGCTCCTCGACGTGTTCGAGAAGTACGAAGGCCCGGTCATCGCGGTGGAGCGCGTTCCGCGCGACCGCATCCACCAGTACGGCGTCATCGCCGCGCGCCCGCTCGGCGGCAACGTCTACGAGATCACGGACCTGGTGGAGAAGCCGCGCGCGCAGGACGCTCCGTCGGATCTGGCCATCATCGGTCGCTACGTGTTGACGCCCGATATCTTCGCTGTCCTGGCCGATACCGCGGCCGATGCGCGCGGCGAGATCCAGCTCACCGACGCGCTCCGCACGCTTCGCCGGCAGCGCCCGATGTACGCGGTCGAGTTCGAGGGCAAGCGCTACGACACCGGTGACAAGCTCGGTTTTCTCAAGGCGACGGTCGAGTTCGCGCTGGCGCGCCCGGATCTGGCCGACCAGTTCCGTGCGTATCTGAAGACATTAATGGCTGGGGGCCTCGAGAGGCGCGCGGACGCGCCTGACATGGCCCCCAGACCCCCCAACGCTCGGTAGCGTCGCGGCAAAGCCGCGCCGCTCCTCGACGGCGGCGTCCCCCCATAGCGCGGTTTATTCATGAACGCTCACTGTCATCGAGCGCGGGCGTCGCGGGCCGGCCGGGTCGGTGAGGGGCCTCTGACCACGAGGCCCTTTG
>JBGPTW010000020.1:0-57086 GCA_041490825.1 Methylomirabilia bacterium | reverse complement strand
GGGAGATGGGCCGCCGGGGCCCGGGGGAGCCATTCCCGCCTCGCGAGGCGACGACACAGCCGTGACGAGTGGGAACGGCTCGGCGATGATCGGGGCGACGGCGCCTGTGGTCAGAGGACCCGGCTGCCCATCTCCCGCCGGGTCACCGGTCGGCGCGCGCGTCGTTCGTTCATGAATAATCCGGGCTAGGGGATCACACGAGTGGAGCGGCAATTACCTGAAGGGTAAGCGCGGGAGGTGGCGATGCGTGCACATGACACGCTTGCGGAATTCGGGATCCGGGAAGTTCCGGCCGACGAGCTGATCACCGGCTTCGTCGGGCTGGTCCTCCAGCCCGATGCGGCGACGATCCGTCGATCGTACGAGCTCGCGGCGTCGATCATGCCGCCGGCGTCCGAGCAGGCTCTGGTTCCCGGGGCTCTGCCTCACCTTACGCTGACGCAATGCGCGCTTCGTGAGGCGCCTCGAGAGCGGGTTGCGGATTTCGTCCACCATCTGGAGCAACGGCTGCTCGCCCGCTCGATCCCGTTGCGCACCGTCATGCCGTTCGCGGCGGGGTTCGTGTTCTGGTGCGTGGAGCCCACGTCTCCGGAACGGCAGATGTTACAGCGCGAGCACGAGGATGCGATCACGCTCGCCGACGGCTTCCTCGATCCCGTGGCGAATGCGGCAGTCGTGCAGGGAACGATCCGCCTCACGAACGACGATCCCGCTCTCGTCGGCAACGCCCGCCGGTACGGATATGCGTTCGTCAGGGATCGATACCAGCCTCACATCACGCTCGGCTTCGATCCGCGAGCCGCCGGACTCGAGACGCAAGAGCACCCGCATGCGATGACCGTCGATGGCGTTGCGCTGGCGAAGCTGGGACCGCACGGGCGCGTGGAGTATCTGATCTCGCTGTAGCGACCTATTCGCTCAGCGCGTTGCCGAGCGATCGTCGAGCGCCCGGAAGATTGCGCGCACCAGGTGCGGCAAGTCCGGATCGCGCGCGCCCATGAGCAGCACGGTGTCGCCCGCGCGCGCTTCACTCACAACCCAGCGCACCACGGCGTCGTGGTCGGAGGCGTGCGCGCATCCGAGATCGCGCGGGAGGTCGTCCGCCAGCATGCGGCTCGAGATGTCGCGCGCAACGGTTCCGCCGGCGTAGAAGATCTCGGCGTAGCAGAAGCGGTCCTGAGGTCTGAGCAGGTCGGGGAGAAGCTGGCGCAGCTCCGGACGCAGAAACCGCGCGGGACCGAAGCCGTGCGGCTGGAAGATCGCCATCACTCGCGAAGCGCCGGCCTGCGCCGTCGTCAGCGTGGCGCGGATCTTCTCGCCGTTGTGCGCGTAGTCGTCGACCACGCGGATTCCGTCCGCGGTCGTGCCCACGATCTCGAACCGGCGCGCGACGCCGGGGAAGCGGGCGAGCGCCGCTTCGATCGTGGCAGGCGCGATGCCGAGCTCCAGCGCAACCAGAGCCGCCGCGGCGGCATTTTCAAGGTTGTGCCGTCCCGGCTGGGGCACGTCGAGCGCGAGGTGCAGGCGGGCACCGTCGGCGTGCGCCGGCGACACGCTTCCCCCCGCATCCGTGCGCACGCGGAGCGACCCGACGCCCCGATGCGGACCGGTACTCGTCACGTCGAGCGAGACGTCCGCCGCCGGTGACGCTCCGTACGTGATCCCGCCGAACGCCCGGCCGAGCACGGCCGCTTCCGGGCAGCCGACGTTGACGAACAGCTTCGCGCAGTTCTTGGCGAACGTGGTGAACTGCCCGCGGAGCGTGTCCACCTCGCCGTGGTCGCGGCTGACGTTGTGGATGATGCCGAGCGCGGGGCGATAGCCGATCAGCGTGCCGTCGGACTCGCACGCCTCGGCGACCACCGGTCCGTCCTCAGCGCTCGCGATCAGCGAGCCGACGCCGCGCTCTCCGACGAGCGCAGCCCCACCGATCACCGTCGCCGGTCGACCACTCTCGCGCACGAGCCACGCCACCATTCCGGCGATCGTGCTTTTCCCGCTGGTGCCGGCGACGGCCACGCCGGGATGGCCGCGATTGACGACCTCGGCGAGCAACGCCGGCCGCGCCACGCGCTCGATGCCAAGGTCGCGGGCCCGGCGCATCTCCGGCGTGTCGGCCTCGACGGCAACGGAGAAGACGAAGCGATCGACGCTCGGCGTGACCGCGGTGCCGTCCTGGGGCTTGATCTCGATCCCCAGCGCTCGTAGCTCCTCGGCGACGTCGCGACTCTTGCCCTGATCGAACGACCGGTCGGAGCCCTGCACGTGGTGACCACGGGCGCGCATGAGCCGGGCCAGCGGGCTCGTGCCTGCGCCGCCGATTCCCGAGAAGTGGTAACGCATGACCTTTGCTTCACGCCATTCTGCACCAGGACGGCACCGAGGCGTCTATTTGTCCTCGCGGCACGTGCTACCTTGCGTCGCCAGGGAGGGCACGATGCCGCGACTCGATCGTCTGCCGCAGATCAACCGCAACACGCTGCTGACGTTGCCGGCGCAGGTCAACGAGACGGCGCCGTTCCTGGCGCTGACCAAGCCGCTTGTCGACTGCCGGCTGGCGATCGTCACGACGGCTGGGCTGCACCGGCGCGGCGACCGGCTGTTCGGGCCGGGGGACCAGACGTATCGCGTGATTCCCCTCCGACACGCCGACGGCGGACATCCTCCAGAGCCACACGAGCATCGGGTTCGATCGCACGCCGATCATCCGCGACCTCAAGGCGCTCTACTACGAAGGCCACATGGCGATGAAGCCGGCGGCGGGCGGCGACGAGATCGCGCGCTGGTTCTGGGGTGACATTCCTGAACGAACGCCGCGCGCGCCCACGAACGCGTACTCACCGGCCATGCAGGTTGCCCTCATCGAGCTCGGGATCCGCAGCGACTCCTATGCCGCCCAGCGCCCGGAACAGAGCATTTCGTCTTCTCGGCCCGTGAGGCCCCAGTATTCGTTGGCCATCCTGCGGAGCCTGGTAACCTCTGACGGATCGAACACTGAACGATCCAGGATCTCTAGTACATCTCGTCGCTCAGAATCCTGGAGCGCGATGAAGTACAGGATCGATGCCCGGACCAGATTGTTGAACGCGAGCAGGCGTTCGGGTGTGGGCTCGATGAATCCCGCGTCTCCCACCAGCCCTGGGAGCCGCTTGGACGGCTTCCCAACGTACGCCGTCCCGTGCATCAGCTTGTTCCTCGCCTCGTACGTCGAGCGCACGAGCTCCCAATGGCGCTTCACGTCTTCCACGCCAGCGCCATTCAGGAACGCCATACGAGTCGCGAGCCGGTAACCCAGCTCGCTCTTGTCGTCGTCGGTAAACAGCGCCTCGGCTGCCATGACGAGCCACATCAGCCGCATCTCGCCAGAGAGGGCGTGGGCCTCGTTGGCCTGTTCGAACAGGTCAGCGGCGATCATCAGCCTGGCGACTCGCTTGAAGAACTTCGCCCCGTTGTCGGGCATCTCGGAGGCCAGGAGGGGCCCCAGCGGGTCCCGTCGGATGCATCGATACAGATTGCGATCGACGTGAAATGCATGGAGCTTCCTCGCGAACTCCAGGAACCTCGTGACCTGGCGACCCTGGAGCACGTAGGGCGCGGGCGCTCCAGCTTGGTGAGCAGCGAGCGCAAGGTAAGCCCGCCCTCGCCCCTCGTGGCGCCGTTCCCGAGGGAACATCAAGAAGCTCTGGGACTGGAACAGCCTCAGCGCAAGCGCCAACTGGTCGCGACACAGCGATGTCAGCGAAACCGGTGACAACGGGTCCTCACCGATCGAGACCACCGGCGATGACAGGGGCTTGTGTATGATCTCGAGGGTTCGCTCGACGAGTCGAGGACTCGATCTATCGGCATGGAAGAAGACCGAGCATTTCGCGTACGCATCGGCTCGAGCGGTGTACACACTCGTGCTCTCCGGGTCGGTCTCTTCCACTCCTAGCCGCTCGTACCCCAGCGCGACGTCGAACTCGAAGCTGTCCGGGTCATCGATGTCCAGGTTGAACACCGCCCACAGATCGTGACCAGAAGTCGATTCCGGGTGTGGTCGGGTCCCCGCGAACGACGAGAGATTGAAGATGGAGATCGCGAGGAGATTGCCCTCGGCGTCGCGCTTGCGCATCACGTTCTCGAGGGAGGTATCTTCGAAGTACCCGGCCTTCTGGTCGAAGACGATCTCCAGATGATCACCCTCGGGGTCGTACCAGACGTTCAAGTTGTCTCCGGCCATACCCGCACTCCCTTTTTCTGCCGGGCCGTCACGTATGCCGTGACCACAAACGCGCCGACCGACTTCACGACAACGCAGAGGAACTTGTCACCCAGGTCCGGGCCGGAGTGACGTCGGTAGTAAAGGCGGTCGTCCGGGGCCGCCGGTGAAACGATCACCGCATCAGGATGCCTCAGAGCGTCCTCGATCGCCAGCACGCCAAGTCTCGCTGCTTCGGGGTGCTGCCTGACGATATGCGCCAGCCGCTCGTCTGTGAGCCGCAGGTATTGGCCCCGGTAGTCGCGAATGAAGCGCACCACGGCGCCAGCAATACCGGGAACGCGAACGACTGACAACGTCTCTGATTCGAGGCACCCGCGCCGCCCGGCCGTGTCTGAGCGGTATTGCGGATAGGCGTTCATGAATCACGCGCGCGGACCATCGACGAACGACCGAGGCCGGGGACAGCGTGGTGCCGCGGGGCGGCCGGGTCGGTGGGGGGCCGGCGGACCCGTTCCCGTAACGTGCGATCGAGGGCACCCGGTCGTGAGTGGGAACGGCTCGCGGGTCATCGGTCCACAGGGCCTCGTGGTCAGAGGCCCCTCACCGACCCGGCCGGCCCGCGGCGCCACGCGCTCGATTGCCGGCGTTCGTTCATGAATGATCCGTGCTAGGCGCCTCGCTTCGGCACGATCGCGGCGACGCCGGTCTCGCGGCAGAGCGCGTTGAACGCCGCGACGTCCTCGGCCAGGCAGCGATCGAGCTTCGCGAGCTCCATCCGGGTACGGAGCGCGAGATTCTCGGCGAGCTCGCGAAGCGCGACCGTCGGCGCCGCATCCGAGTACTCGACCAGCGTGACGACGGTGGCCAGCCGCGAGTTGAGCTTCGCCGGAAACATGCGCGGGTCATCAGAGCGCACCTGGATGAGCTCATCCTCGATCGACGTCAGCGTCCGCGCCAAAGCTGCCGCGGCGTTCTTGATCGCGGGCGTGTCGACGCGTTTCGTCCACGCGTCGGCTTGCGTGCGGACGTCACGGAGCGTCAGGACCGCCTCGTGCACCTGCGTCAGCAAATCATGCGTCTGCTTCGCAAACGTGAACTGCTCGCGGAGCTGCGCATCGCTCGCCTGCGCGCGCGGGTCTTTCACGAGCGCGAACCGCTGCGTGAACGTCCGGCTCCCCACGGTCAGCCGCACCTCGTACGTGCCGGGTGGCACGCGGGGGCCACCGAGCATGTCGATCGTGCCGCCTCGACCCTTGTTGTCCGGCAGCTTCGTCGCGTCCGGGCCCCGCAGGTTCCAGACGAAGCGATTGGCGCCGACGTCTTTCGTGGGGCGCGGTTCCTCGTCGCTCGCCGTCACCGATGCTTCTTGCGGCGGCCGTGGTTCCTCACCGCCGCCGGCGTCAGATGATGCGCTGCTGGACGATGCCGTCGTCGCGTCGCCGTTACCCGCAGCTTCGGGCGGACGGCTCGTGAACGATCGGATCTCGCGTCCATCGGCGTCGAAGAAGGCGAGCGTGACGTGATGGGCCGGCGCGTCCTTGAGCCAGTAGTGCACGAGGACACCGCTCGGCGGATTCTCTCCGGCGTCGAGCAGCTTCTCCTTCTTCTCCCCGGTCGGCGTCTCGACCTGACGGTAGGCGTACCCGACCGACCCCGCAAGCCGATACGCGACCTCTCGGTTCGGCCCGGGTTTCATGCCGTGGCCTTTGTACGCTCGCCACCTCACGGTGCGGCGAGGAACGAAGAGGTGTGCGCCAGCAGTGGCGATCGCGTCGGCCATCTGATGGAGCGGCGTGAGATCGTCGAGAATCCAGAACGCGCGTCCGTGCGTGGCCACGACGAGATCGGTGCCCTTCACGATGAGGTCGTGGATCGGCGTGACCGGCAGATTCGACCGTAGCCGCTGCCACGCTCCGCCGTCGTCGAAGGAGACCCACAGGCCGCTCTCGGTGCCGCAATAGAGCAGCCCTCGGCGGTTCGGGTCTTCTCGCACGACGCGCGTGATCTCGCCGTCGGGAAGCCCGGCGCTGATGCGCTTCCACGTTCGACCGTAATCGCTGGTCTCGAAGAGATAGGGGCGCGTGTCGTCGAGCTTGTAGCGCGTGGCCGCGACGTAGCAGGTGGCCGCGTCGTGCGGCGATGGCTCGATGACGCTGATCAGTGCCCATTCCGGCAGATCGGGCGGCGTCACCGGCTGCCACGTCCGACCGCGGTCGCGCGACACGTGCACGAGACCGTCGTCGGTGCCGGCCCACAGCACGTCGCGCTCGTGCGGCGATTCGGCGAGCGCGAAGATCGTGCAGTACACCTCGGCGCCGGTGTTGTCGCGCGTGATCGGGCCGCCCGAGAGCCCGAGCTTCGCCGGATCGTTCCGCGTCAGGTCCGGGCTCACGATCTCCCAGCTCTGTCCTTCGTCGATCGAGCGGAACACGCGGTTGCCGGAGATCCACAGCTCGCGCGGATCCCAGCGCGAGTAGAAGACCGGGAACGTCCACTGGAACCGGTAGCGATGCTCGGCCGGCGGGGTTCCCATCCCGTACGCCTCGGGCCAGACGCTGATGATGCGCTCCTGCCCGGTGCGGTGATCGTAATGGATCAATCGGCCCATGCCGGGTCCGGTGCCGATGGAGCCGCCCACGACGATGTTCGGATCGCCCGGCTTCACCGCGATGTAGCCGCTCTCGCCGCCGCCGGGCTGGATCTGGTCGATGGTCGTGATGACGCCGCGGTGCGACTGGCTCGGCACGCTGATGGCCCAGTTGTCCTGCTGCGAGCCGTAGATCCGATACGGTTCAGCGTCGTCCGCGCACACGTGATAGAACTGCGCGGTCGGCTGGTTGTAGATGGTCGACCACGACTGTCCGCCGTTGAACGTCACGCACGCGCCGCCGTCGTTGCCCTCGATCATCCGGCGGGAGGTCGTCGGATCGATCCAGAGATCGTGATTGTCGCCGTGCGGTGTCGCGGCTTCCACGAAGCTCTTGCCGCCGTCGATGGACTTCCACAGCGAATAGTCCGCGACCCAGACAGTATCGACGTCGGTCGGATCGGCGAAGACGTGCATGTAGTACCAGGGGCGTCCGCGGAGTCCGGGCTCCACGCTGCACCGTCGCCACGTCTCGCCCCCGTCGTCGGAGCGGAAGAGCGCGCCGTCTGCGGCCTCGATCACGGCGTACACGCGGCGCCCGTCGGCCGGCGACACCGCGACGCCAATCCGGCCAAGCACTCCACGCGGCAGCCCCGTGTTGCGCGTGATATCGGTCCACGTGTCACCGCCGTCGGTCGATCTGTACAGCGACGAGTCCGGGCCGCCGCTCGTCATGCTCCAGGGCGTGCGCTGCGCCTGCCAGACGGCGGCATAGAGGATGCGGGGGTTCTGCGCGTCCATGGAGAGATCGATCGCGCCCGCGCGTTCGCTACGGCAGAGGACGTGCTCCCACGTCGCGCCGCCATCGCGCGAACGGAACACGCCGCGCTCGCGGTTCGGACCCCAGGCGTGGCCGAGCGCGGCGACGTAGACGAGCTCGGGATCACGCGGGTGCACCCGCACGCGCCCGATGTGACGCGTGTCGCGTAGTCCCGTATTTTTCCACGTGCGGCCAGCGTCGGTCGAGCGGTAGACGCCGTCGCCGTGCGAGACGTTGCCCCGGATGCACGCCTCGCCGGTGCCGGCGTAGATGACGTTCCCGTCGGACGGGGCGATCGCGAGCGCGCCGACCGCGGCGGTCTCGAAGAACCCGTCCGAGACGTTCTCCCAGTACGTGCCGCCGTCGATCGTCTGCCAGACGCCGCCGGCGCACCCGCCGAAATAGAACGTCATCGACTCGGTCGGATGTCCGGCGACGGCGACGACGCGGCCGCCGCGATGCGGCCCGACACAGCGCCACTGGAGTGAATGGAGGAGCCGAGGATCGATCGTCATGGACTCAGCTCACCTGGTACTTCTTGATCGCCGCCGGGTCGAACGCGAGTCCCAGTCCCGGTTTCTTCGGCACGACCAGCATTCCGTTTTCGATCGGCGGCGTTTCCTCGTAGAGCCGCAGCGTCCACGGCATGTACTCGACCGTGAGGCCGTTGGGGATCGCGGCGATCAGGTGGACGTGGATCTCCGGGACGAGATGACTGACGACCGGCAGGTTGAACGCTTCCGCCATGCCGGCAACCTTCATCCATTGCGTGATCCCGCCCACGCGCAGCAGATCGATCATCACGACGTCGATCGAGCGGTGTTCCAGCAGATGGCGGAAGGGGACGATGCCGTAGTGATATTCACCCGCCGCGATCGGCGTGGTCAGCGCGTCGGCGATGCGGGCGAGGCCGGGGTAGTCGTCGTGGGCGGTCGGGTCCTCGAGCCAATATAAATGGTAGGGCTCGATGCGGCGACCGACCTCGATGGCCTGACTCACGCTCCAGAGCTGGTTGATGTCGCACATCAGATCGACGTCCGGCCCGATCGCTTCGCGCATCACGCGCACGCGCTCGATCGATGCCGCGACCGTCGGCTCGCTCCCGCACTGCATCTTCATCTGCCGGAAGCCCATGCCGACCAGGCGCGGGCCGGCCTTGGCGAGATAGTCGACGGGATGCGGGCGCATGAGCGCGCCACTCGCGTACGTCAGCACGCGGTCGCGCAGTCCGCCGAGCATGGCGCACACCGATTGGCCGAGCGCTTTGCCCTTGAGGTCCCAGCACGCCATGTCGACGGCCGAGAGCGCGAGCGAGAAGATGCCGCCAGGCCCGGAGTTCCCCGCCGCGCGTCGCAGCTTGCCGGCGATCGCTTCGACCTGCGTCGGGTCGTCGCCGACGACGAGTCCGGCGAGTCCGTCCACCGCGGTCTTCAGTGCGGCGGTCAGCGCCCCACCGAAAAACGTGAGACCGATACCGACGAGGCCTTGATCGGTGCCGAGCTCGAGCGTGACGAACTCCCGCGTGTCGGTGGGAGCGGGGAGGCCCACGACGAGCGGATTGTCCGCCGGGGTCCGGAGCACGCGCGTGGTGACGTGGGTGATCTTCATCGGCATCTCCTTCGCAGTCGGTGTACCTGAGAACGGTCGTCTCGTAAATACCACGACTCGCGACTCCGTCTACAGACGAAGAGAATGCCGCGATCTCGTGCCGATCAGGCACCGGGTCGCGATGGACATGTGAGTGGTGATCATGGGCAATCTCATGAGGAACGAAGAGGCGTGGCGTCTCGCGGCTGCGGTGACCGCGATCGCGCTGATGGCCGTGTTCCGGTTCGTGTTCCATTGACCGGTCGAACGAGCGTCTGACCGCTTCGCGGCTCAGACATCACAGCGGCATCGGTGTCGTTTACACTACCGTCGATGCCGACTCGAAATGCAGCCATGGAGCGCCGACGGTTCGGCCGGACGGACATGGACGTCAGCGTGCTCGGGTTCGGCGGCTCCGAGATCGGCTACCAGCGCGTCAGCGCCCGCACGGTGGCAAGGCTCCTCGGCAGCGCGCTGGACGCGGGGCTCAACGTCATCGACACGGCCGAATGCTACGAGGACAGCGAGACGCTGATCGGTAAGGCGGTCGGGTCTCGCCGCCGCGACTTCTATCTCTTCACCAAGTGCGGACATGCCGGTGGCTGGGCCCGAGCTGACTGGCGGCCCGCGTCGCTGCTGGCCAGCATCGAGCGCAGCTTGAAGCGGCTCGCGGCCGACTCCCTGGATCTGATCCAGCTCCACAGCTGCTCGCTGGCCACGCTGAAGAAAGGGGACGTCGTGACGGCCCTCGAACAGGCGCGCGAACGCGGGTGGGTCAGGTACATCGGCTACAGCGGCGACGGCGCAGAAGCGCGGTACGCAATCGAGTGCGGGCGCTTCGACACGCTGCAGACGTCGGTGAGCATCGCGGATCAGGAAGCGCTCGACCTGACGCTGCCGCTGGCCCGCGAGCGGGGGATGGGCGTGATCGCGAAGCGTCCGATCGCGAACGCCGCGTGGCGCTACACGCGCAAGCCGGAGTCGTATTACGAGGACTACTGGATTCGTCTGCGCAAGCTCGAGTATCCGTTCTTGAAATCTTCGGATACCGCAGTGAGCACGGCACTGCGGTTCACGCTCAGCGTGCCAGGCGTTCACACCGCGATCGTCGGGACTACGAAGCCGGAGCGCTGGCAGGAGAACGCAGGGCTGCTGCGGGCGGGCGCGTTACCGGCGAAGGAGATCGAGCGCATCCGCGCGCGCTGGCGGGAGGTGGCCGACGACTCCTGGGTCGGTCAGGTCTGATCTTCGCCAGAGTTCGACCGTCCTCCTCGGTTTCGAAGCCGATGAGGGCGCCAGCCGGTTTTCCGTGCCGCGTGATGAGGATCTCTTCGGACTCGGCTCCGCGTGTATACTCGGGTTTACGCCACACGGCGAGCAACATGACCCAACTGAGCGAGATCGTGCACTGCGACCCAGAGGTCCTTGGCGGTACGCCCGTGTTCGTCGGCACGCGCGTTCCGATACAGTCGCTGTTCGACTACCTCGAAGGCGGCGAGACGTTGGACGAGTTCCTTCGCCAGTTCCCCTCCGTGAGACGCGACCAGGCGGTCGCGGCGCTCGATCTCGCGCGCACTACGCTGCTGGCTGGTGCGCGTTCTTCTTGACGAGCAGCTTCCGCTAGACCTTGCCGCAGCGCTCCACGGCCACAGTGTCGACACCGTCGTCGGCCGTGGCTGGGCAGGCATTACGAACGGCGAGCTTCTGCGACGCATGCACGGCGAGTACGACGCGTTGATCACGATGGACCGGGGCATCGAATTCCAGCAGAACCTCTCAACGCTTCCGTTCGGCGTGCTTCTTGTCCGTGCGCCTTCCAATCGCATGGTGCACCTCCAGCCGGTCGTGCCGCCGATCCTCGACGCCCTCCCGGCGGTCAAGCCAGGCGAACTCCACCGCATCGGCGTATAACGCTCGGTACCAGCCGCGGCTGAAGGCCGTCGGCTGGGTGCCGTGGTTTCACGGTCACGTTCTCGGAGTCTCATAGCTGAGACTCCATCTCGACGATCTGGAGCGAGGGATTGGTCGGGAGTGGTCGATGGCTTCCGGTCTCTCGAAAGCCGGCTTGGCGGTAGAGGGCAGTGGCAGCCAGGCTGTGAGCCGGAGCCCACAAGCCGAGACGGCTCAACCCACGTGCGCGCGCCCAGCTGAAGACTTCCTGCAGGAGGGCACGTCCAACGCCGTGCCTTCGCCATGCGGGTTCTACCCACATACCGCCGACCCGGCCCGCCTCGCTCCGTTCCCGATCAAGGAGCCCGTACGTCGAGCCGAGCACGTCTTCGCCTTCACACGCGAGGACCATCACCTGACGCCCTGGCTCGGTGACAGAGCGGGTGAGGTCCTCCCAGTAGGACGTAGGCCGCGCCGCCGCGTCTGCGAACGTTTCGCCAAAGGAATCCGGTGCGTCGCGCAGAGCCCGGAGGCGCAGATCACGGTGGAGATTCAACTCATGCGCCTCTAGTCTTCGTAAGTGCACGAGATCATCGTCCAGGGCTGTTGTCCTCTGGTCAATGTGGACTCGCCTCGACGAGCAATCCGTAGCCTGGCGTCGCCCCAGGCTTCAGCCAGAGTGAGCTCTTCGAGCGTGGTCCATTCGGGGCACGGCGTAGTGACCTCAGCTTTCATCGCGCGATCGTCTCACGCTGCCGATGAGCGGCGCTCTTCAAGGGCGCCCGCTCGATCGGCGGGTTAGACCCCGAGGCTCCGACGCTGCCTCCTTGTAGGCGCGCAAGACGGCATTCATCCGCGTCTGCCAACCAGGGCCTTGGGCTCGGAACCACCCGAGCACTTCAGGGTCGACCCGCAGGGAAATCGATTCCTTCGCCGACTGCGTCTTCAATCCCCGTCGCACGATGCCCCGAACGATGTGCCGAGGGTCAGCTTCGGGGTGATCCCGCCCGGTCTTGATGTCACGGTCACGCTGAGCACCGACGCGTGCCCAATCAGTTCGCGATGCCCTCAAAGTAGATTTTCCGCTCACGCTTGGTCGCCTTTCGCATTGAGATGACGTGAATGTGGTCGCGTTCTTCCGTGTGGACGATCGAGACGACGACCTCTCGCAGAAGACCCAGTGTCCCGAACCGCTGCTCGCCATACGTGAGGCGATCGTCTTCGTACGTGTAGGTGACACCGTCGAAGACCTCCTCCGCAGCGACAAAGTCGAAGCCGTGGTTCCTGAGATTGGCCCGCCGCTTCGGCTCATCCCAGGTGATCACCTGTGGAGTGTATATACGATAAGAATATTCGTCAAGCGGTTGCCGAGGGTCCACCGCGCAGTTGGGCGGTGAACAGCATGTCGCGCCCTGGCGCTCGCCAGCATTGGTCATTGATCCGATACGCGCGTAGATGTTCTCTGCACATCACGACGCAGATGCGCGCAAAACGTCGAGTAGCTCTTCGTGGAAGCGGCTATTCGCGCTGCCAACAAGCGAATCTGAGTCGATGGTCCAGGGGCGGCCGTCGATGTCCGACAGAGCGCCGCCCGCTTCCGTGATGAGAAGGCTGCCTGGCCCGGCGTGGAGGGCCGAGACCGAGAAGACTACGTAAGCTGCGATCCGGCCGGCAGCCACGTAAGGCGACGCCAAGGTTGTCCCAAGCGAACGAAAGTCCCATCGATCCGCCCGGATGGCAGCCGCGGTGAAGCGTGCGGCGCGCTCCCGCCGGCTGCCCTTCGACCTGCCGTCTTCAATGACGATCGTGCGACTGTCGGCACAGGTCGTGAGCCGGTATCGCGCGCTGTCCTTCAATCTCCACGCGCCTCGACCGCGCTCCGCGACATCGATCCCGCCTGTTGATGGGTCGCCCACGACGGCGACGGTGATTTCGTTGGTCTCGACCAGTGCGAGGTTCACACAATACAAAGGAATTCCCGAAGCGAAGTTCCGAGTCCCGCAGATGGGATCGACGAGCCAGTACGGCGAGCCATCGGCTGACGCCTCGCCGCCACGCTCCTCGCCCATCACCGAGAAGCTGAACGCATCAGCCACCATGCTTCGAACCGCGTCCTCAATGGCGAGATCGGCTCCTGTCACGAGATCACGCCCGCTCTTGGCCGTCACCTCTTTCGCGCCGACACGACGCTGGGCGATAATCAGCGCTCGCTTCACTGCTTCAATGGCCACCAAGGTCTCGGGACGGAACGGGTCGCCGGACTCAGTCATCGCGCCCCCAGAAATAATGGACATCGAATCTGCTGAGGACGATTCCGCTGAGAATGCCGCGTCGATACACCTGCGCTCGCTCGACCATCAGTAGCATCTTGTTTCATCACGCCGAACGTTCGGCAGCCCGCTCGGACGCTGGATTTCGGATGCGGGAACCCCGGCGTCCGTGGTATGCTCTTTATTGCTACCAGGAGGAGTACCAATGCCGCTCCGCAAGACCGCGATCGCCGTGCCCGATGACCTGCTCGCTGCGGTGGACCGCGCAGCCCGCGAGCGACACGAGTCCCGAAATCGGTTCGTGACATCTGTCTTGCGGCACGCGGTTCGTGCGCGCCGCGACGCAGAGATCACGCGGCGGCTAAACGAGCTCTTCGCCACGCCTGCCCTCGGGAAGCAACACAGCCGAGAAGCGTCCGAACTGGATGACGTCGGAACCGATTGGTCGGACGAGCGCTGGTGATCCGACAGGGCGAAATCTACTGGCTCCACTTCGGACCGGCTGAGGGCTCAGCACCCGCGGGGCGCCGACCCGCTCTCGTCGTACAGCACGACCGCTTCAATCGAAGCGCCATCTCTACCACTGTCGTCGCGGCAGTCACATCGAACCTCCGGCTTGGAGCCATGCCGGGCAACGTGCGCCTACGGCAAGGTGAAGCAGGACTTCCACGGGCGAGCGTCGTCAACGTGTCCCAGATCCGAACCATTGATCAAACGCGACTCGGTGACCGAGTCGGCGTCTTGGGCGCGGCCAAAATGCGCGATGTCCTCCAGGGCCTGGCACTGCTGTTCGGGACCGATGAGGTTTCGGGCGACAGGGCGTGATCGGCCGCGAGACACGCCCCTCCAATCTGGTCCACCACGTTGTCTGTCTGCCCAACGGTCACGCTCAGCGTCCGAGGGGCGAGCAACGCGAGCCCCGGTCCGGTGGACTGCGAAGTTGAACGACGCGCCACTCACCGAATGACCTCTCCGGTCCATCGGTCGCGATCCGCCCAGTATGGACACGCTCCGCATTTCTGTCCCGCCGGATAGTCGACGCCTTCTTCGTGTGGGCATCCTATGATCCCGGCGCTGAGCACAACAGTCTTGACGTGGTGGGCGGCCATGAACTCAAGGGCGGCGCCGCAGATCTCCTGATCGAACCGAACGTCGGACATGGTGGAGTGCCAGCGCTCAAGCGCGTCGGGCTCGTCTCCCTCTTTCAAAATGACGCCAACTGCCACCTTCGTAGCCCTGCTGGCGTCCGGCCCGTAATACGCTACCGTCGCGACCGGGTACCCGCGGAAGCCGTGTCTTGCCTTCTCTCGAAGCACTGAAAACCGCCCGAACCCTGCCATCGCACTACACCTCGCTGTGCCGTGTCGTCCAGCGCCCGCGGTCACCGGCCGGAGCGAGCAACGCGAGCGCCGGTCCGGTGCACCCCTTTCTGGAAGGCAAGCGTGTTGATGTTGACGAGAACCTCGTGCTCACCGTACTCGGCGTGAAAGTGGGGTGGATTGTGGTCGTCGTAAAAGATCCTGACAATGATTCCGTAGAACCGGCTGACCTCAGGCATCCGGGCCGATTGGGCCTGGTCCCGTAAAGATGTCCTCCGGGCGCTTTCCGGTGAGCGTCAAGTAAAGCGCGTCGGGGCACAGATCGAGCTCCCCGGACCATTCGATCTGGCCATGCGGTCCGAGCTTGACCTGGGCGAACACGCCCTCCTGCTCCCACGCGGCGAACACGCCCCTTGCCTGCCAAGTGGGACAGGTCAACCTCGCCCTCTGTGCCGTCCTGGTAGCGCAGCCAGATGCGATACCGCGCGAGGGGACGAACCTCAACTGGTCGAACCATGTCCACTACCTACCTCATCCTGCCCGTGTGTTCCAGTTGTTCGCCCAACGTTCGCGACCGCAAGCCAACTCAGGAAGCGAGTGATCTCGGGCGCCCCCATCTCCGCGGGATGACGCTGGCCATGGAAGACGATGTAGCGTCGGATCCACGCGACGTAGGCCTCCTCGGTCCGGCGGCTGTAATGGCGGCTCCGGAGAGCTGCGCGCACGGTCCAGCAGGCGAGGTTTCGGTGGCTCAGCCGGACTGTTTTCGTGGACGGCATCGACCGGCTGGCGCCGACTGCCGCGTGAGAGGACACACGTGCTCGCGGGATACCGGTGAACGCTGACCATGCCCGACGCCGCCTCCGTGCGCCCGCAGTGTAGAGCAGGAACTTTGGCGGTACAACGTCGGAGTTCCGATACATCGAAACGGAGCTGGGCAGGCGCTCAGCGCAGGTACTTCTCGAACCAGCCGAAGACTTTCTTCCAGCCGTCCACCGCCGCCGCCTGGCGATCGTTCGGGCGGTCGACCGCGAAGAACGCGTGCCCCGCGTTCTCGTACGTGTGGAACTCGTAAGTCTTGCCGAATTTCTTCAGCGCTTCCTCGGTCTTCGCGCCGTCGTCGGGTGACGGGCGCGTGTCCTCGATGCCGAAGAGCCCGAGCAGCGGAACTGGAAGATCCTTCGTGAAGTCGATCGGCGCGACGGGCTGGCGGGCCGTCAACTCCTCGGGCTTGGCGACGGCTCCGCCGCCGTAGCAGTCGATCGCCGCGTCGAGACCGCGCAGCGTGCACGCCGCGAGATACGACTGACGGCCACCCGAGCAGTAACCGATGACGCCGACCTTGCCGTTCAGGTACGGCAGCGCGCGGAGATAGTCGATTGCGCCCTGGACGTCGCCCATCGTGCGATCGTCCGGCATGCCGCCGGCCGCGCGCACGCTCGCGCTGTTTTCTTCCGGCGTCGCCTTGCCCTCGCGGAAATGGAGGTTCGGACAGATCCCAACGTAACCGTGATGCGCGAATCGGCGCGTGATCTCCTTGGTCGCGCCATCCCAGCCGGGCATGTGGTGGATGACGACCACGCCGGAATAGGGGCCGACGCCGAACGGCCTGGCGAGATACGCGTCGATCCGATCGCCTTTGTGGCCACGCATCCAGACCGTCTCCGCGAAGAGTGCTTCGTACGGCATCGTCACCCTTCTTTGTAGCGGGGTCCGCGAGTCAGGAACAGTCGCGGGTGGGCTGCATCCAGACGCGCGTGGCTCCGCTGTAGCGGGGTCCGCGAGTCAGGAACAGTCGCGGGTGGGCTGCATCCAGACGCGCGTGGCTCCGCTGTAGCGGGGTCCGCGAGTCAGGAACAGTCGCGGGTGGGCTGTATCCAGACGCGCGTGGTTCCGCTGTAGCGGGGTCCGCGAGTCAGGAACAGTCGCGGGTGGGCTGCATCCAGACGCGCGTGGTTCCGCGGCGTGGCTCCGCTACGTGGCGAGTCCGAACAACGACGTCATCCGTTTGCCGTCGAGCATCGCCTTCATCTCGTCGTCGGACGGCCGGCGCTCGAAGCGGCTGGCCGCGTCGAGAATCTTCGGCAACAGCTTCAGATCTCCGGCCGTGTTCACAAAGACCTCGGGCAGCCCGACGATCCAGTGCACGGCGCGATCGATGTCCGCCTGATCCTCGAGCGGCTGATACCACGTGGTGTGCGTCTTGTCGGTCGCGGCCCACGGCCCACGGGCGATGGACTTGATGATCTGGACCGCGACGTTCCGCTCCCGGCAAATCCCACGCACTTCCTCGAACGTCCGCCGGTACCGCTCGTCCTGCGCCATGAAGAAGTTGAACGGCAAGAGCACCGAGTCGAAGTCGAAGCGCGCCAGGCTCCGCTTGTGCATCGCCGCGATGTTCCACCCGTGGCCGGTGACGCCGATGAAGCGCGTGAGGCCTTGCTGACGCGCTTCGACGAGCGCCTCGAGCGCGCCGCCTGGCCCGAAGGCCTGTTCCCAGTCGTCGGGGTGCCCGAGCGAATGCATCTGGATCAGATCGACGTGATCCACCCGTAACCGTTCCAGCGAGCGGTGAAGACCCTCGCGAGCGCCCTGCGCGCTGCGCTCGCCGGTCTTCGTCGCGAGAAAGAAATCGTTGCGGTGTCGCGCCATCCACGGCGCGATACGGAGCTCCGAGTCCCCGTAGCGCGCCGCGGTGTCGATGTGGTTGACCCCGTGGCGCAGCAGCACCTCGAGCGCCCGGTCGGCATCGTCCTGGCTGGCCCGCGCCAGCGCCGCCGCGCCGAACAGGGTCACCGAGCTGCGATGACCCGTGCGTCCGAACGGCCGCTGCTGGATCATCGCGGCCGCTACTTCGGCGCCGGCGTGTGCTTGCCCGTGAGCTGCGGTGTCGTGCCTTCCTGCTTCTTCTCCTGGCGATCGAGCCGTGTCTCGCGCGCCCACGTTCGCTTGAGATCGTCACGGACGTTGAATTTCAGACGGCCCAGCTTCTCGACCTCGAGCTCGATCACGTCGCCGTTCTGGAACGCGCTGAGCCCGCGGTGATTGGTGCCGGAGGCGACGATGTCGCCCGGATCGAGCGTGTGGATCGACGTGACCCACTCCATGCAGCGCGGGATCTTGTGCGCCATGTCGTCGGTGTTGAAGTTTTGCTTCAGCACGCCGTTCACCCAGAGCTTGATCTGGAGCTTGTGCGGGTCGGAGACCTCGTCGGCGGTCACGATGTACGGCCCGATCGGCGCAAACGTGTCACGCGACTTCATCTGGTAGAACGTGTTGCCGGGCGGCAGCAGGCCGCGCGCCGAGCCGTCGATGAAGTTCGTGTAGCCGAAGATGTAGCTCATCGCGTCCGCCTGGCTCACGTGCGACGCGCGCTGGCCGATGACGAGCGCCATTTCCGCTTCGCCCTCGAAGATCGTCGCGGGCACGTCCGGCAGCACCATCGTCTCGTTCGGGCCGATGACCGAGCTCGGTGACTTCATGAACGCGTTGATGGGCGCCGGCTCCGATCGGGTGCCGTCTTCCATGTAGTTCACGGCCATCGCGACGATGTTGGTCGGCTTCGGCAGGGGAGGCCGGATCTTGACGCCGCTCACGGGCACGCCCTTGCCCTTCTCGGCCGCCTGCTCCACCTTGCTCTTGTACTGGCCCCATCGCTCGATCAGCCCGCTGATGAGGTTGTGCGGACCGGTGTGCGGGATGTCCTTCACGGCGTCGGACACGTCGACCACCGTATCGCCCTTCAGCACGCCCAGCTTGAAGTCGTCGAAGTAGAGGATCTTCATGTCGTCTCCTTTTTGTATCGGCGACCGCAGGATCGCAACCATCGAGGGTGGGCCGCGTCCAGATGCGGCGCGCCGAGCTAGGCCACGAATCGGGCCATGATCTCTCCGCCCAGAATTTTGAGATAACGCTTCTGGTTGTCGAGCCCGTTGCCGCTGACGCCGACCCAGATCTTTCTGGCACCGGCCGACGCGATCTGCTCGATCCGCGCGATCCAGTCACGGGCGTTGCCGGCGAGCGCGAAGCGCTCCATCGCGTACGGCGTGAGCCCGAGCGCGTCCATCTGCTTGGGGTTCTGTCCTTCGTGTCGTACGTGGTCGTAGAGCACGTAGCTGTCGACGTATGCCTGGATCTTCGCCTCCATGTCCTCGGGGACGTGCTTGCCCTCCAGGCCGAATCGCATCTTCACCAGATCCATGAACTGCTGTGAGTCCTCCTTGCGGAGGAGCGGCGTGGCCGACGTGAACGTGATCCCGAACGCGACTTTCATGCCGGGCGCGGGATCAGCCCGCTGGCGGTGCCGACCATGGTTTTGCCGTGGTCCTGGTTCGCGCACCAGACGTCGACGACGACGCGCGTCGCGTCGTTCTCTTGACGCAGCTCCTTCACGACGCCGTGCACCGTCAGCCGGTCGCCGACGTACACGGGCTTGGTGAACGCGACCGAGATCGAGCCGCCCTTCACGAAGCCGGCGCCGAGGAACGTCGTCATCATCTCGGAGACGTAGGCGGTCGACATCATGCCCTGTGCGAGCGGCGCACGAAACCCTTTCGCGCGCGCCCACGCCTCGTCCGTGTGAATCGAGCGCGGCTTGACGCCCGAGTACGTGTCGATCTGCCGCTGGGAGATCTCCTTCACCAGCGCCGGAAGCTCCTGACCGATTGCGATCGCGTCGCGGCTAACCGTTGCCATGCATCCTCACTCAGCGCTCGATGATCATCGCTTGATCATCGCTCGATGATCATCTGCGTGAACTGCCCACGGACCAGGGGCCGGCCGGACTCGTCTTCGATGACGTACTCGGTCACCATGTAGGGCTTGCCGCGACGCTCGTACTTGTCGATCAGCTTCCCTCGGGAGCGGACGTGCATGCCCGGCTGGATCGGCTCGAGGAACTGGAATTCCATCTTCGCGTGAAGCCCGGCATGCACGCGGTACTTCCCGTGACGCATGTGCAAGGCCAGATTGCCGACCAGCGTCGGATGCGCGACCGGCCCGCCGAACGGGGAGTCGCCGAAGAACCAGGGATGATGGTCGTCGACCGCGAACGCGTACGTCTCGATGTCTTCCGGCGTCACCAGGTGTTCGTCCGAGACGAACTCCTCGCCGACCTGAAGGACGTCGTACGTGAGCGGCTTGAACTGGACGAGCTCTGTCGGCATGCTCGCCTACTCGACCGGCACGAAGATGCAGTGGCGGATCTTCGCGTCGACCGCCTTGGACAGATGACCCTTGCCCGTCGTGTCCTCCACGAGGATTACTTCACCGGCGCCGATGACCCGGCTCTCGCCGTCGCTTGCTGTGATTCTCACGCCCGCGTCAAGGTTGATGATGTACTGACGGCGCGGCGCCGGATGCCAGTCGAGGTCATAGCTCGGCTGCACCTGGCGGAAGATGATGCCGGTCGCGGGGAGACGCTTGGACAGCTTGCCGGCGGGCGTCTCCTCGACCCACTCGACCTCGACGTCCCGGAAGTGTGACTGACCGCTCGAATCGGTGTACAAGTTGTGAATCCGCATGGACGCTCCTTCAGGAGGGAATGCGTGGAATATAGCCGATTGAGGCTCGAGGGCAAGACCGCGTTCATTACCGGCGCCAGCCGCAACATCGGCCGCGCCATTGCGCTGGCGTTCGCCGCCGAGGGCGCCAACTTGATCCTGAACACCCGGGTCAATCGTGACGAGCTGGAAGCGGTGGCGGCCGAGTGCGGCAAGACCGGCGTCCGGGTGGTCCCGGTTCTCGGCGATATCGCCGACGCCGCCGCCGTCGAGGCGATGGTCAAGACGGGCACCGCCGAACGGGGACCGATCGACGTGCTGGTCTGCAACGCCGCGATCCGCCCGCACAAGGCCATCACCGAGACGTCGCTCGACGACTGGCATCGCGTGTTCGACGTCAATCTCCACTCGGCGTTCTATCTGGCGCGCGCCGTCGTCCCCGCGATGAAAGAACGGAAGTCGGGCAGCATCATCGCGCTCGGCGGGCAGTCGAGCCTGACCGGCCGACCCAACACGGCGGCGGTGACGGCGGCGAAGACCGGGTTGCTCGGATTCGTGCGCGCCCTGGCCGCCGAGCTCGGCCCGTTCGGCATCCGCGCCAACATGGTGGTGCCGGGCTTCATCGATACCGAGCGTCGCTATGCGGAGTGGTATCCGGAATTCCAGAAGGCGCCGTCCGGCGCGCCGGAACAGATCAAGGACATCCCGCTCCGCCGACTCGGCCGGCCCGAGGACATCGCGGACGCCTGCGTGTTCCTCGCCTCCGACGCCTCGTCGTACGTCACGGGCGACACCATCCGTGTGATGGGCGGACGCATCATCGGCTGACGACGCGATTCTTCTGCGTGCCGAGCCCGGTGATTCCCATCTCCACGACGTCGCCGGGCTGCAGGTAGCGCGGCGGCTTCATGCCGTGCGCAACTCCGGCGGGCGTGCCGGTCGAGATCACGTCGCCGGCGCGCAGCGACATGAACCGGCTGACGTACGCCACGAGCTGGCGGACCGTGAAGATCATGTTCTTGGTGTCGCCGCGCTGGCGCGATTCCCCGTTGACGGTCGTCCAGACCGCCAGCGCTTGAGGATCGCCGATCTCGTCGGCGGTGACCAGCCACGGCCCGATCGGCGCGAACGTGTCCGCGCTCTTGCCCTTGGTCGTCGTGCCGCCGTGCTCCATCTGGAACGCGCGCTCGGAGGCGTCGTCGACGATGCAGTACGCGGCGACGTGCTTCATCGCGTCCGCCTCGCTCACGTGACGGGCGTCGCGTCCGATCACCGCGGCCAGCTCCACTTCGTAGTCGAGCTTGACGCCGTCGATAGGCCGGATGATCGGATCAGTCGGGCCGGTGATCGCGCTGTTGGCCTTGATGAAGAGGAGGGGCTCCGCCGGCAGCGGCAGGCCCACCTCGTGCGCGTGATCGGTGTAGTTGAGACCGATGCACACGACCTTGCCGATGCCCGAGAGCGGACATCCCAGGCGCGGTCGGCCGCGCACGATTGGCAGCCGCGCGGTCTTCGTCGCGCGCAGCTTCGTCAAGCCCGCCCGAGACAGCACGTCGGGTGTGATGTCCTTCACCACGCGTGACAGGTCACGCAGCGTGCCGTCCTCGTCGATCAGTCCTGGTTTTTCGCTTCCGGCGCGTCCGTAGCGCACGAGCTTCATGGTTGGCTCCTTTGTAGCGGGGATCGTTGTAGCGGGGACCGCGTGCTCGCAACACGCGCGGGTGGGCTGTATCGAGATGCGCGTGGCTTCGCACGCCCGCTCAGTCGTCGAGATACGCGTGGCTCCGCACTCCCGCTCAATGGCGGCACCGCACCGCCGTTCAATGGTCCAGATACGCGTGGCTCCGCACGCCCGATCACCGCGCCCAAACCCTTCTTGCGATCTGGCCGACCAATCTTAGCTTCGCTTCCTGTTCTTCTGGCGAGAGCGGATTGCCCGCCTCGCCCGAGGCGAACCCACACTGCGGGCTGACCGCGAGCCGCGTCGACTCGACGTACCGGCTCGCCTCCTCGATCCGCTTCTCCACGGCTCCAGCATCCTCGAGCGCACCCTTCTTCGTCGTGAGCAAGCCGAGCACCACCGTCGCGTCCGGGAGAACGTGACGGAGCGGGCTGAAGTCACCGGCGCGCGGCGTGTCGTACTCGAGTAGCAGCCTGTCGTAGTTGGTCAGTCGCGGAAACGCCTCAGCGGCGATCCGATCATAGCCTCCGTTCGCCAGCCACCGGCCGCCAGGCGCGTTGCCGCGGCAGATGTGGATGGCGCGGGTGATGCCGTGGACGCCGTCGAACACCGTGTTGTCGATCTCCGCGTCGGCGCGCAGCTCGGCGGCCATGTCGTGGCCCCACGCCTCGAACGCCGCCCGGTTCTCCGCATCGACGTGCCACTGGGCGTAGTTCGGCGCGTCCATCTGGACGTAGTCGCCGCCGAGCGCGATGACCTTCGTCACGACTTCCTTGCGAATGTACTGCGCGACGTCGCGAAGAAAATCTTCTGGAGTCGGGTAGGCCGCCCGCGAGTGCTCGGGGTGCCAGAAGATCCGGTGCCAGCTCGGTGCGGGGATCGTGAACTTTGCGCGTGCCTTCGTCGCGTGCGCTTTCAGGAACGCGAACTCGTCGGCGACGATGTCACGCACGACCTGGAGGCGCTTCGTGATGAAGGGCCGCGTGGCGGCCGTCCAGATCTGGGCGCGTCGCCCGTCCGGCTCCTTCCACAAGGACCACCAGCCCGCGTCGGCGGGAAGAAAGTCGTAGCCCGCGAGCGGCGCGTGCGGGGTTCCGATCTCGCGTAGCGGGATCGTCACGACCCACGAGTTGCGGCGCAGCTCTCCGTCCGTGATGACGTCGAGCCCCGCCGACTCTTGCAGCGCGATCGCCTCGCGCACCGCGCGGTCCTCGACGAGGCGCAGCTCGGCGGCGCTGAGCTTTGCGCCGGCGAACGCCTTCCGGGCCTCGCGCAGGTATGCGGGGCGCAGGAGGCTGCCGACGACGTCGGAGCGGGAAATCACGGCTTCACTTTGAGATCTTCCGCCGGCGCGGTGTACGGGTAGCCCTGGATCAAGCCCATGGCCGCCTCTTCGACCCGCGGCCCGACGCCGGTGAGAAACGCTTGCTGAAAGATCGGCGCGACGAGTACACGATCGGCAACGATTTTCTGGATCTGGTGCAGCGTGGCCTCTCGCTGCTTTCGGTCCAGCTCCTTGGCCTGACGCTGGAAGAGATCGTCGATCTCCGGGAGCGCGTAGAGCACCATGAACGGCGTGATCAGCGCTTCGGTCTCTTCGGGGTCGAGCCAGCGGTTGACCAGCGTGACGTGCACACCGATCGTCAACGTTCCGACGGGCACTTCCGAGCGCCCCGTGGGCGTGTCGGCGGCACGCGCCGGAGGAGCGGCGCAGAAGAGCGCGATGCTGAAGAAGACGATGACGAGGAGACTGTTGGCGAGCAGTGAGCGGCGGACAGACATCTCGATCCTCCCAGAGTGTTAGGATGCCGCGAAGCCGCATGGGCGCCGTCGAGCGCGTGCTCGCGCCCGTGGGGCGGATGGTCCCGCTCGCGAGACGCGTGGCCGCGCGTTAGCCGGAATCGTGGAGGAGCGAGCAGTCCGTGTCAAGGCGACGCGCCGGCACACGAACAGGGCCGGAGGAGACTGGCATGACGACGATCACGCCCGCGTTCAAACAGGTCGTGGCCGGGTTGCGCTTCCCCGAGGGTCCGGTTGCGATGTCCGACGGCTCGGTCATCCTGGTCGAGATCGAGCGACAGACGCTGTCGCGCGTCACGCCCGACGGCAAGATCCACGTGATCGCGAGGCTCGGCGGCGGGCCGAACGGTGCCGCGATGGGTCCCGGCGGCAAGATCTACGTGACGAACAACGGCGGCCTCAAGTTCCTGGAACGACCAGGCAAGCTGTTCCCGGTGGCGCAGGCCGACGATTACGTGACGGGCAGCATTCAGGTCGTCCATCCCGACACGGGCAAGTTCGAGACGCTTTACGACGCCTGCGATGGACGCAGGCTGCGCGGACCGAACGATCTCGTCTTCGACCGTGCAGGCGGATTCTGGTTCACCGATCTCGGCAAGACCCGCGAGCGTGACGCGGACCGCGGCGCCGTGTATTACGCGAAAGCCGACGGCTCGATGATCAAGGAGGCGATCTTTCCGCTGGAACGGCCGAACGGCATCGGGCTGTCGCCGGACGAGAAGACGCTCTACGTCGTCGAGACACCGACCGCCCGCTGCTGGGCATTCAAGCTTTCCGCGCCGGGGCAGATCGAGTCGGCGAACGGACCGTACCGCGGCGAGAAGGGGACCGTCGTGGCCGGCCTCGGCGGCTATCAGATGTTCGACTCGCTCGCCGTCGACAGCGCGGGCCACATCTGTGTCGCCACGCTGATCACGGGCGCGGTCAGCGACATCTGGCCCGACGGCACTCGCGTCGATCAGTACACGCTGCCGGACATGATGGTCACGAACGTGTGCTTCGGCGGCCGTGATCTCAGGACCGCCTTCGCGACGCTGTCGATGGGCGGCACGCTCGTGTCGTTCGAGTGGCCACGGCCGGGGCTGGCGCTGAACTACTTGAACACGTGATGCTCGCCAACGCGTTTGTGCTCACGATCCCACCGTCGTTCCTGCTACGGGCCGATCACGTCATGTCATGACGAGGGACTCGTGACTATTGCCGACCGCTACGGACTCCCGCTTTCGACGTCGTCGGCGGTCGCCGCCGAGCATTATCAGGACGGCATGGACCGCCTGCTCTCGTACAGCCTTGGCGCCGATCAACGCTTCGCCGCGGCGGTGGCGGCCTGATGCGCCTGGGAATCGCGTTACCCAACTCGTATCGACGCAGGAGATCTCAGGCGTAGTCACGGATTCGACGATCTCCGAGTTATCCGGCAGGGCGGGCCGTTTAGGGCACGGGACTATCGATGCTAAACTAGCGGTTGGCGAGTGATCATGCGCAAGGTAGAAAATCTCGAGCAACAGATCCAGGCGCTCTCTCCTGAAGAGCTTGCGGAATTCCGCGCTTGGTTCCTGGAATTCGACTGGGCGGCTTGGGACCGTCGGCTCGAACGCGATGTCCGCGCGGGCAAGCTCGATCACCTTGCAGCCAAGGCTCTTGGTGATCACCACGCCGGCAAGACCACCCGCCTCTGACTCACCACGCGTCTCCCGACTTCTGGGCGTGCTACCAGTCTCTGCCACAGGATGTCCAGAAGCTTGCGGACCAAGCGTACGCACACCTCAACGAGAACCTTCGCCATCCGTCGCTCCAGTTGAAGAAGGTTGGCCGGTTCTGGTCTGTTCGCGCCGGAAGTCACTATCGCGCACTCGCCGTCGAAGCTGGCGACGACCTCGTGTGGTTCTGGATTGGAACTCACGCCGACTACGACAGGCTGCTCGGCTGACAACGCGTCAGCGGTCCGGAGCTCGCGTTGATCAATCAATCAGCGTACCGCCTGGGCTTACCCGCAGCGTGTGAGCTGGCTCGGCGTGCTGGTGCGTCGGCATCGCGCGGAGGTTGCGCACCGGTGACAGCAGCAGCCACAGGAACGACAGCAGCATCCCGAACGAGGCGACGACCAGCGTCGACGGGACACCGATCACGCCACCGAGCGCTCCTCCGATCACCGCGCCGATCGGGTTCGCCCCGCCCGCAAGGACCCGCATCGTCGCGTTGACGCGTCCCTGCAAGCGGTCGGGCGTGATCGCCTGCCGCACGCTGATCGCGTTCACGTAGTACACGAGCAGCGCCGTCCACTGTCCGAGCTCCGAGGCGACGATCATCGGCAGCGCCACTTGCGGCACGAGGACGGCGAGCGGTACGAACAGTCCCGTCAGTCCGAACAGTACCTGGGCGCCGATCATCGTCTTCCCGGGACCGAAGCGCCGCGCGAGCGGCTCGGCGACGACCGAGCCGGCGAGCGAGCCGACGCCGCCAGTCCCGAAGACCAGGCCCACCCCGACCGCGCTCAATCCCAGATCGCGCGTCATGTAGAGCACGTACACGGCGAGGAACATGTTGCCGAACAGGATGGTCGTGGCCGAGCATCCGGCGAGGGCTCGCCGGATGCGGTCGTTGA
This sequence comes from Methylomirabilia bacterium, assembly GCA_041490825.1. Taxonomy (GTDB): domain Bacteria; phylum Methylomirabilota; class Methylomirabilia; order Rokubacteriales; family CSP1-6; genus JBGPTW01. The sequence goes on along the minus strand of JBGPTW010000020.1, from coordinate 30,822 downwards.
CCACGACGCGCAACCCTTCGCCGATCTCCGTCAGCACTCCCGAGCGTTCACCGCGTGCCTCGGGCGCCGACTCCGTGACCCGAGTGCGCGCGATGAACAGGGCCGAGCCGACGAACGACAGCGCGTCGACGAGCACCGCGAACGGCGCGCCCAGCAGGCTCACCAGCACGCCGCCCAGACTCGGTCCCGCCACCTGCGCCGCGGCCGACGTGGTTTCGAGCTTGCTGTTGCCCTCGACCAGGCGGTCCGGCGTGACCAGCGACGGCACGAACGACAGGTGCGCGACGTCGAAGAGCACCGTGAGCGAGCCGGTCAGCAGCAGCACCACGTAGAGGAGCTCCATGCGGAGAACGCCCGCCACGGCCGCCAGCGGAATGATCAGCAGCAGGATGGCGCGGCCGAGGTCGGTCGCGATCATCACCGGTCGCCGCCGCAGGCGATCCACCCACACACCGACAAACAGCCCGACGAGCAGGACGGGCGCTGATCCGGAGGCCGTGAGCAGCCCCATCTGCCAGGGCGTGGCGCCGAGCGTGAGCGCGGCAATGAGCGGCAGCGCGAGCGCGGAGACCTGTGAGCCGACGTCGGAGATCGCCGACCCCGCCCAGAACTTCAGGAACTCGCGATGGTGCCAGAGCCCGCTGAAGCGTTCACGCACCCGGGATCACTTCGGCAAGGCTTACCGCTCCGTATGAAACTTCGGCATCACGTCGCGCGCAAACCAGGCGAGCTGCTCCAGGATCACCGCTTTCGGCGTGCCCATGCTCGCGCTGACGTTGACGTACTCGAGTGCCGGGTACTTGTCCTGCAGCATCTGGAGGTACGCGACGAGCTCCTCGGGTGGTCCCGCGAACCAGGCCCCCGTCTTCACGAAGTGCTCGAGTGTGGGAATGCCGGCCGCGCTCCAGCCGCCACGCTTGGCGGAAGCACGGACCTGGTCCTGGGTGATGCCGGGAACGAAGCCGAGCGGCGCGAACATCTTCACGTGCTCCTCGTACCACGGCGTCATCTCGCGGATCGCTTTCTCGCGCGTCTCGGCCAGATGGAAGAAGATGCCGAGGCAGAGGTCTTCGCCGGGCTTCAGATCGAGACCGGCGCGCGCCGCCGCGTCACAATAGCCCTGGATCGGTCCCTCTGCCATCGTCGCGGCGCCGCCGCCGATGATGCCCCTGATCCGGTGCTTGATCATGAAGTCGAGCCCGCGCGCGCTGGCGCTGACGATCGGCTGCCAGCACTCCACCGGCCGGCGCAGCGGCCGCGGCACGAGCGTGATGTCACGCAGCTCGTACCCGCGATAGGGAACCGCGGCCGGCAGGCTGTAGTGCTTGCCGTGATGCGAGAATCGGTCCTCGTTGAACGCCTTGAAGACGATGTCGACCTGCTCCTCGAAGATCTCGCGGTTCGCGTTGGCGTCGAGCAGCGGCCCGCCGAGCGTCTCGACCTCGCGGGTGTGATAGCCGCGACCGACGCCGAAGATCACTCGGCCGCCGGTGAGGATGTCGGCCATCGCGTAGTCTTCGGCGAGCCGCAGCGGATGCCACATCGGCGTGATGTTGAACCCGCAGCCGAAGCGCAGTCGCTTCGTCAGATGCGACAGGTGCACCGCGTGCATCAGGAGGTTGGGGATGACTTCGTAGCCTTCGTGCTGGAAGTGGTGCTCGGCGAGCCACAGCGCGTAATAGCCGAGATCGTCCATGGTTCGCGCGAGCGCCTCGGTCTTCTCGAAGACGGACGCCAGGTGCTCGTTCGAGTAGCGGCGCTCGTTGGTCGGCGTCGCGTCCTGCCCCATGTCGCCGAGATCGACGTGTCCTGCGTAGAGCGACGAGAATTTCGTGATCATGGTCGGATGATCCTCCGTCAGTCGGTGCCGGTCAGGATACCAGGATTCTCCGGTGACGCCGCGCCGCCGATTCGAGTAGAGTCGCCTGACGGAGGTAGGCCATGGCCGGGGAACCCGTGCTCGTCGAGCTGCGCGACGCGATCGCGCTCGTCACGCTGAACCGACCCGAGAAGCACAATGCGTTGAGCCTCGACTTGCTCGGTCGGCTTCCGACGATCGTGCGCGAGCTGGGGAACGACGGGCGTGTTCGCGCGGTCATCCTGCGCGGCAACGATCGCTGCTTCTCGACCGGCATGGATCTCGACGATCTCTCCGGTGTCACCGCAATCGGCGATACGCAGCGGGCGCTCGGCGTCGCGCGCGACGCCAACGCGGCGATCGAGCGCTGCCCGAAGCCCGTGATCGCCGCGATCGCCGGCTGGTGTCTGACCGGCGGACTCGAGCTGGCGCTCGCCTGCGACGTTCGGATTGCCGCCGACAACGCGCGCTTCGGGATCACGAGCGCGCGCATCGGCACGGTCGCCGGCATGGGCGGGACTCAGCGGCTGCCCCGTCTGATTGGTCCGGCGCGCGCCAAGGAAATCTTGTTCTCCGCCGAGCCGATCGATGCGGCCGAGGCATGGCGGGTCGGCCTCGTCAACCGCGTGGTGCCGGCCGGCCAGGAGCTCGACGCGGCGATGGAGATGGCGCGGCTCTACGCGCGCCGCGCGCCGTTGAGCCTCGCGTTCGCCAAGACTGCCGTGGACGTCGGCATGACGATGCCGCTCGACACGGCGCTGACGTTCGAGATCGGGCTCACCACGCAGCTCTTCATGACCGAGGACCGAGCGGAAGGCCTGCGCGCGTTTCGTGAGAAGCGCGAGCCAGAATTCCGGGGCCGGTGATGACCCTCACGAGCCAGGTGGCGATCGTGACGGGTGGCGGCCAGGGAATCGGCCGTGGCATCGCGCTGGCGCTGGCCGCCCAGGGCGCCGACGTGGCGATCTTCGATGTGAACCCGGCCACGGCATCCGAGACGGTGACCGCGATCCACGCGAAGGGACGGCGGGCGCTCGCGATCACGGTCGACGTGACCGATATCTCCCACGTGGAGGTTGCCACCGCCGAGGTCCGAGCGGAGTTCGGTCGGCTCGACGTGCTCGTGAACAATGTCGGCTGGACGCCGAACGAGCCGTTCCTCGACAGTGCGCCCGAGACCTGGCGGAAGATCGTGGCCGTCAACTATCTCGGTACGCTGAACTGCACGCGTGCGGCGCTGACGGCGATGATCGCCGGGCGTCACGGACGCATCATCAGCATCGCCTCCGATGCAGCGCGCGTCGGGACGCCGCGCGAGGCGGTGTACGCCGGCGCAAAGGCGGCGATCATCGGGTTTTCGAAGTCGCTGGCCGCCGAGGTGGCGCGCCACGGCATCACCGTGAACGTCGTGTCTCCCGCGACGGTGGACACGCCACTCCTCCGCGGGATGCTGAGGCCGGATCAGATCGAGCGACGCGAGAAGGCCAACCCGATGGGCCGCCTGGGCCGGCCGGAGGACGTCGCCGCGGCGGTCGTGTTCTTCGCGTCGCCGGGCGCCGGGTACGTCACGGGTCAGGTCCTCAGCGTCAATGGCGGAGTCGTGCGCGTAGGGTAGGGATGAAAATGGACGCGTTCCGGTTCGTGCACGTCACCGACACCCACATCATGGCGGGTGGTCGCTGGCGGACGGCGGATTTCGAGTTCGATACCGAAAGCTCGCTGCGTCGGGTCGTTGCTGCGGTCCGCGCGCTCGATCCCGCCCCGGTATTCGCGGTGCTCGGTGGAGATCTCGCGAGCCCCGATCTGCTGGACCGCGCTCGCGTCCTCACGCCCGACGACTACGCGCCGTCGTACACGCTGCTGCGCGAGATCCTCGCGGGGCTCCCGTGCCCGGCGCATTTCCTGATCGGCAACCACGACAATCGGGCCGCGTTCAACCGCGCGTTGCGTCCTGAAGCGCCGGCGCCGGATGCGCCGTGCTACTACAGCTTCGATCACGGCTCGCACCACTTCGTGGCGCTGGATTCCCACGAGGCCGGCCGGGCGGGCGGGTTTCTCGGTGCCGCGCAGGTGGCCTGGCTCGAGCGCGATCTCGCGCGTCATCGGGCACGCCCGACGATCGCGTTCGTCCATCATCACCCGTGGCCGCTCGGGCTGGCGTGGATCGACGCCATGATGCTGCGCAACGGCGACGAGCTGATGGGAGCGCTGCGACGATCAGGGCAAGTGCGCTGGGTCATCTCCGGTCACGTGCACCTCGACCAGGTGGTGGAGCGAGACGGGCTCACGATGATCACGTCGCCTTCGACGTGCGTGCAGCTTTCCAAGGTGTCGCAGGTCCGGAAGATTCTCGACGGCCCACCGGCCTTTCGCGTCGTCGACGTGGCGGGCGACGCGCTCACGACGCGCGTGCTCCATCTCCACGGCAAGACCGACGCCGAGCTCTGATCCGGACCTCATGCGAGGATGTCGCTGCAGGGAGGATGACGATGGATAGCGGACGGACTCCGGTGATGGACGCGATGGTCGACTTCGTGCTCGGCCTCGAGCTGGCGTCCTTGCCCCCGGCAGTGGTCGAAGCTGCGAGCCGCTCGATGACCGACTGGCTCGGGACCGCCATCCGCGGCTCGGCCGAACCGCTGGCTGACGCGATCGCCAGGGTGATCGAGGTCACCGGCGGCGAAGCGCAGGCCACGGTGGTCGGGCGCCGGTTGCGCACGAGCGCACTGCTCGCGTCCATGGCCAACGGCGCGCAATCCCACGCGCTCGATTTCGACGACACGCATTTGCCATCGGTCGTGCACGGTTCGGCGCCCGTGGCGCCCGTCGTGCTGGCGCTCGGTGAATGGCGCCACGTCTCCGGCGCTGACGCGCTCGCCGCGTTCATCGCGGGTTTCGAGGTCGAGACGCGCATCGGGCGCGTGATCGGTCCGAGGCTCACGGAGCGAGGCTGGCATGCGACAGCGACACTCGGGCACTTCGGCGCGGCGGCCGCGGCCGGCAAGCTACTCGGTCTCAACGCGGCGCAGCTCGCGCACGCGCTCGGGATCGCCGGGACGCAAGCGACCGGGCTCACCGCATCGTTCGGGACGATGTGCAAGCCGCTCCATCCCGGCAAGGCGGCGATGAACGGGCTGCTGGCGGCGCTGCTCGCGCGCGAGGGCTTCACGGGGTCCATGGCGATGCTGGATGGCCCCGGCAGCTTGCCGGAGACCTACGTCGGCGTCACCGACCTCAGCCGTGCCATCGAAGACTTCGGCAAACGCTGGCAGATCCTCGACAACAGCACCAAGTTCTACGCCGCCTGTCACCTGACACACGCGACGATCGATGCCGCGCGCGCAATCCGCGCCGAGGCGGCGCCGGCGGCGGATACGATCGAGTCCGTTCAGTGCCGCGTGCATCCGCTGGTGCTCAAGGTGGCGAATCAGCGTGATCCGAAGACCGACCTCGAAGCGAAATTCAGCATCGGGTTCTGCGCGGCGATCGCGCTCTTGCGCGGCGACGCCGGCGAGGCGGAGTTCACTTCCGCGAGCGTCGCTGATCTCGAGATCGCGCGCGTGAGGGCTCGCGTGACGCCCGAGGCGGATGCGTCGATGGGCGTGGGCACTGCGCACCTGACCGTACGCCTCACGGACGGTCGCGTGCTCGAACATCGGGTGAGTGCCGCGCGCGGGACGCCGGAGAATCCGCCGACGCGCGAGGATATCGAGGGCAAGTTCCGTCGGGTCGCCGGGGTGGTGCTGCCCGCCAAGCGTGTCGCGCAGCTCGTCACGACGCTGCGCAGGCTCGCGGATCTTCGGGACGTCGCTCACCTCGCCGCGCTGGCCGCCGGCTGATCGACATGATGGTCGATAGCGGTGGGGGTGTCGGGCCGGGGAGCCCGAGGGGGCGTTGCTGTGAACGAATCGCGTGGTCGAGGAGCGCCACGGGTTCCCCGGGGCGCTCCGAGCGCGGGGGGATTGGGGGGCCCTTCGAGGCCCCCCATGTACTGAGATGAATTTCGAGCTCAGCGAAGAAGAGCGACTGCTCGCCGAGACGGCGCGTCGGGTCGTCGCGCGCGACGTCGAGCCTGTCCTCGCGGCGCACCCGCCCGATTGCGCGCTCCCGAAGCCCGTCATGCTCGATCTCTACCGTGCGATCGCCGACCTTGGATACCCCGGCGCGAGGATCCCCGAGGAGGACGGCGGCAGCGGACTGACGCACGTGATGCTCGGCATCCTCAACGAGAGCCTGCCGCCGGTGCTGGCGTTCTCGCTGCTCGGGCACGAGAGCACCGCCAAGCGCATCCACATGGGCGGCACGGCGGATCAGAAGAAGCGGTTCCTGCCCGATCTCATCGCCGGGAAGAAGCTTGCGGGCACCGCGGCCAGCGAGCCGAACGTCGGCTCCGATCCGCGCGGCATCGAGACGACGGCGGTGCTCGACGGCGATCATTACGTCCTCAACGGCACCAAGCTCTGGATCAGCAACGGACCGATCCTGGACGTGACGATGGTCGTGGCGTCACTTGGCCGTGACGCGACGGGGCGGAATCTGATCACGCGCTTTCTCGTCGATCGCGAGGAGTCGCCATTCGAGAGCCGCGAGATCCCGACGATCGGGCTCCAGCAAGGTCCGCTCGGCGAGCTTCACTTCCGCGACTGCCGCGTGCCGAGGGAGAACCAGATCGGTGAGCCCGGCGACGCGCATCACTCGCTGACGTTCACCTGGCTCGCCAACCGTCCGAACATCGGGCTCTTCGGCGTGCACCTCATGCAGAAAGCGCTCGACGCCTCGATCGCGCATGCGAAGCAGCGCACCCAGTTCGGCCAGCCCATCGCGAAGTTCCAGCTCGTGCAGGGGATGCTCGCGGAGATGTCGACGCTGATCGATGCGAGCCGGCTGCTCTGTTACCGTGCGCTGGCGCTGCTCGACCAGGGCGTCTGGTGCCATCGGGAGTCGTCGGTCGCCAAGATGTTCGCGAGCGAGGCCGCGGTGAAGGTGACGAACCTCGCCATCCAGGTGCACGGCGCCGCCGGGCTGACGAAAGAGTTTCCGCTCGAGAGCTGGGCCCGCGACGCGCGCATGATGACGATTCCCGACGGCACCACGCAGATCCACCAGCTCATCATCGGCCGTGAGCTGGTCGGGATGCGAGCGTTCGCGTGACCAGTAAGGCTGTCCGGAGGATCCGCATGGATACCAGCTCCGCTGGCACGATGGAAGCCCGTCTGGCCGCGCTCGAGCGCCGGGTGGCGTCGCTCGAAGCGGTGGAGGGCATTCGCCACACGCTGAGCGACTACGCGCGGGCGCTCGACGAGCGCCGACCGGATCTCCTCGAGCGTATCTTCACCGATGATTGTCACCTCACGACGACACCGTGGGGCGCCGACACGCGCGGCAAGGCGAAGATGCTGCGCGCCTTCGAGAAATACTGGCAGCGCTTCGGGAACCCGCGACGCTACTACGCCAACGAAGCGATCACGGTCAGCGGAGAGACGGCATCGGCCTTCACGTACTGGTTCGTCACGCAGGACGACGGCGACCGCTCGGCGATTGGCTGGGGCACCTACGATTGGAGCTTCCGGCGCGAGGACGGGATCTGGAGAATCGGTGAGCTCCTGATCCACGTGTTGACGATGACGACGCTGGACCGCGGCTGGGCGGTCCCGGATCGCATCATGTCGCCGTTCCCGCGACGAGAGGAGACGAAGCCATGAGCAAGATCACGCGGGCCATGCTGCTGGGCATCCTGCTGGTATTCGTCCTCGGCGTCGATCCGGGCGGGGTCTCGGCCCAGCGGCCGCCGATCAAGATCGGCTTCGTCACGGACCTGACCGGTACTGCCGCGCAGGCCGCGAAGGACATGGTGAACGGGCTGACGATGTACCTCGACGAGATGGGGCAATCGTGGCCCCGAGGAGGACAGTGAGATGAAATTCATGATGACGTACGCGATCCGCGGCGAGACCTGGGACAAGGCAGTGACGCGTTTTCTCGAAACGCAGGCTCCGGCGCCTGCGGGCGTGAAGATGCTCGGGCGGTGGCACGCCGCGGCCGGCCGTCACGGGTTCCTGCTACTCGAGGGCGACGATGCCGCTCCGATCTTCCGCTTCGCCGCCGAGTGGCACGACGTGTGCGATTTCACGGTGACGCCCGTCGTCGAGGACGCCGTGGCCGGAGCGGTTCTGTCGAGTGTGCGCACGAAGTAGTTGAGGCGCCGGCGGGCGTCGCGACCACGCGGCGCCCGCCGGAGTCGTCGCTCAGCCGCGTGGCCGGTTCGTAGGCCTTGTGTGCGGTGCGCGCCGGCCGAATGCGCGGCGCTGCGCCGTCGGCGTCGCGGCTAGCAACGGACCGGCGGCACGCAGTTGCCTGCGGGCGGCGTCGATCGTCAGATTGAGCCCCTCGAGCGTCCGCGCCCCAAGCAAGGAGAGATCGCCGGGTTCGGCGAAGACGACCTCGTCGTTCGTGAAGTATTTGAATCTCTGTCTGTCGAACGTGTTGTTCGGCGGCCGGTCGCTACACCCAGTTCTCGACCGCGAGGCCCGGCACTCGGCTGAAGTGTCGCGTGTTGTTCGTGACAACCGTCAACCCTAGAGACAACGCCTGCGCGGCCACGAGGGTGTCGTAGAGCCCAATCGGCTGACCGCGAGTGGCGAGAGCTGCCGCGACTACTCCAAACCTCTCGGCGGAGGCCTCATCGAACGGAACGACGGCGATGTCGTTTGTGAAGCGGCGGATGGCGCGACGAATCTTCTGCGACCGCTTCGCCTGAGCACCGAAGTTCAGTTCGGCCAGCGTAATCGCGCTGATACAAACCTCAGATGGCTGATGCTCCAAGAGTCGAGTGCCGACGTGGCCATGGCCTCGGAGGGCGTAGCTCACGGTGTCAGCATCCAGCATGTACCGCGGCATCAGTCGAATGGGTTGCGCAGTTGCGTGACCTTTGCCTGCTTCGGACGCGGGATAGGCTCGGACACCGAGCCGAGACAGGCCCGAAACTCAACCGACCATTCGTCCGCAGGCTCCAGGATCACCCGCCGCCCGGCGCGACGCACGAGGACTTCGCGCTGCGCCATGAAACGGCACGCCTTCGGCAAACGTACGGCCTGACTCCCGCCGTTCTGGAATAGCTTCGCGCGTGTTGCCTTCATGCCGTCAGTCTATACGGCGTCTAGACTCCAAACAAGGTGTCCGTCACCTGCCATCGTGGGGCAGGCCGCCGAACGCTGCGTTAAGCGGCGGCGCGCTTGCGCGCCGTCCGACTTCAACGCTGAGTTGGGCAGCTCTTCGTGATTCGTCATTCAATCACCCGATCCGCCCGCAGTAGCACCGAAGCCGGGATGGTGAGCCCGAGTGCGTTGGCGGTCTTCATGTTGATGATCAGCTCGAACGTCTTCGGCTCCTGGATAGGGAGGTCGGCGGGCTTGGCGCCCCTCAAGATACGGTCCACGTAGTAAGCCGCTTGCCGGTATTCGGCGGCAACGCTGTGTGCGAAGGTTAGGAGGGCACCGGCCTCGGCGAGTTCCTTGTACTGTGCAAAGACGGGTAATGAGTGCTTAGTCGCCTGGTCCAGGATCGGTACCTTGAGCAAGGTGATCAGCACATCATCCATCAGAAAGAGAGCCCTGGCGCGCCCGCGGGTTACGGCTTGGAATGCTTCCGGCAGGTCGCTCGCCCCGCGCACCCCCAGAGTATGAAGCTGGAGACCCAACTGAGGGGCTACCCGTTCCGTTTCCTTCACGACACGAAGATGACCGGGATTTCCCGGGTTGAACAGAACGGCAACTCGCGACACTCCGGGAAGAACCTCCTTGAGGATCTCGAGACGCTTCGCGGCCACCTCTGCAGCGACGGAACTCAAACCAGTGATGTTCCCGCCTGGGCGGGCTATGCTTGGGACGAGCCCGGTGCTCACAGGATCAGCGAGCCGTGCGATGACAATGGGAATGGTGGTGGTGGCTTTCTTGGCGGCCCAGGCAGCCGGGGTGTTCACCGCGAAAAGGACGTCAACCTTGAGCCGCACGAGTTCATCGGCGAGCGTGGAAAGTCGCTCGTTCTTGCCATCAGCAAACCGCCACTCGATGACAACGGTCTGTCCATCCACGTACCCGAGATCGCGAAGCCCTTCCCGGAAGGCCTCCAGGGGCCCAGGAGGAGACGCACCGGGCGATAGCACGCCGATGCGGTACATCGTCTTCGCTGGCTGCGCCTCGACGACGAGGAACGTCGCAAGGATGGCGAGGACCAGGAAGGGCGCAACCCGGGTGAGCATCATCGGGGCTCCCGACGCGCGCATCAACAGCCTCATTTCAGGCCCTCCTGTAGGAGCCCCATCCAGTTAGCTGCCTAACTACTATTGGACTGCAACGCCGTCATCTGCCACGAGATGCCGGCATCCAACCGTGGATGCGAGCATCTCTACGTGGATGGCGCCCTGGCATCTGCATGAAGATTCTTTCCGCTCGGCCCGGACATCCACTACTGGATGCCGGTTCGTCGACGATGCGACTCTGCAGGCCGAGCGCGACCACGCGATCATCACGCAGCTGCCAACCCGTCGCTCTGGAATCCACGTCCTGTACGTAGGGGGCGGTGGGGACGGAGCGGCAAGAGCCACCGGTTGCCGCGTCCCAGTAACGCCCAGGAGGGGCGGGGGACTTCCGAGATTGGGCGTTTATGTCGCTTACGCCCTTGAAGGTGTGACCACGCCGCATCTTCCTCTGGCCGGCTCCAATCAGCGAGTGCGCCCTCACTCAGGAGCGCAGTCTCCTCGCTCCGCGGCACATCGTCGAGAATGGTCACGAGCGCCCGACGCGGTCCGGGCAGTTGGATGTCCTCCAGAGGCGAACGTCGCCACTCGGGTCGACCACAGCTTGAACCGTGCGGATCATCACACCCTCGGCGACTGAATGGTACCGTAGGGCTTCGTGGTGCGGCGAACTCGATCTCACTTGAACTGCGTTATCCGGCCGCGTAGTTCCGTGTATCCAGGCGGACAACCCCAATCGCGATGCGCCGAAATCCACGCTTCCGCAACGTTGTCGCGCGCCCTTGGGCTTCGGCCCCGTGATATGTCGCGAGGCGCCGCAAGATATCACCGCCACCGTGAGCCCCCTGTAGTTCGGCGCCGCGTCCAACGATACAGCGATCCGTCCTATTGCGACAAGCAGCCAGCTCCTCCAGCGCTGGAAGAGCGGCGCTCGGTTCAGATCACGCCGTCAGCGTGGAGCTTCGCGATCTCGTCGGCGCCGAGGCCCAGCAACCGGCCGTAGATCTCCTCGTTGTGGGCGCCCGCGACCGGCGCCGGCGCATCGAAGCCCGCTGGGTGCTCCTGGAACTTGATCGGCATGCCGACGCCGCGGGCGCCCGGGACAGGGCCATGCAACGGATGCGAAAGCGGCACCACCATCTGGCGCGCGAGAAGATGCTCGTCGTCGAACGCTTCGCGGAGGTCGCGCACCGGACCGGCCGGCACGTGATGCTTCTGCAACGCCGTCACGGCCTCGTCCACCGTCCGCGCGCCAATCCATTCGCCCATGAGTGCGTCGATATCTTCGCGATGCTGCTGCCGGCTCGTCACGCCGGGATCGAATCGCGGATCGCTCGAGAGGTCCTCGCGGCCGAGCGCGCGTAGCACGTGACGCCATTCCTCCGGCGTCACCGCGCAGAGACTCACCCAGCCGTCGCGCGCGCGATAGACGTTGAACGGCACCGTGCCCGGGTGCCCGTTACCGAGGCGCTGCGGCGTTGCGCCCGCCGCGACCGGTTCGAGAATGTCGGCCAGCAGGAAGAACGTGCCGTCCATCATCGCGATGTCGATCCAGTCGCCTTGATCCGTCCGCTCGCGCGCGCGGAGTGCAGACAGAATGCCGATCACACCGTAGAGCGACGCGGTCGTGTCGCTGATCGCGGCACCGGCGCGCACCGGTGGACGATCGGGATAGCCGGTGATACTGCTGAGTCCGCTCATCGCCTGGATGATCGGGTCGAAGGCGCGCCAGTCGCGGTACGGGCTCTGTTGACCGAAGCCGGAGATCGAGCACAGGATCAGGCGCGGGTTGGCCGCGTGCAGCACCGGGAACGCGAGGCCCATCTTCTCGAGCGTGCCGGGCAGGTAATTCTCGACGACGACGTCGGCGTGACCGCAGAGTCGGCGAAACACATCGACGCCGGCCGGGGCGCGGAGATTCAGCGTGATGCTCTTCTTGTTGCGCCCGCGATGCAGCAGCGTGTACGGCATGTCGTCGTCCGTCTGACGCGTGTCGCTCATCCCCTTCGGACCGGCGAACGGCGGGCGATCGCGATACGGATCTCCAGCACGCGACTCCACGCGAATCACCTCGGCGCCGAGCCCGGCGAGCAGCAGGGTGCAGTAGGGGCCTGCCAGGTAGCGAGTGAGGTCCAGAACGACGACGCCGTCGAGCGGCTTCATGGCGTCGCGATGATAGCAGAGCGGCGAGGAGCGACGATCGACGGAGGTCCACAGGAGCTCTACATCGTGGTGAGCGGCGCCACGCCGCGCGAGATCCGCGCCTACGACGTCGTGGATGGCGGGACGAAGCTCGCCAAGGGGCGCCTCTTCGTGAACGCGGGACCAGGGGTGCCGGACGGGATGCGCTGCGACCCGGACGGCAATCTCTGGTGTGGCTGGGGCGGCGGCGAGGGACACGACGGCGTGGCGATCTTCTCGCCCGATGCGGCGCTCATCGGTCGCATCCTGCTCCCCGAGCGGTGCGCGAACCTCTGCTTCGGCGGCGTCAAGCGGAATCGCCTCTTCATGGCCGCGAGCCAGTCGCTCTATGCGCTCTATGTCAACACGCAGGGCGTGCTGGGCGGCTGAGCTTCGGGGAGTCGATCGGCAGGTCGGGTGGATAGGGGGCCGGGTGATCCGTTCCGGCCGCCCGTGGTTACGACGCTACGGCGCGGAGTGGGAACGGCGCGCCGGTGATCGGTACGGAGGCGATCGTGATCAGAGGCCTCTTATCGACCCGACCTGGCAGCCTCCCACGTCACTTGACTCGCAGATCCTCGAACGGCGCCGTGTAGTAGTGCATGGGAATTTTGCCGAGACTCGACTCCTGCACGCGCGGTCCGACGCCGTTGTTGAAGTAGAGCGCGTAGATCGGGAGATACAGGACGCGGTCGTACGCGAGCTGCTGGATCTTGAGAAGGTTTGCCTCGCGCTTCTTCCGGTCGACCTCACGCGCCTGCTGGTGGAACAGATCGTCGATGTCGGGGTACCCGCCGGGCGAGTAGGTCCCGCCAGTGACGAAATAGTTCTCGATCCGCGTGGCCGCGTTGCCGTAGCCGCCGGCGCCGCAGAACAGGAGATTCTTCAGCTTCTTCTCCTTCCACGCGGTGAGGTACGCGACGCGCTCCATCGTCTGGAAGCGCGCGCGGATCCCGATGGCCCGGAAGTTGTTGATGACGGCCTGGGCGGTGTTGGCGAACTGCACGGTGCCCATCATCTCGCCCGCGTCGAAGCCGTTCGGATATCCCGCCTCTTCCAGGAGCGCCCGGGCCTTCGGCAGATCGTAGGCGTGCGGCTCGACCCGCAACGCGAACTGGATCGCTGGAGGGATCATCGATCCCATCGGCGGTGAGGCGCCGAGGCTGTCGGCCTCGGCGATCGCCTTGCGGTCGATGATGTGGCTGGCCGCGCGCCGCACGCGGACGTCGTGCCACGGGGATTTCGGGTCCGCCTGATCGAGCATGCAGACTGCCGTGACCCACTGACCGCCGGACGGCACCAGCCGCAGCGACGGCGTGCGCTTGATCTCCTCGGCAATCGGTCCCGTCATCAGGTACGCGATGTCGGCTTCGCCCCGCTTCAGCATCGCGAGCCGCGTCGGCTCTTCCGGGACCACTTTCATGACCAGCCGCTTCACCGATGGCGTCTTCCGCCAGTACTTCTCGAACGCTTCGAGCACGACCTCGACGCCGGGCTGATGGCTGACGAACTTGTACGGGCCGGCGCCGATCGGGTGCTTCTTGAATCCCTCGTCGCCGACCTGCTCGACGTACTTCTTCGGCACGATCCACGCGGCTCCGGTCGCCGGCGTCGCGTAGAAGGTCAAGAAATCGGGCCACGGCTCGCGCAGCACGAAGCGGATGCGATGGGGCCCCACGATCTCGACTGTCTTGACCTTGTCTCGGAGAAGCTTCGCCGCGGCGCCGCGATAGCGCTCGAAGCTGAACTTGACGTCGTCCGCGGTCAGCGGCTCGCCGTTGTGGAACGTCACGCCCTTGCGGAGCGCGAACTCGTAGCGGAGTCCGTCCGCGCTTTCGGTCCACGACTCCGCCAGGCTCGGCGACATCGGGTTCTGCGGCATCGGCTTCGCGAGCGCGTCGTGAATCGCCTCCTGCACCATGAACGGCGTGGCGATACCGGTGTCGTCGGCGGGGTCGAACCACGCGGGCGCGATCGTCACGTGCATCGCGTAGACGAGCTCCCCCTGCGGTTTGTCGGCGGCAGTCGCGAGCCCGACCCAGCCGACGATCAGCATCAGTGCGAGCGCGGCAGCGACCTGTGCGCGAGGGCTCATACGTCTTCTCCTCGTCGACCTCGAAGTGCGGTCTCGGCGACGCGCACGGTGATGACTAGTGTTCCGGTTCCGAGACATTGACGGGCGTTGCGAGGCGGGGGTAGCTTGAGGTCGTGACGACGTATCCGACCCGAACACGCCACTGGACTCGCGCAGAGTACGACCGCCTGATCGAGATCGGACTGCTGCACGACGACGAGCCGATCGAGTTGCTCGCTGGTCAGTTGATCGTGAGCGAGCCCAAAGGCAGCGGGCATCAGACTGCGATCGGCCTGCTGGAGGATGTCCTCCGCGCCACGCTCGGCCCGGAGTGGATCGTGCGGTCGCAAGGACCGATCGCCCTCGACGACGAATCGGAGCCCGAACCGGACATCGCCGTCGTGCGAGGAAGCCGGCGCGATTACAGCTCCGAGCATCCCGCACGACCGGTCCTCGTCGTCGAGGTTGCTGAATCGAGTCTTCGGCTCGATCGCGAGCACAAAGCCAGCCTCTACGCCCGTGCCGGCATCGAGGACTACTGGATTCTGAATCTCGTCGATCGCACGCTCGAGGTCTACCGCGAGCCCGTCCCGGACCCGTCGGCCGCATTCGGCTGGCGCTATGCGGTGAAGCACGTCTTCTCGCCGGAATCGTCGGTCGCGCTGCTGGCGGTCCCCGCGGCGCATATCGTGGTCAGCGACCTTCTGCCGTAGCGCGACCCGACTTCGGGCCGAACGGCTCCGGAATGAAACCGCCGTCTCGCGCCTCGAGGAACGCCTTCAAGCCGCCATCCTGCATCGCATCGAGCATGGCGCCGCGCTCGGCGTTGTACGACGCGTGCGCCATGCTCGATAGCGGAATGTTCATCAGCATGCCCGCGCCCAGTCCCATGGCCAGCATCCCGTAGCAGGTCACGGCTTTGTTCAATCGGACCGACGGTTCGGGCACACGCGCGATCCGCTCGGCCAGCGCGCGCGCTCGCGGCAGCAGCTCGGCCTGCGGCACGACCTCGTTGACGAGGCCAAGTCGCAGCGCCTCGGCGGCGTCCATGTGATCCCCGGTCAAGCCGTAGCGGTGCGCCGCCTTCCAGCCGGCGAGCGCAGCGAAGAGGAAGGTGGTGTTCGACGTGTGCCGGACTTCCGGCTGGCCGAAGACGCTGTTGTCGGCGGCAATCGTGATGTCGGCGGCGAGCGAGTACCAGAAGCCTCCGCCCATGACCCAGCCGTGGACGGCGGCGATGATGGGCTTCGAGAGATGCCAGAGGTGTAGCAACTCCTGTATGGAGTCGCGATCGCGAGACCACCACCGATTGATGAAGTCGGCGACCTCGACCCCGGTGGCGTCGAGCGCCGAGCGACCACCCGGACGGCGCGCGATGTCGAAGCCGGCCGAGAATCCTCGCCCCGCGCCCGTGAGGATGATGGCTCTGACCTCGGCATCGGCATCCGCCTCGTCGAGGGCCTGGTGCAGCTCGGCCGTCATCTGTGGGTTGATCGCGTTCAGCGTGTCGGGCCGGTTCAACGTGATGGTGAGGACCGGGCCGGCCTTCTCGTACAGGATCGTCTCGTAGGGCATCGTCTTGTCTCCTTGGGATGTTCGCTGCGAGCGTTCGCCTTCCGTGCGATCAGCCCGTCACGCGAATTCGACCAGCCAGTCCACCGCGACGACGCCGTGGCCGTCTGCGAGCACGACGAGCGGGTTGATGTCGAGACTTCTCAGTCGCTCGCGATGCGTCGCCGCGAGCGTGGCGACTCCGACGAGCGCGTCCGCCAGCGCGGCGACGTCGGCGGGCGCACGGCCCCGCACACCGGACAGGATCGTGCTGCCGCGCAGCTCGGCGATCATCTCCATGGCATCCGCCTGACGGATCGGCAGCACTCTGACGGCCACGTCTCGCAGCAGCTCGACGAAGATCCCGCCGAAGCCGCAGACCACGGCTGGTCCGGCGACCGGATCGCTCTTCACGCCCACGATCATTTCCGTGCCGCCGGCGATCATCTGCTGCACCAGGATGCCGTCGATGTGCGCGCTGGGAGCGACGCGTCGCACGTCGTCGAGCATTTCTCGACGGGCCTGGCGCACTGCCGTCGCATCGCCGCAGCCGATGCGGACGCCGCCGACGTCCGTCTTGTGCGCGATGTCCCCTGAGTCGATCTTCAGCACGACGGGATAGCCGAGCTGCTCGGCCGCCCGCACCGCCTGCTCGGCATCCGCGGCCGCGAGCGTCGGCGCGAGCGGAATCCCGAACTCCGCGAGCAACCGCATCGCGTCGGCATTGCTGAGGATGCCGCTTCGACGGGGCGTGAACCGACCGCCTGGAGGCGACGCGGGGTGAGTGGCGCCGTCAGCTCGCGCCAGAAACCGGCGGTGCTCGCGCGTATTGCGGATCGCGAGCATGGCGGTCTCCGTGCCTTCGAGAAACGGCACGCCGACCTCGGCGAGCGTGCCGATGACGTCCTGGTCAAGATCGCCGCCGGCGAACGAGCTGAAGCACACGACCAGCTTCTCGGTTTTTTTCTGGAGCGCAGCTTTGATTGCCTGGCTGAACGTTCGCGAGGGCGCCCAGCCGCCGGCCCGCGGCACGTTGGCGCGGAGGTTCACCGCCACGACGTCGGCGCCGGACTCCTGCAGCAAGACGTCGAGCAGGCGCGGGAAGAGCGTCGGGTCCTCGTACATCGCTCCCGTGCCGTCGAGAGGATTCCGTGGATTCGCGAAGTCGGGCATGAAGCTGCGGAGTGTCTCGATGGAGGACTCGGAGAGCGGCGGCAGCTCGACGCCCACGCGATCCGCGACGTCCGCCGCTCGGCCGCACTCGCCCCCAAGGCCGCTCAGGACGGCAACTCGGCAGTCGGGACGTCGGGAGTTCTTCGTCGCCGTCATCAGGGTTAGCGTGTCGAGCATTTCGTTCAGGCTCGCGACCTGCACGATGCCGCTCTGTCGCAGGACCGCGTCGATGATCTCGGGCGTGCCCGCGAGCGAGCCGGTGTGGGCGAGCATGGCCTGCCGGGCGTTCTCCGAGCGGCCGACTTTCAGCGCGACGATCGGCTTGCCACGCGCCTTCGCCAGCGCCGCCACACGGCGGAGCTTGTCGAGCTGCTTGAAGCCCTCGACGAACGCGCCGATCACCGCCGTGTCGTCGTCGCGCACCAGGAACTCGACGTAGTCTTCGACGGTGAGCCCGGCCTGGTTACCGCAGGAGACGATGTAGCTCAGACCCACCGCGCGCTGCTGCATCAGGTACTCGCCGATCGCGTGACTGAACCCGCCGCTCTGGGACACGAGCGCCAGCGCGCCGGGCCGCAGCGGCTCGGCGACGTCGGCGCTGAACGTTGCCGAGCCCAGACGGATGTTGAAGACACCGTAGCAGTTCGGCCCGCAGATGAGGAGCTCGTGATCGGTCGCGAGGCGCTCGAGCGCGGCTTGTCGGTCCCGCCCGGCGGCGCCGGCTTCCGCGAATCCGCTCGACAGGATCACGGCGCCACGGACCCCGTTCTTGGCGGCGTCGGTCAGGACGCCGTGAACCTGGTCGGCCGGAATGGCAACCACGACGACGTCCGCTCGCTCCGGTGTCGACGCCAGATCGGGATAGCACGGCAGGCCGCGGATCTCGGCGTACTTCGGGTTGATCGGGAAGATGCGGCCGCCGTAGCCGAAGCGCTGCAGGTTGGCGATCACGCGGGTCGAGCGGTTCATGCGCTCGGAGGCGCCGACGACCGCGATGCTCTTCGGCTTCATGAGAGGCGTGAGGTCCATGATCGTCCCTGTCGAGATGGCCAGATGAGAACGCAAGGAGTGGACGTCCGTCAAGCGTGGCGAATGCGATTGATCCCGCGGCTGATCTCCATGCCCATCGGCTTGACAGGCCGGCCGCGGCGGCGTTATAGGTTCGCCCGTGAGGTCGCGGGGCTGTCACTGGCGCGAGAGGAGGGGACCAGATGCGGCGGTTCTCCGCACCGTTCAGCGGGGTTGTTCGCGCCGTGAGGTTGTCTGAGGTCCGGACCTTCGGCGGCGTCATCCCGGGAACGGCCTTTGTGTCGCCTATCGGCCCTGATCAGCCAGCAGAAGACGCCGTTGCGTGACGCGGTCCGCTACGAACGCCAGGGCTGGGCGAAATTGTAGAAGAGCAAGGACCACAAGGAGGCTCTGGCGGCGTTCTTCGCGAAACGACCGACCGAGTTCATAGGGGAATGACGATGAAGCGGATGGGCGCGGCTCTGCTGGTCGTATCGCTCGTGGTCGGGTGCAGCGGGACGACGATGACGCCGGACATCACCGGCGCGCGGATCCTGGCGGCGGACACGGAGCCGCACAATTGGCTCGCGCACGGCCGGACGTACTCCGAGCAGCGCTTCAGCCCGCTCACGAAGATCACGACGGCCAACGTGGGCCAGCTCGGCCTCGCGTGGTCGCACGACATCAAGGCTCGCACCGCGCGCGGCGTGGAGGCGACCCCGATCGTCATCGACGGCGTCCTCTACGCGACCGGCGCCTGGAGCCACGTCCTCGCGCTCGACGCCCGGACCGGCCGGCTCCTGTGGGAGTTCGACCCGCAGATCTCCGGCGCCTATGGGGCCAAGGGTTGCTGTGACATCGTGAACCGCGGCGTCGCGGTGTGGGCCGGCAAGGTGTACGTCGGCGCGTTCGACGGGCGACTGATCGCGCTCGACGCGAAGACGGGCAAGAAAATCTGGGAGACGCTGACCGTCGATCAGACGAAGGACTACACCATCACCGGCGCGCCGCGCATCGTGAAGGGCAAGGTGATCATCGGCAACGGCGGCGCCGATTTCGGCGTGCGCGGCTACGTGTCCGCCTACGACGCCGAGACCGGGAAGATGGGGTGGCGCTTCTACACCGTGCCCGGCAACCCCGCGGACGGCTTCGAGACGAAGACGGTCGAGATGATCGCGAAGACCTGGAACGGCGAGTGGTGGAAGCACGGCGGCGGCGGCACCGTGTGGGATTCCATGGCGTACGACCAGGATCTCGACCTGCTCTATATCGGCGTCGGCAACGGCGCCTCGTGGAACTACAAGATGCGCAGCGAGGGCAAGGGCGACAACTTGTTCCTCGTGTCGATCGTCGCGCTACGCCCTGACACCGGCGAGTACGTGTGGCATTTCCAGACGACGCCCGGCGAAGACTGGGACTACACGGCCACGCAGCACATGATCCTCGCGGATCTCACCATCGACGGGCGCGCGCGCAAGGTCCTCATGCAGGCGCCGAAGAACGGCTTCTTCTACGTGCTGGACCGCGCGACGGGCGAGTTCATCTCCGGCACGCCGTACGTCACCGTGACGTGGGCCGAGGGGCTCGACCCGAAGACGGGCCGGCCGATCGAGAAGCCGGAAGCGCACTATAGCATGACGGGCAAGCCCGCGCGCGTGCAGCCGGGCCCGATCGGCGGCCACAACTGGCAGCCGATGAGCTACAGCCCGGCGACCGGCCTCGTCTACCTGCCGGCGACCGACGGCGCCGCCTTCTACATGCCCGCCGATCCCGCCACGTTCCAGCGGCGCCCGAGCGTGTTCTGGAACAACGGCCTGAATCCTGCCGGGTCGACGCTGCCCGACGACGAGGCCATCCGCAAAGCGATCCGCGCCTCGGCAAAGGGCCGGCTGATCGCGTGGGATCCGATCCAGAAGAAGGCGGCGTGGGAGGTCGTGTTCCCGATTGGCTGGAACGGCGGCACGCTGGCGACGGCCGGCGGCCTCGTCTTCCAGGGCAACGGCACGGGCAAGTTCGTCGCGTACGACGCCGCGAACGGCAAACCCCTTTGGGAGTTCTTCGCGCAGACGGGCATCCTCGCGGCGCCGGTGACCTACGAGGTCGGCGGCGAGCAGTACGTGACGGTGCTCGCCGGCTGGGGCGGCGCGCTGCCATTGTTCGCGGGCGAGATCGTCACGCAGGCGCCACGCGGCGGCGTCAATCGCGTCCTGACCTTCAAGCTCGGCGGCAAGGCCGCCCTGCCGACGCTGACCGCGGCCCGCGCGCCGTTCAACCCGCCGGCGCTGACGGCCACGCAGCAAGCCGTGGATCTGGGCCGCACGCTGTACCAGACGTACTGCACGCAGTGCCATGGCCATTCGGTGGTGGCGGGCGGCGTCGTGCCCGACCTGCGCTATGCGCCGTCGCTCGCCTCCAGCGACACGTACGCGTCCGTCGTGCTCGGCGGCGCCCTGATCAAGAACGGCATGCTCTCGTTCGCGCAATACCTGAAGCCGGACGACGTGGAAGCGATCCGCGCGTACGTCATCCGGGAAGCGCAGCGCGAGAAGCAGCGGCTGGCGACGCCGTGACATCCTTCGAATGCCAGGGGCGGGTGGTCGCCGTCGCGCTCGCGCTGGCGAGTGTTGCGGGCATCGCGCCGGCCGACGCGCAGACGCCGCCGAAGACCGCGCGTGTCGGATTTCTCGGCATCTCCGCTGCGTTCGAGGCCAAGGAGGTGGCGGCCTTGCGCCAGCGCCTCGTCGCCTTCGCGCACGTCTGTCACGGAGCCGAACATTGTGACGTCGGAGAGCTACCGGTCGCAGCCTGAGGACCATCGGTGGTCGCAAGAGGCGGGCGTCGGCCACCATCTCGACAAGCCGATCGATTCCGACACGCTGGCCGAGATCCTCTCGTAAGAGCGCGCGCGTCGTGAAAACGGATCTGCTCCTCATCCCGATGAGCGCTCGCTACGCGGACATGCGCGCGGCGGCGCTTGCTGCCGAGGAGGCGGGGTTCGACGGGCTCTGGACGTGGGATCACTTGCGGGATCCCGACGACGATTCGGGGCCTGGCGTGCCGGAGGCGTGGACGGTCCTGACGGCGCTCGCCGAAGTGACGCAGAGGATCTCGCTCGGGCCGCTCGTGCTCAATGTGGCGAACCGCCACCCGGGTCTCCTGGCCAACATGGCGGCGACGCTTCAAGCGGTTTCAGGCGGGCGATTGCTTCTCGGGCTCGGCGCCGGCGGCAGTCGGCGCACTCCGTATGTCGCCGAGCAGGAGGCGCTCGGGTTGACGGTCGAGCGGGACGAGGTCCGCGCCCGGCGCGTGGTCGAGGCAATCGAGCTCATGCGCCGGCTCTGGTCTGGCGCGTCGGGATTCCTCCGACCCGAACCTTCGCCGCCGATCGTCGTCGGCGGTTTCGGACCGCGGATGGCGGGCATCGCGGGCCGATACGGGGATGGGTTCAACACGCAGGCCCTCCATCCGCGACTGGGCGATCTCGTCGGTCTCGCGCGCGAGGAGCACGCAGCCGCCGGGCGCGATTCGTCGCGGTTCCTCGTCACCGTGTTCGCAGGACTGGACGAGCGGTGGCTCAGGCCGGACTCGCGAGGGCGCCAGATGCTCGACCGTGTCGGCGTCGATCGGCTGATCTTGCTCGTCTCGCCGCCGTTCGATGCCGGTGAAATCCGCAGCGCGGGACGTCTGCTCGCCGCGGGACGCTAGCGTCGCGGGTCGAAGTTCACTCCCGCAGTCGTGAGGCACGGCCGGGGTTGCTCTCCGTGGAACACGCTATCCACTACGCTGATCCGGCTCTCGATGGAGCCACGAATTCTCGCGCTCGCCTCAGTCGACCCGCAGAAGCCACGGTTCCACGGAGAGCAACCCCAGCCGTGCCTCACGCGTCCGGACCGAATTTCCAAATCGCAACACGTGCTGGTGTTCGAAGTTCGCCGCCAGACGGTTGGGTCGTGTCCTGCTTGATGTGGAAATTCGAAGGGCGCTCTTCCGGAGTTGTGATCGACGGGTCACCGTAGCACGGGTGTGACCGCGACGTGCGGCGGCCGATTTTGGGGGTGACGGGTGAGGTCGTCATCTTCGACCACGACCCCTTCTGAGCGACTACGCGAACAGCGTGCCGAGCGAGATCGCGAGGCCGGGGAAGTCGGGGTGCGTGAGGGTGTCGTTGGGCGCGGCGCCCGCGACAGAGAGATACGTCTGGCCGGCGGCACGGTAGCATTCCACCCGCGCGGTTGCGGGGTCGACGATCCAGTAGTGCGGGACGCCGAGGACAGCGTAGCGTTGCGACTTGATGGTGCGGTCGTACACGGTCGTCGTGGGCGAGAGTACCTCGACGACGAGGAAGGGTGGACCCTCGATGCCACGCGCCGAGACCTGCGCGGGGTTCGTGGCAACGACCACGTCGGGCTGGAGCACGTCGAACGGCGTGAGGATGACGTCGATCGGGGCGACGAACACTTCGGCGGGCGCCTGGAAATGAGACTGAAGCGCCTGGGCGAGCCGCAAGACGAGACGCTGGTGGACAGGGCTGGGGGCAGGCGTCACGTGGACCTCCCCGTCGATCAGCTCCCACCGCTTTCCGTCGGGCGGGATAGCTTGGTAGTCGTCGTAGTCGACTCGCGTCTTCAGGCCGGACGCCATGACGGTCATTATACGGAGGTTCGGGGATGACCGACTCGAAGATCGTCTTTCCCCGCATCCACCGTTTGCGACGCTGCTCGACGCGTGGCACCGCATCGAGGACAACGACGGAGCGCCGGGCGTGGACGGCGTCACGCTCGACGACTTCGAGTTGCGTGTGGAGGAGAACCTCAGCGCGCTAGAGCGCGACCTGCGGGAGCGTCTCTATCTCCCGCAACCCTTCCTGCGTGCCTCGATGCCGAAGCCCGGGGGCGGGCGGCGTGAGCTGGCCATTCCCACGGTGCGCGATCGCGTCGCGCAGAGCGCGGCGGCGCTGGTCATCACGCCTATCCTCGATCTGAGTTCGAGTTAGAGGCGCGCGCCGCGGAGGTTTTGTGACGGCTGGGGCCGCTCGTTTAAACGCATACGTTGCGCTTTGACGCGGGCACCGTCGTCGTCATGGACCGCGGGTATGTCGATTACGCCTGGTTTGGCCAGTTGACGGCCCAGGAGGTGTTCTTCGTCACGCGCCTGGAGGACAACACCGAGTACCGCGTGGTTGAGCGGCGCCGCGTCCCGGAACGCAGCGCGATCCTGCGCGACGAGATCATCGAGTTCGCGAGTCTGGCGGCCGCGAGCTGGTCGTTTTGATGGCGGGCTCCTCCTGCCGGCTAGTCCACGCCAAAGTCGTAGACTTTGCCCGCCGCACGTGCGGAGAGGCCTTGGGTGAGGATGAAACCGTACTCGCCGGGTGGTAAGGGTTGTCGTGGCGTGATCCGGTAGAACCCTCTCGGGTCCTTCTCCCATCCGACGTCGACCGTGTCCTCGCTGCGAACGCCGACGCTGTGGGTCCCGCCAAACGGCATGAACGAGCCGCTCGAGACCTTGAGGTTGCGGTCGTCGTGTTCGTCGCCAGGCTTGAGACGCACGAGCGGCATCTCGTTGGGTGCGAAGGCGCTCAAGAAAACGGGCGTCCGCTCCGAGATCCGATACTGAGCCTTGCGGCCCTTGAGGACCAATTCGCTCTTCACGTTGAAGACGGCGAAGTTCGTTTCCACCGAGGAGAAGGCCGGCGTCAACTCGATATACTTTTCGCCGCTCAGATGGAACACGCTGTCGCGGCGTTCGCCGGGGCCGAGCGCGCCTCTATCGGCGGGCGGAACGGAGCTCGGAGCCGGAAGAGCTGGGGGACCGGAGCGGGTGACCATGGCCTCGATGATTTGGTCGGACACGCCTGCTTGCTTGAGCGAGATCAGCGCCGGGGTACTGACGTCGAACTTGGTCTGGCTTCAACGAATCCTGGCCAGGATGACGCCGTCCGAAAGTCCCGCCTTCTTCATCGTGACGACCGAGTCATTCGTCAGGATCTCTTCCCCTGCGACCGGGGCTACCTGGAGAACCCCCAGCAACACGACGACGAGAAGAGCGAGCCAGCGCTGTGGTGTCTTCATGACCCTGATCTCCTTTTCCTTGAATGACGGCCTCATCGATTTCCGTGTCCGCGCATGCTTACAGTAAGTACGAATGTCAACGATTGGTATGAATTTGCGGTTCAAGTGAATCAGACCGGCCACGAGCGATCGGCACACCCGCCTTCTCACGGCGCGCAGGCGCGGATCGCGGTCATCGCCATCTTCCTGCCGTCGGGGCCCGACACACGGGGGCTGATGATGGGTAGCGCGGGCCCCGCGCGACGATATTCCGCGACGCGCTCCAGGCAGGTCTGCGCGGTCCCTGCGAGCGCGACCGCGTCGACCAGCTCGTCGGGTACGACCTTCGCTGTCGCTTCGCGGCCCCCACGATCGAACGCGTCCTTGATCCCGCGCACGCCGGCCCCGAAGCCAGGAGGAGGCCTCGCCATCACGGCAAGGCCTCTGTCCCCCGAACGAACGTAGCGTGCGGATCTCCCGCACTACGCACTACAATGATCCGGGGCAGAGATTTCGCCGGTCGGGACGCCCGGCCACGTCAGGGCGTCGGCATCAGATAGCCAGTGACGTCAATCACCAAATCGGCCCCGGCCGGCCCCATTGTGATGTTCAGATCAAGAGCGCACGACCCGCTCGGCGTGCAAATCGGTACCAGCACCCCGTTGGCAATCGTCTGGCCCGTCGTGAAGTTTAGCGTGCTGGCCAGGGGCAGGGAGGTGCCGAACGGATAGACCGTAAGGTGCCCCGGCCCCCCGGCATTCACGGCCACCACATTGATGAACACCCCCGTGGCCGCATCGGGCACCCCGCAGTTGGTCGCTCCCCCTTGCTGGACCGTCCCCCCGCCGGTCAGATTTCCAGCCACCAGAATGCTGCGCGTCCCATTGGCCGGCACCGGCCCCAACGGGTTCGAAAGCCGCGTGTCCAACACCCGGCACGGCGGCACCGTAAACGTATCGAACGGGCCAGCGGACTGACCCCACGCGGTCGTGGTAGTCAATCCCATCAGGAGTAGGATCCCCGCCACAGCGGGCCTCTTCCGTAGCCTGACTCGATGCCTCATCGCTTCCTCCTCTTCACCGCCGCCTTACACAGCTCGACCCTCACGGGAGCGGAGCCAGATAGCCAGTGACGTCAATCACCAAATCGGCCGCGGCCGGCCCCATTGTGATGTTCAGATCAAGAGCGCACGACACGGTCGGCGCGCAAATCGGTACCAGCACCCCGTTGGCAATCGTCTGGCCCGTCGTGAAGTTTAGCGTGCTGGCCAGGGGCAGGGAGGTGCCGAACGGATAGACCGTGAGATGCCCCGGCCCCCCGGCATTCACCGCGACCACATTGACGAACACCCCCGTGGCCGCATCGGGCACCCCGCAGTTGGTCGCTCCCCCTTGCTGGACCGTCCCCCCGCCTGTCAGATTTCCAGCCACCAGAATGCTGCGCGTCCCATTGGCCGGCACCGGCCCCAACGGGTTCGAAAGCCGCGTGTCCAACACCCGGCACGGCGGCACCGTAAAGGTCTTGGCGCGCGGCGGCGGCGGGGTCAAGACGATCGGGCCGGTATCCGCGGCACGGGCATTGTTCTGCTCGTTGATCTCGGTCACCTGCTGCAAATCGTCGGCAATGGCGCCCAGATAGTACGTCCCCGGACTGAGCGATGGCGGAACTCCGACCTGCCCAGTGCACGACTGGCTGGCCCCGGGATTCTGTGCCGCCATGCTGCACGTCCATCCTGAAGACACATCGCCAGTAGTAATCGTGGAATCGGTGGACCAGTAAAATCCCAGCTGGTAGCTGCCGGCTGTTGCACTGCCTTGATTCTTCACGGTGACCGACATGCCGTTGATCAGGCCTCCTATGGTGCCGGTCGTTGGCGCTGTCAATGCGGTCACCACTAGGTCCGGCGCCGACAGCGGGTTCACCGTCTGGGTGTACGGGCTCGTCTGGCTGGGCGCGGTGCCTTGGGCGTCACTGACCACCACCTGCACGGTGCAGCTCTGCGTGCTCCCCGTGGTGTTGGCCGGCGCCGTCCAGGTCGGCGTGCGGGTGGACGTGCTGTTGAAGCTCCCGTTCGAGCCGAGCGTGGGACAGCTGGCACTCCACGCGTAGTTCTGAGTATGCCCGAGCGAGTCGGTGGCGCTGACGCTGAGACTCACCGCCCCGCCCGAGCTGACTGGGTTCGGCGTGCCGCTCACGGCGCTGGTGATCGTGATCGTGTCAGGGACCGAGTTCACGGTCTGGGTGTAGGAACCGGTCTGGCTGAGTGCCGTACCCTGGGCGTCACTCACCACGACCTGCACGGTGCAGTTCTGCGCGCTGCCCGAGGTGTTGGCCGGCGCCGTCCAGGTCGGCGTGCGCGTGGAGGTGCTGTCGAAGCTACCGTTCGGGCCGAGCGTGGGACAGCTGGCGCTCCACGCGTAGTTCTGGGTATGCCCGAGCGAGTCGGTGGCGCTGACGCTGAGACTCACCGCCCCGCCCGAGCTCACCGGGTTTGGCGTGCCGCTCGCCGGACTCGTGATCGTCAGCGTGTCGGGTGGGGTGCCGCTGCCCGTAATGGCACGGGAGAGACTACCTCCGTTGGAGGTGAAGCTCACGTTGCCGCTGAACGTGGCGAGAGACGTCGGGCTGAACCGTACCGTCACGGTCCGGCTCGCGCCGGCCCCCAGGCTGAACGGGCTGCCGGCGACGACGCTGAAGGGCGCCCCGGAAGCCGCCGCCGTGCCCGCCAACGTGCCGTTGCCGGTGTTCTGGACGGTGAACGTGAGATCCTTCGTCGTGTTGACGGTCACCGAGCCGAAGTTCAGTGACGAGGGCGTGACGGTGAGGACCGGTGGTGCGAGCAGGAACATCCCGCGACCGTGGGTGGCCGCCACTAGCACGCCGACTCCGGGCCGGAAGCCGAGGTCGAACACCGCGACGTTCGGAAGACCGTTGTTGAGAGGCGACCAGTTGGTTCCGCCGTTCGATGTCTTGAAGACGCCGAGATCCGTGCCGATATAAATGGTGTTCGTCGGGTCACCGGGATCCACCAGGATGGCGTTGACGGGTACGTTGAGAAGATCGCCGCTGATGTCCGTCCAGTTCGCTCCCGTGTTGGTCGTCATGAAGACGTGGCCGGTGCCGAAGCCCGAGAAGGTCACGAAGGCGGTTCCAGCAACGGTGGGGTGGACGGCCAGCGCTGTCGGGAAACGGGCCGGCAATCCCGTGGTGATGAGTGTCCAGGTTGTGCCGCCATCGATCGTGACCCGCACGCTACCGGCCGACGTGCTCGCATAGATGACCAAGGACGAGGACGGCGCCTCGGCGATCGCCGTGACCGTGCCGGACCACGTTGGGCAACTCGGGCTGATGGCCGTCCAGCTCTCGGCTTTGTTCGTCGTTCTGTACACGCGGCAGGTGCCGAAGTCGAGCCGGCTGGGATCCGACGGGCTCATGACGAGCGGCGGCATGAACCGCGCCGAGTCGGAGAGGTTGATGCCGCTGGTCTTCAGCACGAAGGAGGAAGAACCCACATTGTCCGAACGACGTGGACCCGCGGACCCTGAATTCGGCGTCCACTGGGTCTCCGCATAGGCCGTGGTGGGCGTATTGAAGTCGACGGCGGTATAGCCACCGTCCCCGCCGAGCACCAGCGTCCAAGCCGTGGTGCCGGTATAGCGTAGCGTCCCGTTGTCCTGCGTCCCACCCATGACGATTGGCGTCGGGTCCGTCGGATGCATGGAGATCCCGGGATAGAATTGGGTGATCGCCAGGTTCGTATTCAAACTTTGCCAGCTCACGCCAGCATCGGTGGATTTGTAGAGACCCCCGTCATTCCCGGCATAGATGACGTTCGGATTCTGTGGATCGAAGGCGAACGCGTGCTGATCGACGTGAATTGAACCGGTGATATTCGAGAAGGTAGCGCCTCCGTTTGTGGACTTGAAGACGCTGTTGGCACCGAAATAGGCGATTTGCGGGTTCGCAGGATGGACGGCAATGGTCATGTCGTACCAGCACTGATTGTCCCCAGTGCAGGAAGCGCCTGACGCGCCGAGCTGGGTCCAGGTCATCCCGCCATTCGTCGTGACGAAGATCCCAAGCAGGCTGCCGAAGGAACTGGAACTGGTGTTTTGCACGCTGGCGTAAAGCGTGCTCGGCGCCGAGGCGGCGATCGCGAGATTGATCCGTCCCACGTTCGAGGTCGGGAAGCCTCCAGACAGTTTCGTCCACGAATTGCCCGCGTTCGTCGACTTGTACACCCCGTTGCTCGCACTGCCGCCTGGGATGCCGAGCGCCACGTACGCGATCGAGCTGTTGGTTGGATCGAAAAGAATGTCGGTCGCGGTGCCGGTGAGCACTTGCGTCCAAGTCGATCCGCTGTCGGTTGAGCGGTACACTCCGAAATCGCTCGCCACGAGCAGTGTCGTCGTGGTCGTCGAGCCGGCGGTCGACGACTGGATGACGAGCCGCGAAATCCTGGCGCCCCCGGTCGATGTGTCGAACGTCGAAGCGCCCACCTGAGTCCAGGTTGTGCCACCATCCGTCGACTTGAGCACCCCACAGCCGTAATAGCTGTCGCTGGCGAAGTTTTCCTCGCCGGTACCCGCGTAGACGATATTGGGGTTCACTGGGTCGATCGCGAGGGCCCCCATGGCCAGCGAGCACTGCGTATCGGTCAGCGGCGTCCAGCTAGCCCCGCCGTTCGTCGTCTTCCAGACCCCGCCCTGGGCGGCGCCGACATAGATGGTGTTCGAATCGGTCGGGTGGATCGCAACAGTCGCTACGCGGCCCGCCGATTGGATGAAGAAGTTTGGGATGTTGTCGGGCCCGATGGGACCCCAGACGCTCCCAGGGATGGTCGGCGCGGAACCGAGCGGAGGAGGTGGCCACCGCCGCAGATAGTCCTCCCGCGCTGTCTGAAGGGCCTGCGGCGGGATCGTCTGGAAGGGGAACGCACGCTGGTCGTGGAAGTACCTCCAGCGCAGGTACGGTATGCTCGTGAACTGGGCTCCAGCTGGTGCGGCGCTCAGGAAGAGCGCGAGAATCGCGAGACCGACGACCGCCCATCGCCTTCGCTCGGGCGTCGCTGTTGCAGCTCCGACGTTGCGTGGAAGGCGTAAGCGAACCATACGGGGCCCGGCGAGGCTAGGGACGACTCGTGAGGGTAAACAGCACGGCGGCGCTGGTCCCGGCGGCGGTGGTGACCGTGATCGGGTACTGGCCGGGCGGTAACACGAGCGGCGGAACTTCTCCGCGGCTCGGCTTCTCCTTGGGAACCAAGAACGTGATGTGCTGGCCGTCCGGTGAGGCCAAGTCTGGAAGCTGGACGGGTCCGAAGGTGACGACGTTAGCGGCGGCCCCGAACCCTCGTCCGAGGAGCGTCACCTCGATCGGATACGCAGTGCCGGCCGGACCCGACGATGGGGTGATTGCGATGATCTCCGGAGGTGCTCCGGCGGCGGAATCGACCGGTCTCGACGCCAAACATCCCGCTAGACCAAGAAGTCCCGCAGCGGCGACGATCGCAACCCTGTTTCTTTCCATCTTAGATTTTCAATCTTACATTCGTAGGCAGTGGACAATAGAAAGCGGAGTCCAGTCTTGTCAACCATAAAGTTCCTGAGAGATTTTTCGCCGTCCGGCGGCGATGGATCAGGACCTCCTCCGTTGCCGTTCAACAATACTCAAGAGTTGTGCCGGTCCCTGTTCTTCAGCGGGACGGCGAATCTGCTCGAAGACGCAACCAGATCAGAAGCGTCCAAACTTCTCGTACGCCGCGAGCGGCGTTATCCCCCGCTTCACCGCGGTCCGGACCCTGTTCTCCGTCCCGACCAGGCGCTCGCATCGGCCCAGCACCTCGTGCGCCGCCCGGCGCGGCACGACGACCACGCCATCCTGATCCGCCACGATCACGTCGCCGAGATTGACGCGAACGCCTCCGATCGTCACCGGTTGTCCCCAGTCGCTGACGCGCCAGCGCTCCCTCTTTGAAAGGACTACGCTCGGATCCGCCCCTCGATGGGCTCGGTGGGCGACGCTTATGACAACGCGATGTGCGAGAGCTTCTTCGCCACGCAGGCCGAGGCGCGCCTCGCCGTCTTTGACTTCATCGGGGGTTGGTACAATCCGCGCCGCCGGCACTCCGTCCTCGACTACTTGTCCCCGATCGAGTATGAGAAGCGAGCGCTGGTGCCGGTGTGATCTCGAAACCCGTTCACTCTCCACGAAACCGGGTCAACTCCAGTGCTGCGGTGAGAACAAGTGCTGCGGTGAGAACACGGTGCGCAATGTGATGGGGGGCATCGTGGCTCCTCCGTCGGTCTCGCCGTCAGGCGTCGAAGGACGCGTGGGGCCCTGTGCCCTGCGCCCGCGGTCAGCGGCCGAGGCACGAGCACCGCGAGCCCCGGTCGGTTGAAGCGCGATGTTGGGCACGGCATCGCCGACCATCATTTGCGTCGCGGTATGCTCGAAGGACGCCCGCTGGACGTCCAGAGTCTCAGAAGGGCATCAGCGGCCGTGTTCGGCACGTTTCTTCTCTCCCCACCGCGGGCTAGCAGCCCGTGGTGAAAGTCGGTGAGAGATCCATCGTCAAACACGAGGGTGAGAACGTAAACTGCGGGCATGGCGATGGGCAAACGCACGAGCGAGCAAGCCCCGATCTGGATTTCGACCACCGACCTGCCGGTCTCGC
>JBGPTW010000019.1:0-57970 GCA_041490825.1 Methylomirabilia bacterium | reverse complement strand
GGCACGTGGCCGCCTCTACCCAGAACCAGGCACTGAGCGCGTTGCTGTTCCTCTACCAAGAGGTGCTCGATCTGGACGTGCCCTGGCTGGACGACATCGTGCGCGCGAAGCGGCCGCAGCGACTGCCAGTGGTCCTGACCCGCGAAGAGGTGCGCGCCGTGCTGCAGCGGCTCGAAGGTATGCCGAGGCTGATGGCGTACCTGCTCTACGGAGCGGGCCTGCGGGTGCTCGAATGTTGCCGACTCCGTGTCCAGGACGTCGACTTCGCGCGCAATCAGATCGTGGTGCGCGGCGGCAAGGGCGACAAGGACCGGATGACGATGCTGCCCACAGCGGTCAAGGCGGCGCTGGCCCGCCATCTCGAGGGCGTGAGGGAACAGCACCGAGCTGACCTCCAGCTCAGCGCGGGCTGGGTCGAGCTGCCCACGGCGCTGATGCGGAAGTATCCGCACGCAGGCCGCGACTGGGCATGGCAATGGGTGTTCCCGGCGACTCGCCTCTACACCGAGCCGGAGACGCGTCAGCGGCGCCGCCACCACCTGCACGAGTCCGTTCTCCAGCGCGTGGTGAAGTCTGCGGCCCGACGAGCCGGCATCGTCAAGCGCGCCACTCCCCACACGCTGCGTCACTCGTTCGCAACTCATCTACTCGAGGACCAGCATGACATCCGGACCGTCCAGGAATTGCTCGGGCATCGCGACGTCACCACCACGCAGATCTACACGCACGTGCTGAACCGAGGCCCGTCGGGCGTGCGGAGTCCGGTCGACGGAATGCCGGAGGCGTGATGAGTCCGGGCATCTCCCCGTCAGTACGAAACATTCGTCCGCCAAGATACGCATCACCGCGCTGTCGCCGAACCCAGCGACTCCCGAGGACGGCGCCGACGGGTAAGTCATTGAAAGAGCAAGAACCCACGTGACATTGTGGGACATCGTTTGATCAGGGAAAGGCTGCAGGACGCCGTAGCGTTTGCTGCGAGACACAGGTCGGCTTATTCGTGGGCCGAATTGTAGTTAGGCACTCGTCATCGTGCATCCACACTTGTCACTGCTGCGGCCATGAGTAACGACATGCCAGAAGCAGAAGACTTCGAAACGCGTTGGCCGAAGGACGATGACCGCCTATTTGTCGAGTCCGCTTGGGCATACGACGCGCCTGTCGTTCACGACCCAGGGGAACGCTTTTATCGCATGCCCATGGGCTATAAGCGCGCTGGCGATATTCTCATCGATCAGGCTGCTGCTGACGTCGTCGATCGGCGCAACATCATTTACGCGGCGCTCTTCTGCTACAGACAATCGATCGAGATCTTTCTGAAACGCCTGATCGAGGAGTTTGGTAATGGGAGGGTGTACTCACCGATGAACACCCATGAACTCAGCCGCCTCTGGGAGAGATTCATGTGCATAGTCAATGAGCGCGCGATGAGCGAATCGCTTGGCCTAAGCGCAGTGCAGAAGCTAGTCGCAGAGATGCATGAGGCCGATCAGAAGTCAGACGGCTTTCGGTTCCCTACTGGTCGCGATGGCTCGCCGTTTGTCTTTGGCGACAGGGGCATCGATTTGGATAATGTGCGAGAAGTCATGCAGGGCTTAGAGAACTTTTTCGACTGTGTTTATTTGGACTTTTCACACCAAGATGAGAGAGCTTCAGAAGACGGATGAGTGCTGCGTGGAACGTGCCTAACCACGCAGTACACCCGCCGACCGAGGCGGTCGCGGGTGACCGCGCACGTTATACGGCATGAAAACCATATGCCGTAATTGCCACTTCCTCGCAAAGCGAGAGGATAATACGGGCCGCCCTTTGACTTTCGCCCTTACAGAGGCGGAGCGGCTCGCTGTAGAGTCAGATCCAGATCATGCGATCAAAGACCACTTCTCAATCAAGTGCCAGCTTGGAGTCTGGGATGAAGGAGTGGCCAAACCTACTGATAGTAGAGACGTCACCCTCAACAAGGTTCAGAGGAAAAATGCATGTTTCTTTTTTCCGTATCATCCCGCAATGCTTTTTGAAGCCGCGAAGGAGCTCCAAGCGCGTCAGGATGAAAATCGCCAGCTAAAAC
This sequence comes from Methylomirabilia bacterium, assembly GCA_041490825.1. Taxonomy (GTDB): domain Bacteria; phylum Methylomirabilota; class Methylomirabilia; order Rokubacteriales; family CSP1-6; genus JBGPTW01. Next base: position 55,902 of record JBGPTW010000019.1, on the reverse strand, counting down.
GTTCAAACATGTATACCCGTATCGGCCTATGGATCGCGGCTGGTGCGTTGGCCGTAGACGCCATCGTCACGTATTTCAAGGAGTAGCCATGCTGTATAACAAGCGCATCAAAGCCGTTCGTTTCACTCACTCGACCGCGCAAGAGCTCCGCACTTGCGTGGCGCTTTATGCGCGGCGTTCGGCGCACGAGGTCGACCAGGTCAGAGTGATGTTGTCGCCATAGATGGGCTGGAGGCTGCTATGACCGCCGTCCCAGAGACGAAATACGCGAAGAGCGGGGACTTCCACATCGCGTACCAAGCCATCGGCACGGGCCCTTTCGACCTCGTGTTCATGCACGGATGGATATCGCACATCGAGCACATGTGGGAGGAGCCCCGCGTGGCGCGGTTTCTGGACCGGCTCGCGTCCTTTGCTCGCCTGATCGTGCTGGACAAGCGGGGGACCGGATTGTCGGACCCGGTGCCACTGGACCGGTTGCCCACCCTGGAAGAGCGGATGGACGACCTGCGCGCCGTGATGGACGCGGTTGGATCAGAGCGGGCCGCCCTGATGGGAACTTCGGAGGCGGGGGCGCTGAGCTTACTGTTCGCGGCGACGTACCCGTCCCGAACCTCGGCTCTTGTCCTGCTCAACTCCTACGCGCGGTTGGCGTACGCGCCCGACTACGCTCACGGAATTCCCGTCGAGCAGGCCCAGGGTCTCCTGCAGGCCATTGAGGAGGGCTGGGGCAAAGGTGTCGCCTTCGAGGCGTTGGTGGCCAGCCAGGCCGACAACGCGCCGATGAAGAGCTGGTGGTCCCGCTACCAACGCTTGGCAGCCAGCCCGGGCGCGGCAGTCACGCTGCTCCGCAGTGCATTCGCGACAGACGCGCGTGCCGTCCTGCCCGCCATCACGGTGCCCGTGCTCGTGCTGCACCGTGCCGGGGACCCCTTCACCGGGCCGGAGCACGGTCGTTATCTGGCCGAGCACATTCACGGCGCGCGGTATGTGGAGCTGTCGGGCGTTGATCACCTGTTCTTTGCCGAGGACGTGGACCGCCTGCTCGCGGAAGTCCAGGAGTTCTTGACCGGAGTACGCGAGGCGCGCGAGCCCGACCGTGTGCTGGCGACCATCATGTTTGTCGACATCGTGGGTTCCACAGAGCACGCGACGCGGTTGGGTGACCGAGAGTGGCGCGACCTTCTGGATCGCTATTATGCGATCGTACGGCGCCAGCTCGCGCGCTTCCGAGGGCGGGAGATCGACACGGCCGGCGACGGACTGTTCGCGACCTTCGACGGACCCGCACGGGCCATTCGCTGTGGGAGTGCCATCGGCGACGCAGTGAGGGTGCTGGGGATCGCCGTCCGGGTCGGCATCCATTCAGGCGAGTGTGAGGTCATCGGCGAGAAGGTCGGGGGGATCGCCGTCCACATCGGAGCGCGGATTGCGGGTCAGGCAGGCCCCGGCGAGGTCCTGGTATCGAGCACCGTGCGGGATCTTGTCGCAGGGTCGGGCATTCGTTTTGAGGATCGGGGCCGCCATTCGTTGAAGGGGGTGCCCGGCGAATGGTCGCTGTTCGCAGTGCAGTCGACCTGAGTCAGGCCGACGCATGACGCTGCGGTCTGTTTCGAACGCAGGCGAGGCACACGCTCATAGGCGTGTCAGCCGTCGTCCAAGGCGCCGAACAATGCGCTGCAGCGGACCGAGGATCGCGATGCTCACCTCGCCCGCTGAGCGCGACGTTCGGCGCACATGCCAACGGTCGGCGTGCCACTCTCCGGACAAGGCTTGATACCATCCAGGCTGAAGTCCCAGCAATGACAAAGGCGTTGAAGACTCGGCACCGAGATTCGGGCGCTGGACGCCACGGCCGCCTGGTTGGGAAGGGTCCGTGTGCGGCTCGTCCGCCCGGCGAGGGGGCATGGTCGGCGCCGTCAAGGTGATTAGCGGCACCGCTCATCCAGAGCTGGCGCAGGGCATCTGCAAGTGTCTGGGTGCGGACCTCTGCCGCACGACGGTCGCGCGCTTCTCCAACGAAAACATCCTCGTCCAGATCGATGAAAACGTCCGTGAGGCGGACGTCTTCGTAATCCAGCCCTCGTGTCCGCCGGTCTCGGACGGAATCATCGAGCTGCTGATGACGATCGACGCCCTCAAGCACGCGTCGGCTGGGCGCATCACCGCCGTGCTGCCATATTTCCCCTACACGCGCTCCGACAAGAAGGATCGGCCCCGCATCTCGATCACCGCGCGTCTCATGGCGGACCTGCTGCAAACGGCCGGGGCCGACCGGATCCTCACCATGAACCTGCACTCGCCTCAGGTGCAGGGCTTCTTCCGTATTCCGGCCGACCAGCTCCAGGCCGCCCCGATCCTGTGCGACTACCTGCGCGAGAGCCGTGACCTCGCGAACTACGTGCTCGTCGCTGGCGACGTGGGTGAGTCGAAAGACGTGGGCCACTACGCGGCCCGCCTGGACCTGCCGATCGCAATCGTGGACAAGCGGCGCTACGGGGACGACGAGGTCGCGCGCGCCGTGAATCTGATCGGTGACGTCGAGGGGAAAGTCGCCCTCATCGTCGATGACGAGGTGGCGAGTGGCGGAACGCTCGTGGAGGCGGCGCGCTTCGTGCTCGAGCGGGGCGCTGTCGCGGTGGAAGCCTGTGTCGTCCACGCCGTGCTATCGGGAAAGGCAATCGAGCGCATCGAGGCCTCACCGCTTCGCCAACTCGTGGTGACAGACACCATCCCGCTCACGGCGCACAAGCGCATCGACAAGATCCACGTCCAGTCGGTGGCGCGGCTGTTCGCAGACGCGATTCATGCCATCCACGACGGATCGAGCGTCTCACGCCTGTTTCGGTAGCGGCGACGCCGATGTCGGTGAAATCAGGAGGGTACCGTCATTCCGCCGAACCACTGCATCCAGCCGACGGCCTGCGGCCGCGGGCTGATGCTGCGCGTTGGGCCGAATCATGCCCTCTAAACTTCGGAGGGTGTTGACTTGAGGGTCCTCATCGTTGGTTTGCTTCATCGCGACAGTCCTGACCTGCAAACGGAAGGGTTCATCAGTGCGTGTCGAGAGATCGGAGCTGCTCGCTCCGGCGGCCGGTCGCCCTCGTCGAGCTCGTCGTCTGTCAGACGCTCTTGCCCCCGAACCGGCTCTCCCAGCGCGGAATCACTTCTTTGTTGTAGACGTTGTCGGGAACTTCGCCGCGCAGCGCGGAGAGGACCGATTCCGCCGCCCACCGGATGCCGGGACCGAGCCCGCTCCCCACGTTGGACGAGACCATGTGGGGAGAGAGCAGCACCTTGTCGCCGAGGTTCCGCAGCAGGCTGTCGAGCGATAACGGCTCCTCCTCGAAGACGTCGAGCGCGGCCCCCCGGATCTGGCCCCTGAGCAGGGCCTCGGTCAGGGCCGCTTCCTGCACACAGGGTCCGCGCGAGGTGTTGATCAAGATCGCCGTCGGCTTCATCGAAGCCAGCTCCGGCGCCCCGATCATGTGGCGGGTCTCCCGGGTCAGCACCACGTGCAAGCTCACGACGTCGGATTCGCGCAGAAGAGTCGGCAGGTCCACGCGCGTCACGCCATGCTCCGTGAACGTCCCGTCCGGCACGTAGGGATCGGTGCCGAGGATCCTCATGTTCCAGGGCCGCAGCAGCGTCGCCACGCGGCTACCGATTCTCCCGAGACCGATCAGGCCGACGGTGATACCCGGGTAGCCGTCGGCACGGGAGCCGACGTACGTGCCCTGAAGCTGCGGGTCTCTCCATCCTCCGCTCTCCTTGAGATGCCGGTCGCGCTCCCTGACCTTCTTGAGCATGGTGAGCATGGCCGTGATCGTGCCTTCGGCAACGCCGCCCCAGTTCGATTCGGTCGGGCTATGGGTCACCAGGATCCCCAGCGCCGTCGCCGCCTCGACGTCCACGTCGTCGACACCGATCGTGTATTTGGCCACGATGCGGAGCCGGTCCGAGCTTTCCATCACCGTCGCGCTGATGGGCGAGCTCCGGATGGAGGTTCCCATCAGCGCATCGCATCCGGTCGCCATGCGAGCGATCTCGGCTTCGTTGTTTCCCCGGGGCGTGTCCCAGGAGGCGCTCCCCAGAATCAGCTCACAGCCGTGCTGTTCCAGTCTCTGATGCGTTTCTCCTGAGCTGTCCGCCGGGGCGAAGATGAAGACCTTGGCTGCTGTCATCGCGGTCACTCCTCACGCGCCGTCTCTCGCCGTGCGGGCTTGGCGCCAGTGCGCAAGATCATAGCGCGCCCTCCGAACCCTTCGCTTGCGCTTGACGATGTCGGTGCTCCGCCCTATCTTCCCGGTGTCCGACCCCTTCGAGAGGAAACCGAGGAGCGCGAGATCGTGACCCCACGCCGACACGTTGCCGAGCGAGCCCCGTGACGAACCAGATGCCGCGGGTCTACGAGATGGAGCATCACGCCGCCGACTGGGCGACCACGCGGCCGGTGGTCTCGGGCACGCAGGGCGTGGTGGCAACGGGCCATCCTTTGGTGTCGATGGCCGGCATGCGCATGCTGCTGTCGGGCGGCAACGCGTTCGATGCGGCCGTGGCCGCCGGGTTCGCCGCGGCCGTCGTCGAGCCGACCGCGTCCTACACGCTGTGCGGCGAGTGCGTGGCGCTCGTCCACGACGCCCGAACGCGCGAGACCCTCGCCGTCAGCGGGCAAGGCGTCGCGCCGGCCCTCGCGACGCCCGGGTTCTTTCGCGGACGCGGACTCGATCGCATTCCGACGGGACCCGGACCGGAAGCGCACCTGTCGTTCACGGTGCCGGGCGCCGTCGACGCATATCTGACCGTGCTCGAAACCTTCGGCACGAAGAGCCTGAGCGAAGCACTCGCGCCGGCCGTGCACTACGCCGAGCGCGGCTTCCCGATGTACGAGTACATGCACCGCCTGCTCGGCATCCCGGAATCGCGGAAGCAGTTCGAGCTCTACCCGCCGGGCGGCACCGCCGTGTTCTATCCGGATGGTCGAGTGGCAGACGTCGGCGAGCTGTTCGTCCAGCCGGCGCTCGCGGGCACGCTGCGACGACTCGTCGAGGCCGACACGCAGGCCCGCGGTCACCGCGCAGCCGGCATCGCGGCCGCGCGCGCACGCTTCTATCGCGGCGACGTCGCAGCGATGATCGGCGCCTTCTCCGCGCGACTGGGCGGTCTCTTGCGAGCCGATGACCTCGCCGGATACCGCGCGGGATTCGAGCCGCCCTTGCGGACGACGTTCGCGGGCCGCGAGATCCTCGGTCAGTCCGCGTGGACGCAGGGCCCGGTGCTCATGCAGGCGCTCGGCACGCTCGCGTCGTTCGACCTGCGCGCGATGGGCCACAATTCTGCGCGCTACATTCACGTGGTGGCGGAAGCGCTCAAGCTCGCGTTCGCCGATCGCGAACGGTATTACGGAGATTCCGCCAGCGTGCCCATGACCGAGCTGCTCGCTCCGGCGTACGCGCGCGAGCGGGCCGCGCTCATCCGCATGGATCGCGCGATGCCGGAAGCGCCGGCGCCGGGCGATCCGTCACGTCGTGGCGGCGCCGGCGCGCCGGCCGCGGGGCGGTCGCAGGACGGCTCGCCGGGCGATTCTCGTTCCCAGCGAACGGACGCTCCCGCCTCCATGCCGCACCCCGCGGACGGCACCACGCACATCGCGGCCATCGATCGCGACGGCAACATGATCTGCCTCACCCCGAGCGGCGGCGTGTTCAGGAAGTCGGCGTTCGCGCCCGAGCTGGGCTGCACGCTCAGCACCCGCAGCGAGATGTTCGTCCTCGAGGATGGTCATCCAAACGCGCTCGCGCCGGGCAAGCGCCCGCGCACCACGCTGGTGAGCTATCTGATCTGCGAGAACGGCGTGCCCGTCATGACGATCGGGTGCCCGGGCGGCGACGATCAGGCTCAGGCCGACTTGCAGCTCATCCTGAACGTGCTGGTCTTCGGGATGAATCCGCAGCAGGCGGTGGAGGCTCCGCGCTTCTCGACGCAGACGCTGGTCAATTCGTTCTATCCGCGCGTCTACCGGCCGGGCCAGCTCAACGTCGAGCCGGGCATCCCCGAGGCTACGCGCGCGAAGCTCCGGGCGCTGGGCCACACGGTCACCGAGATCGGAGCCTGCGGCATCGGCGCGGTGGTGGCGCACCGCGACCCGGAGACCGGCGTGCTGTCAGCGGGAGCGGATCCGCGCCGCCCGACCTACGCGCTCGCGTGGTAGCTCGAGCGTTCGCCCGATACCGCTAGCCCGTCGCCCGCCGCTCGTCGAGCGCGCGAAACCGCGCCATGAGCGCCTCGTAGCCATGAGCGCTGACGAGCGGTCGCGCCGTCTCCCATGGCGCTCTGTACGCAGCGAGTGTCTGCTCGGGCCGATTCAGGCGTGACAGCGGGCCTTCGATTGGCACCATACGCGCCTCCACGTCGGCGGATCGGTCAGTCTATGCGACATGCGCCAGACGGCAGAGCGTGCTCACGTCCTCCACCGTCTCCAGCGCGCGGACCGCCGCTAGCAGCGGATCGATCCGGTCCGTCGGCAGCGCGCGCGCCGCACAGTCACGGAACTTCACGTCCAGCTCCGCGTCGGTCAGCGGGTTCTGCGGCTGCCCCTTGGCGATGTCCACGCGCCGATCGAGCCGCTGGCCGCCTTTCAGCCTGATCGTCACTTCCGAGAACTTCTTCGCCAGGCTGTCGCGCGTCATCTGCTCCGGGTGAACGACCATGCGGACCTTCGGCATGAGCGCCTGTACGTCCGAGCGACGCACACGTTCGTCGGCGAACTGCGCCAGTCCCACCGTGCGGTCGAGCAGCGCCACGGACACGCAGTACGGCATCGAGAACTTGCCCTGGAGCCCGGTCTCCGCGCGATCGTAGATGAGCTGGTGCGGCGCCATGTAGCTGACACCGCACTCGACGGCTTCGACGGCGGCGGGATCGATCGCGTACATGTCGATCAGCTCCAGCGTCGCGTCGAGCGCCTGATGCGTGCTGGCGCAGGCCGGGTAGCGCTTGACACCGATGCCCGGATCGGCGATTTCGTGCGGCGCGCCGAGGCTCGACGTGGTGAGATCCCACGCCGGCTTGGTGCCGGCGCCGTACGTGTTGCCGAAGCCGTCGCCGTGCTCCAGCGCGCGCGGATTGCCGGTGAATCCGACCTGGGCCAGGAGCGCGGCCTCGAGCCCGCATCGCGCCGCGTGCCCGCCGTGCCAGGGCTTGCAGTCGGTGCCGAAGTTCGCCTTGATCCCGCTGGCCATCGAGGCGGCAATGGCGAGCGCGTGCACCATCCGCTCGACCGGGAGACCGAGCAGCTTCGCCGCCGCGCCCGCCGCGCCGAAGACGCCGAGCGTCGACGTCGCATGCCAGCCCGTCTCGTAGTGCGCCGGGTTCAGCGCGCGCCCGAGCTTCGCCTCGATCTCGACGCCGACCACGAACGCCGTGAGCAGCGCCGCGCCCGAGGCCCGCTCTCGCTCGGCCAGAGCGAGCGCGGCGGGCAGCACCGGCACGGACGGATGGCCGGAGAGCGAGGCCTGCACGTCGTCGTAGTCGAGGGCGTGCGCGGCGACCCCGTTGGTCAGCGCGGCATCCTCGATCGACGCGCGCAGCGGCGTCCCGATGATCGTGGCCTCGTCACTGCTCTGCCGATGCGCGACGAGGGCCCGCGCGCGCTCGGCGGTGCCTTCGCGCGATCCCGCCAGCATCACGCCGAGCGTGTCGAGGATCGCGCGCCGCGCCGCGCGCACCGTCACTGCCGAAAGCTTGGCGAACGATTCGGCTGATACGTAGGCCGCCAGATCTTCGATCACCGAGTGCGTCATCTCGTCCCTCCTGTGCCGTGAGTTCGCCGGCTGGCGTCGAGGATAGCTTAGCCGGTCTCGCAGGGCGCGGGGCGCTCTTCGCGGGGGAGCCCGATCGCTCAGACCAGGCCGAAAGCGGCGAGCGCCGTCTCGGGATCCATCACGCGGATCGGAGGGTCAGGAAAGCCGGCAGGGTCCCGTGTTATGACGGCATCGCATCCGGCAATGACGGCAGCCGCCGCGCATACGGCGTCTTCAAAATCCGGCCACTCGAGACTGAGCGCCTTGCGGATGACGGCATCGTCCACGGGCGCAACCTTGAAAACGTGCAGGAGCGAGTCGATCGTGCGTCGCGCGAACGCCCGGCCGCGGGCGCGGGCGGCAAGATAATGAATCGTCGTGAATGCGTGGGCGGGCAGCAGCCCCTGCGGGCTGCCTGTCTCGATGACCTCCCAGACCCGCGCGGCGGCCACGACGTGCGGCCGGCGATCGAGAAGCACGTCCAGAACGACGTTGAGATCGATCAGGCACCGCTTCAACGATACTTACGCTGGAGGTGGCGACGGTACTCATTCTCCGCGACGCCCTTCAGCGATCCTCGCAGCCGCCGCAAGATCGGCGGCTCCGTCTTCACAGGTGCCCCGGGACCATCCGTCGCGACGATGTCCAGGAAGCGCTCGACCAGCCGGGAGACAGACGTCCCCCGAGCGCGCGCGTATCGTTTCGCTCGCCGAACCACCGTGTTGTCGACGCTCAGCGTGAGCTTGGACATTCGTCTACGTATCATCAAATATAGATGATACGTATCGGCTCTGGGAATGTCCAAAGACCGATACACTCCGTGGTGGCGCAGGACGATGGCATACTGCGCTCCGCCATCACCGCACCGAAAGGAGCCGCCGCCATGCCCAGAATCGCCCCCATCACCGGTAAGTCGGACGTGCCCGCCGAGCACCACGCCGTCGTCGACGCCGTCGTGAACGTCTTCGGCAACGTTCGCGGACCGTTCAGCGTGCTCCTGCACAGCCCCAAGCTGGCCGAGCGCGTCCTGCCCCTCGTCACCTTCTTCCGCGACCAGAGCGTCGTCGAGGGCAAGCTGCGCTCGCTCGCCATCCTGACCGCCGTGCGGGAACGCGAGGCCGCCTACGTGTGGGCAGCGCAGGTCGGTGCGGCCCGCCGCGCCGGCGTGCGCGAGGAGGCGATCGATCTGATCCGGGCGAAGGGCGACCCGGCCAAGCTTCCGGTCGACGAGCGCGAGATCGTGACCTACACGCGCCAGCTCATGCGAAACAACCGCGTCGACCAGGCGGTGTTCGACACGCTGAAGAACAAGTACGGCGTGCCGTGGCTCGTGGAGCTGACGGCGGCCGCGAATTATTTCGCGCTGCTGTCCGGCGTCGTGAACGCGTTCGAGGTGCCGGCCCCACCCGACGGAGATAAGTTTTGAGAGCCCCTCACCGATCCGGTCGGCCCGCGACGAGGTGACCCTTGGCGGCCTCGACCCAGGGCACGTCCTTCGGCAGCAGCACCGACGCCGGACGAATGAAGAACGACGCGGGCGCCGTTCCCGGTGGCGGCGCGCCATGGTCTCGCAGGGCGACGGTCGCCTCGGCCAGGCACTTCCGTATCCGGATGATGCCGGTGTCGGCCTTGCCAAGGCGCTCGCGCGTGCGATCGACGATGGGCCGCTGGCTCTCGGTGACTGCCTTGTCTTGCGCCCCGACGCCCGGAACGCCGAAGAACTTCGTGGTGCGGTGCGCCTCCCAATCGATCGAGTAATCGTTGTGCCGATGCGCCGCAGGCCGGATGTCGCCATACGCGTCGCTGGTGGCCGGCGCATAGTCGGTGATGTGAATGCTCGAGCCGGCGCGCATCGCGCCGAGCTCGTCCCCGGTCAGAGCGCGCGTCGGATGCCACGAGATGCACCAGTTGACGAGGTGTTCATCGTCCACGGGCACCCAGATGTGCGAATGCATGACCGGATCGGGTTTGGGATCGGTCGGCGGCATCGTGTGAAACGGCATGTGGAACTGGGTGATGCGCCAGTAGCACATGCCGTCGCCCGCATCGCGCCGGGCGGCGATCAGCGCACCGTACGGCGTGTCCACCACCTCGATCTGCGGCGCCTTCTCGAGCTGCGCGGCCAGGGCGAAGCCGGCCGATGCCTTGTCGAGGTCGCGGAGCGCGTCGTCACCCGGATCGAGCACGCCGTGCAGGAACGAGATGTGGGCCGGATCGATGCCGCCTTCGAGCGCCTGAAGATAATTGCAGTCCTGGTAGAACTTCGAAACGAACCGGTGCTCGTCCGGCACCATCGCCCATTCGAGATCCGGCAGCGGAGGCGGAGGACTGGTCGGCCCCATGTACGTCCACACGACGCCGCCGCGCTCGGCGCAGGGATACGCGAGATGGCGCACCTTGTCCTGGAAGTTGCTCGCCGGCGGCTCGTTCGGCATGTCCACGCACTGCCCGTCGCAGCCGAATTTCCACCCGTGATAGACGCAGCGTAGGCCCGCCGCTTCGTTGCGCCCGAAATAGAGCGACGCGCCCCGATGGGAACAGAACTCTCCGAGCAACCCGACCCTGCCGTCGCCATCTCGAAAGGCGACGAGATCCTCACCGAGAAGCTTGACGCGCCTGACGCGACCGCCGGGCGTGAGCTCCGTGGAGAGCAGCACCGGCACCCAGTACTGCCGCATGAGGCGGCCCATCGCCGTTTCCGGTCCCACTCGGATCAACAGCTCGCTCTCTTCGCTGGTCAGCATTGGTGTGCCTCCACCCGTGTGAACACCGCCTGCACCAGCACGATCCGACTCTCTTCGCGGTTGCGCTGGCCGGCGCTGACGATCTCGTCGAGCGCCGCGCCCATCACGATACGCTGAATCGTGTGCGGCGAGATCGCGGAGCCGGTCGACGGTCCGGCGGTCTCCGCGGTCACGTCGTCCCAGGCGTGCTCCCGGAAGCCCGTCTTGCGAATCATCGTGCGCATGTCGGCAGGCGTGGAGAGAAAGCTCGACGCGGCGTCGCGAGCCCACATCAGCGGGAAGATGACCGGCTGCGCCGGCCCGGCCATTGGCTCCTGCATGGCCAGGAGTCCGCCCGGCCGCAGCACGCGATGGAGGCCTCCGTAGAGACGCGGCTTGTCGGCGATGTTCATGCCGCTGTTCTGCGTCCACACCACGTCGAACGACTCGTCGTTGAATGGAAGCTCCAGCGCATTGGCGACGTGGTGCGCCACGCGATCGGCAACGCCGAGCCGGTCGGTGAGCATCTCGGCCACGCGCACGTAGGCTTCGGTGAGATCGATCGTGGTGACGCGGCAGCCGAACTCGACCGCCAGCGTCCGCGCCGGCCCACCGAGGCCGCCGCCGACGTCGAGCACTCGCATGTCCGGCCGCAGTCCAGCGCGCCGGGCAAGTCGCACCGTCGCCCCCTTGCCGCCGCTGTGAAAATGATCCAGCGGCGCCAGATCGTCGACGGTGAAAGCATGCAGATCCTTGCCCAACGCGACAAGGGCGTCGAGAATCGCCTGCCCGAGCCCGTCACGGCTCCAGTGGTCGTCGACGTTGATCATTGGACTTTTCGGTCACTATACTCTGCCAATGATGACGCTGATCGCAACGCCGGATCTGGTGACGAACTCCTACTTCCCCGCCCTCGCCGCCGAAGAGCTCGGCGTCTACCGCGAGGAAGGGATCGACGCCCACGTCACGCTGCTTCCCTCGCTCGACGCCGTGAACGCGCTACGGGACGGCGCCGTGGATTTCGTGGCTGGCGGCGCGCACACGACGCTGCTCGCATTCCCGGGCTGGCGCGGCGCGAAGCTCGTCGTCGCGCTGTCCCAGGGGATGCCGTGGCTCCTGGTCCTGCGCGCAGATCTCCCGGTGCGCCGGGGCGACATCGCAGCGGTCAAGGGACTCCGCATCGGCGCGGCTCCCGGACCTGATCGCGCGTTCCTTCATCTCCTGCAGGAGGTCGGCATCGATCCAGCGCGGGACCGGATCACGATTGCTCCCGTGCCTGGCGCGACTGACCCGGGGGCGTCGTTCGGTGTGCTGGCCGCCGAGGCGCTCGAGCGTCGCCTCATCGACGGGTTCTGGGCCAACGCGCTCGGCAGCGAAACCGCGGTGCGGCGCGGCGTCGGGACAATCGTGGTCGACGTCCGGCGTGGCGATGGCCCGCCCGCCGCGGGACAGTACACGTTTGCGGCGCTCGCGACGACCGAGGCGCTGATCGCGCGCGAGCCCCAGCGCGTGGCCGCGGCAGTGCGTGCGATCGTTCGAACGCAGCGGATGCTCAAGGCCGATCCGTCGTGCGCCGCCGAGGTGGGTCGACGACGATTCCCACCGGCCGCCGCGGACATCATCGCGGGGATCGTCGAGCGCGATCTGCCGTTCTATGATCCCGTCATCTCGGAAGCGTCGGTGGCCGCCATGAACCGATTCGCGGAGGCGATCGGCCTGCTGGCGGCGCCGGTCGCGTACGACGAGGTGGTGGCGACGCCCTTCCGCGATCTATGGTCGACGTCCAACTGAGAAGCGCGCGCCCAACAGAAAATCCGGGGAGGAGACGACATGCCGAAAAAAGAAATCGTCCAGGTCACTCTCGCCGCATCCAATCCCAACCTGTCACTGGCGACAAAGTTCGGCAATCTGGTCTTCGTCGCCGGCCAAACCGGCCGGCATCCGGTCACCGGAGAGCTCGGCAAGGACATCCGCGAGCAGACGCGTAACGTGCTCGAGCGCATCAAGACGATCCTGGCGGCCGCGGGCACGTCACTGGACAACGTCCTGACCGTGACGACGCATCTGACGAAGCGGGAAGATCTGGCGGCCTACAACGAGGAGTACGCGAAGTACTTTCCGACGAACAAGCCGGCCAGGACCACCGTCGAGGTCATGCTGAACGCGCCCGAGCTGCTGGTGGAGATCACGGCCACCGCGTGCATTCCGGGGTGACGATCGGGAAGCGGCGCAGCAATCGAGTCTCTCGTGTCAGGCGAAGATGTCGGCGACGCTGATGACGACGTCCGGGAACGCCAGGGGCGCGATCGTGTTGTCGTGGTGCGAGCGGCGGGACTCCCGGTATGCGTGCCCCTCCGGCGAGCGATAGACCTCCACCCACTCGTCGGCGACGCTGACCACCCAGTACTCGCCGATGCCGGCGCTTGCGTAGAGCTCCAGCTTTCGGGTCCGATCGTAGCGCAGCGACGAATCGGCGACCTCGATCACCAGCACGATGTCGTCGGGCCTCGGGTTCGCCTTGCGGTACGAGCGTGGACGGAGGAGGGCAAGATCGGGCTGGGGCACGGAGCGGAGCGCCATGCGGGCCGCACTCTGGATCCAGACCAGCGCCCGATCCCCGACGCCGATGACGAGTCGCTTGGTAAGGATCGCGACGCACGCCGCGTGCCCCGGGCCGATGGGGCTCATCTCGACGATCTCGCCGTCGATGAGCTCGAGTCGCTCCTCTTCTCCGAAGACGCCGGCCTCGGCCATCCGCTCGAACTCGTCGGCCGTGAACAGTCTGCGCGAACGCTCGATGTCGACCGCCATCTCGTCGCTCCTTCGCCAGTATATCGCCTGTCGTCCACGCACAAGGTCCCCGGGCCTCGTCATACCGAGAACCGTCGCGGCTGAAAAGTCCCGAAACGGATACAGTAGGCTCCGCTGCACAGGGAGGACAGGCATGACCGGCAAGATCGCTCCTGAGGCGCTCGAGGCTCTCCTGAAAAGCAACTCGTCGTTCGCCTTGATCGACGTGAGAGAGGCGGGTGAGTACAACAGCAGCCACATTCCAGGCTCCACTCTGATCGCGCGCCGGCAGCTCGAATTTCTGCTGCCGCACGCCGTTCCGTTCCGAGGCGCCCGCGTCGTCCTCTGCGACGACGACGGCCGGCGCGCCCAGCTCGCGGCTGCCACGGTCGCGCGCATGGGATACCGCCAGGTGTCCGTGCTCGAGGGCGGCATCAATCGCTGGGTGACCGACGGATTCGGAACGGAGTGGGGATCGAACGTGCCCAGCAAGGACTTCGGCGAAAAGGTCGAAGTGGTCGCCCACGTGCCCGAGATCGAGGCGAAGGAGCTGGCCGCCCGCATGCGCAAGGGCGAGAAATTCGTCATTCTCGACAGCCGCACGCCCGAAGAATTCCGGCGCTTCTGCATTCCTGGCGGCCGTAGCGTGCCAGGCGGCGAGCTGGCCTTGCGCATCACCGACATCACCAGGAACCTCGACAGGGACACGACGATCATCGTCAATTGCGCCGGTCGCACGCGCAGCATCATCGGCACCCGCGTCCTGCAACGCATGGGGCTGTCCAACGTCTACGGCCTGAAGAACGGCACGGCGGGCTGGATGCTCGCCGGCGAGCAGCTCGAATCCGGCGCCGATCGCGTGGATCTCCCCGAGCCATCGGCCGAGGCGGTCGCGGCCGCCGAAGCCTATGCCGCGAAGCTGGCCGACGAGGATGGCGTGCGCTATCTGGACGTGTCAGCGCTGCAGAGTGCCACGGAACGGCGTGACAGGGAGACGGTGTATCTCATCGACGTGCGAACGCGTGAAGAGTACGCCGCGGGCCACATCCCGGGCTTCCGGTGGTTCCCTGGTGGCCAGGCCGTGCAGCGCTGCGACGAGGTGGCCGTGGTGAAGAACGCCACGATCGTGTTCGCCTGCGATCGCAAGGCGCGCGCCACGGTCATCGCGTCCTGGTATCGCCAGATGGGCTTCCGCGAGGTCTATGCCGTTGACGGTGGCACAGGAGCCTGGGCGGGCAGTGGTCGCGTCTTGGAGAAGGGCGCGCACGACGACGCTCCCGCCGGCTACGAACAAGCGCTCAGCACCGTGAAGCTGCTCTCTCCGCGCGACGTGAACGCGTCGCCGTCGTCCGCGGTGATCTTCGTCGATACCAGCCAGGACTTCGCGCGAGGACACGTGCCCGGCGCCTGCTGGGTGCCGAGGGGCTGGCTGGAATTCTGGATCAACGACATCGTGCCGTCGAAGACGACGGCGGTCGCTGTCACGTGCACCGACGGCCGCAGCTCGGCGCTGGCCGGAGCGACACTCAGAGAGCTGGGCTACCAGGACGTCTCGATCGTCGATGGTGGGATGGCGGCCTGGCAGAAGGCCGGCCTCCCGGTGGAAAAGGGACTGGCCGGCGTGATGACGCCACCGAACGACGTGGTGCTGGCCGGACCGGACCGCAACTTCGCCGACATGCAAAACTATCTCCGGTGGGAGGAGGCGCTGGGGTACAAGTACGCTGGCGGTAGCCGAGCGTGAAACATGATGGAGTCCAGGTAGGCGGATGACGAACCGGCCCCCGTCGAGCGACCTCACATAGCTCACACCAAGGAGAACACCATGCCGGACCTCTTCGAGATCATGCAAACCACGCGCGCCATGCGACGGCTGAAGCCCGACCCGGTGCCCGACGAGCTGATCCGGAGAATTTTAGAGATGGGCACCTGCGCTCCCAGCGGGGGCAACACGCAGAAGTGGCGGTTCCTCGTCGTCAAGGATCCGAAGATCAAGCAGGCGGTGCAGGTCCACTACAAGCGGGCCTTCGACGAGGTGATCGGACCGCGCTATCTGACCAGCACGCCGCCTCCCGGCGTGAGTCGCGAGGCCTACACGCGACAACATGCGGCGGTGCAATACCTGACCGATCATTTCCACGAAGCGCCGGTGTGGATCGTCGCGTGTGTCGACGACGGGACCGCGACGCCGACCCGCTCGTCCGGGGCGTCGATCTATCCCGCCGTGCAGAACATGCTGCTGACGGCCCGCGCCCTTGGCCTGGGCGCGACGCTGACCACGCGCCATCTGCTGCACGAGAAGGAGACCGAAGCCGCGCTGGGTCTACCGCCCGGCGTGCATTCCTACGCGATTCTCCCGATCGGCTACCCGATGGGGAAATTCGGTCCGGTCGGCCGCGCGCCGCTGACCGATGTGGTGTACCAGGACCGCTGGGGCAATCGGTACGGCGGACGTTGACAAGGATCTGGTCCTTGCTAAAGTAAGGACATGGCGAAAATCACGAGCAAGCTCCAGGTCACGGTCCCGAAGGCGATCGCCGATCAATACGGCATCCGGCCGGGGGACGAGATCGAGTGGCGGCCCGCGGGAGCAGTGATCCAGGTGGTGCCGTCCGGAAAGCAGGCCCCGGGCTTGAGCCTCGATGCCAGGTTGAAGCTCTACGACACTGCGACGGCGCGGCAGCGGAAACGGCAGACGCAGCGGCCGAAGCCACGGCCCGGCACCGATCGCGGCTGGCGCCGCGAGGATCTGTACGTCCGTGGCCGCGCTCGTTGACACGAACGTTCTCGTCTACCGTTTCGATCCCCGGTTTCCTCGCAAACAAGCCATTGCCGTCGATCTCTTGCGCGCGGGCCTTCGAGAAGACAGCGTCCGGATCCCCCATCAGGCCATTGTCGAGTTCGTCGCGGCGGCGACCCGGCCCTTGAGCGGCGGTGGCTCGCTGCTATCGGAAGAGGACGCTCGCAGGGAGGCAGAAGAGCTCCTCGCGCAGTTCACGATTCTCTACCCGACGGAGTCCCTCGTGCGCAGCGCCATCCGCGGATGGGCGACGTACCGCCTTCCATGGTTCGATGCCCACGTCTGGGCCTACGCGCACGAGTACGGCCTCTCGGACATCTACTCCGAGGACTTTCAGCACGATCGTCTCTACGGCACGGTCCGCGTCATCAATCCATTCATCTGACGGTTCAGAGAAGCCGCTGGAGAAAACATGAGCACAGCCCTCAACGACATCCGCATCCTGGACCTCACGCAGTTCGAGGCCGGCACGTCGTGCACCCAGCTTCTCGCGTGGCTCGGTGCCGAGGTCATCAAGGTCGAGGAGCCCGGCAAGGGTGATCCCGGTCGGTACGGTCGCGCCGAGAAGCCCGGCGTCGACTCGAGCTACTTCCTCCTGCTCAATTCCAACAAGAAGAGCGTCACGCTCAATCTGAAGCACCCGCAGGGCAAGGCCATGTTCCTCGACATGGTGCCGCACGCGGACATCGTCGCCGAGAACCAGGCGCCCGGCGGCATGGAGAAGATGGGCCTCGGCTACGACACGCTCTCCGCGCTGAATCCGAAGTTGATCTATCTCTCCGTGAAGGGCTTCGGCAGCTACGGCCCGTACAGCGAGTACAAGAGCTTCGACATGATCGCGCAGGCGACGGGCGGCGCCATGGCGCTGACCGGTTTCCCGGGCGGGCCGCCGCTGAAGCCCGGACCGACCATCGGCGATTCGGGCACCGGCGTGCACGCGGCCTTCGGCGTGATGGCCGCGCTGTGGCAGCGGCAGGCCACGGGCCAAGGGCAGCGCGTCGAGCTCTCCATGCAGGACGCGGTCGTCAATCTGAGTCGCATCGCGATGCGGCTCGCGTACGCGGGCGGCGACTTCGAGCCACGACGCGGCAACGAGATCGCCAACACATCGCCCTCCGGTATCTATCGCTGCAAGCCGGGCGGCTCCGACGATTACGCCTACATCTATCCGCAGCCGGTGCGCCGGCACATGTGGGACGCGCTGCTGCGCACGATCGGGCGCGCGGACCTGGTCGGGCACGCGGAGTGGTCGGATCCGAAGTGGCGCGCCGCGCACAAGGACGAGGTGAACGCGCTGGTCGAGACGTGGACGATGATGCGCACGAAGCACGAGGTGATGGCCGAGCTGGGCAAGGCGGGCGTGCCCGCGGGCGCGGTGCTGACGCCGAACGAGATCCTGACGGACCCGCATCTGCTGGCGCGCGGGATGGTGACGACGATCGAGCATCCGGGCTGGGGCTCGTTCACGATGCCCGCCAATCCGGTGCAGCTCTCGAAGTCGCCGACGCGGGTCACGCCGGCGCCGCTGCTGGGTCAGCACAACGCGGAGGTTTACAAGGAGTGGCTGGCGCTGGGCGCGGAGGACCTTGACAGGCTCAAGGCCGACGGCGTGATCTAGCCCGGATTATTCATGAACGAACGACGCGCGCGCCGGCCGGTGACCCGGTGGGAGACGGGCAGCCGGGGTCCTCTGACCACAGGCGCCTTCGCCCCGATCATCGCCGAGCACTTCCCAATCGTCACGGCTGTGTCGTCGCCCCGCGTGACGGGAATGGGTCCCCCGGACCCCGGCTGCCCATCTCCCACCGGGTCACCGGCCGACACTGGTACAGACGTTCATGAATCACGCGCGCGGATCATCAATGAACGACCGAGGCCGGGGGACAGCGAGTTGCCGCGGGCCAGCCGGGTCGGTGGGGGGCCGGTTGACCCGTTCCCGTAGCGTGCCATCGAGGGCAACCCGGTCGTGAGTGGGAACGGCTCGCGGGTCATCGGTCAAAGGGCCTCGTGGTCAGAGGCCCCTCACCGACCCGGCCGGCCCGCGACGCCACGCGCTCGACGCACTCGATTGCCGATGAGCGTTCATGAATTATCCGCTTTAGACATTCATTCGGCCGGGAACACCTGAAGGCCCATGGCGTGGGCCGCGCGTCGTACGCGATGGTCCAGGCTCAGAAGTGCCAGATCATCGGCGGTCTCAGCGGCGCTGAGAGCGCTGGCAAGATGCAGGGCGCGTCGAGAGTTCGAACCGGATCTCCCGGAAACGGCCAGGAATGGTTCCCGCTGCCATCACCAGAGCTTCCGCCATTTCGGCCGCCCGAACTTACGATTCACCGCCCCGACATCGAACACTTCGGGATCGAACGCGCCCCCTAGCCACTCGAGCCGGTCCTCGTGTTCGGGATCGTCCAGATCGCAGGCGCTCCTCGACCCAGGCGAGCGAGACTACTTCTTCGGCGCCGAGGATGTGCGCGAGCGATACCTTGCCGGTTTCTCTCTGACCGCGGCCGGCACCGGCCGTGCGCGCTTGTTCGGCCCCACGCGACTGACGAGCGGGTATCGCTCAGGGTGATCCAATGAATCGACAGCGTCGATCAGAAGCCAAAAGCCGTGAGGCGAGGTGTTCGTGACCTCAAGCCCAAAGTGTTTCCTCAACGCCGCTCGGATCTCATCCTCATGATACGGGGCGGAGCGCCCGATTCCATGATCGTCATTCTTTCGCGGGCGAACACTACCCCCTATACTCGCCCCAACGCCGATGGGTGAGACGCGCGTCGACCTCCTGCACCTCCTCGAAGACCTCCGCGATGCGTACCCCGGCTCGACCGAGGAAACGATCCTGACGGAGATCGTCGCGAACGCGCTCGATTCTGGCGCCGCGACGATCACGCTCGCCACCGATCCCGTGGCGCCCGCGCTGACGATCGCCGACGACGGCCACGGCATGAAGCGGCGTGAGCTGGCGCGCTATCACGACATCGCGTCGAGCACGAAAACCCGCGGCGCGGGGATCGGGTTCGCGGGCGTCGGCATCAAGGTCGCGCTGCTCGTCTGCGCCGAGGTGGTGACGGAGACCCGGCGCGGCAAGCATCACGTCGCGTCGACGTGGCGGCTGGCGTCGCGCCAGAAGGCGCCGTGGCGGTGGATCCCGCCGCCGGGTCTCGTCGCCGAGCGTGGCACGGCCGTGCGGCTCACTCCGTCGAACGCGCTCTCGCCGCTGCTCGATCCGGGATTCATCGAGGTCGCGCTGCGTCGTCAGTTCGCGCCGCTCTTCGATCCGGCGCTCGAGGAGATGTTGCGGGGGCACTACCCGCGCGGCATGCGCGTCGTCCTCAACGGTCAGATGCTGGACCAGGTCGGCTGGCGCGCCGCCGACACCGCGCCGATCGCGATCCGCATCGGGCGCAAGCGAAAGCCGGTGGGCGCCGGATATCTCGTGCGCGAGTCGGCGCCGCTCCCGGATGACCGACGAGGGCTCGCGATCAGCACCTTCGGGAAAGTGATCAAGCGCGGCTGGGATTGGCTTGCCATCGCGCCGTCCGCACCGGAGCACATCGGCGGCATCATCGAGGTGCCGGCCCTCGCCGAGTGTCTGACGCTGAACAAGGCTGATTTCATCCGCGCCGGCAGCCGCGGTGCGACGTACCTCGCCTATCGGAAGGCGATCCAGGAAGCGGTCGCGCACCAGCTCGCGGCGTGGGGCGACGCCCCGGCGTCCGAGGAGCGCGCTCGGCGGCGTGCCGCGCGTCCGCTCGAGCGCGATCTCGAATCGGTTCTTGCGGATCTTGCGGATGACTTTCCCCTGCTTGCGACGCTGGTGGAGCAGCGCGCCGGCGGTCAGCGCCGGCTCGCCGCAGCGGCGCGCGCGCCAGCGTCCGAGCCGTCGCCACCGACGTTGGCTGAACGCCCCGCGCCCTTCGTTGCGCCGCCGGTGCGCGCTGACGAAGATTCCATGACCGAGCTTCCGCCGCGTGGCGAGCAAGACCACGAACCCGCGACGACGGCGAATGAGCAACCACCGGGCACCGGCCATGTCGCGGCGGAGCAGCGGCGGCGACGTCCGACACGCTATGGTCTCGGCATCCAGTTCGAGGCGCGGCCTGACGATCCGGAGCTCGCGCAGCTCATCGAATCCACCGTGTGGATCAACGAGTCGCATCCCGCCTATCGCCGCGCGATCGCGTCCCGGTCCGAGGGCTACCACGTCGCACTTGCGGTGGCGATGGCGCTCGCGCCGCTGGCCGTGGATCCCGCCAAGGAGCACGGCTTCATCACGACGTTCCTCGCGCGGTGGGGCGAGGCGATCGAGCGGCGGAAGGAACGTCGCCGGGCGCGTTAGGCGCGCGGCGGCCATCAGGGTCTCGTGGAGGACCGCGAGGACGGCAATCCGCCGGGGCAGGACTCGAGGCCGCCTGACGGTCGTATCCTGCGGTTCCATCCGCTGAAGGCCGACCGTGCGGGACAGTACGCCATATCGCTGGCACGGCGGGCGCGGCTGATCGTCACGTTTACGGATAGGACAATGACCGTGGTTCGCATCGAGGAGGTGAGCGTAGAGCACTATGGCGACTGACAAGAGTCTCTGGTCCGATCTGGCCGTCCCGCCCGGCCGGCTCGTTGCCGAAACCCTGGCGGCAAAGGGCATCTCGCAGGCTGAGCTTGCTCGCCGTATGCGACGGCCGGCACCAGCGATCAACGAGATCGTGCACGCCCGCAAGGAGATCACCGCCGAGACAGCCATTCAGCTCGAGCGTGCGCTCGGAGTCCCGGCTCATATCTGGCTGGGACTGGAAGCCGAGTATCGACATACGAAAGCGCGGCAAGACGACGAGAAACGTCTGAAGCAGCAAGTGCCGCTCCTCGCCCGCTTCCCCTATGCGGCGATCGCTCGCCTGGGTTGGGTACCCAAGGCACGCCGGGCAGTCGAGAAGGTGTCACATCTTCTCGACTTCTTCGGTGTCAGTAGCCTCGAAACTGTCGTCCATGTCGAGGCCGTTGCCTATCGCCTCTCGAAGAGCCATCGAGCCGACGCTGAAGCTCTGGCTTCGTGGTTACGAAAGGGAAATGTCGAGGCGGCAAAGGTCGAGACCCAACCATTCGAGGCGAAAGCGCTCCGAGCATCACTTCCCGAACTGCACAAGATGACGACACTACCCGTGCGGCAGGTTCAACCGCAGCTCACGCGCACGCTCTCTCGGTGTGGCGTTGCATTCGTCATGTTGCCGCATCTGCCAAAGACTCACGCTCATGGCGCGACGAAATGGCTCGCCCCGGACAAGGCATTACTGATCGCCACCGCCCGAGCCCGCTGGAGCGACATCTTCTGGTTCAGTGTCTTCCACGAACTCGGCCACTTGCTGCTTCACAGTCGCAAGGCAACGTTCGTTGAATGGGAACAGCGTCGAGGTGATGGCCATGAGCGTGAAGCAGACAGCTTTGCCGGCTAGCAACTCATCCCGCGCGCAGATTACGAGCGCTTTCGCGAATCGACGCCGACGCCCGCCCGCATTCGGTCATTCGCCCGTCAAGTAGGCATCGCGCCAGGCATCATCGTTGGGCGGCTTCAACATGATGGCGTCGTTCCGTTCTCGTCGCTGAATTCGCTGCGCGAGCAGCTCCACATCGCCGCTTGAAAGCTGGCACCGGGAGCCTCGCCGCTCGCTTTACCTCGGACAACCCGACCGCGAGGAGGACGCGTGGTCGAATCTCGGCTGCGCGACGCTGCTCTGAGCTCATCCAACGCCATGTCCCCGATCATCTGATCCGCCTTCTCGGCCGCGCGGGCCTGTGCGGCTGGCGACATCTTTTCTCGAAGGAGCCGGAGTGGCTTTGCCACCACCTATCCTCCGGTTGCAGTAGCAATCTCGTGTCAAGCGTCCTGCCTCGCCGCCATTTTCACGAACCGGCAGCAGCGCGTTGATCAGCCGCCGCTGCGGCCGTCGGGCGCGTGACCTTTCCGCGCGCTTGAGCCTGCCCGGTGCACCGTATCCAACAGTGGACACTTACGGCGTGCCGCCGGAGTGCTACGCTAGGCGCATGCCGACTGCCAGACAGCTCCCGGAACCCGCGGGCTTCAGCGATTTGCCGAAGGCAGAACAGATCCGTTATCTGCAGGCCCTCTGGGACCGCATTGCCGACCGGCCGGGCGAACTGCCGGTTCCGGAAACACACATCGCGCTTGCCGAAGAGCGGCTCGCCGAATACCGCCGGAATCCGAGTCGAGCTCGGCCTGCTCATGATTTTCTCGACCGCCTTACGAACGAGTGACCGAGTATCGGCTGGTTGCCGATTCGTTAGCTGATCTCGATGTCGCGGCCACCTTCAATTGGTACGAGAACGAGCTGGCGGGGCTGGGTCGCGAGTTCGTCGAGGAGCTGAGGGCCACCTACGACCGCGTCGCTGCCGGGCCTCTCAGGTACGAGCATCTCAGATCGGGGATCCGCCGCGCGCTGGTACGACGCTTCCCGTATGCCGTGTACTTCGCTGTCGAAGGCGAAGTCATCATCGTCCTGGCAGTGCTCCACGTGGGCCGAGATCCAGCGGAATGGCAACAACGACGCCACTGACGACGCGACGCGACTGATCAGCTGCGCCAGCGAGCCTGCTCCTCCGCCATCTCCACGAACCGGCAGAGCGCGTTGATCAGCCGCATCTGCTCGATCGTCCGCGCGCGCGACTCCAGCAGCCGCGGGCTCGCCACCACGTGCGCCAGGCACTGGGCGCGCGACACCGCCACGTTCAGCCGGTTGCGCGAGAACAGGAAATCGAGGCTGCGCGGCACCGTCTCGGCGCTCGACGTCGCCATCGAGTAGAAAACCACCGGCGCCTCGCGGCCCTGGAACTTGTCGACCGTGCCGACCGGCACGCCGTCGAGCCCCGCCGCCGTTAGCGCCGCGCGCAGCCGACGCACTTGCGCGTTGTACGGCGCGACGACCATGAAGTTGTCCGGTCGCAACGTGCCAGCAACGCCGTCCTGATCAGTCCACGACGCGCCGACCATCTCGCGAATCAACGATGCGACGCGCGCGGCTTCCTCGGGCGACGCCGACACGTTGCCCACGTGATCGACCGGCACCCAGCGCAGCCCCGTCCCGAACGCGGTGGCCTGGCGCGCGACCTCAGGCGTCCACGCGAGCCGCCCGCCGTACACGACCTCCGACACGAAGCGGCACACGTCGGGATGCATCCGCCGCGTGCGCTCGAGGAACACGCCCATGTCCGGCGGGACGGTCGGCTGATCGCCGAGGAGATGCTCGAGCACGGACAGCTCGGTGCCCGGCGGATGCGTCCCCTGCGAGACCTGGGCGAGCTGCAACGGATCGCCCAGCAGGACCAGGTTCCGCGCCGCGGTCCCCATCGCGAGCGCGTCCGCCAGCGCCACCTGCCCGGCCTCGTCGATCACCAGCGTGTCCACGAGCGGGCCGCCCGGCCCGCCGCCGTCGAGCGCCTCATGCGCGAAGAGCCACGCCGTGCCCGCGAAAAGCAAGACGTCGCGCCGCGCGCCCGTGAACGCGTCGCGGTCCTCGGTGCTCCTGATGAAGGTGCCGGCGTACACCGTCTCGCCGGTCGTCCCGCTCGACTTCTTGAGACCGCGGAACTTGAAGCCCTCCTGCTTCGCGGCGTTCTCGATCTCGTCGAGCAGGTTGTGGATGGCCTTGTGGCTCGTCGCCGCGACGCCGACGCGCCGGCCGCGCCGCATGAGATCGACGACGATCCGCGCGCCCGTCCACGTCTTGCCGGTGCCGGGCGGGCCCTGGACGAAGAGATAGCTGGCGTCGAGCGATGCGACGAGATCGCGCTGCTCGCCGATCTCGATCGTCTGGACTGTCGCGCGCGCGTGGCCGTCCGCGCACCGCGGTCGCGCTCGCGCGAGCACGTCCTTCAGCGCGCCGTAGCGACCGTCGTCGTCACGCATCGACCCGGCGAGACGGCGAAGCGCCGCGCGCTGTGCGTACGTCGGCAGCGGTCCACCGGGAATCAGCGCCTTCGGAAGCGCAACGCCGGCAAGCTTCGGGCCGCGACGCAAGACGACGACGCCTGCGGCGTCATCCACCTCGACGATCATCCCGGCCGGCGCCTTCGTGACGGGATCGACCGGCTGATCCCCTGGCCCGAGCTTGTGCTGCTGCTCCGGAAAGCGCAGCCGATGCTCGTGGGAGTGCTTCACCGCGCGTGGCCGCGAGCCATCCGGTTCGAGCCGCCCGATCGCCTCCGAGTCGTCGACCAGCTCGTCGGCCGACATCTGATCGCGGCGCGCGAAGAACCACCACCACGCTGGCCGCGCCTCGCGCCGGTGGTATTCGAGCAGCTCGCCGGCGAGCCACCTTGCCGAGCCGGGCCCGGCACCGTCGACGAGCGCCTGGCGCAGCGCCTCACGCTCGGCGCTGGTCGCGCGCCCGTCCTCGTCCATCTCGATCGGCGAGCCCAGCTCGGGCCACGGCGTCGTCTCCGGACGCTGGCGCAGCAGCCAGTCGCGCAGCGCGAGCGTGGCGCGACAGTCCTCTTCGTTGTAGGCGCGGATCGCCTCGAGCCTCGGCGCCTCGCGCGTCGCCATCCACCGCTCGTACTCGAGCACGGCGTGCGTGCCGCTCGCGACGTCCGCCTGACGTTTGAAGCCGGCGAGCGCCTCGACCTCCTTGAGCGAATACGACGGCACGCCGGCCCGGAGCGCCTGGCGCACCACCGTGTGGAGATTAACGAAGATCTCACGGCGCAGCAGCTCGTCCACCGCGTCCTCGCGCGTGGCGTAAACGCTCATGAGCTGCTTGATCGCGGTCGGCTCGTACGCGCCGTAGTGGTAGACGTGCATGTCCGGGTGGCCCGCGAGACGTTCGTGCAGGAAACCGATCAGCGCCTCGAACGCGCGGCGTTCCTCCGCGCGGTCGTGCGACCAGAACGCCTGGTACGTCCATTCGCCGGTTCCACCGCCCTCTCGCGTGAGCAGCCCGAACAGGAAGTGCAGTCCCCGCACCGGCTCCCAGAACGGATCGCCCTCGATGTCGAAGAGCACGTCGCCCGCCGACGGCCGCGGCAAGAGCTCGAAGCCGCAGCCCAGCTCCGCCGGAATCGGACGCCATTCGAGGCGGCTCGTCGTGCGCCGGATGCGCTGGAGCTGCGCCTGCTCGCGCAGCGTCTCGAACGTATGCGTGGCGACGTGGTCGACGACCGTGCCGGGCGCCGCGCCAGCGAGAAGCGTGAGCGTAGAGAGACCGGCGTCCGTGAGCCGCAGCGTCTGATCGCGACGGATGTTGGCGACGAGGCTCAGATGATCCTGCGTGCTCCACCAGTCGTCGCAAACGCCCCGAAACTCGCACAGCGCGCAGTGCTCGACCGGGTATGGCTCCGTCGTGCGGCGCTGCCCAATGGCAGCCTCGAAGCTCTGTCGGACTTTGCGGTGGTACGCGGCAAAGTCATCGTGGCGCAGTGAGCGGCGCTCTCCGATCCCGAGCAGCACGTGCATCCGCTCCGGCGGCACGCCCTGGATGGTCGCGATCCCGTCGCTGTAGAAGCAGAGCTGCAGGACGTACGTTGGTTTCTCGGCGCGCGCAAGCTTGGCGTCCACGGGCTCGTAGCCCCAGGCGCCGAGGGAGGTCGCTCGCTCGACACGCTCGAGGAAGTCCGCGCGACCGCGCCAGCCGCCCTCGACAAACGTCGCCTGGTAAATGACGTCGACGCCGGCGCGCATGGCCTCGGCCGTCGTGCGCGCGGCGGTGTCGAAGTCCCATGGATCGGGCGCGCGGACGTCGAGCACCTGCCGGCCGGCGCTTCGAAGCTCGGCGAGGTATGCCGCCTCGTGCTCCTCGCCTTTCCGTCGCAGCACGTCGCCGTACTCGTCGGGGACGTGTGGCCGTTTCCGCTCGCCGCGCGCAACTTCGAGCGCGAGCGTCGTCAGATGCGCGCACTCGACGTGGTCGTTCAGATCGGAGGGCGACAGGACGAGGCGTTCGCCTACGACTTGCATGGCTTCCTGACTAAATCCAGCACAGACACGGCGTATCGAAGAATGGACATTTCCCTCATGCTCACCGTCGTCGTGTAATCGGGCGTGTCGAACACCGGCGGCATCTCACGAAGAACGACGTGGTGGAACTTGTCCGTATGTCGGATCTGACATAGTATGCTCCGGATGAGCCTGGTGACAAACCCCTCGTCTGGCTTCACGGCGAAATCAGGACGCCGCCCTTCTCGCGGGCTGCGCGGCTGGAAGCAGGATATCTGCTTCGCCGGCTTCAGAAGGGGGAAACGCTCGGCATGCCACACGCTCGACCGACGCCGGCCATTGGTCCGCGCTGCACTGAATTGCGGGTCCAGGATGCCAACGTGATCTGGCGAATAATCTGCCGGGCCGACGCGGACTGCATCGTGATCGCGGCGGTGTTCAGCAAGAAG
This sequence comes from Methylomirabilia bacterium, assembly GCA_041490825.1. Classification (GTDB taxonomy): domain Bacteria; phylum Methylomirabilota; class Methylomirabilia; order Rokubacteriales; family CSP1-6; genus JBGPTW01. The sequence goes on along the minus strand of JBGPTW010000019.1, from coordinate 29,398 downwards.
ACCCGGGCAACGCCCACAGGCATCATCGAGACGTGTAAGCGCCGATTGAGGGACTACGATCGTGGATGAACGAAAACGGAAACGCCTCGAAGCGCGGGGCTGGAAGTTTGGGAGCGTGCCGGAATTCCTCGGGTTGTCCGGCGAGGAAGCCGCATACATCGAGTTGAAGCTCCGGCTCGCGACGAGCCTGCGTGAGGTCCGACAGCGACGGCGCCTGACCCAGGGAGACCTTGCCAAGCTCCTCAGATCCAGCCAGTCGCGAGTGGCCAAGATGGAGGCTGGCGAGTCGTCGGTCTCGCTTGACCGGCTGATCAGGTCGCTCCTGGTGCTGGGCCTGTCGAACACGGACCTTTCGCGAATCATCGCCAGAAGGCGCCCGGCGTCGGCTGCATGATGGGAGGCGTTTATGGACCGCCACGCGCCTTCGTCACCGCCGAGGCCAGGTACCTCAGCAGCGCCGACTCCGACGTGAACTCCGGCGTGGTGTCCGGCACACCGAGGTAGTAGATCGTCACCGCCGGCGCGTCGGCGCGCCAGTCCTCGGTGGTGCGATACAGGTGGATCTCGCGCCGCGGAAAGTCACCGAACGTGGATCGCGGACTCCGCACGTCGACGATCTCCGTCACGGGCGCCGCGGGGCCGACGGGCTGGCGCGCGCGCGTGAACGGGTCAACCGCATCGACTCGCACATGGGCGTACGAGCCGCGCGCGCCCGTGATGCGGATGACGACCTGAGCCTCCTCCCCCGCCGGCGCGCGAAGAACGCCCCACACGATGGCGAGCCCCGCGGTCACGAACACGTCGCTCTCGCCGTGGAGCTCGACCGCTTGTGCGGCGGCGGGCGCGAGCGCACCGGCGCGCCCGAACGTCGTCGCGGCAAGAACGAGAGCGGCAAGACGGACCGTCGTCTTGCGCGATAGAAGCATCAGCGGAGCAGCCGGAGGCCGTCGGTCGGAAGCGTGACGCCGACTGACTGTCCCGGCGCGAACACCGAGCCCGGTGTCGGGTTGTATCCCGTGACCTGGAGCACGTCCGTCCCGAGGCGAATTTGATACTCGACTTTTTCGCCGAGGAACGTGCGAGCGAGCACGATCCCGATCGGACCCGACCTTCCCGCCGGCCCGAGCGCTATCGCTTCGGGACGAACCACGAGACGCACGAGCTCTCCCGCGACCGCAGCGAGGCCGCCGTCGGCGACGTCACCGTCCGCCACTCGCACCCGATGCCCCATCACCTCGACATCGACACCACCGTCGCCAACGGCCACGACGCGCGCCGACAGGAGATTCACCCGGCCGATGAACTGCGCGACGAACTCGGAGGCCGGCCGGCGATAGAGGTCCTCGGCCGTGCCCTCCTGCACGATGGTCCCGCCGTTCATCAGCGCGATGCGGTCGGAGATGGCCATGGCCTCTTCCTGATCGTGCGTGACGTACACCGTGGTGATCGACAGCGCCTTCTGGAGCGCGCGGATCTCCTCGCGCATGTGCACCCGGAGCTTGGCGTCCAGGTTCGAGAGCGGCTCGTCGAAGAGCAGCACGCGCGGTCGGATGACGATGGCCCGGGCCAGCGCCACGCGCTGCTGCTCGCCACCGGAGAGCTGCTGCGGGAACTGCCGTTCATGGCCCCGGAGCCCGACCATGCCGACGACCTCATCCACCGCGCGCGCGATCTCGGCCTCGGGTCGGCGCTGCACGCGAAGGCCGTACGCGACGTTCTCGAAGATCGTCAGATGGGGGAAGAGCGCGTAGTTCTGAAACACGAAGCCAAGGTGCCGGAGATTGGCCATGAGCGGCGTGACGTCCTGGTCGCCGATGTAGACCCGTCCGGCGTCGGGCTGCTCGAAGCCCGCGATCATCCGGAGCGTCGTCGTCTTGCCGCAGCCGGAGGGACCGAGCAGCGTCACGAATTCGCCGGGCTCGACCGTCAGACTCACGTCCCGCGCGGCGTAGACCTCGCCGTGCACGCGGTGCGCAAAATGTTTCGTCAAGCGGTCCAGCCGGATGCCGACGGCGCTCATCACCCTCCCACGAGGCTCGTCACCGCAACGTCGCCCGGCGCTCTCAATCGTCGAAGGAGCCAGCTCAGGACGATCATCACCACGAACACGATGGCGACGACCAGGACCGAGAATGCCGCCGCCGGACCAAGCGACAGCTCGGTCATGTTCTCGAGGATGCGGACGGTGATGAGCGTCCAGTTGATCGAGATCAGGAAGATCGTCGCGCTGATCGCCGTCATCGAGCGGATGAAGACGACGCCGAGGCCCGCGAAGAACGCGGGGACGATCAAGGGCAGCGTGACCCGGCGAAACGTCGTGCCGCTCCCGGCCCCCAGCGACTGTGAAGCCTCCTCGAGGCTCGGATCGATCTGCTGGAGCAGCGCCACTGTCGTCCGGATCCCCGTCGGGCTGTAGCGGAAGACGTAGCACGCCACGATGATGATCGCAGTGCCGGTCAACACCAGCGGCGGATCGTTGAACGCGATCAGGTAGGCAATCCCCACGATCGTCCCGGGCAGCGCGTAGTTCAGCATGGAGACGATCTCCATCGTGTGGCGCCCCGGAAACGTCTTCCGCGCGACGAGGTAGCCGAGCAGGACGCCGTACAGGCCGCCGAGCGGCATGCTCACGCCCGCGATGATGAGCGTGTCGGCGATGGCCCGCACGCCGTCGGTGAAGATCACGTGGTAGTGGCGCCACGTGAAGGCGTGGTTCGCGCCGAGCGCGACGACGATCGACGCGTAGCCGAGCAGCGCGTAGAAGTAGCCGATGACCGCGGCGACGAGCAGGCACGCGGCGAGGAGGAGCGCGCGCACCCACGACGTCACGCTCTTGATCGTCGTCCGGGCCCCGCTCTTCCCGCTGATCGTGACGTAGTAGCGCCGGCTGACCCAGTAGCGCTGCAGGAGATACACGATGAACGCCGGCAGCAGCAGCACGAACGACAGCACCGCCCCGCCCTTGAGGTCGAAGAGGCCGGTGATCTGCAAATACGCCTGGGTCGGCAGGACGGGAAACGCGTTGCCGCCCAGGATGAGCGGCGTGGCAAAGTCGGCCAGCGATGCGGCGAAGAGAAGGAGAAATGCGTTGGCGACGCCCGGCACGGCCAGCGGCAGCGTGACCGTCCCGAAGACGCGCCGGCGCGAGCTGCCCAGGCTGAAGGCCATGTCTTCCACGTTGGGATCGATCGCGGCCAGGATCGGCTTGAGCGTGAGGTAAGCGATCGGAAAGTAGGTCAGCGTCTCCGAGAAGAGCGTGCTCGACAAGCCGTAGACCGTGAAGCCCTTGATGCCGAGAAGCCCATAGGTCACCAGGCCGCGCGGCCCGAACGAGAAGATCATCGCGATCGCGGTCGTGAACGGTGGGGAGATCAGCGGCAGCAGCGTGACGACGTCGAGGACGCCGACCCACCCGCGCGGGAGATTCGCGCGCGCCGCGGTGAACGCGAAGAGAAAGCCGAGCGCGGTGCCGGCGATCCCGACCAGCGTGGCCAGGAGGAGGCTGTTGCCGAACGCACGCAGGTGGTTCGGGTCGCGCAGAATCGCGACGAGCGTCCCCAGCGTGAACCGCCCGCCGTCGACGAACACGCGGGCGAGGAGCGCCGCGAGCGGGAAGAGGACGAATACGGCGAGCAACGCCCAGAGGAGGACGACGGTGACGAGGAGCGGCGGATCCTTTCGGAGCCGGCGCGCCAGGTCACTCCTTGAGATTGAGGACCTCGTTCACCCAGCGCTCGACGATGCGCTTGCGATTGGCGCCAGCGTAGGCGTCGTCGATCGGAAAGATCCTGGCGCCCTTCAGCACCTCGGCCAGGCCCGGCTCGACCTTCACGTCCGGGTGGGCAGGCACGAAGTTGATCTTGTGCGGCGCGTAGAGCCGCTGCATGGCGGGCGACGCGGCCCAGTCGATCAGCTTCTTGCCGAGCTCCGGGCTCTTCGCGCCCTTGAGCAGCGCGATCGCTTCGGCGGACGTGCCGATGCCCTCCCTCGGGAAGCTGATCGTGACGTCGTAGCCCTTGGCCTTAGTGTCGAGCGCGTCGACGATGAAGAAGATGCCGGCGCCGGCCTGGCCCAGCCCGACCGGCAGCGTGCCGCCGCCGCCGCTCTTCGTGTAGAGCTGGACGTTGCGGCGCTTCTTCTTCATGTACTCGAAGGCCTTCGTCTCGTCGCGGCCGTTGACCTCGAGGATGGAAAAGATCCGCGTCACCGCGGTGCCCGACGTGCGCGCGTCCGCCATCTGGAGCATGTTCTTGTAGGCGGGATTGAGCAGATCGTCCCACGACGCCGGCGGCTGGAGCTTGTTCTCCTGCAGGAACTTCGTGTTGCTCATGAAGACGAGCGGGTCGTCCGCGATGGCCACCCAGTAGCCTTCCGCGCTCTTGAAGCGCGCGGGCAGCGCCGCGAAGGCCGGCGGCTTGTACGGCTCGAAGACGCCTTCCTTGATGCCGGCCGCGAACGTCTCCACCGGGCCGCCGAAGAGCACGTCGACGCGCGGGTTGTTCTTCTCGGCGATCACGCGGGCCAGCGCCTCGCCGGAGGAGAAGCGGACGAAGTTCACCTTGATCCCGCTGGCCTTCTCGAACTCCTGGAGCATCGGCCGCGCCCAGTTCTCCGGCCAGATCGAGTACGCGTTCAAGGTCTCGGCGGCGCGCGCGGGCGCCACGTGCGCCGCGGACGCGAGCATCGCGACTGCCGCCACCATCGCCAGCAGCACGCCCCATCTTCGCCGGACGAATCGCATCACGTGTGTTCCTCCTCGAGGATTCCCTGGGAGGCTAGCGTTTCATCTCGGCCGGGTCAACCGTCAGCGGCCCGGTTACTCGCGGTACCCGCGGCCATCCACCCGCTCGAGCTGGCGGACCAGCGCCGGCCATTCCTTGCCCGCCTCGATGAACCCGCCCGGGCCGTACATCTTCAGCCCCTGCTGAATCGTTTTCTGCTGGGTCGCCTCCGAGATCGGGTGCAGATCGCTCCCGCCCGAGAGCGCGTCGATCTGGATGCGGCATGCGGTCTCGATCCGGTACATCCACACGAACGCCTCGCCGATCGTCTTGCCGACGCTCATCAGACCGTGATTGCGGAGAATCAGGATGCGTCTGTCACCGAGGTCGCGCACGATCCGCGGCCGCTCGCCGACGCCCGTGGCCGTGCCCTCGAAGTCGTGATACGCGAGCCAGCCCATCAGCGTCAGCGCTTTCTGGCTGACCGGCAGCAGGCCATGCCGCTGCGTCGCCACCGCGGTCCCGAAGCGGCTGTGCGTGTGCAGTACCCAGTTCAGATCCGGCGACGACAGGTGGATCGCACCGTGAATGACGAACCCCGCGGGATTCGCCGGATAGTCCGAGTCGCCCAGGACGTTGCCGTTCCGATCGAGCTTGATCAGCGAGGACGCGGTGATCTCGTCGAACAGCATGCCGAACGGGTTCAGCAAGAACTGCTCGGTGCCTGGAATGCGCGCCGAGAAGTGCGTGTTGTTGAGGTCGGTCCATCCGTACATGGCCGCGAGACGATAGGCGGCCGCGAGGTCGACCCGCGTCTGCCATTCCTCGGGGCTCATCCCCTCCGGGCGCCGGCTCTCAGCCTTCTTCGGGATCGCGTGCACCGACATCGTGGGCTCCTTTCACCCCCATCCCAACCGGTTTGCAGGGCATTCTACGCGTTGGCCCCGGCCAGGCTACGGAGTCGTCGCGACGTACTGCGGCGGCCGACGCGCTTTCGTCGCCTGCTCGAACGCGTAGGCCAGCTTGATCAGCGTCGGCTCGCTCCACGCGCGGCCCATGAACGTGATGCCCACCGGCAGGCCCATCGCATGGCCCGCCGGCACGCTCACCAGCGGGTAGCCGGCCAGCGCCGCGCTCTTCGCGCTGCTGCCCCGGAGCGGGTCGCCGTTGTCGTCTCCATCTTGTCGGCGGTGCCGATGTTGTCCTTCAACAAAACGGGGATCCCGTGGAGCGGGCCGCGCGCGCCCCTGGCTTTACGCTCCTCGTCGAGCGCCTTCGCGATGGCCGGTGCGTCAGGATTGAGCTCCTGGACAGATCGCAGCGTCGGACCGTTCCGGTCGATCGCCTGGATCCGGCGCAGATAGAGGTCGACCAGCGACTCGGCGGTGAGGCGCCCCGCCTGCATCGCCGCCTGGAGCGCGGCCAGGCTGGCCTCCTCGACGCTGAATTCTGCGGGAGTAGCGCCAAGCGCATCGACGGCCTTGAAGAGCGGCGTCATCGTCATTCCCGCCGCGACGATATCGCTGGTTCGAAGCAATCCCTGCGCCGCATCGTTCCGGCCCTCATTTCAGCTCGTCCAGTGTCAGCCTGAAGCTCGGCACGAACGTCTTCACGAAGTAACGGACTTCCCGCAGCTCGATCTCTTCCACGGTTCGCCGCAGGCTCTTCTCGGCCTCGGCGAATTCACGGTTGCCCCCCGACAGCTCTTCGAGGCACTTCATGTACGCGCAGAGCTTGTCCGCGGCCTTGATCAGCTCGTGGCCGTCGCCTGGCCTGGAATCATCTCGAAGCAGCGCTTCATAGTCGGGCTTCAGGGTCTCCGGGACCATGCTCAGGAGCTTCTTGCGCGCGACCGTCTCGAGCGTCCGGTACGACGTCTCGATGTCGGGATTGAAGTACTTGACCGGACGCGGGAGATCGCCGGTGAGCACTTCGCTCGCGTCGTTAGAACTATCACAGCGCCGATGGCATCGTAAGGGCAATGAACAACGTCTACTACCGCTTCCGCCTCATGGTGGCCAAGCCCGTGTACGCGCAGAAGCCGGCGCGCCTGCGCATGAACCGGCTGGCTCGGCCCGCCACGAACCGGACCGACCTCGAGCTGTTTTCCCTCGCCGCCAGCGCCATCAACGGTTGCGCGGTCTGCGTGCAGGCTCACGAGAGGGCCGCGCTCGAGGCCGGTCTCACCGAAGACCACGGCCACGATGCCGTGCGCATTGCCGCCACCATTCACGCCGCCGCCGTGGCGCTCGACAGCGCCGACGTGACGACGGCCGCCTAGACAGGAGACCACATCATGTACAAGAGCCCGAGCCGACTTCCTGAGACCGCCCGCGGTACCATCGCGCAGACGCTCAACGCGCGTCTTGCCGAGGGACTCGATCTCCACGGCCAGATCAAGGTGGCCCACTGGAACATCAAGGGCCCGCAATTCCCGTCGCTCCATCCGCTGTTCGAGACGTTCGCGGTCAGCCTCGCCGGCCGCAACGACGAGATCGCGGAACGCGCCGTCACGCTCGGCGGCCTCGCCTACGGGACCGCGCGCCACGTGGCCAAGGCCTCGCGCCTGCCCGAGTATCCGCAAGAGACCACGCGCGATCTCGAGCACGTGCGGCTGCTCGCCGAGCGCTTCGAGATCTACCTGGAGGGCCTGCGGGAATCGCGCGGGATCGCCGAGCAGCATGGCGACACCGACACGGTCGACCTGCTGACGACCATCATCACGGAGTTCGAGAAGCACGCCTGGTTCCTGCGCGCGTCGCTCGAAGCCTAGCCCGGATTATTCATGAACGAACGACGCGCGCGCCGGCCGGTGATCCGGCGGGAGACGGGCAGCCGGGGTCCTCTGACCACAGGCGCCTTCGCCCCGATCATCGCCGAGCACTTCCCAATCGTCACGGCTGTGTCGTCGCCTCGCGTGACGGGAATGGCTCCCCCGGACCCCGGCTGCCCATCTCCCGCCGGGTCACCGGCCGACACTGGTACAGACGTTCACGAATCATGCGCGCGGATCATCGATGAACGACCGAGGCCGGGGAACAGCGAGTTGCCGCGGGCCGGCCGGGTCGGTGGGGGGCCGGCGGACCCGTTCCCGTCGCGTCCTATCGAGGGCACCCAGGCCAGGAGTGGGAACGGCTCGCCGGTCATCGGTCAACAGGGCCTCGTGGTCAGCGGCCCCTCACCGATCCGGTCGGCCCGCGACGCCACGCGCTCGATTGCCGGTGAGCGTTCATTCGACATTGATCAGACAAGTGCCTCACTTCGCGGTGCTTGTGCCGTCGCAGCGGTCCTTGAGTCGAGCTATCCACCCGAGGCTCGCCGAATGCTGTTTCGTGCATGGCTTCGTCTTCGAAATGTCGATGATGATCACTGGGTCGATTTCGCGGCATATCTGCCTCTCGATCAAGACATGTACTTTGATCTTGCCGAAGACTTTTGGTTCGGAGAGGACGACTATTGGGCAGCTCGACAGCGGGTGGCTGAGGCCATTCTGCGGTGGCGCCACCGACCACAGATTAAACGAGTGGCTCAAGAGCGGTGCCTGCGGTGGCTCGGGCTGTGGCACCCGGAGCAACACCTGAGTGATGATTCACAGGAGGCTTCACGCCAGCGGCAAGTTATCAATGACAAGCTCGACCACCTGAAGCAGCCGGGGTGCCGATTACCGAAGAGGCTTGTTTCGGAGGTGCCGACATCCAATGGGCCAGGGATCGCCCGATTGGCGCTTCTGCTCATCTCACAGGAGCCGCGCTTACCTCACGTACGCGGTTTCGTGGCGTGGGCTCTCTCTCGCGCGATCGTTGGTTACCCAGAGGAGGCCGACGAGGTCGCGTGGTGCTTGCGCATGAATGAGTACGATCCCCTTGAAACAGAAGCGGCAATTCTGGCGGACGTTGAGACGCTTATTGAGGACGATTCGCCGGTTGCGCTTCAAGCGGCCAGGTACCTCTTAAGTACATGCGGTACCGAGAATTCGGCAGCGCGGCTTGCCACTCTTCCGACACGGGAAAGACGATTTTGGCTGGACCGCCCGGTTGAAATCGATCCACTCGACCCCAACGCGCAAGCGCCCGCCACGTTGGATGCCGCTACGATGCGGTTGGCCATTCTTGATCCCCACAGTCTTTGCCGGGGAATAAGCCTTACGATTGAAGATCACGAGTTAGAGCGACTCGAGCCTTTGCTCGCCCGGTTCGCGCCGCGCGCCCTCGCTGAGTTCTACCGGCGGCTGCTACAGACGGCGCGACAGCGGACTGGCATTGAGCTTCGTCAGCTCGGTTGGCTAGTGCCTAAACCTTTCATGCTAATCAGCCCGGCGGAGATGTTGGCGCTTGACCAAGGGCGCCGTTCACTATTCACGAAGTTAGGCAGTCCGGATGCCGAGCGAAATGCAGCTATCACGGAAGCGTACCTTCTTACTGGTCTGCTCAGCGTCGCTACAACGGAACATCAACTTGATCTTCTCCTCGACCCTCCGGAAAGCGCCCTTGATCTTCTAATCTTTGAGGCTGTGATATCGCCCGTTGACGTTGCACTAGCCAACAACCGCTTGGCCGCGGCGGGTGCTGAAACCCCTAGTCACATACTACGTCGCCTGCTGTGGTCGCTGAGTCGCAGCAAGCTCAGTTTCAGCGAACGTGCGAGGGATTCAGTCGTACGGTGCTTTAGCCATGAGGATCCTCTTGTGCGGGCTTCAGCGTTTCGACTCGCCGTAATCTCTGACGACATGCCCGCACTGGCTGTCCATGCTACGAGCGCATGGAGCCCGACCAATGGCGACACGACCTGGGAATCCTTCTATGGAAGCCTTGCGTTGATTGCTGGCGCAGAGCCAGTCGATTACCTGACCCTGCGGAAGCGGGTCTGTCCTGAATTGCTTGGGTATTTGGCTGTGCGGGATGGTAGCGATCGCGCGATCAACGCATTCGCCGAAGACCTGGATGCAGTTTGGGAGACGATGCAACGAAGTGCGAGCGACTCAGCCGACGTAATTGCAGCGCGCTTTGTAAGACCCGAGCCATTGGGATCAAGCAGGCCGGAGCTTGAATTAGCCAGCATTGATTCCTTGGCCGAAGCTGCCTTCCGAACTGTCCGAATCTTCGGTCGAGGACCGGAGGAGGCAGATGTCGATAAGTTTTTCGGGCACTTCGATCCGGAGAAGTTCGCCGAAGAACACCGGGCGTTCCAGGAGCGAGTACATAACCTCATCAGGGAAGCTCGGGCGGCTGGCCGTCAGTGTTTCGGCCGACCATTACGCGGGTGGGGACTCAGAGATCTTCTAGCCCGCAAACCAGAGCTTACCGATAAGTGGATGGATCCGGTAGTACACCGGGAGCCCACATCCTGGGACAGCACGGAGTTTTGCCGAACTATGTGCATTGCGCTCGGTGCTCTTGATCCCGATCGATCGGCCCAAGTCTTGGAATATCTCCGCGAAGTTCGACCATCATTATTGTTGACCTACAAGCCCTTCAACCTAGACAGTGTGACGTGGTTAGCTTTTAAAATTCAATCAAGCCCTAATCTTGAGAAAGTGCGGGGTCAAATCGTTGAGGAGGCGAACACCGATGAGCTCCTATTCCAGCTTGCTCTTGCGGCACAAGAGGTCGGAGCCTTTCAATGGCTTGAGAATATCGTCCGAGTCGACCTCCAGGCTCCCGGTGTACGTAGGGCAGCGCGTGCACTAACGCTCATCGGGTTTCTCGATGAGGGCCCTTTGCTTGGATCACTTCAGCACCACCTTGAGCACCGTATCGGTTTTCTCGGCGATGTCGCCAACTGGGCGGAGGAGCGCCTCCGGCGGAATCGTTGGGCGCGGGCCTGGTTCACGCGCTTTCTACAGTCTCGCGATCCAGTCGATGCCTGGGCGGCGTTTCGCCTATTCATGCGTTGCGTAGACCGGCGCTTCTATCTCTGGGCCGATCAGCTCCGAAAGAGGGCGATTGATCTCCCCATACTGTGGGACAAGCAGGTCGCAGTCAATGAACAGGACATCAGCAAAGCCGCGGAGAAAAATGAGGGCAGATTATCCGACACGCTTTTCGGTTTCCGGATCTCGAAAGACGAGATCGCTCCGTGGTATCCGACGCCGGCGGCGGTCGATTCGTGAGGATTGTTGGCTCACGCCGGTCGCACGCAATCTGGTGCGCACGCGTCGTAGCCGCATGGCTCGTCGTGCTCGCGCTCGTGGCCGCCGCGCCCTCCGGATCGCGCTCTGTCATTCTCGCCACGACGACGAGCACGCAGGACTCGGGACTCCTCGACACGCTCGTGCCGATGTTCGAGCGGCAGACCGGCTACACCGTGAAGACGATCGCGGTGGGGACGGGGCAGGCGCTGACGATGGGCGCGCGCGGCGAGGCGGACGTCGTGCTGGTGCACGCGCCGAAGATCGAGACGACGTACGTCGAGCGTGGCGACCTCATCAATCGCCGGCTCGTCATGCACAACGACTTCGTCATCGCCGGCCCGAGCGCCGATCCTGCCGGCGCGAGGCGTGCGAAGACCACCGTTGACGCGATGAAGGCGATCGCGACCAAAGAAGCCCCCTTCGTGTCACGAGGAGACAACTCGGGCACCCACGCCAAGGAGCGCGCGCTCTGGAAGGCCGCCGGCGTGACGCCGGCCGGTGTCTGGTACGTCGAATCGGGCCAGGGGATGGGAGCGACGCTCACGATCGCTTCGGAACGCCAGGCCTACACGCTGACCGACCGCGCGACGTACCTGGCGTTCAAGAAGCGCGTCGATCTCGCCATCCTGCTCGAGGGCGACGCGCCGCTCCTGAACGTCTATCACGTGCTGGAGATCAACGTGGCGAAGCATCCGAAGATCAACGCCGCGGGCGGCAAGGCGTTCGCCGACTTCCTGGTGTCCACCGAGGCTCAGAGCGCGATCAGGACGTTCGGCGTGCCGTCGTACGGGCAACCGCTCTTCTTCCCGGACGCGGGCAAGGCGGAGCCGGCGGCGGGCGACTAGCTCTCGCGGAAGTTCGCCTTGTACGCTGAATACCTATGGCCTACGCTACTGTTTCGGCGAGCCAGGACGGCGCATGATGATTTACACGCATGTCTTGAACCGGGGACCGGCTGGGTGCGGAGCCCCGTCGACGGGATGCCCGAGGCGTGAGTCGCACTCTCGAGCGCTCGGCATTCACGTACTACGTAATAGGGCCGACCGGATACGCCGCAGCGGCCCACAAGCGAACGCCAGGATCGGTACAGTACAGTCGCGGGGTGAAAGTACATGAAAGAGCAAGACGGCAGACCAAAACCAGGAACCCGTGTGATCCGGGATAACCTGCAGACTGCCGCAGCGTCTGCCGCGCTACACCGGTCTGCGTGTCGCGGGACCGAATTCTAGTTAGGTTGACGACGGTCAGACGAGAGTGATGACAGAGATTCGAGCCTCAGGCATCCGCGAACAGGACGTGGACCTACTTCTCTGGGAAGAGCTCGTTGCGTCACCAGAGTTCCTCTCCTGGTTCCTCGAAGAGGCCGGGCTGTCCGATCGCGGCGATTTGGCAACTGTAGCGCGCTCTGTAACCGCCGTGAACGGCGAATCCGACTTGGAGCTTGAGCTGCGCTCTGGATCGGCAACCATCAAGATCCTTATCGAGAACAAGATCGATGCGCCTCTTCAACCGCTCCAAGCCGCGCGCTACCGCGACCGCGCCGCCGCATACTTGCAGCAGACTAGATGCACTGCCGCGCGTACCGTTGTCGTCGCGCCAACGGCGTACTTCGGTGACAGCGAGGACTGCCTCGGGTTCGACAGCCGCGTGACCTACGAAGCGATACTCGCCTGGTTTGAGCAGGCTCCGGGGCTTGGCGCTCGGGGACTCTGTAAGGTTGTCCTCCTGCGTGAGGCGCTCGAACATGGTCGGTGGACGATGGTCCCGGACAAGATCGCGACAGAATTCTGGCGTCTGTATTGGGAACGCGCGTCGACGATCGCTCCGGACCTACGGACGCCGGAACCCAAAGATCGGCCCGCAACATCGTCGTTCATCTTCTTCCGGCCCTTTGGCCTGGCCCCTGGCGTGTCGCTCCTCCACAAACTGCCCTACGGCAATGTCGACCTCCAGTTCGCCCAAATGGGCGACCGACTCGAGGAGATCACGCAGCGATACGGGCGATACCTCGAATCGGATATGCGGGTGGATCGGGCGACCAGATCAGGAGTCATTCGCATCACGGTCCCGCGAATCGATATGTGCGCTCCATTCTTGACATCCAAGGCTGCGGTAGAGGCAGGTATTCAGGCCGCGACCCGCTTGCTGGCCTTGTCCAAGCGAGTCCGGCCTTGAATGGCTCGCGCAGCCTAACTTCAGCATTCACCCGACGGGCTGCGCCCGCGGGTGATGCTGGGCGTTCGGCCTCAGCCCACGCGTGAGACGTAGAGGATGGCCACCATGAGAAGGTCGCGCGTCGACGTCGAGGACATCACGCGACACGTCTCCGGCAAGTCGGTGTCTTACGTTACGCGGCCTGGCGCTCGACGACTCGACATTCACTTCACCGATCACTCCATCCTCGCCGTCGAGCTGCTTCAACACCGCCTCGTCGCCGCCTTGACTCGCCGCTCCGGCGACGCGATAGGGGAAGGTTTCAACCAGGGCCCTCAGCCCACCCGCCGTCAACGCGAGTACCTTGCGTTCATCGCAAAGTACATCCTCCGGTTCGGTGTTTCCCCAGCCGAATCGGATATCGAGCGACACTTCCTCGTCTCTGCACCTTCCGTGAATCAAATGGTTCAGACTTTGGAGCGTCGTGGGTTCATCACGAGGCAACCGCGTACTCCACGGTCGATCAGGATCGTCTATCACGCCGATCAACTGGTTCCTCAGCACCAACCAGCAACCGTCAGCAATCCGAGGCCGAACCCCGCAGTCCGGACCGGGGTTCGCGCTGCTCGCTCCGGCCGGTGACCGCGAGCGTGGGAACAGACATTGACCCTGAGACGGAGCTACCGCACATTTATCGGCAAGGCGTGGCGGAGCCGGACGTCGAAGACGTGCTGCGACGGCCCATGGAGGACCGTCCGGACGAGAAGGGGATCATAGCGTACCGACTTGGAGCCAAGGCGCCGACAGCGCTTCGGCGTCGACGCAGGAGGAGGCGATGAGGCAGCCGAAGTATCCCGCTGGCTGGGACGAACGGCGTGTTCGCCGCGTTCTGGAGCACTACGAGACGCAGTCAGATGAGGAAGCCGTCGCCGAAGATGAGGCCGCCTACGAGGCTCGGTCGAGGCTAGCGTGGACCTGATTTTCAGCGGCATCGCCGAGGCGATCCGGCTGCTCGTCACCGGTGACCCCGAGGTTCTCCGGATCACGTTGCTGTCGCTCGAAGTCTCGATCGCCGCCGTCGGCCTGTCCCTGCTGGTCGGCATCCCGCTCGGAACGACGCTCGCGTTGACGCGCTTTCGTGGGCGGAGTCTGCTCGTGAGCCTGATCAACACGGGCATGGGGTTGCCACCCGTGGTTGTCGGGCTCTTCGTGTCGATCATGCTGTGGCGCAACGGTCCGCTCGGGTTCCTCGGGCTGCTCTACACCCCGACGGCGATCGTGATCGCCCAGTTCGTCATCGCGGTGCCCATCGTCACCGGACTGACGCTCGCGGCCGTTCAACAGATTCCGCGTGAATTCCGGCTCCAGATGCTCGGGCTCGGCGCCTCACGTGTGCAGCTGCTGTGGGTGCTCCTCGCCGAGGCGCGCCTGCCGATGCTGGCTGCGCTCATGGCGGGCTTCGGCGGCGTCATCTCGGAAGTCGGCGCGTCGATGATGGTCGGCGGCAACATCCGTGGGCAGACCCGCGTGCTGACGACGGCCACCGTGCTCGAGACCGGCAAGGGGAATTTCGACGTCGCGATCGCGCTGTCGCTCCTGCTGCTCCTCATCACGTTCCTGGTCAACTGGGCGTTGACCTGGCTGCAGCAGCGCCGCGCGAGTTGACCAAGCTCGTGGGTACCGCGAGAATGAGAGCGCGTATGCGCCCCTTCCTCACCATCGCTCTCGCGCTCGGCATGCTGTGCGTCATCGGCTCGACGTCTTTGGGTGCCGAGCCGCCCACCGTGACCGTCTATGCCGCCTCCGACCTCGCGTTTGCCTTCAAGGAAATCGTGCCGAAGTTCGAGAAGGCGCTTGGCGTCAAAGTCACGCTCGTTTTCGGATCGACCGGTAACCTTGCCAAGCAGATCGAGCACGGGGCTCCCGCCGACGTGTTCTTCGCCGCCAACCAGAGCTTCGTCGATACGCTGGTCCAGCGTGGCGCGCTCATCCCCGAGACACGCACGCCCTACGCACAAGGCCGGCTCGCGCTCGCCACCGCCAGGAGCTTCGGGACGAAGCTCCGCGACCTTCGTGACCTCGTCGATCCGAACGTGCGCCACATTGCCATCGCCAACCCCGAGCACGCGCCGTATGGCCGCGCGGCCGAGGAGACGCTCAGGAGTGCCGGCGTGTGGGAGGCCGTGCGACCCAAGCTCGTGTACGGCGAGAACATCCGCCAGGCGCTCCAGTACATCCAGACCGGTGCCGCAGAGGCCGGGCTCGTCGCGCTGTCGGTGGCCAACGTGCCGGAGATTACGTGGACGCCCGTCGATGCGAGCCTCCATCGCCCGCTCAACCAGGCGGTGGCGGTGGTCCGTCGCAGCTCGAGGCCGGAGCTTGGGCTCGCCTTCATCCAGTTTGTCAATGGCGCCGACGGCCGTCCGATCATGAAGCGCCACGGCTTCCTCTTGCCCGGCGAGTTCTGACCAGCTCGTGGACTTCTTCCCGGTCTGGTTGTCGCTCCGCGTTTCGCTGGTCGCCACCGCGGTCACGATCGCCGTCGGCATTCCGATCGCCTGGGCGCTGGCGCGGCGGACCTTCCCTGCGAAGGACGTCCTCGGCGCGCTGGTCGTCTCGCCGCTCGTGCTGCCTCCCACGGTGCTCGGGTACTACCTGCTGGTCCTCATTGGCAGCCAGGGACCGATCGGGCGCGCGCTCGGGGCGCTCGGCATCGAGCTCGCGTTCACGTGGCGCGCCGCCGTCCTGGCCGGATCGCTCGGGTCCGTTCCGCTGCTCATCAAGGCGGCGCAGGCGGGCTTCGAGAGCGTGGACCAGCGACTCGAGCAAGCGGCCCGCACGCTCGGACGGTCCGAATGGTCGGTGTTCTTCTCGGTCAGCCTGCCGCTCGCGTGGCGCTCGGTGCTGGCCGGCACCGTGCTGGCGTTCTGCCGGGCCTTCGGTGATTTCGGCATCACGCTGATGGTCGCGGGATCGATTCCGGGCCGCACGCAGACGCTCCCGCTGGCGATCTACGATCACGTGCAGGCGGATCAGATGCACGAAGCGAACGTGCTCGCGCTGCTGGCTGTGGCGGCGGTCGTCGTGCTGCTCGCCGGGCTGAGCCGTCTCGCCCGCCTTCGCTACTGATGCTCTCTCTGGCCGTCACGAAGCGCCTGGCGGATTTCACGCTCGACGTGGCGTGCCAGACGCGGGAGCGAATGGTCGCGCTCGTCGGGCCGTCGGGAGCCGGGAAGACGCTGACGCTTCAGTGTCTGGCTGGACTGATCCGTCCCGATCGCGGGCGCATCGTGCTGAACGGCCGGGTGCTCTTCGACAGCGCCTCAGGCGTCGACGTGCCGAGCCGCGCGCGTCGCCTCGGGTACGTGTTTCAGGGATACATGCTGTTTCCGCACTTGACGGTGCGGCAGAACATCGAATTCGGGCTGCGGGATCGGTCTCGCCGTGAGCGAGCGATGCAGGCGGACCTGGTGATCGAGCGGCTTGGACTTCGCGGGCTCGAGGCGCGGCGCCCGCGAGAGCTCTCCGGTGGGCAGCAACAGCGCGTTGCGCTCGGTCGCGCCCTGGCGCTCGATCCCGATCTTCTGCTCCTCGACGAGCCGCTCTCAGCGCTCGACGCGCCCCTCAGCCGCCAGCTCCGGGAAGAGCTGGGCCAGACCCTTCGCGACTGGGGGAAAGCCACGGTGCTCGTGACCCATGACGTCGCCGAGGCGTATCAGCTTGCCGACGAAATCATCGTGTACGAAGCCGGACGCGTGCTCCAGGCGGCGCCCAAAGCCGAGCTCCTGTGGCAGCCGGCGTCCGAGTCGGTCGCCCGGATCATGGGCATCCGGAACATCCTGCACGGCACGGTCGTGAAGGCGACGCCGGATCGCATCCAGCTCCGCTGGCGTGGGCTCTTGCTCGAGGCGGTCAACTCGCCGACGCGGTCGTACTTGCCCGCGCCCGACACGCCGCTGGCGTTCTTCATCCGGCCGGAATACGTCCGGCTGATCCGGAAGGATCGCGGCCCGGCCGATCCCGGACATCACATGAACTTGATGTCCGGACGCGTCGTACGGGAGATCGATTTCGGCACGACGTGGACGCTGATGATTCGCCTCGACGATCCCGGCTCGCCGGCACAAGGCGACTACGATATCGAGGTCGAGGTGCCGCGGCTCGTCTACGAGATTCTCGAGATCGACCGCGACCGAGTGTGGGAGCTGTCGATTCACCGGGGGTCCATCCACGTGTTGCCGGCGTGACGGCAGCGCAACCCCTGGTCACCCTGCGCGGCGTCCGGGTCCGTCATGGCGCCGCCGAGATCCTGGCCGTCGACGCGCTCGACGTGCTCGAGGGCGAGGTCCTCGGCGTCATCGGCCCCAATGGCGCCGGCAAGTCGACGCTGCTCCGTATCCTTGGACTGCTCGAGACCCCGGCGGAAGGCGAAGTGCGCCTTCGCGGGCGCGTCGTCTATCCGGCTCATGCGCTCGCGGAACGGCGACGGATGGCGCTCGTCTTCCAGCAACCTGCGCTGGCGGACATGGCCGTCGCCGCGAACGTCGAGCTGGGCTTGCGCTTCCGGGGTGTGCCGCGCGCCGAGCGGGCGGGGCGCGCGCGCCGATGGCTGGACAGGCTCGGTATCGGAAAGCTCGCTGACCGGTCGGCCCGCACGCTCTCGGGCGGCGAGGCGCAGCGCGTCGCGCTCGCGCGCGCGCTCGTGCTGCAGCCGGAGGTGCTGTTGCTCGACGAGCCGTTCGCCGCGCTCGACCAGCCGACGCGCGTGACGCTCATCGCCGACGTCGGCACGATCCTGCGCGCCGATCGCGTCACGACGGTGCTGGTCACCCACGATCGTGGCGAAGCTCAGGCGCTGGCCGACCGAGTTGCGGTCATCCTCGGCGGTCGCATCTGCCAGCTCGACGAGACGGCACGCGTGTTCAACGCGCCGGCCTCCGAAGAGGTCGCCCGCTTCGTCGGCGTGGAAACGATCGCCACGGGACGCGTCGTCGAGCGCCACGCTGGCGTCACCGTGGTCGAGGTGGCCGGCCGCAAGGTCGAAGTGTCGACGGCGGCGACGCCCGGAGAGCGCGTTCGGCTTTGTATCCGTCCCGAGGACGTGACGCTCATGCATCCCACCGAGCGCTCCGCGCTGTCGAGTGCCCGCAATCACCTGGCCGGGACGATCGTGACGCTGACGTCGACGAGCGCGCACGTGCGGGTCGTCGTCGATACGGGATTTCCGCTCGTGGCCGCCGTCACGCCTCGCTCGGTCGAGGATCTGGGTCTGGCGCCGGGCGTGCCGGTGATCGCGGTGTTCAAGGCGAGCGCGGTCCATGTTCTCGGCACGGGCGGCTGATCATGCCGCCTCAGCTAACCGGTGCAGGCGCACTATCGACAAGCCGCAGCACGCGACGTTGCTTGACACTCCCAAGCGCGGGGACTATAATAATCTCACCCGCAACCAGGAGTGAGATGGACGGGGGGCAGCATCGAGTGTAGTGAGCGCCAAGCCAGCGACCGTGAGGACGCTGGCCTTGTTTGTTTTACGATCGGCTCTGCACTGCCCCGGAATGTCTCGCAATAAGGAGGGCACGCATGGACAGGGAGACCCTCATCGAACGACTCGCGGCCGAGAACGAGGAGTTCCGCCGCCTCCGCTCCGAGCATCACAGCCACGACGAGGAGCTCGAGGCGCTCAAGGGGACAGCCCCGCTCTCGGCCGACCAACAGTGGCGGATCAGTGAGCTGAAGAAGCTGAAGCTGATGGCCAAAGACCAGATGGAAGCGCTCATCCGGCACGCCGCGACGAGCGTCACGGCCTGACCACCCGCCGGGCTGCATCGTCCGGCGGGTCGTTCCGCGGCCTCTCTCACCTCTCGCCGCGCGGCGAGGCTCGCATGGTCGACGTCTCCGCCAAGCCGGAAACGACCCGCGAAGCCGTCGCGCGCGCCGTCGTGCGGATGGCCCCGTCCACGCTGCGCGCGATCCGACAGGGCAACGCGCCGAAGGGCGACGTGCTCGGCGTCGCCCGCACGGCGGGCGTGCTCGCGGCCAAGCGTACGCCGGATCTGATTCCGCTCTGCCACCCGTTGCGCATCACCGGCGTGGACGTGACGTTCACGTCGAACGAGCGGCGCGGCGAGCTCACCGTCGAAGCGCGGGTCCGCACCGTCGACAAGACCGGCGTGGAGATGGAAGCGCTGACCGCGGCAAGCGTGGCCGCTCTCACCGTCTACGACATGATCAAGGCGATCGAGAAGGGCGTGACGATCACGTCGGTCGGGCTCATCGAAAAGACCGGAGGCAAATCGGGGCGGTGGACGCGTCGTGGCGACACGGCAAAGACTCGATGAAGACCGCGCTCCTCTATACCGACGCCTATACGCGCTTTGACTATGGCCCCGAGCATCCCTTGCGCATGGAGCGGCTCGGGCTCACATGGCGGCTCATGGAGGCGTACGGTCTCACGCGACTCCCGCAGATGATCCTGCGCGCGCCGCCGCCGGCGGACGAGCGAGCGATCGCCGCGTATCATACAAAGCCCTACATCGACGCCCTCAAGGCTGCGGACGCCGGCACGGAGCTTCCGAGCGCGGCGCTCTACGGCCTCGGGCCCGGCGACAATCCGATCTTTTCAGGACTCTGGCAGGTTGCGCGGCTGGTGGCCGGTGGCTCGATCCTCGCCGCGGAGCTCGTCGGCAGCGGCGAGGTTCAGCGCGCGTTCCACTTCGCCGGCGGTCTGCACCACGCCGTGGCGAATCGCGCCTCGGGCTTCTGTTACGTCAACGACGTGGTCCTCGCCATCCTCGCGCTGCGCGCTCGCGGACTGCGCGTGGCCTACGTCGACATCGACGCCCATCACGGCGACGGTGTGCAGTGCGCATTTTACGGCGACCCGAACGTGCTGACGATCTCGTCGCACGAGCGTGGCGACCGGCTCTTTCCGGGGACCGGCTTCGTCGAGGAGGTCGGCGAAGGCGAAGGGCTCGGGTTCGCGGTGAACCTGCCGCTGGAGGCCTTCACGGATTCCGGCGTGTACCTGCCGGCCTTCGAAGCGGTGGTGCCGCCGCTGATCCGCGCGTTTCGCCCCGACGTGATCGTCGCGCAGCTCGGCGTCGACTCGCACCGCACTGACCCGCTCACGCATTTGGCACTCGACGTCCAGGGCTTCGGCCAGGCCGTGCGGCGGATCACCGAGATGGCCCCTCGACTCGTGGCACTTGGTGGCGGCGGGTACGATCTCCGGAACGTGGCCCGCGCCTGGACCGTCGCGTGGGCCATCATGAACGATCTCGACCTGCCGGCCGAGATCCCGGCGTCGTTCGACGAAGATCTGCGCCGGTACGAATTCGAGTCGCGGTCGCTGTGGGACGAGCCGGTGCGACTCCATCCGGAGGCGCAAGAGCGCATCGTCGACTATGCCAACCGTCAGGTCGAGGCCATCCGGCGCCTGGTGTTCCCGCTCCACGGCCTCTGAGGAATCGCGGAAGTCCAGTCCGAGCGCGTTGGTCGTCGTTTTCCCCCGTGCTAGAGTGGCCTATTGCAGCATCCGGAGGTTTCACGCGTGCGGGGAGTGCTGATCACGTTCGAGGGTGTCGAGGGTTCGGGCAAGTCCACTCAGCTCGAGCGCCTCGGGCGCTGGCTACGGCGGACGGGGCACCCGGTCGAGGAGACGAGCGAGCCGGACGGCACCGGCCTCGGCCTCGCGATCCGACGGCTGTTCGAGCGTGAGCATCTCCATCTCGAGCCATTCACCGAGATGCTGCTCTTCATGGCGGCACGCCGCCAGCACGTCGTGGAGAAGATCGCTCCGTGGCTTCGCCGCGGCCGCATCGTGCTCTGCGATCGCTATACGGACGCCACGGTCGCGTACCAGGGGTACGGACGCCGGCTCGATCCGGACGTCATCCGTGAAATGAACGTTCGCGTGACGGGCGGCGCCTTGCCGGATCTCACGCTGCTGTTCGACCTCGATCCGGCGGAAGGGTTGCGCAGAATCGGCCGCCGCCGGCTGGATCAGTTCGAGAAGCTGGCGATGCCGTTCCACCGGAGAGTCCGCCGCGGATATCTCGAGATCAAACGCGCGGAGCCAAAGCGCGTACGGTTGATCCGCGCGGCACGGAAGCCGGACGAGGTCGCCGCCGACGTGCAGACGATCGTGGAGGAATTCCTGCGTGGCGCTTGAGAGGCGCGTGGCGCCCGAGAAGCGCGCGGCGCTCGAGGCGATCGAGGGCCAGCCGCGCGCCGTGGCGCTGCTTCAACGGGCGCTCGAAGCCGACCGCGTGGCGCACGCGTACGCGTTCGTCGGTCAAGCCGGCAGCGGAAGGATGACGACGGCGCGAGCGCTGGCCCAGGCCCTCGTCTGCGAGCATCACGGCTGTGGCGCGTGCCGGGCGTGCCGACTGGCGCAGACGGGACAGCATCCCGACGTTCACGTCATCGTGCCAACGGCCCCCGAGAAGAACCCTCGGGGCCCGCGGGCGATCCGCATCGGCGCGATCCGCGCCCTCCAGCGTGAAGCTGCGCTCAAACCCGTGATGGCGGCTCGGAAGGTCTTCCTTGTCGACGAGGCGGACCGGATGACGGGCGAATCCCCGGAGGCCTTCCTGAAGACGCTCGAAGAGCCGCCGGCGCGAACCGTGATGGTCTTGATCCTGGCCCGCGCGCGCGCGGTGCCCGCGACCGTGCTGTCGCGGTGCCAGATCGTTCGGTTCGAGCCTGGCGCGTCGGCTGCCGCGCCCCAGAACGCGGAGGCGATCGAGCTCCTGGCCGAGGTGCGCACCGGGGGCGTCGAGACGCTATTCCGGCGCGCGGACAGGCTCGACCGTGAGAAAGCTGAAGCGCTCGTCGATGGCTGCTGGCTCTGGTGCCGTGACCTGATGCTGGCGTCCTCGGGATCGCCCGAGACGTTGCTCGTGAACGCGGATCGCGCCGGCGATCTCGCGCGAGAGGCGCAGAGCTGGCGGCTCGACGACATCCTCGACGCGCTCAGCCTGTGCCGCCAGGCGCGCGAGGCGTTGACGGTCAACGTCTCGCCGCGGTTGACGCTCGAAATTCTTCTGAGCCGTCTGGCTCTGCGAGCCGCGTGATGTCCGACTTCTTGCCCGAAGGGCCGGTCGACACTCCGACCGAGTACCTCGTCGGCGTCCGGCTGCGCGAGCCGGTACAGGCCGAGGACTACAAGCTGGTGGGCTTCGACGCGCACGTCGGCGAGTTCGTGCTGGTGGAGACCGGCAACGGCACGGCGATCGGCGAGATGCGGCGCCCGCGGCGTGAGATCCCGGCGTTCAAGCGCGATCGTCTCTACCGCCGGGTCCTTCGCACGGCGACCACGACGGAGGCCGGCGAGTGGCATCAGCTCCGGCAGCGGGAGACGGAGGCCATCGTGACGTGCGCGCGTCTCGCCCATGCGCGCGGCCTCGTCATGAAAGTGGTCGACGTCGAGATGCATGCCACGGCCAGGCGCGCGCTCGTGTACTTCAACGCCGAAGACCGCATCGACTTTCGTGACCTCGTCCGCGATCTCGCGCGCGAGTTTCGCGCTCGGATCGAGATGCGTCAGGTCGGCGCGCGCGACACCACCAAATTGATGGACGGCATCGGGCCGTGCGGTCGCCAGCTCTGCTGCTCGTCACATCTCAAGAAGTTCGACCCGATCTCGGTGAAGATGGCCAAGGCCCAGGACATGCCGCTCACCGACAATCGGCTCCTCGGCAACTGCGGCAGACTCAAGTGCTGTCTGCTGTACGAGTTCTCGACGTATCAGGAGCTGCGCTCGTATCTGCCCCGCGTCAATTCGGCCTGCGAGGCCTCGTGCGGCGGCGGCGGGTGCATGACCGGCAAGGTGAGGTCGATCCGCGTGCTGAAGCAGACCGTAGTGGTCGGCTTTCCGGATGGGACCGAGGCGGAAGTGCCGCTCTCGGAGCTCACGTGGGAGGGGCGGGACCACATCAAGCCGACGCCGAAGCCGTGAGCGCCGCCGGCCGTACGTTCTACCTCACCACGCCGATCTACTACGTCAACGCGACACCGCACCTCGGGCACGCCTACACGACGATCATCGCGGACGTGATGGCGCGCTACCGGCGTCTTCGTGGCGACGACGTGTGGTTCCTCACCGGCACCGATGAGCACGGAGACAAGATCGCGCAGGCTGCGGCGACCGCCAGTGTGTCGCCCCAGGTGTACGCCGACCGTATCTCGGCCGCGTTCCGGGAGACGTGGCGGCGGCTCGGAATCGAGAACGACGATTTCATCCGCACGACCGAAGACCGCCACACGCGGATCGTGCAGAAGCTTCTTCAGAAGCTCTGGGACGCGGGCGAGATCTACCTCGGCAAGTACGGCGGCCACTACTGCTTCGGCTGCGAACGGTTCTACACGGACAAGGAGATCGTCGACGGCAAGTGCCCCGATCACCAGACCCCGCTCCAGTGGATCGAGGAAGAGAACTACTTCTTCAAGATGTCGAAGTACCAGGGCTGGCTGATCGAATACATTCGAGCGCGACCGGACCTGATCCGTCCCGAGCGCTACCGCAACGAGATCCTCGGGTTCCTCCGCGACCCGCTTCAGGATCTCTCCATCAGCCGGCCGCGGGCGCGTCTCGAGTGGGGCATTCCGCTGCCCTTCGACGACAAGTACGTCACGTACGTCTGGTTCGATGCCCTCATCAACTACGTCTCCGCCCTCGGTGATCCCTACGATCCAGGTGAGGGTGGTCACAAGTACCGGACGTTCTGGCCGCACGTCCAGCACCTGATCGGCAAGGACATCCTGAAGCCGCACGCGATCTACTGGCCGTGCATGCTCGAGGCCGCGGGGCTGTCGGTGTTCACGCATCTCAACGTGCACGGGTACTGGACCCTCGGCGGCGGCAAGATGTCGAAGTCCATCGGGAACGTCGTCGAGGCCCTCGCGCTCACCGAGAAGTACGGCAACGACGCATTCCGCTACTTCATCATGCGCGAGATGGTCTTCGGTCTCGATGGCGACTTCTCGGAGGAAGCGTTCGTCGGGCGCCTGAACGCTGACCTCGCGAACGACCTCGGCAACTTGGTGTCCCGGGCGACGACGCTGATCGTCAATCTCGCCGGCGGCAAAGTACCGAGCCCGGGATCGGCCGCCGGGATCGTCCCCGATCTTCGCGGCGCGTTCGCGAAGGCGCTCGACGAGGTCGCGGCGGCGATGGAGGAATTCGCCTTCCAGCGAGCGCTGGTGGCCATCTGGGAATTCGTGCGTGAGGTGAACCGCTACGTCGACACGACCCAGCCCTGGGCGCTGGCAAAGAAGGCGGCAGCGGACGAGCTGGCGCGGGAACAGCTCCGGACCGTGCTCTACGAGCTGAGCCAGGCGCTGTGGTGCCTCGGCGTCATTCTCGAGCCATTCGTCCCGGAGGCCGCCGGGAAGACGCGCGCGGCGCTCGGACACGCCGGACCGCCGTGTCTGGCGGACGCCGCGTGGGATCAGCTCGCGCCTGGCACGACGATCCAGAAGCTCGGCGGACTGTTCCCCCGCATCGACGACAAGAAGCCTTCCGCGCCGTCGGCCACCACGCCGCCGTCGGTCGCGACATCGTCACGGATTCCCATCGACGAATTCGCGAAGATCGATCTGCGTGTCGCGCAGGTCCTCGCCGCCGAGCCGGTGCCGAAGTCGAAGAAGCTGCTGAAGCTCCGCATCTCGCTCGGCGACGAGGAGCGCACCATCGTCGCGGGGATTGCCGAGCACTATCGTCCGGAAGATCTCGTCGGCACCAAGGTCGTGATCGTCGCCAATCTCGAGCCGGCGAAGCTGATGGGCGTCGAGTCGCAAGGCATGATCCTGGCGGGCTCGGTCGAAGGCCAGCTCGCGGTGCTCCGATTGGACCGCGATCTGCCGCCAGGCGCGAAGGTGAAGTGATGCTCGACGCGGCCCAGGAAGCGTACGTCGCCACGATCGTCGAAGTCGCTGCGCGCGACGCCAGCATCGCCCGGGTGCTGCGCGAGATCTGCGCGCTCGAAGGTGCCGTGCGTGCGGGGGCGCTCGACCTGGTCGGCGCGCACCTGCGGACCCACTCGGGCGGCCGCGACGTCTTCGAATGTCTGGACGCGTTACGTCGGGACGAGATCGCCAGGGTCATCGTCGAGCGCCTGGGTCCGCCGGGGTGAAACACGAACGCTGAATCGAGGAGCGCCACGGGTTCCCCGGGGTGCTCCGAGCGTGTGGGGGCGTGGGGGCCATTTCGGGGCCCCCACGTGGATTGGCTCCAGCGCTGGGGCGTTTCCGTCGCGTCGCTCATCAGCGGGCTCTTGACGTTGTTCGTCTTCCGGCGCGGATTGCCCCACGTCCGCTGGATCATCGGGTACCTGCTGCTGCTGTGGTTGCTCTTCGCGGTGCTCACCCAGACGCGTCGGGCGCTCGAGGCGCGCGGGCACCGATTCGTGATCACCGCCACCGACTACACGATCCAGACGCTCTATCACGGTCTCTTGCTCTTCGTGCTCCCCGCCTATTACGCGAGCGCCACGTTGACGTCGGTGAACGCGCTGTTCCTCGCGCTGCTCGTGGCGCTCACGCTGCTGGCGACGTTCGATCCCTGGTATCAGGTCGTCGTGCATCCTCGCCCATGGCTCGGACTGGTCTTCTTCGTCGTGTCGATCTTCGCCGCGCTCAACGTCGCGCTGCCGCTCGTGGCCGTCCCGCCGCACGCCGCGCTGCTGCTCGCCGCCTGGACCGCGACGGTGGCGCTCACCCCGGAGCTCCGGCGGGCGAGGGACTGGCCATGGCGGATCGCGCTCGGCACGACGGCGCTCGGGGGCCTGGCGATCGCCGCCGCGGTCTTCATGGCGCGATTCGCCATTCCGCCGGCGCCGATGGCGCTGGCGCGCGCGACGTTCGCGCGAGGCATCGCAGGATTCGAGCCGCAGGACGTGATCGCGGGCTCGATCACGGCAGCCGAGCTTCGCGCGAGCGGTGGGCTCATCGCGTACACGGCGGTGTACGCGCCCGCCGGGCTCAGTCAGCCCGTCACCCACGTCTGGCGGCGTGACGGCCGGGTGACGAACGTCGTGACGCTCTCACCGATTCGCGGCGGCCGCCGTGAAGGATTCCGCACGTTCTCGCGCAAGACCGGATTTCCCGATGATGCCACCGGGCGCTGGTCGGTCGACGTGAGGACGACGTCGGGCCAGCTCATCGGCCGGCTCGGAGTGCGGGTCACGCCGTGACACCGCGTGTGCTGCGCACGGTCGCGCTCGCGGTAGCGCTGGCGCTTGCTGCGCTGACGATCGGGTTCGCCGCCGAGCCCGGTCGCCATCTGGTCCTGATTTCCATCGATGGTCTCAGGCCGGAGTTCTATCTCGATCCCGCGTACGCGGCGCCGACGCTCCGCGCGCTCGTCGCGAGCGGTAGCCACGCGCGCGCCGCCGAGCCCGTGTTTCCGAGCGTGACCTATCCGGACCACGCGACCATCGTCACCGGAGTGCGGCCGGCAACGCACGGTGTGCCATTCAACGTGACGTTCGAGTCAAACGGCGAGCGCGGCCGATGGTACGAAGAGGCGACGGACCTGCACGCGCTTCCGCTGTGGGCGTGGGCTCGCGCGGCCGGGTTGACGACGGCGAGCGTGTCCTGGCCCTCGACGGTCGGCGCTCGCATCGACTGGCTGCTGCCGGAGCGCGATTACTACGCGCGCAAGGAGCCGCTCCAGGATCTCGTGCAGGCAACGACGCCAGGGCTCTTCGACCGGACGAACGTCGCGCCGCAGCCGTCGATGTTCAAGAACGTCGTTGCGTGGGACACGTTCCTCACCGACACGGCGGCGGCACTCATCCGTGAAGTGAAGCCGCGGCTGCTGCTGCTCCATCTCGTGCAGCTCGATTACTTCCAGCACCGCGGGGGCCGGGAGGGCCCGGAGGTGAAGGTGGCGCTCGGCCGCGTCGACGCCCATATCTCCCGGCTCCGGCAGGCGCTTACCGACGCCGGACTGTCCGATCGGACGGTGATGATCGTGACCGGGGATCACGGCTTCGCCGACGTCGAGCGTCTGGTGTTCCCGAACGAGATCCTCGCCCGGGCGGCTCTTCGCGGATGTCCGAAGGCCGGCGACGGCTGGCGCGCGACGGGCCACGTCGCCGGCGGCTCCGTGGCGGTGTTCGTCAATCCGGTGACCGATGCCGAGGCCAGAAAAGCAGCCGAGGCCGCGCTCGCGAAGGAAGCAAAGGGACGGTATACGATCGTCGATCGCGCGGCCCTCGATCAGCTCGGAACGATGCCGGGTGCGGCGTTTGCGCTGGACGCTGCGCCCGGCTTCGCGTTCGGCGGGAGTTGCGGGCGCGGGCTCACCCGGAAGAGTGTCGGAGGCGCGCATGGATATCTCCCGTCGCACGCCGAGATGGCGACCGGGTTCATCGCCGCGGGCGCCGGCGTGCGCCGCGGCGTGGCGATCGATCGCATCCGGTTGATCGACGTGGCGCCGACGGCCGGACGGCTCCTCGGGCTGCCGGTGCCGGGCGTCGAGGGCCGAGTCCTCACGGAGATCGTCGAATGACGCCCGAGCTGTTCGATACCCACGCGCATCTTCACTTCCCGGAATTTGCTGGCGATCTCGATGCCGTGCTCGCGCGCGCGCGTGCGGCCGGGGTGGCGCGCATGGTGACGATCGGCACCGACGTCGAGACGTCACGCTCGGCCATCGCGATCGCCTCGCGCGAGCCCGACGTGTGGGCCGCAGTCGGCGTGCATCCGCATGAGGCGGCGTCCTCGGATGACGCCGCGCTCGAGGAAATCGAGCGCCTCGCGTCGATGCCGCGAGTCGTCGCGGTCGGTGAGATCGGTCTCGACTTCTTCCGGAACCTGTCGCCGCGCGAAGAGCAGGAGCGCGTGTTCCCGGCGCTGGTGGCGGTCGCCCGCCGCGTCGGCAAGCCGGCGCTCATCCACTGTCGCGACGCGCACGAGGCGACGTTGACGCTGCTCGAGTCCGCGTGCGTGCGCGACGTCGGCGGCATCATGCATTGCTTCTCGGGCGACCGGGAGATCGCGCGGCGCTGCCTCGACCTGGGACTGCTCATCTCGCTCGCCGGGCCCGTGACCTACCCGAACGCGCGGGCGCTCCCGGACGTCGCGCGGTTCGTTCCCGCTGACCGTCTCGTCGTCGAGACGGACTGCCCGTTTCTGCCTCCGCAACCCTATCGCGGCAAGCGCAACGAGCCCGCGTACGTCGCGATCACGGCGGCTCGCGTGGCGGAGCTTCGCGGGGAACCACTCGACCGGCTGGCCGCGCAGATGTCGGACAACGCGCGCGCCCTGTTCCGTATCTGACGTGTCGCTGAAAGATTTCGGGTTCTTCCTGCGCGGACGGCTGAGCCAGGGAGTGAGTCGTCTGGCCAACGCCGGGAGCCGCTCGATCGTGAACCCGCCGCCGCTCGAGAGCGTGCTCGGCCGCACCGGCGCGCCGATCGACCTGGTGCCGCTGCTCGAAGGCCGATCGAATGCCGAGCGCGAGGCTGCCGTCGCCCGGCACTTGACCGCGCGCGGCGTCGATTTCGCGCGGCACCGATTCCACTCGTTCGAGGGGCGCGGCGAGAACTTCAGCGTGGAGATCGGCTCGGGCGACCGCGTGTTGATTCTCATCGCGCATCACGACGCGGTGCCGGTCAGCCCCGGCGCAAACGACAACGCCGCCGCGGTCGGAATCCTCCTGCACCTGATGGACCGCATTGCGACATCGGTACCGTCCGGTCTCCGGGTGCGCTTGCTCTTCACGGCCGCCGAGGAGCTCGGCTATCTCGGCGCGCGGGCCTACGTTGCCGAGCATTCACTCAGCGACGTCGTCGGTGTGCTGAGCCTCGAGCTGTGCGGCATCGGTGACAGCGTGGCGCTCTGGGACGTCGACGGCGATTCACCGTTTCTGACGAGCGTGCGGCGCGCGCTGGAGCGACTGGGACGGCGCCCCGACGAGAGCTACCACCTCGTCGGGCGGATTCCCGTGTTCGGGAGTGACCATCGGGCCTTCGCGCCGGCCGTTCCCGCGTACGGGCTGACGATGGTGCCGACGCGCGAAGTCGAGGGGCTGCGCCAGTTCGTGTTCAGTCCGGTCCGCAGCGCATTGCTGCACCTGGTGCGCCGGCCGCCGCCGTTCGACACGTATCACACCAGCCGTGACAGTGCGGACACGCTCGACGCGCGGGCGCTGGACGCGACCGCGCTCGCGCTGGAGGCGATCGTCACGGAGATGGCGTAGGGGCCGGGCCAGGAGCGTCCCGGTCGCCGAGACGCCTCCGAGCGTGGGGGGAGAATCGAGGAGCGTCCGGGGTCCCCCCGGACGCTTCCGAGCCTAGCCCGCACTATGCATGAACGATCGCGCCCGAGCCGCACGGCGTCGGCGACACGACCGCGAGCGGGGGGCCGGGGGGCGCTCCGGAATTCC
>JBGPTW010000018.1:0-58281 GCA_041490825.1 Methylomirabilia bacterium | reverse complement strand
CGTCGGTCGCCGGCCACGCCGGCGCCCGCCTCGACCCCCACACGCTCGTCGGTCGCCGGCCACGCCGGCGCCCGCCTCGACCTCTCGCGCTACGCCCAGCTCGAGCTGATCTCGCGGATCGCGGCGATCGCTCGATCCACGTCGTCAGCGTCGACGTCCTTGTGGGTGACGCATCGGATGGACGTCGGTCCCATCGCGTGCACCTTGACCTTGCGGGCACCGCAGCCGCGCACCAGGTCCTCCGTCGCTTTCATCGCCCCGGCTCGGCCGCCGGGACCGTCGATGGAGAAGATCACGATGTTTGTCTGCACGCTGGCGAGATCGATCCGGAGCCGCGGCATCTGCGCCACCGCTTCGGCCAGCCGGCGGGCGTTGTCGTGGTCTTCCGCCAGCCGGTCGACCATGCGCTCGAGTGCCACGATCCCGGCCGCGGCAATGATCCCCGCCTGCCGCATCCCGCCACCGAGCATCTTTCGCACGCGCCGCGCGCGCGTGATGAAGTCTGCCGAGCCGCAGATCACTGACCCGACGGGCGCGGCCAGCCCCTTGGAGAGGCAGAAGGTGACCGAATCCACGAACGGCGTGAACTCCCGGGCCTCGCGCTTGAGCGCCACCGCGGCGTTGAAGAGACGGGCGCCGTCGAGATGGACCGCGGCGCCGCCGGCGTGCGCGGCCTCGGCGACGGCGGAAATCTCCTCCGGCGTGCAGCACGTGCCTCCATGCCGGTTGTGCGTATTCTCCACGCACACGAGGCCCGTGACCGGGAGGTGGATATTCGCCGGCCGGATGCTTTCGCGAACCTGGTCCGGCGTCAGAAACCCTCGCTCGGTCTTCACGGGCCGCATCTGGATGCCGCCCAGCGTCGCGGCGCCGGCGACCTCGTAGTTGAAGATGTGCGAGTCGAGATCGAGGACAACTTCCTGGCCCGCGCTCGTCTGTGACAGGACCGAGACCAGGTTGCCCTGCGTCCCCGACGTGACGAGGAGCCCGGCCTCTTTCCCCAGGCGGCGCGCCGCGATGGCTTCCAGCCGCTTGACGGTGGGGTCTTCTTCCCACACGTCATCGCCGACATCGGCACGGGCGATGGCCTCCCGCATCTCGGGGGTCGGCAGCGTCAGCGTGTCCGAGCGGAGATCGACGACGTCGTGCATGGTCTCCTACTTCTGGGCGTTCAGGCCGCGCAACCGCTCTGCCGCGCGACGGCCCCATTCGGTGTAGCTGAACTCGCTGGAGAGGCGCCGGAGCAGATCGACCGCCTCGCCGTTCCGGCCCTCGTGAAAGTTCACCTCGGCGAGCAGCCACAGCGTCTCCGGGACCACGAGGGTCCGCGGATAGTCCTTCAGCACCAGCTCGAGCCGCTGGCGCGCGCTGCTCGGGTTCCCCTGATTGTAGTAATACGTCGCGACCCACAGCTCCTTCTGCGCGATCCGGCCACGGCAGATGTCGATCTTCGCCAGCCCGTCGGTCGCGTAACGACTCTCCGGATACTCCTTGACGAGCTTCTTGAACTGCTGGAGCGCCTTTGCCGTGAGGCCCTGATCCTGTTCCACCGGCTTCAGCTGATCGTAGTAGCTCATCGCGAGCCGATACTGCACGAGGTCGGCGATCTGGTGGCGCGGGTAAAACGCTATGAACCCCTCGAACTCTTTGATCGCCTTGTCGAAGTCGGCGTCGCGGTAATACGTCTCACCGACGAGGAAGCGCGCGCGAGGAGCGTAGCTCGAGTCCGGGTGCCGCTCGACGATGGCGGTCAAGCTCTTGCGCGCGTCTTCGTAACGCTGCCGCTCCAGGTCCGACTCGCCTTTCTGGTAGAGCTGGTCGGGAGGCAGAATCGGAGTGGGCAGCGGCTTCCACCAGCCGCAGCCGCCCGCGATGAGCAGTGAGCCCACGAGAGCGAATCGCACGAGCACGGCAGGAGTGTGGGACATCAAAACTGGCAGATACATATACCATAGTCGCAAGGGAAAAATCCTTTGACTTCCCGGAGGTAGCCCGGTATTACCGGATTCGTCCGATGGCTCTTCCA
This sequence comes from Methylomirabilia bacterium, assembly GCA_041490825.1. Lineage (GTDB taxonomy): Bacteria > Methylomirabilota > Methylomirabilia > Rokubacteriales > CSP1-6 > JBGPTW01. The sequence goes on along the minus strand of JBGPTW010000018.1, from coordinate 56,255 downwards.
GGCATGGTCCGGATCCGCCAGAAGTTCTCCCGGCCGCGTGTGGCCGATATCCCCCGCGCCGTCGCGGACGCTTTGACCGGCGCCGAGATCCGGATCAAGCGGGGCGACACGGTCGCGGTCGGAGCCGGGAGCCGCGGCGTCGCGAACATCGACGTGATCGTCCGGGCCACCGTCGCGTGGCTGAAAGAGCTTGGCGCGCGTCCCTTCATCTTCCCCGCGATGGGAAGCCACGGTGGTGGCACGCCGGAGGGACAGCTCTCCGTCCTCGAACATTACGGCATCACCGAGGGCACGATGGGCTGTCCGGTGCGCGCCACGATGGACGTCGTGCAAGTCGGCGAGACGCTCGGGATGCCGGTGTGGCTCGACAAGCACGCCTCGGGAGCCGACTGGATCGGCGTCGTGAACCGCGTCAAGCCGCACACCGACTTCAAGGGGTCGATCGAGTCGGGGCTCTTCAAGATGATGACGATCGGCCTCGGCAAGCACAAGGGCGCGATCCAGTACCACCGGGCCAACATCCACCACGGCTACGAGACGGTCATCACGTCCGTCGGGCGCGAGATGCTCGCGAAAGCGCGCATCGGCTTCGGCGTCGGAGTCGTCGAGAACGGCTACGACGAGACCGCACGGATCGAAGCCTTCAACGGGGAGAACCTGGAAGCGGGGGAGCGCCGGCTCTTGAAGGACGCGCGCGACTGGATGGCGCGGCTGCCGTTCTCCCCAATCGACGTGCTCATCGTCGAGCAGATCGGGAAGAACATCTCGGGGTCCGGGATGGATTCCAACGTCATCGGGCGCCCGACCAATCCGCACGAGCCGTTTCCGGCCGATCCGAAGATCCTGTGGATCGTGGCGCTCGACATCACCGACGAGAGCTACGGCAACGCGACCGGCATCGGCAACGCCGACTTCACCACGCGGCGGCTGGTCGACAAGATCGACATGAAGGCGACGCTGATCAACTGCATCACGGCCTGCGCGCCGAGCGGGGCCAAGGTTCCGGCCACGTACGACTCCGATCGCGAGGCGATCGAGACCGCGCTCTCCTGCATCGGTCTGACGCCGCCCGAGAAAGCGCGCGTGATCCGCATCAGGAACACGCTGCTGCTCGGCGAGATCGACGTGTCGGAAGCGTTGCTGCCCGACGTCGCGAAGCGACCGGAGCTCGCGCGCCTGAGCGATCCGACACCGCTCAGCTTCGACGCGTCCGGCCGCATCGTCCCGTTCTGACGCTCCAGCGTTATCCTGTGTAGATGACGTATCAAGCATTCGATTTGACCGGTAAGGTCGCGCTCCTCACCGGTGGGAACAGCGGGATCGGTCTCGGCATGGCGGAAGCGCTCGCCGCCGCGGGCGCCGGCGTGTGCATCTGGGGCACGAACGAGGAGAAGAACACCGCGGCGCGCGACACGCTCGTCAAGCACGGCGGCAAAGTACTGGCGCTTCGCTGCGATGTCTCCGATGAAGCCGTCGTCGAGCGCGCATTCGCCGACACGCTCGCCGCGTTCGGCCGCGTGGACGCGTGCTTCGCCAACGCCGGCGTCGCCGGTCGCCGCGGTGTCGCGAGCTTCATGGAGATGACGGCCGATGAATGGCGGCGCGTGTTGAGCGTCAACCTGGACGGCGCATTCTTCACGCTGCGTGCCGCCGCCCGTCACATGACGGCGCGCGACGGCGGCGGCTCGCTCGTCGTGATGGCGAGTCTGGCCGCCATTTCAGGTCAAGCGCGCGGCGAGCACTACGCGGCGAGCAAGGGCGGCGTCGTCTCGATGATGAAGGCGCTCGCCGTCGAGCTGGCGCGGTACGGTGTGCGGGCGAACGCCATCCTGCCCGGCTGGATCGACACGCCGATGACCGAGAAGACGCTCCGCTGGGACAAGTTCGTCGAGAAGGTGTTGCCGCGCGTGCCGGCGCATCGCTGGGGTGTGCCCGCAGATTTCGGCGGCATCGCGGTTTATCTCGCGAGCGACGCCAGCGCCTATCACAGCGGCGATACGTTCATCATCGACGGCGGCTACGCGGTTTTTTGAACTGGGGGCCCCGAAAAAGCCACCCAGACCCCCGACGCTCGGAGCGCTCCGGGGAACCCGAAGCGCTCCTCGACCGTGCACGGTGTAGCTGGCGCGGGAGGAGGCGACCATGGCGACGACAAGACGTAAGGGACCCGGCGCAGCGTGGAAGCAGACCGCGATCCGGCGCATGGACCGCACGCGTACCGCGACGCTCAGCTTCCTGAAGCGCCTGCCTGAAGAAGCGATCGTCCACCCGCGGACTCAGGGCGACTGGTCGATCAAGGACATCCTCGCGCACATCGCGGCGTGGGAAGAAGAAGGCGCGAAACGGTTGGCGCTGATCCGACGCGGTCGAGCGGAACGTGTGCACTTCTACGACGACATGAGCGAAGCGGATCGCTTCAATACGCGTGTCGTCGCTGCCGCGGCTCGCGTGTCGCCGCGCGCGATGCTCGGCCGGCTGGAACGTGCGCGCCGTCATCTCGTGCAGGAGCTGCGCAAGCTGCCGCCGAGCGCGCTCCGTGATCCCTCGCATCGCTACCCGGTGGCCGGCTGGCTCCCCGAGTTCGCGTGGACGCACGAGCGGGGACATCTCGCGGACATCAAGGCGTGGTGGGCGACTCAGAAGCCGCCGAAGCGCGGAGGCATGTGAGGATCGAGGAGTGCCACGGCTTCGCCGGGGCGCTCCGAGGGTGTGGGGGCGTGGGGGCCTTCGAGGCCCCTACCTTCAGGGTCGCGTGGGAACCGGTTGCTTGATGTACGCGATCGTGCAGTCGGCCCCGTGATAGCGTTCGGCACCCGCGACCGCTTCTTCCACGCTCGCCGCTGTCTCGAATCCCACGTGCGGCGGCACTGACGGGTCGCGCGCACCCGCGACGATCACGCGTCCCACGCGGTTCAACCGCTTCAGCGGATAGACCGCGAGAATGCCGTGCACGCCGTGGAAGCCGAAGCCGTTGCGGTAGGCGTCGACGTATTCCGGTCGTCGCGCGTAGTCGTCGGCGAAGCGCTCCATGATCTCGTTGGGGTCGCGTGTCTGCGGGAGCACGCGTTCCCAGACGTCGGGATACGAGGGATGCGCCGTCCGGTCCCAGCGCTCGGGCACCGGCGTCGCCATGATCACCGTGCAGCCCGGCTTGCCAACCGCATCGATGAGTCCGCCGAGATAGCCGAGACCTGACGAGATCAGCGTCAGGATCGGGTTCACGTGCGAGAAGATCGCGTACGGGCTCGAGTCCGGCACACCGTACACGAGCACGTCGAAGCGCTCCTGCGCGAGGCCGCGTCGCGCCGGGTAGAGGTCGGCGAGCGTGGCGAGCATCTCGCGGCGCGTCTCGTCGACGCCGCCCGCCACGACCTTCGCGACGCGATGCGGATCGGCCAGCAGCGTGTCGATCTTGAAGACGCGCCGGCCGAGCCGCGATTCCAGATGGCGGCCCATCTCGTCGAGCACCTCGTGCATGCGGTTGCCGTGCACGGACATCGACATGCCGTCCGGCGTGTGTGTGACGCGGATCGACTCGTAGGTCGACAGGCCGACGCACACGGACTTCCAGCCGCCGTTGAAGCCGCGGTTGTAGCGCGCGTTGACGTAGACGGTGAGATCGGACTCGGTGACGAGACGGTGAACCGCGACGGGATATCCATGCTCGGCGGTGCGACCGAGATCGACGATGACGTCGGGATCTTCGGCGTCGTGGCAAAGAAGCCGCGAACTGAACTCGCGAACGAGATCGTCCCCGATGATGCGTGCAAGCTCGCTCGAGCGCAGTTTCCGGTGGAGCGCGTTGGCGCAGAGCAGCGTGACGCGCGAGCGAGAGACGCCAGCCGCTTGCAATTCATGGAGCACCGCTTTGATGGCGACACCGCGGATCGGACCGTACGAGGCGACGGTGGCATCGTCGAAGGCGATCGTGACAGCCGCGCTCGGTTTGACGAGCTCGCGGATGGGTCGGAGGCCGAGCGGGCGCTCGAGCGCGGCGCGAACGGTCGCGTCCAGATCGTGGACCGCCGGGAGCGCGCGCGCCTCGGTGTTCGAGAGCAGGCGAGTGCGTTCCGGCAGTGTGGCGGTAATCGTCTCTTCGCCGTACGGAACGTCGACGTTCACGGTCGGGACTGTAGCCCCGATGAGCGGTCAAGTAAACGCGCCCAAGTGATCGATGTCGGCTTCCGGGTAGACCTGTTGCGGTGTCCGACGTGCGCGAGCTATGGTTGACGTCGCGGTGAACAAAAGCGGACCGGCAGCGGGCGCCTGGGCGATAGCCTGCAGCGCCCCGCCGTATATCACGGTGGGCCGCGGCGTGGTCCTTCCGCAACCGTGCGGAAACTGGAGCTTCGTCGGAGGGCGTTCTGGTCCGGTTGCCGGGAAATACAGAATCCTGCAGCGAGATAACGCAGTTCAGGCGAGATCGCGTTAGACACACAAGACTATGGGGAAGACCGCACCGACGCCGGATGAAGTCGTAGCTGCGATCAAGGACATCGCGGCGGCTCTCGGCCGTAGTCCATCGCGCTCGGAGTTCATCTCGCGGTCGGGCATCACTGAGTATCACGTCCTCAGGCACTTCGAGAGCTGGAACGCGGCGGTTCGGGCGGCGGAATTAGACCCTGACGAATCGCATCTCCGCGCTAACGACGAGGAACTCCTCGCGGATTGGGCCGCGCTCGTTCGGAAGCATCGGCGTATCCCCACGCGCCATCAGTATCGACGCGAAGGGGGCTTCAGCCCCGGCGTGTTTGATCGCCATTTCGGTCCCTGGTCAAGCCTGCCGGTCGTGTTCAGGCGCTTCGCTGAGGGCCGACCGGAGTGGGCCGACGTGGTCGCCCTCCTACCGGTCGCGGCCGCCGCGGCCGACGAGTCTGCTCGCGGTCAAGTGCCGCGCCCCGACGTCACAGGGCGGAGCTACGCGAAGCTCGCCGGCCGGCCGACCTACGGGGACCCCATCGACTTCCGCGGACTTAGGCATTCCCCGGTCAACGAGGACGGCGTAGTCTTCCTCTTCGGCATGGTTGCACGCGAGCTTGGATACTTAGTGGAAGCCGTGCAGGCAGGTTTCCCCGACTGCGAAGCCAAGCGCCAGATTGGGCCCGGCCAATGACAGCGCGTTCGAATTGAGTTCGAGTACGAAAGTCGCAACTTCCGCGACCACGGGCATCCGGCTGACGGCTGTGACGTGATCGTCTGCTGGCGCCACAACTGGCCTGAGTGCCCGTCACGGCTTTAGGTCGTCGAACTCGAGAGTGTCATTCGTTTACTCGCGCAGGAATCGGAATGACGGTGTCTAACTTCCGGCTTGAGCGGTCCGGCGAGGCGCCGGCCGCTCAGCCGGCGCGTTGGCCACAGCAAGAGGTGCGATAGCAAGGACATGGAACGGACTACGGGTCTTCCCTCGCCGCTACCATCTCAGGCGGCGTTTTTCCACGCGATCCTTCGCCATCTTGCTGCGAAGCCCGATGGCGACACGAGAGAGAACATCCACGCGGCTATGCCGACGCTGTTGCAGCTCTCCGCAGCTCAACGGACGGAACGGCTCAGGAATCTGCCCCATTTGCGGTACCGGTATCGCAGCGGATGGGGTCTCAGCATGCTGAAGGCTGCTGGGTATGTCCAGGCTCCGGCGCGAGGCATCTGGCAAATAACGGATCGCGGCCGAGAACTGCTGGCGCTACATCCTGATGGGCTCAGCGAAGAGGTCGGAAGGCGGATTATCCGAGAGTCCCGCAAAGCAGACCGACCGCAGAACGGCGGCGAAGACGTGTCGGTTGAGGCGTCGGTTTCTGCAACCCAGCAGGCGCCGGCTGAGCGAATCGATACCGCCGTCAAGGAGATCCACCAGGCGGTCGCAGCGGAGCTCCTTGAGAGAATCCTCCAAGCTCCACCGGTCTTCTTTGAGGGCCTCGTGCTCGACCTGCTCCACGCGCTCGGGTACGGCGCGAGCGAGGATGACCTTGAGCGCGTCGGCTCCGCCGGCGACGGCGGCGTTGACGGCGTTATCTCTCTCGATCGCCTCGGGTTTGAGAAGGTCTACGTGCAGGCGAAGCGGTGGCAGGGGTCGGTCGGTCGCCCCGAGGTACAGGCGTTCTTCGGCGCACTCTCGGGTCGTCGCGCCCGGAAAGGCGTCTTCATCACGACCTCCGGCTTCACACGCGAGGCCCGCGAGTTCGGCCAGCAAATTGCCGAAAGCGTGGTCCTGATCGATGGCGCCCGTCTCGCCAGCCTAATGATCGAGCACGGCGTCGGCGTGACACACTATCGCGTGCTGCGGCTTCCCCGAGTCGACGGCGACTACTTCGATGCCGAGTGAAGGTGGAAGATTGCGCAGCCTGGCTAACGGCAGGCTTGAGCGGACCGGCGCGACGCCGGCCGCTCAGCCTGATCGTTCGACGGCCAAGGAGGTGTCCCTGTGTCGAGACTCTTCGAGTTGATGGATGACCCCTGCCTATGGACGTGGTATTGCGGGGCTTCCGCGGTCATTTCACTCACGGTTGGGATCGCATGGTGGTGGCGCCAACGCGACGCGCGGTGGCCCGAGAAGCTTCACGGCGTCATCTGGAACGGCGTGGTGCAGCTCTTCGGATTCTTCCTCCTCTTTCTCCAGGTGTTTCTGCTGACCCACATTGTGACCTCCGACCGCACCGCAACGCAGGTCATCTTCGGGGTAATCTACTTTCCGGTCTTCTTCTATACCTTGTTCTGTATCTCGGGCCGAGGCGTTGAAGTGCTTCAGCGCATTTCCGACAGCGGCATCAGAGAGATTCGAATCACGTGGAGCGGGATACACATCGCGCTAGGCGGCCAGGACCATAGAAAGTGAGCAACCGGGGATGGTCGATAACAGATGAGCCACCGAACTTCAGGCTTCCGGGGACCGGGGCTCGCGTTGCCCGCTCCGGCCGCTGAGCCTGCCCGTTCGGCATCAACCGCACGAGCGGGGATACGTCGATGACACAACGCGGCTCGGAGACCCAAATGCCACGCATCAACCCGGAGCTCCAGCAGTCCTTGAGACGGGCCATGCGCGACGCTGACTCCGTCGATTACGAGGATTCTCACTGAGAGGACGAGCGATGCGGATGCACAACCCACCTCATCCCGGAGAGATCATCAAGGCTCTTTGCCTCGAGCCGCTTGGCGTCACCGTTACCCACGCCGCTCGAGCTCTGGGAGTAAGCCGTAAGACCCTTTCCGCCATTCTGAATGGGCGCGCCGGGATCAGCCCAGAGATGGCGGTCCGTCTTTCCATTGCCTTTGGTACTTCTGCCGAGAGCTGGCTCAATCAGCAAACGCAGTATGATCTCTGGCATGCTGAGCAACGCCGGAAGCAGCTTCGGGTGGCGAAGCTCGCGTCGGCGTAGACGCCGCCAAGCTAGCCCAGCTTCACTCCCACTACTCCTTCAGCAACGCCTGCACGTCGACCCACGCCTGCCGCTCGTCGAAGAAGGTCAGCCCGTAGATCTCGCGGACGAAGCCGCGGCGATCGATCAAGTACACGCGGGCGGGATGGTCGATGTCGCTGTCCGGCTTGCGCTGGGTCCACTCGTCCCACGCGGCCAGCGTCGGAGCGAGACGGTCCGGCTCGTCGCGAAGGAATCGCCAATCACGGGGGTCCGCGCCGAACCGTTCCGCGTAGCTCCGTAACGCGGACGGGGTGTCTCGCTCGGGATCCACCGTGACCGAGAGGAATTCCACGCTGTCCGCGCGTCGCGCCTTGATCACCCGTGATTGAACCAGCGCGATCTGCCTCGTCAGCAACGGACACGCGGTGGTGCAGTTCGTGTAGATGAAGCTCAGCATCACGACACGGCCGCGAAGATCCGCGAGGCGGACCACGTCACCGGTCGTGTCGGGTAACGCGAGGTCGGGCGCCGGCTTGATCACCGGCAGCCGTGGTGTCTTCGAGATCCAGTGATCGCGCGAAGGCGAGGCACCGGCCCCGGGCTCGTGAGAGCTCGCGGGGCCGGCGGCGATGACGACAGCAGACCCAATCAACGCGAACGCGACCAAGAACAGGGCCTCGCGGCGTCGTATCACGCCATTCTCTGTAAGCAATCCGTGTGTCGAGCCGGGCCCGGGTTCATCCCGGGCCCGGCGAGCGCTGGGGGTATCGGGGGCCATGTCGGGGCCCCTGATGAAATCAATTCAGCAGCATGTCGTGCGGACGCGCGGGACCGTCCGGCGCCTTCGCGAAATCGACGGCGAACAGCGGGTCGAGCTTCATGCGGCCGTCAGGCCCGATGCGGATCAGGCGCAGCGCGTAGCGCGGCGAGTAGTCGATGCTGCTGACCGCCGAATTGGTGACGTAGAGCCGCCGGCCGTCGAACGTGACGTGCATCATGTTGGCCTGCACGATGCCGCCCACCGTATCGTAGAGCTTGATCGCGTCGGGATTGGAGATGTCCCAGGCCTGCACCTCGCTGCCCCCGATGCAGCTCACGTAGAGATACTTGTCGTCGGGCGACTGCCGGAGATCGCCGGGCGCGCAGCCCTTGCCGACACTGGCGGCCTTCTTGTAGGCGAACGTGCCGTCCTTCTGCATCCGGAACATCCAGAGGGAATCGCCGCCGTTGCTGATGTTGTAACCATACGTCGCGTTCGGCTTGAGCGCCCAGCGCGCCGCGAGCGGGATCGGATCGCCCTTCATCTCCTGGACGATCTTGCGCGACTTCAAATCCCACACCAGCAGCGAGTTGGAGAAGTCCTTCGGATCCCACTTGTCGAGCGGGCTCATGAACGTCTTCTGCGACACCCAGCTCGACGTGATCATCCGGTTGAACTCCGGCTTCACCACGGTCTCGTACGGGTGATTGGGCGCCTTGTAGCTGGCCACGAACTCACCGTCATTGGTGAACTCCGCGAGCCCGCCCGGCCCGGTGCCGTCCGGGCCCGAGGCCATGCTGATCAGGATGCGACCCGGGATCGCGTACGGCGTGTGTGGGCCGGAGAGACCGGTGATGCGCGGCACGTCGTCGATCGTCCGGATCAGCTTCGGGTTCATCGGGTCCGTCTTGACATCGAAGATGAAGAACCGGCTCGTGTTGAGCGATGCCGCCCAGATCTTCGAGCGATCGTCCGTGAAGCCCATGTGGTGCGCCTCGTTGCCGCTCGAGTCGACCTCCACCTTGCGGAGGATGGTCCCGTACGTGGCGGAGGCGAGGTTCACGTCGATCACGCCGAGGTAGTCGTGACCGTTGCCGCCGGCGGGCAGCGTCCACAGGTACATGACTTTCTCGGGCTCGCGCAGCCCCTTGATGTACGGCGACAGGCACGTCTCGGCGAGCACGGTGGTGGCGGTGACAGCGATCGCGAGAGCGATAGCGAGGACAGTCCAGCGTCTCATGACAGATGCCTCCCGGGGAAAGCGCGGCGCCGCGACGCCGCGGTCGTGAAGCAAGGGGTTCGGCGCTACCATCTCCAGCGCGGCCGCGCGGGTGCAAGCGGGGCCCTGGTCGCATGGTACCGCGGGATGCAAGGGGAGCAGGTGGTCGGTCACGGGGCGACGATCACAGCCCGTGCGGGGCTCACCGCGACGGCTATAATGTGCGCCACATTCGCTTTCAAGGAGATTCCATGGCTTCCGATTCCCGCCCGCTCGTCGTGCTCGCCGGCGCCATCCATCCCGACGGTCGCGCGTTGCTCGAGACCGAGGCGCAGGTCATCGTGTGCGACGAGGACACCGAAGAGCCGTTCGTGAAGGCCGCGGCCGATGCGGCCGGCATCCTGTTCCGGGTGAAGCCACGCTGCACCGAGAGCCTCATGGCCACGTGCAAGAAACTGCGTGTCGTCGGCCGTCACGGTGCGGGGCTCGATACGGTCGATATCCCGGCGGCGACCAGGCTCGGCGTCGCTGTCGTCCATGCCCCGGGCTCGAACTCGCAGGCGGTGGCCGAGCACGCGTTGATGTTGATGCTGACGTGCGTGAAGCGTACGCTGCTCATCGACAAGATGACGCGCGCCGGCGACTGGGGCGCGCGGGGTGGCACGCGCAACACGGAGCTCGGCGGCAAGACGCTCGGGATCGTCGGCATCGGGAACGTCGGCCGCAGGGTGGCAAAGTTCACGGGCGCGATCGGCATGCGCGTGCTCGCCTACGACAAGTACGTGCCGGCGGATGAGATCCGTCGTCGTGGCGCCGAGCCGGTCAATAGCCTCGACGAGCTCTTGCCGCAGGTCGACGTGCTCACGTGCCACACGCCGCTCACCGGCGAGACGCGCGGCATGATCAACGAGCGGACTCTCGGTCTGATGAAGCAAGGCGCGATCTACGTCAACACGTCCCGCGGCCCCGTGCAGCAGGAGCGCGCGCTCTTCGAGGCGCTCACGCGCGGCAAGCTCGGGGCCGCCGGCATCGACGTGTGGGAGGAAGAGCCGACATCGCGCGACAATCCGCTATTGAATCTGGACAACGTGGTGGTCAGCTCGCACGTGGCCGGCGTGACTGGTGAAGCCAACCGGCAAATGGCCGTCCAGTGTGCTGGCGAGATGCTGCGCGTGTTGCGCGGCGAGCGGCCAGACGTGCTGGTCAACCCGGACGTGTGGCCGCGTCTCGGTCGGAGGTAACCACCTTTGAGAAACTCGCAGAGAAACTCGCGGAGAGGAGATCGCATGCGCAAGGCTTGGTGTTCTCGGATCGTGGCCGTGATCGTCGGAATGCTCGCTCTCGCGTTCGCTCCCAGCGTCGCTTGTGCTCAGGCGCCTTCGCTGACGCCGGAGCTGGAGCAGCTCCGCTCGAGTCTGGACAAGTACAAGGATCCATACGTCGCCATTCGCGACGGCTACTTCTCGACGCTGGGCTGTGTCGACTATCCGAAGTCGGGCGGGGCCGGACGCGTGGCGTACCACGCGGGGGCGATGGGCATTCACTTCCTCAACCCCGCCCTCGTCAGCCCGACTCCGGATCCGAAGCTCCCGACCCTCCTCCTCTACGAGCCTGACGCGGGTGGAAAGTTGACCCTGGTCGGGGCGGAATGGTTCGTGCCGCTCGCCACGGGAATCAAGGAGCGGCCGCAGCTCTTCGGCCAGCCGTTCGACGGCCCGATGGAAGGTCACGAGCCGCTGCTCCCGCAGGGCCTCCATCACTACGACCTGCACGTGTGGCTGTGGAAGACGAATCCGGCGGGCGTCTTCAGTCCCACGAATCCGGCGCTGAAGTGCTCCGGCTACAGCTACACGCTCGTCGAGGAAGCCCCGCACACCGTCGATCACCCCAAGCATTGAACGGCCCGAGCACAGGGAGGGCTCAGCGATGACCATCCGGACCGCCGACGTCAACATGCCGGGCAGCGCGAAAGCCTTCGAGGTTGGCAAGCGCGCGCAGATTTCGTCGATCGCGCAGCTTCCCGAGATTCATCGCGCGCTTCTCGAGAAGCCCGTGACGGCCGCGCTCGCGACGGTCAACGCCAACGGGCTTCCCCAGCTCACCCCCATATGGGTCGGGCACGACGGCACGCACGTCCTGATCAACACGAAGAAGGGCCGGCTGAAGGAGCGCAACCTCCGCGCTCGGGGCGACGTGAGTCTTCTCTGCGTGGATCCCCAGAATCCTTACCACTGGATCACGCTCCAGGGTCAGGTCGAGGAGATCGTCGAGGAGACCGATCCCGTCCGAGGTCACGAGGCCACGAAGCACATCGATGACACGTCCCAGCGGTATCTGGGGGTCCGTCCGTACCCGCTGCGCGATCCGGCCGGCGAGGTGCGAGTGCTCTTCAAGGTGCGCCCCACGTCCATCATGACGTTCGGTCCCGCGCCGGGAAGCTCGTAGGATCGAGGCGGCCGACGGCCTTGCCGGCGGCCGACGAGCGCTGGGGGGTGTGGGGGGCCATGTCGGGGTCCCCCACCTGATAGAATCCCGGTATGCCCATCGACTCGCGTCATCCACGAGAGATTCGCGCCGACATCCGGTCGGGCAAGATCAGCGGGATCACCGCCGGCATGGGACCCGGTCACGTGCAGGCCAATCTCGCCGTGCTCCCGAAGGACTACGCGTACGACTTCCTGCTGTTCTGCCAGCGCAATCCGCGGCCGTGCCCGTTGATCGAAGTGACGGAGGTCGGATCTCCAGAGCCGGTGGGCGTGGCGCCGGGTGCCGATCTCAGGACCGACATTCCGCGCTACCGGATTTACAAGGACGGCGTTCTCGCGGACGAGGTGACCGACGCGACGCCGTACTGGCGCGACGACCTCGTCGCGTTCCTGCTCGGGTGCTCGTTCACGTTCGAGTGGGCGCTGCTCGAGGCCGGGATCAAGCTCTGGCACGTCGAGCACGGCAAGAACGTCGCGATGTGGCGCACGTCGATCGAATGCCGGCCGGCCGGTGTCTTCCACGGTCCGATGGTCGTGTCGATGCGGCCGATCCCCGCGGCGCAGGTCTCGAAGGCGGTGACCGCGAGCGCGCGATTCCCGAACGCGCATGGGGCGCCCGTGCACATCGGGGACCCGTCGATCATCGGTATCAAGGACGTCTCGAAGCCCGACTGGGGTGACGCGCAGGCCTTCAATCCCGGGGACGTGCCGGTGTTCTGGGCGTGCGGTGTCACGCCGCAGGCGGTCGCGCTCGCTTCCAAGCCGCCGTTCGTGATCACGCACAGCCCGGGCCACATGTTCATCACCGACCTGCCGAACTCCGCGCTGGCGGCCCTCTGACGCGTTCGTGAGGCGTCTCTGAAGTTCGCGCCAGCCGGCGATCTCGCGGTTCTGGTCGAGCTCGGCGACGAGATCAGCGTGGAGCTCAACACTCGCGTGCGCGGGCTGGAATTTCTCATCCAGCAGAAGGGCGTGCCGGGCGTCGTCGAGATGGTGCCGACGTTCAGCGCGCTCCTCGTCTACTACGACCCGGTCGTCATCGGGTACGACGAGCTCTGCGCATCGATCGCCGCGCTGGCGCCGCAGGCAGGCTCGGTGATGCTGCCGCCGGCTCGACACGTCGAGCTTCCGTGTTGCTACGATCCCGATCTCGGGGTGGACCTCGAGGCCGCGGCTCTCCGTCTCGGCCTGTCGGTCCCGGCACTGATCGAGCTACACTCGAGACTGGAGTACCTCGTGTACTTCATCGGCTTCACGCCGGGGCTCCCGTACATGACATTGCCCGAGCGCATCCGGATTCCGCGACTCGAGACGCCACGGACCAAGGTCCCGGCCGGCAGTGTCGGCCTCGGCGGTATTCAGTTTTGCATCTACTCGGTGGAGAGCCCGGGTGGGTACTGGATCCTTGGCCGCACTCCGGTACGCCTCTACGACCCGGACGCGCCCGAGCCGGTTCTGCTGCGCGCGGGAGACCGCCTGAAGCTTCGACCGATCGATCGCGCGGAATTCGATGCGATCGAAGCCGCAGTTGCCGCCCGTCGCTTCATTCCGGTGATCTCGTGATTCGCGTTCTCGATCCGGGACCGCAGACGACCGTCCAGGACCTTGGACGGATTGGCCAGCTTCGTCTCGGGATCCCGCCGTCCGGTCCGGTGGATCGTGATTCATTCGTCGCTGCGAATCAGCTCGTCGGCAACGAACCTGGCGCCGCCGGGCTCGAGTGCACGCTGATCGGGCCGCGAGTCGAGGCCGACGCCCCGTGCGCGATTGCCGTCACCGGCGCGACGATGGACATCAGCGTGAACGGAGCGGCGGCGCCGAGCTGGAGGACGATGCATCTCGCGGCCGGCGACGTCGTGAAGCTCGGCGCCGCGAAGACCGGCGTTCGTGCGTACGTCGCGTTTTCTGGCGGGATCGACGTGCCGCTGGTGCTCGGCTCGCACTCGACGTACTTGCGTGGTCGCCTCGGCGGGTACGAGGGGCGCGCGCTCCGCAAGGGCGACACGCTGCGCCTGTTTCCGGCGCCGCTGCCTCCGCTCGCGCGCGTCCGGCCGCCGGCGACAGACGAGACCGAGTCGACGGTGCGCGTCGTGCTGGGACCGCAGGCCGATCGCTTCACGCCGGACGGCATCGCCACGTTCCTCGGAAACACCTACGAGATGCTGCCGCAGTCCGATCGCATGGGCGCGCGGCTGCGGGGCCCGAAGATCGCGCACGCGCGGGGACACGACATCATCTCCGACGGAATCGCGCTGGGCAGCATCCAGGTGACCGGGGACGGCCAGCCCATCGTGCTGCTCGTCGACCGCCAGTCCACCGGCGGGTACACGAAGCTCGCCACGGTGTGCTCGTTCGACATCGGCCACCTCGCGCAAGTGAAGCCCGGGCGCCGCGTGAGGTTCCGGGCGATCGGCCTCGACGAAGCTCACCGGCTGCTGCGCGCATCGCGCGATTGGCCACAATCAATGACCCTGGAGGCTGTATGACCGTCGAGAAGGAAGAAGCTGAATACGCGAGCAAGACCACCCGTTCCCACGCGCTGCACGAGGAGGCCGTGGCGGTCATGCCGGGCGGCAACAGCCGCACGACGACGTTCTTCGATCCGTATCCGTTCTACATCCAGCGCGGGCAAGGCGCGCACATCTGGGACGCCGACGGAATCGATCGCCTCGACTTCAACGGCAACTACACCAGCCTGATCCTCGGCCACGCGCATCCCGACGTGGTGAAAGCCGTCCAGCAGACGGCGGAGCAGGGGCTGTCCTTTCCGGGACCGACGGAGCACGAGGTGCGCCTCGCCGAGGTGTTGACGCGGCGGATCCCGTCGGTCGAGCGCGTGCGCTTCACGAACTCGGGCACGGAAGCCACGATGAACGCCGTGCGTCTGGCGCGCGCGTTCACCGGCCGGCCGAAGATCGCAAAGTTCGAAGGCGCGTTCCACGGCACGCACGACTGGGTGATGGTCAGCGTGTCGCCCGATCCCAAGGCCGCCGGCAGCGCCAAGCGGCCGAAGCCGGTGGCGTCGTCCGACGGCATCCCGCCCGCGATCCTGAAAAACGTGGTGGTGTTGCCCTGGAACGATCCGGAAGCCTGCGAGGCCATCCTCGAGAAGGAGGCGGCGAGTCTCGCCGCGGTGCTCGTCGATCCGCTCCTCGGGATCGGCGGGATCATCCCGCCCGCCGATGGCTTCCTCCAGCACCTGCGCGCGCTGACCGAGCGCCACGGCATCGTCTTGATCTTTGACGAAGTCATCTCGTTCCGGATCGCGCACGGCGGAGCGCAGGAGCGCTTCGGGATCCGACCCGATCTCACCACGCTCGGGAAGATCATCGGCGGTGGACTCGCCATCGGCGCGTTCGGCGGACGCGGCGACATCATGGCGCTCTACGATCCGCGGCGTGGTGGTGCGCGCATCAGCCAGGGCGGGACGTTCAACGCCAATCCGGTGACGATGGCGGCCGGCCTCGCGACACTCAACGTGCTGACGCCAGAGGCCTACGCGCGACTGGACTTGCTCGGTGACCGCTTGCGCGGCGGCGTGACGCGGCTGCTGGAGGCGACGCGGCGGCGCGGACAGGTGACGGGCATCGGCTCGCTGTTCTGCCTGCACTGGACGTCAGGGCAGATCAGGGACTATCGTTCGAGCCGATCCAAGGATACGACCGCGGCCATGCGCGTCTTCCTTGGCCTCCTGAACGAGGGTATTCTCCTCACGCAGCGTGGGATGGGCGCGATCTCGTGCGCGATGGAAGATTCGGACGTCGACCGTTTTGTGAACGCGCTGGCCCGTGTGATCTCGCGAGGCTAACGAGCACTGCATCGGTTGCCGCGCGTTCGCGTCGACAGCCGGGGAGGTGTGGAGGGGTAGCCCCCTCCACGTGGCAGTGCGAGGTGAGCCGCGCCGAGCGGCGAGACGAGACTACGATCTAATGAAGAAGCGATGACAAAGCAACCGCATCGAGAGCCGGGGAGGCGTTGACATGGCGACGAAATACATCGACCTCAATTGCGACATGGGCGAGAGCTACGGACGGTGGACGCTCGGCGCCGACGAAGAGATCATGCCGTTCATCACCTCGGCGAACGTCGCCTGTGGCTTCCACGGCGGCGACCCGCACGTGATGCGCAAGACGGTCGTGCTGGCGCTCAAGCACAACGTGGCGATCGGCTCGCATCCCTCGCTGCCGGATCTGATGGGGTTCGGCCGGCGCGTCATGGAGGTGACGCCCGCGGAGCTGAAGGACTATCTCTGCTACCAGACCGGCGCGCTCCGCGAATACTGTCGCGCCGCCGGCACCGATCTGCAGCACACGAAGCCGCACGGCATCCTCTACACGATGATCGAGAAACAGCAGGACCAGTCCTGGTCCACCGCCATCGGTGAAGCGTCACGCGAGTCGGGCAAGGATCTGATCCTGATGGCGCTCGCGTCGGGAAACTACGACCGAACCGTCCGGAAGATGGGCATCCGGACGGCATCCGAGGGCTTCGCGGACCGTGCGTACAACGTCGACTTGAGCCTCGTGTCCCGCAAGCTCTCGGGCTCGCTCATCACGGATCCCCAGAAGGCCGCGGCCCAGGCGGTGCGAATGGCGATGGAGGGGAAAGTCCGCACGATCGACGGTGTCGACGTGGACATTTCGGTGCAGACAATCTGCTGCCATGGTGATACGCCGGGCGCTCAGAACATCGTCCGGGCGGTGCGGGAAGCGCTCGAAAAGGCGGGCTGTGCCGTGAAGCCGCTTCGCGACTGGCTGCCCAAAGCCTGAGGCGGACGTTCGAAAAGCTGGCATCCATGCCTCGGCGCATCAGTTCTTTGACAGGTAGCAGGTGACGTTCCAGGCAGCGTAGCGTCGCCGACCGTGCCGCCTCGCGTAAGATGACGTGTCTACTCCGCCAGACACCTAGCGGTACAGCCGGCGGCGGACAATTCAGAAGCGAACTGCGGATGGGAGGACAGAGCACGAGCTACGCTTCCTGCGATGAACCTGACGGACTACCACGCTAAATACCTGGCCCATGAACTGACCAAACGCTTCGCATCCGACAGCGTCGAGAAACTTGCTTCAGTGTTGGCGGATGCTCAGGTCGACCTCAACCCCCACCAAGTGGACGCGGCGCTCTTCGCGTTTCGCAATCCGTTCTCCAAGGGCGCGATTCTTGCGGACGAGGTCGGCCTGGGCAAGACGATCGAAGCGGGACTACTGCTGTCCTAGAAGTGGGCCGAGCGGAAGCGCCGACTTCTCGTCATCGTTCCCGCGAATCTACGCAAGCAGTGGAGCCAGGAACTCGAGGACAAGTTCTACCTGCCTTCCGTCATTCTCGAGAGCCGTAGCTTCAACGACGCGATTCGCGCCGGGAACCTGAACCCGTTCCAGCAGGACGCGATTGTCCTCTGCTCTTATCAGTTTGCGCGGACGAAGGAGCCGTATCTCCGGCAGACTTCCTGGGATCTCGTGGTCATCGACGAGGCGCACAGGCTACGGAACGTCTACAAGAATACGAGCAAGATCGCGTTGGCGATCAAACAAGCCGTCGCTCCATTCCCCAAAGTCTTGCACTGCGACACCGCTCCAGAACTCGCTCCTGGAGCTGTACTGGCTGGTCAGCATCATTGACGACTTCGCTTTTGGCGATCTGCAGAGCTACCGCAGCCGGTTCGCGCGCCTCGGCAACGACACCGACTTCGCCGAGCTCAAGGAGCGCCTCGCTCCTCTTTGCAAGCGGACCTTGCGTCGCCAGGTGCTCAAGTACGTGAAGTTCACCAACCGCCACATCGAAAGCCAGAATGTGCTCGACCGTTTCAACGAGCGGCTCTGGCGTCTCACTCGCTATCTTCTGCGTGACCACGCCCGGTTCGAGGACGCCGGCTACAGCTTCGTGTTGCACACCAATCCCTTCGCCGGAGCGGCGATCCATCCGGGGCCATACCGCATGGGCAAACGCTCGGACAACGCCAACACCTACCGTGTGGGTCACCCGCTCGCGCAACGCGTGCTCGCCCTCGGCCGCCGGCTGGACACGCCTCCGATGGAAGTCGCCTTTCGATACCGCGAGAGCGGCAAGAAGATCGCGGTCATCGAGCCGCTCCTTGACGTCAGCGGCTGGCTCACCTGCGCGCGCCTGACGGTGACTGCGATGGAGACCGAGGATCACCTCTTCTTTGCGGGGGTGACGGATACCGGCGAACTCCTCGACGGCGCCCAATGCCGCCGCTTGTTCGATCTGCCGGCCACGGTGCAGAGGTCATGCGCCGTGCCCGAGGCCGTCGGCACGACCCTCGCGGAAGCGCGGGGACGACGCCAGCGCGATCTCCTGGAAGAACTCACCAGTCGTAACGGCCGCTGGTTCGATCTGGAGATGGACAAGCTCGACCGCTGGGCCGAGGATCGCCGTGCCTCGCTGAAAGAGGCCCTCGGCGAGCTCGACGAAGCACTCAAGGCGGCGAAGAAGGCGGCTCGCCTCGCCCCGACCCTGCCGGAAAAGCTGGAGCGTCAGCGGGAGGCGCGGGTGCTGGAAGGCAAGCGCGACGAGGCGTGGCGCGCCTTCGACCAGGCAAGCCGTGAGATCGACCGCCGGAAAGACGGCCTGCTGGACGAGATCAGCCGGCGGCTGGAGCAGAAACTGGAACAGGAGCCGCTTTTCACCCTGCGGTGGAGAGTGTCGTGAGGGCCGCGAACTCAGAAGCTTGGTTGCGGCAACTTCTTCAGAGTAGAATTCAGAGTCGTGGACCTCGTGGAACTGCTCAAGCGCCCCGAAGGCAAGACGCTCGAGTTCAAGCGCGATCTCTCCTCTCCGGACGGCGCGATGCGCACTCTCGTGGCCTTCGCCAACACGGCGGGAGGCACTCTGCTCATCGGCGTTGAAGACGTCACCCGACATGTGCGCGGCGTGCGCGATCCGCTGGACGTCGAGGAACGGCTGGCCAGCCTGATCAGCGATAGCATCCTCCCGCGCCTCGTGCCGGACCTGGAGATTCTTCCGTGGCGCCGCACGCACCTCGTAGCGGTTCAGGTTCATCCGAGTTCCGGCCGGCCGCACTATGTCAAGCGCGAGGGACTCGAGGGCGGCGTCTACGTGAGGGTGGGCTCGACCAATCGCCGCGCCGACCGGGAGCTGATCGAGGAACTGCGGCGCTTCGCCCGCGGGGAGGCCTACGACGAGCAGGCCATGCCGGAGCTCGACTCTGAAGCGCTCGACTTCCGAGCTGCTTCCGAGTCGTTCGCGCCGGTGCGCAAGCTCGCGCGGGGAGACCTGGAGACGCTGAGGCTGGTGACGACCCACCAGGGTCGGAAGGTGCCCACCGTCGGCGGCATCCTCCTGTTCGGCAAGAACCGCGAGCGGCACTTTCCCGACGCCTGGATTCAGGCCGGACGATTCCGGGGGACGGACAAGGCGCGTATCGACGACCGCGCGGAGATCAGGTTGTATCCGCCACAGGCCATCGAAGCGGCCATCACCTTCGTCCAGAAGCACGCGCTGCACGGTGCGGAGATCGACGCGATGCGCCGCAAGGAGCGCTGGAATCTGCCGCCGGTGGCCGTGCGCGAGACCATCATCAACGCCGTGGCGCACGCGGACTATGCACAGCGCGGTGCACCAATACGTGTGTCGGTCTTTGACGATCGGCTCGAAGTGGAAAACCCAGGGCTCTTGCCTTTCGGGCTGACGGTGGACGACCTGCATCGGGGGATCTCCAAGCTGCGCAACCGTGTCATCGGGCGAGTCTTCCACGAGCTTGGCCTCATCGAGCAGTGGGGCAGCGGCATTCAGCGCATGACAGCGGCCTGTCGCGATGCGGGGCTCGCGGCCCCGGTGCTGGAGGAGCTCGGGACCCGCTTCCGCGTCACACTGCACACGGCACGAACGGGATCCCCCGCCGTCGACGCGGCCGACCAAGCTATCCTGCACGCCTTGGCCGGCGGCAAGGGCCTTTCGACTCGGGAGATCGCCGCCGCGATCGACCTCACCCCGCGCGCTGCCCGTACCCACTTGGCGAAGCTCGTGGGCCGCGGGCTGGTGCGCGAGATCGGCACGAGTCCGCAGGACCCGAGGCGGCGCTACTTCCGCGCGAGATAGACGAGACAGGCAAGGAATCGAGGAAACAGGACTATGGCTGACGAACCAGGGAAGTTTGATTTACGCTCCGGTGACATCGCCGAAGACAAGAAGCAAGAGCTCCTGCGACTCTTCCCCGAGATTCGCACCGAGGGCGGGAAGCTCGACTTCGAACGTCTGAAACTCACGCTGGGCGAGGCCGTGGACGTCGGCAAGGAACGTTACGGCATGAACTGGCCGGGCAAGGCCGACTGCTTCCGCACGATCCAGGCGCCGAGCCTCGGCACGCTGCGCCCCTGCCAGAAGGAGAGCGTCAACTTCGACACCACCGAGAACCTGATCATCGAGGGTGATAACCTCGAAGTTCTCAAGCTCTTGCAGAAGTCGTACCTGGGCAAGGTCAAGATGATCTACATCGACCCGCCGTACAACACCGGCAACGATTTCATCTATCCGGACAACTACACCGAAAGCCTACAGACGTACCTGCAGTACACCGGTCAGGTGGACGCCGAGGGGCGGAAGTTCGGCACCAACACCGACGCTGATGGCCGTTTTCACTCGAAGTGGTTGAACATGGTCTACCCGCGACTGTATCTCGCGAGAAATCTGCTGCGGGATGATGGGGTGATCTTTATCACTGTTGATGATCACGAGGTCCATAACCTTCGTGTCCTGATGAACGTGATCTTTGGGGACGAGAACTTCGTTGCTACATGCGTGTGGCAAAAACGATACTCGCGCGAGAATCGGGGCTCCATTGGCGACACGCATGACTACATTCTCGTCTATGCGCTGAACGCTGAATCGTTTCAGGCCAGTAGAGGGCTTATTCCGATTTACGACACCCCTAAGCCAGTGCGGCTTGTTCGGCGCATGCTCGAGATCGCGGCGGACCGTGGCAGCGTGGTGCTCGACTTCTTCGCCGGATCCGGTACCACAGCGCACGCCGTCCTCGACCTGAACAGACACGATAGTGGTCGCCGCAAGTTCATCCTCGTCCAGCTTCCTGAGCCCACGGGTCGTGAGGACTACCCGACCATCGCCGACATCACAAAGGAACGCGTCCGCCGCGTCATCAAGATGCTGAACGACGAAGACGCAGCAAAGCTCGACTTGGTTGACGCGAAAAAGCAGGATCGCGGGGTCCGCGTGTTCAAGCTCGCAGAGTCAAACTTACTGCCGTGGAACGCTGACGCGCCGCACGATCCAGCGGCGCTCGAAGATCAACTCGAGCTACATATCCATCACATCCGGGAGGGGCGGACGACCCAAGACCTGCTCTACGAACTCTTGCTGAAGAGCGGCTTCCCACTCACCACATCCGTGGAGCCGCTCACCTTGGCGGGCAAGGCGGTTCACAGCGTGGCAGGTGGGGCGCTGCTCATCTGCCTGGAGCGCGAACTGACTCTGGACCTAATCCGCGCCATCGCGGAGAAGAAGCCCGAGCGCGTGGTTTGCCTCGACGAAGGCTTCGCCGGCAACGACCAGCTCAAAGCCAACGCCGTGCAGATCTTCAAAACCAAGGGCGTCACGAGCTTCAAGACCGTGTAGGGGGGCGCTGTGCTGACCAAGCTCACGATCCGCAACTTTAAGTTGTTCGACGAGGTGACTATCGAGCTCGCCGAACGCGTGGTGCTGATCGGGCCCAACAACGCGGGCAAGACGTCCGCGCTCCAGGCGCTCGCGCTGTGGGATATCGGCGTGAAACGCTGGTCCGAGAAGCGGGGCGCGGGCGACGTGCCCGAGAAGCGCCCCGGCGTCACGATCAACCGCCGTGATCTGATCACCGTTCCGATCCCGACCGCGAATCTCCTCTGGCGCGACTTGCACACTCAGCAGTCCTCACGTGGGAGCGGCACGCAGAAGATCTTCATCGACGTGATCGCGGAGGGGGTGTCGAGTGGCACGGCCTGGACGTGCGGGTTGGAGTTCTACTACGCGAACGAAGAGTCCTTCTACTGCCGATCGCTGCGCCAGGCGGGCGGCGGGCGCATGGATGTGCCGCAAGAGGCGTCGGGCTTGCGCATCGCGTACCTGCCGCCCATGTCGGGACTCGCCGCGAACGAGACCCGTCTCGATGAGGGTGCGATCAACGTGCGCCTCGGTGAGGGGCGAACCGCCGAGGTGCTGCGCAACCTCTGCTGGCAAGTTCTGCAGATCGACAACGGCAAGAACTGGGCGCACATCACGGAGCGAATGGAGGCGCTCTTCGGCATCAGGCTCGACACTCCCGAGTACGTGAAGGAACGTGGCGAGATCGTCATGTCGTATCGCAACCGCGGCGGGGTGAGGCTCGATCTCTCTTCGAGCGGACGTGGCCAGCAGCAAACCCTGCTGCTCCTCGCCCACATGGCGGCGCATCCGGGGGCCATCCTGCTGCTCGACGAGCCGGATGCCCATCTGGAGATCCTTCGGCAGCGACAGATCTACCAGATCCTGACCGAGACCGCGCAGGCGACGAACAGCCAGATCATCGCGGCGAGCCACTCCGAAGTCCTCCTCAACGAGGCCGCCGACCGTGACGTGGTGATCGCCTTCATCGGCCAACCGCATCGCATCGACGACCGCGGCAGCCAGGTGCTGAAGTCGCTCAAGGAGATCGGCTTCGAACACTACTACCAGGCCGAAGAGACGGGCTGGGTGTTGTATCTCGAAGGCTCGACCGATCTGGCGATCCTCCGCGCATTCGCCGAACGGCTCGAGCATCCCGCACGAGCGGTCCTGGAGCGCCCGTTCGTCCATTACGTCGCGAACCAGCCGCGCAAGGCGCAGGAGCACTTTTACGCTTTGCGCGAGGCCAAGCCGGATCTCGTGGGCATTGCGGTCTACGACCGGCTCGAGCAACCGCTGCCGGGCGACCCCAACCTGGTCCAGCAGATGTGGCGTCGGCGTGAGCTGGAAAACTACCTCTGCGTCCAGGTCGCCCTTCTCGCCTACGCGCAGAAGAAGGGCGAGGAACAGGGGGGAGAGCTCTTCGGCGCCACCTGGCGGGAGACGATGGATTCCGTCATCGTTGAGATCGAACAGGCGTTGAGCGCGCTGGGCAGACCCTCACCGTGGGGGGCGGACCTCAAGGCAAGCGATGAGTTTCTCGACCCGGTCTACAAGCGTTTTTATGACAGGCTGGGGCTCCCGAATCTGATGCGCAAGACCGACTACCATGCACTCGCGCCATTCGTACCCGCGGTCGCGCTGGATCCTGAAGTCCGCGAAAAGCTCGCCGCCATCCTGCACGTGGCCCAACAGGCACGGCCAAGGTCGTGACCCCTTGAAGCTCCAGTTCGACCCCAATCAGACTTTCCAGCTCGACGCGGTGGCGGCGGTAACCGACCTCTTCGACGGCCAGCCGCGCTGGGCGCGCCGGAGTACGCCGTCATCAACCTCGGCGCCCTGGAGGGCCTCTTCGGCGGACAAGACCGCACCGAGCTCGGCGTCGGCAACCGCCTGCTGGTGGCCGAGGACAAGCTGCGCGAGAACCTCCGCGCCATCCAGACCCGCAACGACATCGATGTGGCCGACCCTGCCGCCGCGCCGGAGGCGTGGGAGCTGTTCGACGGCCCAGCGAACCAGGCGCGCATTTGCCCGCACTTCTCCGTGGAGATGGAGACCGGCACGGGCAAGACCTATGTCTATTTGCGCACGATGTTCGAGCTGTCGCGCCGCTACGGCTTCCAGAAGTTCATCATCGTGGTGCCGAGCGTGGCCATCCGCGAAGGTGTGCTCAAGAACGTCGAGATCACCGCCGAGCACTTCCGCGCCCTCTACAACAACCTCCCGTTTGAGCACTTCGTCTACGACGCGAAGAAGGTGAACCGGCTGCGCCAGTTCGCCACCAGCAACATGCTGCAGATCCTGGTGATCAACATCGACGCCTTCCGTAAGAACTTCACCGGCACCTAGGAAGAGCAGAAGAGCAACGTCATCTACAAGGAGAGCGACAGGCTCTCGGGCCGCCAGCCGATCGAGTTCGTGCAGGCGGCGCGGCCGATCGTCATCATCGACGAGCCGCAGAGCGTGGATTCTACCGACAAGGCGCAGGAGGCGATCAAGGCGCTCAATCCGCTGTGCACGCTACGCTACTCGGCCACGCACCGGAACCCGTACAACGTCGTGTATCGGCTCGACCCGGTGCGCGCCTTCGGGCTGAAGCTGGTCAAGCAGATCGTAGTGGCGAGCGCCGCGGCCGAAGGCGCGGCCAACGACGCCTTCGTTCGCGTCGATCAAATCGACTACAAAAAAGGGATCAAGGCCAAGCTGCGCCTCCACGTGCAGACTCCCGAGGGGCCGAGAGAGAAGACTGTCACGGTGAAGCAGGGCGCCGATCTCTTCACCCTTTCCAATGAGCGCTCCAGCTACCGCGACGGCTTCGAGGTGGCGGAGATCAATGCCGAGCCGGGCAGCGAATACCTGCGCTTCTCCAACGGCCGCACGTTGAGGCTGGGCGAGGAGGTCGGCGGGATGCGCGAGGACGTCTGGCGCGTACAGATCAGGCACACGGTCAAGCATCACCTGGACAAGGAGCTGCGGCTGCAGGCTCGCGGCCTCAAGGTGCTGTCGCTGTTCTTCATCGACCGCGTGGCCAACTACCGCGACTACGGCGCCGATGGGCAGCCCGTGAAGGGAAAGTTCGCCGAGGTGTTCGAGGCCGTGCTCGCGGAATTCGCCCGGGACGGGCGTTACCGAGAGCTGACGTGGCTCAGGGAGCCCGTCGAGCGTCTGCACAACGGGTACTTCGCGCAGGACAGGAAGGGCGTGCTCAAGGACACCCGCGGCGACACCCAGGCGGACGACGAGGTCTACAACCTCATCATGAAGGACAAGGAGCGGCTCCTGTCGCTCGACGAGCCGTTGCGCTTCATCTTCAGCCACTCGGCGCTGCGCGAAGGATGGGACAACCCTAACGTCTTCCAGATCTGCACGCTGAACGAGACTCATAGCGCGATGGAAAAGCGGCAAGAGATCGGCCGCGGCCTGCGCTTACCCGTGGATCAGAACGGCGTGCGCGTCTTCGACGAGTCCGTCTACGACTCCGAGGTGGAGCGTGAGTTCGCCCGAAAGCTCGACGAGCGCCAGGACATCACGCTTTTCGTGAAGCTTCCGGGCTGGTTCGAGATCGATACGCCGGTCGGCAAGTACAACCCCGACTGGGCCATCCTCAAGCACGACGGGCAGGCGCTCTATCTCGTGCGCGAAACCAAGGGCACTCACGACTTCCTCAAGCTGCGCACGGCGGAGGCGGACAAAGTGCGCTGCGGGGAGAAGCACTTCGAGGCGCTCGGCGTACCATTCGCGGTAGTGGTCACCGCGGACGAGGTGTAAAGCCTTCGCTGGCTCTTGACCGGTCATGGCCGCGATGGTTTACTGAATCGCTCGTGAACAGCCCCCTCAAGCGAACTCCGCTGCATGATGCTCACGTCAAAGCCGGCGCCCGCATGGTCGAGTTCGGCGGGTGGGACATGCCGGTGCAGTACCGCGGCATTCTCGAGGAGCACCGCACTGTGCGGTCGGCCGTTGGCCTGTTCGACGTCAGCCACATGGGCGAGTTCGAGGTCGAAGGCCCGGACGCGCTCTCGGTGCTGCAGTGGCTCACCACGAACGACGTGTCGGCCCTCGAGGTCGGCCAGGTTCAGTACTCGCTGCTCTGCTACCCGCACGGCGGCATCGTCGACGACCTCACGGTGTACCGCGTCGCCGCCGACCGATTCATGCTGACCGTGAACGCCGGCAACATCGACAAGGACTGGACGTGGGTGACCGAGCGCGCCGCCGAGCGCGGCGGCGTGGCGCGGTGGACCAACGCCTCGTCGGCCACGGGACTCATCGCCGTGCAGGGACCCAAGGCCGAGGCGCTGGTCGCACGGTTGGCCGACGTCAACGTGCCGGCCATCGGGTACTACCGGTTCGCGCGCGGCAACGTCGGTGGCGTGCCGGCGCTGATCTCCCGCACCGGGTACACCGGCGAAGACGGCTTCGAGCTCTACGCCGCGGCCGCCGAGACGGAAAAGCTGTGGAACGCGCTGATGTCCGCCGGAGCCGCGGACGGCGTGGCGCCGATCGGACTTGGCGCGCGCGACACGCTGCGGCTCGAGATGCGCTACGCGCTCTATGGCAACGACATCGACGAGACGACCAATCCTCTCGAAGCCGGTCTCGGCTGGATCGTCAAGCCGGCCAAGGGCGCCTTCATCGGACGCGACGCCATCGAGAAGGTCCGCGCCGAGGGCGTGCGCCGCCGTCTGGTCGGTCTCGAGATGGCCGAACGCGCGGTCGCGCGTCACGGATATCCGGTCCTGAAAGACGGCGCCCGCACGGGAGCGTCCGCGGTCCCCACGGGAGCGTCCGCGGTCCCCACGGGAGCGTCCGCGGTCCCCATCGGCGTCGTGACGTCCGGCTCGTACGGCCCGTCCGTGGACCGCTACATCGCGCTCGCCTACGTCGACACGGCGCACGCCGCCGTCGGCAGCGCTGTCGACGTCGAGATTCGCGGCCAGGCCAAGGCCGCCCACGTGGTGCGCACGCCGTTCCATCCCCCGCACGTGAAGAAGGAGAAGTGATGGCGACGATCCCCGCGGATCTCCGGTACACGCGCGACCACGAGTGGGCCAAGCCGGAAAGCGGCCGCATGCGCGTCGGCATCACGGCTTATGCGCAGGAGCAGCTCGGCGACGTGGTCTTCGTCGAGCTGCCGAAGGTGGGCGCCAAGGTGACCCAGAAGCAAGCGTTCGGCGTGGTCGAGTCGGTCAAGGCCGTGTCCGATCTCTTCGCTCCGATCTCCGGCGAAGTCGTCGAGGTGAACGCGGGGCTTCCGAACACCCCCGAGCTCGTGAACCAGGATCCGTACGGCGGCGGCTGGATGATCCTGATCGCGCCGTCGAAGAAGGACGAGTGGGACCACCTGCTGACGGCGGCCCAGTACGAGCAGTTCCTCGCGGAGGGCGGACATTGATGCGGTACCTGCCGACCACGGCCACCGAGCAGCGCGAGATGCTCGCGGCCATCGGTGCCCGCTCCATCGAGGATCTTCTCGTACGTGTTCCGGCCAAGGCGCGCCTGTCGCGTCCGCTGAACGTTGGCCCGGCCATGGCCGAGATGGACCTGGTTCGACACCTTGGCGCGATGGCCGCGGCGAACGCCGACGCCGATTCACACGTCTGTTTCCTGGGCGGCGGCGCGTACGATCACTACGTGCCGAGCCCGATCAGTCACCTGGTGCTGCGCGGGGAATTCCTCACGGCCTACACGCCCTATCAGCCGGAGGCGAGTCAGGGAACGCTGAGGAGCATCTACGAGTACCAGACGATGATCGCCGAGCTCACCGGGATGGACGTGGCAAACGCGTCCATTTACGACGGCGCCTCGTCGCTTGCCGAGGCCGCGCTGATGGTCCACGCGGCGACCGAGCGCGCCGAGATCGTGCTGGCCGGCGGCGTGAATCCGCTCTATCGCCGTGTCGTCGCAACCTACTGCGCGGGGCCGGGCCTCAAGCTCCGCGACGTCGCGGCGCCGGATGGCGTGCTCGACCTCGACGCCGCGCGGTCGGCCGTCGGCCCGAAGACGGCGGCGCTCGTCATCCAGTCGCCGAACTTCTACGGCTGCCTCGAGGACATCGCGGCCGCGGCCGACATCGCGCACGCCGCCGGCGCCCTGCTCGTCGTCGCCGCCGATCCGGTGAATCTCGGCGTGCTGGAAGCGCCGGGCAAGCTCGGCGCCGACATCGTCGTCGGCGAAGGGCAGGGCCTCGGCGTGCCGATGTCGTTCGGCGGACCCAATCTCGGCGTCTTCGCGGCGAAGAAGGAGCTCGTGCGCCGGATGCCGGGCCGGCTGGTCGGAGCCACCGTCGATCTCGACGGGCACCGTGGCTTCGTGCTGACGCTCCAGACCCGCGAGCAGCACATCCGACGCGCCAAGGCGACGTCGAACATCTGCACGAACGTCGCCCTCTGCGCGCTGATGGCGACGATTTACATGGCGACGGTCGGCAAGCAGGGCCTGGTCAAGGTCGGCGAGCTGTCGACGGCCAAGGCGCATTATGCCGCGCAACGGCTCGCCCAGGTCCCCGGCGTGTCGCTTCGGTTCACCGCGCCGTTCTTCAAGGAGTTCACGCTGAAGCTGCCGAAGTCGCCCGACCGGGTGGTCGGCAAGCTCGTGAAGCACGGGATCCTCGGCGGTGTGCCGCTCAAGAGCTTCGACCGGAGACTCGCCGATTGCCTGCTGGTCGCGGTGACCGAGAAGCGCACGAAAGCGGAGATCGATCTCTTCGCCGACGCGCTCACGAAGGCGGTGGCGTGATGGCGGCGACGAAGCCCGGCTACGACAAGCTGATCTTCGAAGTCTCCTCGCCGGGCCGCATCGGCTATTCCCTGCCCGAGGCGGACGTTCCCGTGGCCGAGGCGCGCACGCTATTGCCGCAGAAGCATCTGCGCTCGACGCCGCCGGCACTGCCCGAGGTCTCCGAGTTCGACGTCGTCCGGCACTACTCGCGGCTCAGCCAGATGAACTACGGCCTCGACACGCACTTCTATCCGCTCGGCTCGTGCACGATGAAGTACAACCCGAAGATCAACGAGGACATGGCGCGGCTGCCCGGTTTCGCGCGCTTGCATCCGCTGACGCCGGCCACCGCGGCGCAGGGCGCGCTGCGCTTGATGCACGAGCTCGCGGCCATGCTGTCGGAGATCGCCGGGATGGACGCCGTATCGTTGCAGCCGGCGGCGGGCGCGCAGGGCGAGCTCGCCGGCGTGTTGATGATCCGGGCCTACCACCAGTCCCGCGGCGAGAAGCGGACGAAGGTGCTGATCCCCGATTCCGCGCACGGCACGAATCCGGCGTCGACGGCCATCGCGGGCTACCAGGTCATCGAGGTCAAGTCGGACGCGGACGGCGCCGTGGACCTGGCGGACCTCGAGCGCAATCTCGGCGAGGACGTGGCCGCGTTCATGATCACCGTGCCGAACACGCTCGGAAACTTCGAGTCGCGCGTCGTGGAGATCACGGAGCTGTGCCATGCCAAGGGCGTGCAGGTCTACATGGATGGCGCCAACCTGAACGCGATCCTCGGGATCACGCGTCCGGGCGATCTCGGATTCGACGTGTGCCATTTCAACCTGCACAAGACCTTCACGACGCCGCACGGCGGCGGCGGGCCGGGCGCTGGGCCGGTCGGCGTCAAAGCCCACCTCGAGCCGTTCCTGCCCGCGCCGGTCATCGTGAAGACCGGCCCTCGATACGATCTCGACTGGAAGCGTCCGAAGTCGATCGGCAAGCTGCAGGCGTTCTGGGGCAACTTCGGCATGCACGTCCGGGCCTACACCTACATCCTGACGATGGGCGGCGATGGCTTGCGACGCGTCTCGGAGAACGCGGTGCTGAACGCGAACTACATCATGAAGCGGCTCGAGCCGTTCTATGACGTCGCTGCGCCCGGGCCCTGCATGCACGAGTGCGTGCTGTCCGCGCGGCGCCAGAAGAAGCTCGGCGTCACCGCGATGGACATCGCCAAGCGGCTGCTCGACCTCGGGTTCTACGCGCCCTCGACGTACTTTCCGCTGATCGTCGAGGAAGCGCTGATGATCGAGCCGACCGAGACGGAGTCGAAGGAGACGCTCGACGCGTTCTGCGACGCGATGATCCAGATTGCGCGCGAGGCCGAGACCGACGCGAAGACCATCCACGACGCGCCGGTGACGACGCCGGTGCGCCGGCTCGATCAGACGAAAGCCGCGCGCGAGCCCGATCTTCGCTGGATACGGCGCCCGTAAGCGCGCCGCCAGGTCCCGCCCTGCCCGAGGCTTGCGACGTGCGGACCTCGGCATTACTCTTACTCGTAAGAGTCTTACTTGGTGGCGCGAGGCGATCCCCGTTGCCGGATTTCTACATCGGTGCGCATGCGGCGGTACGCGGGATGACGCTTCTCACGCGTGACGCCGGACGGTATCGGACGTACTTTCCCCGCCTCGAGCTCATGCTGCCGTGACCCGCGAGTGGCGCCTCGTCATGACCGAGCCGTGCGACGGCGCCACCAACATGGCGATCGACGAAGCGATCTGGCGTGGGCGCCAGGCGGGGACGTCGCCGCCGACACTCCGCTTCTACGCGTGGGCCCCGCCGACCGTCTCGCTCGGCTACGGTCAAGCGCTCGGCGACGACATCAGTCTCGAGGCCTGCCGGCGCTTCGGCGTCGGCATCGTGCGACGGCCGACTGGTGGCAGCGCGATCTATCACGACGGCCCCGAGCGGGAGCTGACCTACGGCGTCCTTGCGTCCGCCGGCGACCTCGATGGCTTCCGCGACGTCCTCGGCACGTACCGATGGATCTGTCAGGCGTTGCTGCGGGGTCTGCGTGATCTCGGCGCTCGCGCGGAGATGGTTCCCGTGACCGCGACCGACACGCCGACGCCGGCGTTCTGCTTCGCCCGGACCGGCCGCTACGAGATCGAGATCGGCGGGAAGAAGCTCGTGGGCAGCGCCCAGCGTCGCCGCCGCGGGTTCTTCCTTCAGCACGGCTCGGTCGTGCTGGGCGTCGATGAGCCGCGATTGCGCGCCCTCTTTCCGACGACCAGTGACCCGCTCTCGACGATGACCACGCTCGAATCGGCCCTCGGTCGCCGGCCGAGCTGGGATGAATGCGCGTCGGCCTTGGCGGCGGGCTTCGAGTCGGCGCACGGGCTGCGTCTCGTCCCTGGTCGTCTCAGTGACGACGAGACGTGTGAGACCGAGCGGCTGGTGAAGGAGAAGTACGCGACCGACGCGTGGCTGGCGGGCGCCGCGTGAGCCGCGAATACCCGGATTACCCGCGCGTCGGCGTCGGCGCCGTCGTCCTTCATCGAGGCTGTGTGCTCCTCGTCAGGCGTGGCGGTCAGCCCTCGATGGGGAAGTGGACGCTGCCGGGCGGACTGGTCGAGGTCGGCGAGACGACGGCCGACGCCGTGCGACGCGAGATCCGGGAAGAGTGCAACCTCGACATCCGTGTCGTCGGGATTGCCGGCGTCATCGACCGTGTCGTGCGCGACCCCGATGGCCGCGTCCACTATCATTACGTGCTGGTGGATTACCTGGCGTACGCTGACTCCGATGCGATCGCGGCCGCCAGTGACGCGGCCGAGGCGCAGTGGGTCGAGCTCGAGTGCGTCAAGGATCTCGACATCACCGACGGCCTCGTGGACATGATCGAGCGCGCGGTCGCGCTCGCGTCGACCGATCAAGGAGCGCAGGGATGAAGGTTTCGGTGTTGAAGCACCCGCTGGGTGACGTCGTCGCCGACGCCGTCGTCCTGGGGCTGCACGCGGATGAAAAGAAGTTCGCCGCCGCAGTGGGGGCGCTCGACCAGAAGCTTGGCGGACAGCTCCGTGCCGTTCTGGACGCGGAGAAGTTCCAGTCGAAGGCCGGCCAGGTGACGCACCTCCACACCGCGGGGCGCGCCCCTGCCGCGCGGATCGTCATCGTCGGGCTCGGGCCCCGCGCCGAGCTGACCGCCGACGTCGTCCGGCGTGCGGCGTCGGCCGCCCTGCGCCGGGCCCGGGACCTCGGCGCCCGCACGGTCGCCGCGCAGCTCTTCGGCGACCGGCTGCCCGCGCGCCAGCGGGCGCACGCGCTCGTCGAGGGCGCCATCCTCGGCACGTACACGTTCGACCGCTACAAACGAGAGAAGACAGACAAGCAGGTGGACGAGCTGCGCGTTGCTGCCGAACGCCGGGATGCACGCGACGCCGAGCAGGGCGCGCGGAGCGGCGAGATCTTCGCGTCGGCCACGTGGTTCGCGCGCGATCTCGTCAATGCGCCGGCGAACGACGTGCATCCGACCCATCTGGCGCAGGTCGCGACGCAGGTCGCGCGCGACGCGCGGCTCAAGGTGAAGATCTACGATCGCGCCGAGTGCGAGAAGCTGGGCATGGGCGCGTTTCTTGGCGTGGCGGCCGGCAGCCAGCAGCCACCGAAGTTCATCCACCTGACCTACACGCCGGCGTCGCGGGCGGTGAAGCGCATCGCGGTGATCGGTAAAGGCATCACGTTCGACGCGGGCGGGCTCGATCTCAAGACTGCCGAAGGCATGCTGCGGATGAAAGACGACATGTCGGGGGCGGCCGCCGTTCTCGGCATCATGCGCGCGTTGCCGCAGCTCGCCCCGGCAGTCGAGGTCCACGGGCTCATCGCCGCCACGGAGAACATGCCGTCGGGCTCGGCCATCCGGCCGGGCGACGTGCTGCGCGCGATGAACGGCACGACCATCGAGGTCGGCAACACCGACGCCGAGGGGCGGCTCACGCTCGCGGACGCGCTCTCGTACGCGGCGAAGCACGTCCGACCGGACGAAGCGATCGACATGGCCACGCTGACGGGCGCGTGCGTGGTGGCGCTCGGGCCGCTGTGCTCGGGGCTCATGGCGAACGATCAGGCGCTCGCCGACCGGCTTCTGGCCGCGGCCGACCGAGCCGGCGAGCGCGTGTGGCAGTTGCCGCTCATCGACGAGTATCGCGAGCAGCTCAAGAGCGACGTCGCCGACCTGAACAACGTCGGGCAACGAGGCGGTGGTGCGATCACCGCGGCGCTCTTCCTGAAGGAGTTCGCCGGCGACATGTCGTGGGCGCACTTCGACATCGCGGGCGCCGCATTCACCGAGCGCGATCTTCCGCTCGGCCCGAAAGGCGCGACAGGCGTCGCAGTCCGAACGATCCTCTCGTACCTGACCGGTGACGGACGCCGCTCTACCGGGGCATCGCCGCGCGCGCGACACGGCAAGCGGAGCGGCGCGCGGGGCCGCGGCTGAGATGGGCGCGGTCGATCTCCACTCGCACACCACGGCGTCCGACGGCACGCTCACCCCCGGGGCGCTGGTGCAAAAAGCGGTCAAGCACGGGGTGCGCGTGCTGGCGATCACGGACCACGATTCCACGGAAGGGCTGGCGGAGGCGCTCGACGAGGCGGGCCGTCATCCGCCCCTGACGATCGTGCCCGGGCTCGAGATCAACTGCGACGTCGAGGCGGACGCGCGCCGCTCGGCCTCCGAGATCCACGTGCTCGGGTACTTTCCGATTGTCGACCCGGCGGCGGCGGACAGCGGCTATCGCGCATCCTGGTTCCAGGAATTCTTGCGGACGCAGCGCGCGGAGCGCGTCGCCCGCGTGCATCGCATCGCCGAGCGACTGACCGAGCTCGGCATGCCGATCGATCCAGCCGAGATCTTCGCGATCGTCAAGGAAGGATCGGCGGGGCGGCCGCACGTCGCGCAGGCCATGGTGCATCGCGGCTACGTCAAGTCGGTGCGCGAAGCGTTCGACCGCTATCTCAAGGCGGATGGTCCCGCCAACGTGCCGCGCAAGCGGCTGACACCGGCAGAAGCCGTGAGCGTCATCCGGCGGGCCCACGGCGTCCCGGTGTTCGCTCACCCCGGGCTCGCGGCGCGCGACGAGCTCATCCCCGATCTGGTCGCGGCGGGCCTTCTCGGCGTCGAAGCGTACTACCCGGAGCATTCGGCAACACAGACGGCGGCCTACCTGGAGGTGTGCCGGACGCGCGGCCTCGTGGCGACCGGGGGTTCCGATTATCACGGTCCACGAACAGGGCGGACGAATCCCCCGGGCACGCCGGTCGTGCCGATGGCCGCCTGGGACGCGTTGAGAGAGCACGCCACTCGCGTGTGAACGTCCAGGTCTTCGGCTTCAAGGACGATCAGGACACGCGCAAGGCGCTGCGGTTCTTCTCCGAGCGGCGCATCCCGGTGCACTTCGTCGATCTCGCGGAGCGTCCAGCCTCCCGCGGCGAGCTCGGGCGATTCCAGCAGCGTTTCGGCGCCGCCGCGTTGATCAATCGCGAGGCGCCGCGCTTCAAGGCGCTCGGGCTCCACGTCGCCGGGGACTCGCCCGAGCGGCTGGCCGAGCGCGCGCTCACGGAGCCGCGCTTGCTCCGGCTGCCGCTCGTGCGGAGCGGCAATCGCGTCGCGATCGGCCACCAGCCCGACGAGTGGCGCGCGTGGATCGAGAGCGAGCAGCACGCGAAGTCCGGCTGACGATGGCCGCGTTCGACGGCAAGACCGTGTTCATCACCGGCGCATCGTCCGGCATCGGCGCGGCGCTTGCGCGGGAGTTCGCGCGGCAGGGCGGCGCCGTGGCCGCCGCGGCTCGGCGCGTCGATCGCCTCGAATCCCTGGTGGCGGAGATCCGCGCGACCGGTCGACGCGCCGTCGCGCTCGCCTGCGATGTCACGAAGGACGGGGACCTCGAGCGTGCGGTTGCCGAGACGCGAACCGTGCTCGGTCCGGTCGACGTCGTGGTGGCCAACGCAGGGTTCGGCGTCGTCGGCCGCTTCGAGCGGCTGACGCTGGAAGACCATCGCCGTCAGTTCGAGACCAACGTCTTCGGCGTGCTCCGCACGGCGTACGCCGCGTTGCCGGATCTCCTCCGTACGCGCGGCTGCTTCGTCATCATCGGCAGTGTCAGCGGTCACATGGGCACACCCGGCACCTCGTCGTACGCGATGAGCAAGTTTGCGGTGCGCGGTCTCGCGCAATCACTCGGGCACGAGCTGGCGCCGCGCGGTGTGGCCATCGTGCTGATCAGCCCGGGCTACGTGGAGAGCGAGCTGTACCAGGTCGACAGGCACGGCCGGCGCCATCCCGACGCCGAGGAGGTCAGCCCACGCCGGCTCCGCATGCCGGCGGCGCGGGCGGCCCGCCAGATCGTCGCCGCCGTCGCGCGACGCCGGTCCGAGGTCGTCATCACCGGCCACGGCAAGGCGGCCGTCTTCCTCCAGCGGCACGTGCCGTGGCTCGTCTCGTGGGGTATTCGCCGGTTCGCCGTGACGGGGCGTCCCGAGCCCGGCGACACGCGGTGAGCGTCTCCGCGGAACTGCGGAGGCGGATCGAAGACGATTCCTGGGCCCGTTCGCTCGGCATCGACTTTCTCGAGCTCCGCCGCGGCTACTGCCGGCTGGGCCTGACGATCCAGCCCCACATGCTGAACTTCCAGGGCGCGCCGCACGGCGGCGTGATCTTCTCGCTGGCCGACGTCGCGTTCGGCGCCGCGTGCAATTCGCACGGCGAGCCGGCCGTGGCGCTCAGCGTGACGATCAGTTACCTGGCGCCGACCACGGTGGGTACGCGCCTCGTGGCCGAGGCGCGCGAGCGGAAACAGGGTCGGCGCGCCGGGTTCTACGAGATCAGCGTGACGGCCGCCGATGGCGCCGTGGTTGCGCTCGCCCATGCCATTGCGCACCGGGTGGGACGGAGTCGCGAATGACGGCGTTCAGACCGCGACGTACGCGGGAAAGACCCGATTGACGATCTCCGGCGGATTCATCGCGAGCATGCCACTGGCGAGCTTGCGAGCCGCGCCCCGCACGGCCACGAAGGTGATCCGGCCCGTCGCCACGACCTGGCCGGTATCATCGAGCACCGACAGCTCAGTGTCCCAGTAGCGCCGGTCGCCAGTTTGCGCGACCACACGCCGGCGATCGCCCACGACACGGAGCGAGCCTGTGACTGGGATCTCGCGGTGGAGCGTGACGGCGAGCTCGGTCGTCATGCCCGATTCGCCCGTGGCCAGCGCGCCGAGCCAGAACGCGGCCTCGTCGAGAAGCGCCGTCAGCGCGACCGGTGCGAGGCTCCCGTTCCGTGCGTACTGTGGCTCGCGCGCGCGCCAGACCGTGTGCACCGTCTCGTCGTCGAAGCGAAAGCGCGCCTGCAGCCCGAGCTCGTTCGCGGTCCCGCACACGAAACACGTGCGCGACACCGGTAGCTCGTGCGACACCCTCGGCTCGTGGTCATCATCGTCGGCAGGGACCGGGTGGGCAGGGACCGGTGGGCTCTGCGAAAACGCGACTGCAACTGCCACGGGTTTCGGAGAGCCCACCGGCTCCTGCCCGTGACGATCATCGCCTGCCGGTGCGTCCGCACGAACATTGCTCGGCATTTCAACGCGGCCATCGACCAAGAGCGCCCCGGCTTCATCGAGCAGCCGGTAATCAGCCGCGGTGCTGCGCTCGATCATCTCCATGCGGAGCGGGACGTCGAGCGGCACGCGCTTGCGATAGTGACTGCGCATGGTCCGCGGTCCAGATCTGCCGGCCGCGGCGTCGAACAGCGCGAGGACCGTCCCGCCATGCGCCATGCCCGGCAGGCCCTGGAGCTCGGGCGCCAGGACGAGCTCGAAGTCATCGCCCCGGCGGCTCGCGAGCGCGCGCTCGAAGAGGGAGGCGATCGTGCGCATGCGATAATCGGCCGTGTCGCCCATTCTATCGGACCAGCCGTTCGCGCGGGCGACCATCACGAACTTTTTTTTCTTCGCCAGCCTGAACGGTTTCGTGCTGCTGCCGCTCTACATCCAGCAGCTCGGCGGCACCGAGATCGAGATCGGACTCGTGATGGGCGTGTACAGCGGCGTCGGCATCGTGTGCCAGCCGTTGATCGGGCCGTGGATCGACGCGGTTGGCCGCAAGCCGTTCATGTGGCTCGGCGTCGGGCTGGTGGCGGGCTCGTGCGTCGTGGCGATGGCGGCTCGGAACATCGTCACGCTCGGGGCCGTGCGCGTGTTGCAGGGGCTCGGGTTCTCGGCGTTCTTCGTGGCGAACTTCTCCTACGTCATCGATCTGCTGCCGCCGGCGCTCCGGGGCTGGGCGCTCGGAATTTACGGCGTCTCGGGACTTGCCTCCACGGCGCTGGCGCCGCTGCTCGGCGAATGGGTCATCCGGCGCTTCGGGTTCCGTCCCCTGTTTCTCGTCGCCGCGATACTGG
This sequence comes from Methylomirabilia bacterium, assembly GCA_041490825.1. Lineage (GTDB taxonomy): Bacteria > Methylomirabilota > Methylomirabilia > Rokubacteriales > CSP1-6 > JBGPTW01. The sequence continues at coordinate 19,654 of JBGPTW010000018.1, read as the reverse complement.
CGGGCGTGGCAGCAGCGCTGGTGTGGGACCTGCGCGAGAAGCCGCGCACCGAGTTGCCTGCCGTCGTCGGCTGGGACTCGGTGCGCGAGAGCCTCCAGGAGGTCTTCCAGCGTCACATGGTCGTGGCGCTCTTCTTCGGCCTCGGCACGGGGACCATCTTCGCGTTCCTTCCGACGTTCGCCGAGAGCCTTGGCGTGCAGACGCTGGCGCTCTTCTACACGGCGTACGCGGGCGCCGCGATGGGTGTCCGGGTATTCGGGGGCCAGCTGATCGACACCCGAGGACGGCGCGCCGTCATCGTGCCTTCGATGTTCGTCCAGGTGGCTGCGACGGCGCTGCTGGCTGCGCTCGGGATCGCGGCCGCGCGAACGAGCCAGCCGCCGGCACTGGCGGTGCTGTTTCTCGCCGGGCTCCTGTCGGGCGGCGCGCACGGCTTCGTCTATCCCGGGCTGGCCGCGCTCGTGGCGGACCAGGCGCCCGAGCGGCGGCGAGGCGCCGTCGTGGGCGTGTTCAGCGCGATGTTCCTCATCGGCCAGACCGCCGGCGCGTTCGTGTTCGGATTCGTCACGCACGCGATCGGGTACGGACTCATGTGGATGGTGCTCACGGCGCTGCTCGCCGCCGGCTCCGTGCTGAGTGTCGGTCTCCCCGTGCACGCGCCTCTCCGTGTGCTCGAGCGTACGTGAGCGCGGCAGTGTCGAGGCGTGCGACGGCTGCGCCGGGGCACGACGAGCGTCGGGGGTGTGGGGGCCATTCGGGGCCCCCACATGGTTATATACTGAGCCGTCCGCCGAGACACGGAGGAGCGCCATGACCACGAGCGGCCGCGCCGTCCTGACCGCGCTTGTCACGCTGATCGTCGCCGGGACGGTCTCCGCCCGCGATCGTGCCGACGTGAAGCCGCCGAGGCCGTCGGGGCCGCAGGAAGCGGAGGTCATTGCGGTCATGGTCGATGCGCAAACGCAACAGCCCGCCGTCCTGCTGCAGCGCAAGCGGGATCATCGCATGCTGACGATGGCCATCGGGCTGGCCGAGGCCACCGGCATCGCGGTGCCGCTCCAGGGCGTCACGCCGCCGCGGCCGCTGACGCACGACCTCTTCATCACGCTGTTCGGTCGGCTGAAGGTGTCGTTGACTCGGGTGGTGATCACCGACCTGCGTGACGACGTGTACTATGCGACGGTCTATCTCTCGAGCGGGACAGGCGAGATGTCCTTCGACTCGCGCCCGTCCGACGCGATTGCGCTGGCCATCCGGGCCAAGGTGCCGGTGCTCGTGGAAGACCGCGTCTTCGACAAGGGCGGCGCCGAATCGACGCCGGCCCGCCCGCACATCTAGAGCCATGTGGGAGAACCCGTTGTCGAGGAGCGCCGCCGGCTCAGCCGGGGCGCTCCGAGCGTTGGGGGGTGGAGGGTCGAGACGGGCCCGGATTCAGTCCGGGCCCGGCGAGCGTTGGGGGGTGTCGGGGGCCATGTCGGGGCCCCTGACGTAATATGTCGCGACTCGGGACGGACGATCTGCAGTGGGCGCTTCAGCGGCGGCTCGAGGACGTGTTCACTCGACTGGGTGAGAAGTTCGGCGATCTCACGGGCCGCGTGGAGACCGAGATCCATCCGGCGGTGTCGTTCGACGAAGTGGGCGGCCTGGCGTCCGCCAAGGCCACGCTGCGAGGCTTCGCGCATGCGCTGACGGACCCGGAGATCTACTCGCACTGGGGCATCACGCCGCCACGCGGCATACTGCTCTACGGGCCACCGGGGACCGGCAAGACGACGTTGGCGCGCGCGCTGGCCACCGAGTCGGGCGCCATCTTCTATCACTTGAAGCTGATGAACCTGACCTCGAAGTTCGGCGCGAACACGGGTGAGCTGCTCCAGGAGATCTTGAAGATCGCGATCTCCGAGGGCCGCGCCGTGCTCTACCTCGACGAGGCCGACGCGCTGTCCCTCGAACACCTTCTGCCGCCGCCGCAGGCCCGCGAAGCCAGCGCCAGACTCGTCGCGGCGCTCTGCGAGAAATTCGATGCGGTCGGGCCGGCGGCCCGTGTCCTGGTGCTGGCGGCCACGAGCCGCACCGACAGCCTCGACTCCGCCCTGGTCGCGCCGGGGCGACTCGATCACCTCGTGGAGGTCGCGCTGCCCGACGCCTCGGCCCAGCAGGACATCCTGGAGCTCATCGCCGAGCGCACCGAGCGCAAGGCGGGCCGCAAGCTCTTCGAGCCGGTCGATTACCGGAAGGTGCTGCCGATCATGGGGGGGATGAGCGGTGCGGACATCTCCGAGATCGTGCGGCGCGCGCTCGAGTTCAAGGTGCATCGGGCGGCTGACGGCACCCAGCCCTCGCTCGTGAGCACCGACGATCTGCTGTTCGCGATCGACGGCTACAAGCGGGTGCGGGGTGTCGTGGAGAAGATCCGTTATGGGCAATACTTGTGATGTTCGCGGGCGGGCAATCTCTCCCGCGGACTTTCGCGATTTTCAGATTTGCCGTCGGGGCGCCTTCGCAGGGCTCCGGCGCCCGACGGTCTGCGAGATGACCGTGGTCACGAGTACGAAGATCCGCGTCCGCTACAAGGACACGGACTGCATGCAGGTCGTCTACTATGGGAACTACCTGACGTACTTCGAGGTCGGCCGCGTGGAGTTCCTGCGCGAGCGCGGCATGCCGATGTCGGAGGTCAATCAGAAAGTCCACATGCCCGTGGTCGACGCGAACATCCGCTATCTCAGGCCGGCGCGCCTCGACGACCTCCTCGATGTTCGCTGCTGGATCAGCGAGCGGAAGCGTGCGAGCTTTCAATTCTCGTACGAGATCCTGAACGAGGCGGGCGAGCGGGTGGCCACCGGGTCGACGCGCCATGCGTGCCTGGATCCGGCGACGGGCGCGCTCACCGGCCTGCCACCGTGGCTTCAGGCCATGATGCCCGTGGGGGCCCCTGAAGATGGCGGTGCGGTATAATGCGGAGGTTGAGCAGCCACCTATGATCGAAGTCCGGAACCTGACGAAGCATTACGGCCCTGTCACCGCGATCCGGGACGTCTCCTTCAGTGTCGCTCCCGGTGAAATCGTGGGCTTTCTCGGGCCCAACGGCGCCGGGAAGTCGACGACCATGCGGATCCTCTCGTGCTTCATGCCCGCTTCGGGCGGCAGCGCCAAGGTCGCCGGCTACGACGTGTTCGCCGATTCGATGGAAGTGCGGCGCCGGATCGGGTACCTGCCGGAGAACGTCCCGCTCTACCACGAGATGCGCGTGGCGTCGTATCTCGACTTCGTCGCCGAGGTGAAGGGGGTGGCGCGCTCGCGGCGCAAGGCGCGCGTGGCCGAGGTCATGGACCGCTGCCTCATCACCGACGTGCAGCACCGGCTCATCGGCAAGCTCTCCAAGGGCTATCGGCAGCGGGTCGGACTGGCCCAGGCGATCGTCAGCGATCCCGCGGTCCTGATTCTCGACGAGCCGACGATCGGCCTCGATCCCAGGCAGATCACCGAGATCCGCTCCCTGATCAAGTCCCTGGCCGGCGACCACACCGTGATCTTGTCGACGCACATCCTGCCCGAGGTCTCGATGGTGTGCGACGGCGTGATCATCATCAACAAGGGCTCGATCGTCGCCCAGGGCTCGATCGACACGCTCGTGGAGCAGTTCTTCCCCGGAGCCCGCGTGCAGGTCGAGCTCGAGGCGCCACCGGCGGCGGTGCGGGCCGGGCTCGGCGGGATTCCCGGTGTGCTCAGCGTGTCTGACCTGACCGTCGGAGACGGCACCGGGACGTATCTGGTCGAGTCGGCACGCGACCTCGATGTGCGCGGAGAGATCTTCCAGCTCGCATCGCAGCAGAAGTGGGAGCTGCGCGAGCTCCGGCGCGTCGGCATGACGCTCGAGGAAGTCTTCATCCGCGTCGTCGCCGGGGAAGAAGCGAGCGTGGAGGCGCCGGCCGCATGAAGGTGTGGCCGATCTTCAAGAAGGAGATGCGGCTCTACTTCACCTCACCGGTGGCGTACGTCATCGGCGGGATCTTCCTGCTGCTGGCCGGCTATTTCTTCTACAACATCTTCGCGTTCTTCACGATGGCGTCGATGCAGTCGGCCATGAACCCGGGGATGGGCCGGGAGCTCAACGTGACCGATAGCGTGCTGCGCCCGCTCCTCTCGAACGTCAGCGTCATCTTGCTGCTGCTGATGCCGATGGTGACGATGCGGCTGTTCGCGGAGGAGCGGCGGTCGGGGACCATCGAGCTCCTGTTGACCTATCCGGTCCGCGACGGCGCCGTGCTCGTGGGCAAGTATCTGGCGGCGTTCGCGCTCTACGTCATCATGCTGCTCTTCACGCTGCTCTACCCGGCCATGCTCTTCTACTTCGCCCGGCTCGAGTGGGGTCCGGTGGCGACCGGGTATCTGGGTCTTCTGCTGCTGGGCGCGACCTTCCTCGCCGTGGGGATCTTCGCGTCCTCGCTCACCGAGAACCAGATCATCGCGTCGATCGTGTCGTTCGGCATTCTCCTCATGTTCTGGGTCGTGGGCTGGAGCGCGGATTACGTCGGCGGCGCGTGGGGCAAGGTGCTGTCGGATCTGTCGATCATCGAGCACTTCGACAGCTTCGGGAAGGGCGTGCTCGACACGAAGGACGTCGTCTACTACCTGAACTTCATCGTGCTTGCGCTGTTCCTCACGCTCCGGTCGCTGGAAGCGCGACGGTGGAAGGGGTAGGGCCGTGCTGAAGCGGGTCCTCGACTGGGCGGGTTACGCGGGTCTCGCGGTGCTGGTCGGGTCGATCTTGCTGCCCTACGTGCGACCGCAGTGGCTGGCCGCGCGGTGGTGGGTCGTCCTCGCGGGTGTCCTCCTGGTGCTCGTCTCACTCGTCGCGCACGCTGGGGATCCACGAAGCTTCTTCGGCCGGCGGACCGCCCGGTACGGGATCAACAGCGCCGTCATGATCATCCTGCTCCTCGGCATCATCGGCCTGGTCGAGGCGGTCTCGTACCGGCACAACTCCCGCGTCGACCTGACCGAGAACAAGCGACGGAGCTTGTCCCCGCAGACGATCCAGCTCTTGAAGACCCTGAAGACCGACGTCAACGCCGTCGCGTTCCACCGCTCGGAGACCAAGCGCACGGCCGAGGACGTCCTCAAGCAATTCGCGCGCTATGGCGGCCGCCGCTTCACGTGGAAGATCGTCGATCCTGATCTCGAGCCCGCGCTCGCCCGCCGGTACGGCGTGGAGTCGTACAACACGGTCGTGCTCGAGACGAAGACCAGATCCGAGAAAGTGACCGACGCCGAGGAGGAAAAGCTCACCAACGGACTGATCAAGGTCACCCGCGAAGGCAAGCGCGCGGTCTACGTGCTGCAAGGGCACGGTGAGCACGACTTGACCAGCACCGAGCGGCCGGGCTTCAGCGAAGCCAAGACGGCGCTGGAGCGCGCGAACTACGAGGCCAAGCCGCTGCCGCTCGCGCGCGAAGGCAAGATCCCCGACGACGCCGCCGTGATCGTCATCCCCGGGCCCCGGACCGAGCTGCTGCCGCCGGAGATCGACGCGCTCGACGGCTACATCGGCCGCGGCGGCAAACTCCTGGTGATGGTCGACTCCGGTCTCGTGTCGTCCGTGCAGACGACTGCGCTGAAGAGTTACCTCGCAGCGTACGGTCTGACGCTTGGTGACGACCTCGTGATCGAGACGAACCCGATCGGACGGCTGTTCGGGTTGGGGCCCGAGGTTCCGATCGTCCAGCAGTACGAGTCTCATCCGATCACCCGCGACATGACCGGCATCATGACCGCATTCCCGATCGCTCGCAGTGTCGAGCCGGCGAAGACTCCGCCCACGGGCGTGACCGCGCAGCCGCTGGCCAAGACCAGCCCGGCGAGCTGGGGCGAGACGAATCGAGACGAGCTGGTCCGCGGTCAGGTGCAGCGCGACGACAAGGACGTGAACGGTCCGCTGACGGTCGCCGCCGTGGCCACGAAGGGCAAGGCGCGGATCGTCGTATTCGGAAGCTCGGGCGTGGCGTCGAACAATGGCCTCGGCTTCCAGGGTAACCGTGATCTGTTCTTGAACGCCGTGAGCTGGCTGGCGGAGGAAGAGGACCAGATTTCCATCCGCCCCAAGGAAACTGCCCAGACGCCGGTGTTCTTGACCTCGCAGCAGGCGCAGGCCGTGTTCCTGCTGCCCGTCATCGTCCTGCCGGGGATCGTCGTCGCCGGTGGGATCCTCGCCATCGCCCGCCGACGCTCGGCGAAGTAGTCTCGCCCCATGCGGTGGCAGACGACGGCCGTCCTCGCGATCGTCCTGGTCGCGCTCGGAGCCTTCTACTACGTCTTCGAGATCCGCCAGGGACCGGAGCGCGAGAAAGCCGAGAGCCGGAAGGGCCGCGTCTGGACGGCCGACACTGCCGACGTGCAGGAGCTGACGATCGAGCGGCCAGGAGACTCGCTGAAGGTGAGGCGCGAAGGCAATGCCTGGCAGATGCTCGAGCCGGTCAAGACGCGCGGGGACCGCGGGAAGATCGAAGACGTGCTCACCACGATCCTGACCGCGCGCAGCGATCGTGAGATTGCCGCCTCTCCTGGTTCGGTCGCCGAGTTCGGGTTGGACAAGCCGGCGGCCAAGATCGCGATGAAGCTGAAGGACGGCAAGGACCTCGGCTTGACGCTGGGCGCGAAGAGCCCGACAGGCGTCTGGGTCTACGCGCGCGAGACAGCCAAGCCGGCCGTGTTCGTGGTCGGGGACAGCGTCTTGCGGGACGCGACGCTACCGGCGGCCGACTTCCGCGACAAGACCCTGCTCGCGTTCGACCGCAAGGACGTCACGGCGATGGACATCGTCACACGCGACGATTCGATCACGCTCGAAGGCGCTGACGGCAAGTGGCGCCTCACGCGCCCGATTGCTCTCGCCGCCGACACCGAGACGGTGACCGACTTCCTGGACAAGCTCGCTGCCGCGAAGATCAAGGAGTTCGTCGCCGAGGCGCCGCGCTCGCTGGAGCCTTACGGGCTGGAGCATCCGCTGCACGTGGACATTCACACGGGCAAGGAGAAGGATCGCGCGACGAAATCACTGCTCTTCGGCCGCATCGACGCCGACAAGAAGGGCGTCTACGCGATGCGCCCGGGGGAGTCCACGGTGCTGCTCGTGCCGGAGGATGTGTGGAACGCGGTGCCGAAGACCGTCGCGACGGCGCGAAACAAGTCCGTCATCGACTTCGATCGCGACAAGGTCAGCCGGCTCGAGCTCGAGAGCCCGAAGGGCACCGTGACGCTCACCCGCGACAAGGGCAGCTGGCGCATCACCGCGCCGGAAGCGCTGCCGGCGGACCAGACGGAAGCCGGAGCCGTGCTCTTCAAGCTTCGCGAGCTCAAGGCCCAGGCCTTCCTCGCCGAGGATCCTGCCGGCATCCCGCGCTTCCTCGCGAAGCCAGAAGTTCAGATCACGGTGACCGAGGAAGGGGCCGCGACGCCGAAGACGGTGCTGCTGGCCCCGTCCCCGGAGCGTCGCGGAGGCCAGCCGAGCGCGTACGCGGCTATGGCCGGCCGTGGTCCCGTCGTGCTCGTCGACGCCAAGGCGCTCTCCGATCTGAGCCGGTCCGTGAACGATCTTCGCGATCGCACCCTCGTGTCCGGGCTGGAGCCGAAGAACGTCCAGCGCATGCGGGTGCGGGCGGGTGACAAATCGGTGCTGGTCGAGCGCAGTGGCGACACGGGCTGGAAGACGCTCGAGCCCAAGCGCGCGTCGGCCAAGAGCGCGAAAGTCGAAGATCTTCTCTACGGTCTTCGCAGTCTGAAATGGAAGGAGATCGTGGCGCCCGCGGGCGAGGAGCCGGCCAGGTACGGCCTCGCGCCGGCCACGATGGAAGTGACCCTCTATCGCGCAGACGGGAGCGAGATCGCGACGGTTCTCATCGGCAAGAAGGAAGGCGAGCGCGAGTACGTGAAGAGCAAGGCCGCGCCGCCGATCTACGCGATCGATCCGAAGGAGCTCGGCGAGCTACCGAAAGTCCCGGACGACTTCCTGGGCTGACGGCGCGCGGAGCAGCGCCGGGGGCCGGGGCGGGCCCGCCCTCCACAGAGCACGCTATCCACACTGCTGAATCGGCTCTCGATGGGGCCACGCATTTCGCGCGAGCTTCAGGCAACCCGCAGAAGATACGGCTCTGTGGAGAGCAGGCCCGCCCCGGCCCCCGGCGTCAATCCGCGCGGGCGGCTGAAGATTAGCTCTCGACACGTCTCGGTTGGATCTTCCGGCACGAAGCGGCCAGATTCCGGGAACGTCTCGAGGTGTGTCACGCGCTGGTTCAGCCTGAGCACGAGGCCAGATTATCCGAGCCATTCCGCCAGTTCACGCATCACCTCGTCGTGCGGGATGACGTTGCCCGCACTGACTTCCTCCTCTCCGGCCCGGATCTTCTGGAGTACGTAGAGGTGGTACTGGATATCTTCCATTGACGCATCGTCGGGCAGTGTCTCGAGAAGCTTCCGCACTGCGTCCTTCGCGCTCATAACTCTTCCTCCTGTGCCGATTATAGGCCGGCGCTCATCGGCCGCTGGCCACTCTAACAGCCATTCCGACCCTCCCGATCACACGGAGCGCAATATCGGTAGGCTATCGGTGCGTCTTCGTGGCAACATCGAGCCCTCGTGGCGCGCAACGATCAGGTCACCCGGCAGTGGCATTTGCTTCGGCGGCTGGAAGGCTCGACAGGGCTGACGCTGCAGGCGCTCGCTGGCGGATTGCCGGACGATCTGCCGCGGCACCTTCGGACCTTGCGTCGGGACTTGGCCGCGCTCGAGAGCGCTGGCTTCCCGCTGGTGACGGAGCACGTCAGTGGTCAGACGCGATGGAAGCTGCTCGACGGCTTCCGCCGGCTGCCGGCGCTCGGATTCGCGCCGTCCGAGCTGATGGCGTTGGTGTTCAGCCGCGATCTGCTCCGTCCGCTTCAGGGCACGCACATCCACGCGGCCCTCGAGTCCGCCCTCAGCAAGGCATCAGCGGCCCTTCCGCCGTCAGGCCTCGACTTCGTGCGCCAGATGCACGACTTCCTCTCGGTCCGGTTCGGCCCACACAAGACCTACCGGGCCCACCGCGAAATCATCGATCGCGCGAGCCGAGCGGTCGCCGACCGCCGGACCGTGCAGATGCGCTACCTCTCCGCATCCAGTGGCAAGACCGCTCGTCGCGAAGTCGATCCTTATCATCTCTGGTATGCGGCGGGTGGCCTTTACCTGATCGGCCATTGCCATCGCAGGCGGGACGTGCGCATGTTCGCCGTCGAGCGGATTCGCTCTCTCACGATCACGAGCCACGCGTATCAACTCCCGCTTGGATTCGCCGTCGAAGCCTACGTGCAAGACGCGCTCGTGGTGATGCGTGGCCGGCAGATCGCTGTGGAGCTGCTCTTCGATCGAGCCACAGCGGCGTGGACACGAGATCGAATCTGGCACCCGAGCCAGCAGCTCGCGCCGTTGAAGGACGGGCGCCTGCGAATGACGCTTCGTGTCGCCGATACTCGAGAGCTGGTGGGATGGATTCTGAGCTTTGGCCGGGGCGTGAGGGTCGTGCGTCCCTCGACCCTGCGGGACCGGATCAGGGACGAAGCCCGAAAAATCGCCGAGCGGGAGTGACCTGATATGTCACGTGTGCGGAGTAGCCTCCAGAAATTGGAGGATCCGTTTGTATCTCTTCTTCGACACCGAGACCACCGGCTTGCCGGGCGTGCGCGGCGCTCCGCTGCAGGCAGCGCGTCAGTGGCCCCGCCTCGTGCAAATCGCCTGGGCGGCGTACGACGAAGCGGGGAAGTGTGTCACAACGGAAGCACATCTCGTCTACCCGACGGATTTCGCCATTCCGGCCGCGGCTACCCGGATCCACGGAATCTCGACCGCTATGGCGAAGTCCGATGGACGAGCGCTCGGCTGGGTGATCGAGCGTTTCGTCCGGGCCGTGAGCGAGCACGGAGTTCTTGTCGGGCACAACGTTGCTTTTGATCGGAGCGTCGTGGCTGCAGAAATGTACAGGCTCGGCTACGCCCGCGAGGCAGTGGAAAACGAGTTCTGCGCGAGAAGGCACTTCTGCTTGATGATCACCACGGTTGACTTTTGCCGCTTGCCTCGGCGTTTCGGGAAACTGAAATACCCAACGCTGACTGAACTCCACAGGAAGCTCTTCGGAGAGGAGCCCCGGCGATGTCATAGTGCTCCAGCGGACGTGGAGGCCACCGCGCGCTGTTTCTTTCGGTTGAAGGAACTGAGGTTGATCTCCGAAAAGAACTCACCGTGCACGGTAGGCAGTCAACGAAGGGTTCTGGCAGGCGGGGATGGATAACGCATTAAGAAACATCTGGGCGAAGACTGCCAAGAGCGGTGGTACAGGGTGGCATCCTCTCATCCTTCATGTGCTCGATGTGGCTGCCAGCGCAGACGCCATCCTGGCGCGTGAGCCAGAAACGACTCGCAACAGAATTGCAGAAATTTTGGGCCTGGAGTGGGAGAAGGCCCGAGCGTGGATTTTGCTCGTGGTCGCTTGTCATGATTTGGGGAAGGCCTGTCCCGGGTTTCAGTGCAAATGGGAAAACATGACGGGCATGGATTCTGGCCGGAGCCCGAAGACCAACATCAACCATGCCTTCGTAAGCCAGATCGCTCTGACGAAACTGCTGCAGAAGATGGGGTGGCCGGAGGAGTTGGCTGAGTTGGTGTCCGATGCGGTGGGGTGTCACCACGGGGAACGGGCCTCACCGAATAAACTCAATAATCTGGCCGGCGATAGGCGTGCAATTGGTCGCGATCCATGGGCACAAGCGCGCAGGGGCCTGTTCGAAGCATTGCTGGATATCTTCAAGCCCGCAAAGATTCCGGCCAAGCAGACCCTTTCCGGCCCTGATTTCATGTTGCTGTCCGGCCTCACGAGTTTTGCCGACTGGATCGGATCGAACGAAGTCTGGTTCCCCTTCGGAACTCCCAATGACTGCGAGGATCTCCATGAATGGTTCCGAAAGCGCAGGGCCCGCGCTGACCAGGCTCTTGACGCAATAGGTTGGGAAATCCGAACCCCACTTTCCCCGGAGCCGAAGTCCTTCGAGCAGGTTTTTGGATTCGCCCCGCGCCCCTTGCAGCAGGCCGTCGCCGAAGCGCTGGCTGACATCAGGGAGCCCGCTATCCTGTTGGTGGAAGCTCCCATGGGCGAGGGCAAGACCGAAGCAGCCCTCTTTGCGCATTTGGAACTACAGCGACGTTTCGGGCACCGCGGCTTGTATGTGGCCTTGCCGACCAAAGCCACCGGTAATGCCATGTTCAAGCGGACCCTCAAATTCTTGCGCAGCCAAGGAACCGATCGAAAACTCGACCTGCAACTCCTGCATGGTGCAAAGCTTCTCAACGACACCTTCCAGAATCTGCACCTCTCGGGTATTCACGATCCCGCAACCGGCGGCGAGGTCCGTGCCGGAGAATGGTTTACGAACAAGAAGCGGGCGCTTCTCTCGGAATATGGCGTGGGAACGGTGGATCAGGCCCTGCTGACGATTCTGCCGGTGCGGCACAATTTCGTGCGCTTATGGGGCCTTGCGAACCGCGTGGTGGTCTTCGACGAGATTCACGCCTACGACGCCTACACGGGCACGCTCTTGGTTCACCTACTGCGCTGGCTCGTGGCGCTCGGCTCGTCGGTTGTGCTTCTCTCGGCGACCCTGTCGCCGTCCATTCGCCGCAAATTGGCAGCAGTGGTGGATGCCGATCTACCGGTACAAGAGGCGGAGTATCCCCGCCTCTCCGTCTTCCGCTCCGGTGCGGTGATCCAAAGACATTTCGAGGCCGATCCCACGCGCCGCCTGACATTGCGGTTGCAAGGAATCCCTCCCGATCTCCTGAGCATGCGCTCTACTCTGGAGGTCAATCTCGCCGATGGCGGAATGGGGTTGGCGCTGGTCAATACGGTTCAGCGAGCCCAAGAGCTGTACCGGCTTTTCCCCGAGGGCGAGCCTCTGGAGCGCGAAGGCCAGCGTGTTGGCAAACGCCTCTCCGATGGGACGGAGGTGTTTCTTTTCCACGCGCGCTTTCCGGCCGACCGGCGGCAGCTACGCGAGGAACAGGTCGTGCCGACCTTCGGGGTGAGTGGAAATCGGGATGGCCGTAAAATCCTCATTGCCACACAGGTGGCAGAGCAGAGTCTGGATCTCGACTTTGACCTGATCACAACCGACCTTGCGCCCATTGACCTCGTGCTTCAGCGAGCGGGGCGCCTGTGGCGGCACGCGCGGAAATTCCGGCCTGTTTCCGAACCGATCCTCTTGGTCGCGGGACTTGCTGGCGACGCGCCACCCTCATTTGGAAACCCTCTTTGGTGGGGAGCGGTGTACCGCGAGGATCTGCTGTTGCGCACTTGGAGTCTCTTGCATGCGAGACAGAACCTGATGCTTCCGGATGAGATCGACACCTTGGTGCAGGCGGTGTACGAAGAGCGGGTGAGCGTATCCGAATCTCTTCGGGAGCGTCTGGATAAAGCGTCGATGGCCGGGGATGGAGCGGCCATTGCCCGCGCGGGGCAAGCACACCAGGCAATCATTGGCTTGCCCGACGATGCATCGTGGAACGATCCAGCGAGATTCGTGCTCTACGACGAGGATCAGCCCGGCGTGCATCGAACCCTCATGGCTCAGACCCGGCTCGGCGAAGATTCTGTCGTTACTATCCCGTTATGGCCGCACGATGAATTCCGTCTCGAAGCGACGCCGCACTTCGCCCAGGCCAAACAGTGGTTCCTGCGGGCCGTGAGCCTTTCGCGCAAGGGCGTGGTTAAGAAACTGCAAGCGCTGGGAGTACCAGCAGGCTGGGGAAAATCGTCGCTCTTGCGAAATTGCTTTCCTCTGCTTCTGGATGCGGGGGGACGCTGGGCAGAGGACGCGACCGTGCGACTGGATGATGATCTGGGGCTGGTGTACGAGCCAAAGGAGACTGAATGAGCCGATTCAACCTGATCGACGAGAACTGGATACCGGTGCGATTCCCCGATGGAACCCGCGACGAACTGGGTATCCGCGAAACCCTGCTGCGATCCAGGGAGATCGCGGCAATCGAAGATCCTTCGCCGCTGGTGGTGGCGGCTCTGCATCGCTTTCTGCTCGCAGTCCTGTACCGCGTCCTGGAAGGTCCGACTGATATCGACCAGGCCAAGGCTTTGTTGAAGGAAGGGCTGCCTGGCCAAAAAATCACGGCCTACCTGGAAAAGTGGCGGGGTAGATTCTGGCTGTTTGATGAGAAGTATCCGTTTGGGCAAATACCGACGTTCGAGCCGAAGGCTTGGAGAGCCTGGACCGCTATCGCTGCAGAGCACAATGCCGACAATGCCAAGGTTCTCTTCGATCATGTGGATGTCGAAGCACCAGGCACCATTCCCGAGGGTGCGGCAGCACGTTGGATTCTGGCCACTCAGACCTTCTCCGTGAGCTGTGGCAAGAGTGAGCTATCACACACCGGCACAGCGCCCTCCGCAACGGCTGCGTTGGTGCTGCCCCTTGGACGTGACCTCCAGGATACCCTTCTACTTTCCCTCGTCCCTCAGAATCGCGAAATCACTTCTGCAGATCTTTCGCTGTGGGAGAGATCCCCCGAATCGGTCGAGGTCCTGAAAAAGAGCGTTGAGCGCGCTGCAAGTGGCTATGCCGACCGGTACACGTGGAGGACTCGCTCAATCCGCCTGGAGGTCAATGAATCCGGTCGCATTGGGAGACTGGCTTTCGCCTCAGGTGTTGCGAACGCTTCCGAATATCAGACCGACCCTATGTTGGGTTACAGGATCGACGAGAAAAAAGGGAAGCTGCCTATCCAATTTCGAGATCGCGGCCTGTGGCGAGACTTCGACTCCTTGCTGCCCGACGAGTCGCATTTGGCGCCCCAGGTCATCGAGCACGCGACCGCACTGACCCGGTCGAATCGGGAACGGTTTCCAGGATCGGTGATGGTGCTCGGTCAGGCAAATAAGGCGCCGTCAAGAAACAAAGTTAGCAGCCATCAATCCGCTACGCGCTCGTCGTGACAGCGCGAACTTGCGAAGGTTATTCATTAACGGCGCCTAACAAAGCGAAGATCGAGTACTGGCGCATGGAACGCTTTGCCCTGCCGGAAGCTCTTGCGGGAGATCGCTTCATCCGGACCGAGATCAGGCAACTTCTCTCCGACGCGGAAGAGACTCAAAAATCCCTGTGGTTGGCTTGCCGCTCCTTCGCACGGGATCTCTTGAGCCGAGGAGAGCGAGAACCAGCAGCAAAGGATATCAGTGGGTTCGTGGAACAGATGCCGGTGAACTCCTGGTACTGGTCCACCCTTGAATCCCGCTTCCACGAAATCCTGCGCGAATACACGCTCGAACGCGACTCCGATGATATTCGCTGCCAGTGGTTGAAGTTCGTTCGGGACGCGTTGAAGACCTCGTGGGAGCAGCATCGCGCTTCCGTCTCCACGGGCGATGCTTGGGCAATCCGCGCCCTCGCAAAAGCTGAGGGGCCGGTGTGGCGCAAGTTAAAGGAACTGAACGCCGAGATTTTGAAACTCGAACCGCAGAAGGAGATCGCATGAGCGGATTCATCGAATGGCTTGAAGATCTGAATGCAAAGGATACCAAGGTGCGGGCGGTGCTGCGACGAAGCCTTGCTTTCGACCCGGGAACATTTGCTCCAGCATATCCCTACGTCGAACCCTTCGTGAGGGAAGAGGACAGCTCGTGGCGGCGGAGAATGCTCTACCTAGTGGCTGGCCTATGGGCCGCACACTGGCGGGAAGGTAAAAGGGGACAACCGATGTCTCTCGGGAAGGCGTGTGCGGATTACCGGGAGGCAAGTGGATCGGCGAGCGCCGAGCGCCGCTTCATCAACTTGCTGGACGCCGATTCCGATCAGTTGTCACATCGCCTGCGCCAGATGATTGCCCTTCTCAATGAGCAATCCATCGATTTCGACGCCCTGTTGAATGGGCTTCTGTTTTGGAACGACGACCAGAAGCGTACCCAGAACGCCTTGGCCCGCGATTTCTACCGGACCATGAATACCGAGTTGGAAAGAGCACCGGCTACCCAAGAGGAGGCAATCAAATGAAGACTTTGATCGAAATCCATGCCCTGCAGAACTTTGCTCCGTCAAACCTGAACCGCGACGACACTGGGGCTCCCAAAGATGCCCTATTTGGCGGCAGCCGCCGCGCACGCGTGTCCAGCCAGTGCCTTAAGCGCGCGGTGCGAAAGCATTTCGCTGGATTGGTCGAGCAAAACACCTTGGTATCGGATGATGTGGCTTTCCGCACCAAACGCGTCTTGGATGTACTCACCAAATCCCTGATCGAAAAGGGACGGGCCGAAGCTGAAGCGACCGAGAAAGTGCGCCTGGCATTGGCGGCCATAGAACTTCCGGTGAAGGAGGACGGGAAGAGCGAATATCTCCTGTTTCTGGGACAGCGAGAACTCTCCAACATTGCCAACATTATCGACGAGAAGTGGAGTTCCATCGCTGCAAATGAGACAGCCCGCACCGAGGGGAAGAAGCCCAGCAAGGCGAAGAAGCAGGCAGCCCAGAGTGCTGATCCCGAGTTGAAGAGGGCTCTCGACAAAGCCTTCAACGGCGGCAAGGCCGTGGATGTGGCGCTCTTCGGGCGCATGTTAGCGGATATGCCTGAGAAGAACCAGAACGCGGCTTGCCAGGTTGCCCACGCCATTTCGACTCATTCCGTCGAGCGGGAATTCGATTTCTACACCGCCGTGGACGACCTCAAACCCGAAGACACCGCCGGCGCAGACATGATGGGCACGGTGGAGTTCAATTCGGCCTGTTTCTATCGGTATGCCGTGGTGGATTGGGAGAAGCTTGTGGAAAATCTTCAGGGCGATACGGGATTGGCGGCCAAGGGGCTGCGGGCTTTCCTTGAAGGGTTCGTGGTGGCAGAACCCACCGGAAAGCAGAATACGTTCGCGGCACACAATCCGCCGGAGTTCGTGTCCGTTTCGGTGCGCCGCAATACCGCTCCCCGCAGCCTGGCGAATGCCTTCGAGACAGCAATGTACGTAACAAAGGGAGAGTCGCTGACAAGAAAGTCGGCAGAGGAGCTTGCAAGGAAAGCCAAGTCTCTACAGACGGCCTTTGGCGGTGAGGAGAAAACCTTTGTTCTTAATCTGATCGAGGCCAAGCTCGATGGATACGGGAATGCTGCCGCGTCCCTGAAGGAGCTTTTGGACAAGAGCTTAACGGCCGTAAAGGAGTGACCCATGCCAACCCTGTTGCTTCGGCTGGCGGGGGCCATGCAATCGTGGGGAACCACGAGCCGGTTTGATCAACGTGATACCGGGAAGGAGCCGAGCAAGTCTGGCGTCGTAGGGCTTCTGGCCGCCGCTCTGGGGATCGACCGCGAGAACTGGACAGATCTGGAGCCGCTCACGCGCCTGTCAATGGGGACTCGTCACGACCGGCCGGGAGTGCCCAAGCGGGATTACCAGACGGCGGGATGCGCCGCAACCGACACCATCATCAAGGCGGATGGAACCCAAGCAAGGATGGGGGTTGTTTCCGACCGCTTCTACCTTGCCGATGCGGCATTTCTTGTGGGTCTGGAATGCGAGGAGCGCTCCTTGCTGGAACGAACTCACGCAGCCCTGCGCGATCCCGTCTGGCCCCTGGCTTTGGGGCGCAAATCTTATGTTCCTTCCGAGTCGATCTGGATTGAAAACGGCTTGCAGGATGCTCCACTGCGGGACGTCTTAGCACGGTGGCCATGGATCGCCTCACTGCGGCGAGGGGAAGAACTCCCCGAGAAGCTCTTGGTGTCCTTCGAGTCCGAGGACGGAACTGGTGTACTCAAGATGGACCAACCGCTGTCGTCGTTTGCCGAACGGCGCTTTGGGTCGCGGTTCGTGCGCTCGGAGTGGATGCCCCTCCCTCAGGAGGTGCCCCATGTTCCTGCATAGAATCCATCTTGATCCACGTTGCCGGGAGGCTCGACGCGATCTGTCCGATCCCTACCAGTTTCATTCCACCGTGTGTCGGGCTTTCTGTGAGCCGGACAGGAAGTGTCCTGACGGTGAAATCTTGTGGAGGCTTGAGCCGGAGACTGATCCTACCGGGTGTCCGCGCATTCTTGTGCAAAGTCGGACGATGCCGGACTGGACAGGTATCGGCGTACAGGGATGGCTGGCAAATGCTGACCCGGCTATCGATCTGGAGAAGCGGCTCAAACTCGATTCGCTCAAGGTCGGGCAGCGTTTTCGTTTCAGACTGCGCGCCAACCCTTGCGTGACCCGCAACGGCAAGCGTTTGGGGTTGCTACGGTTGGAGGAGCAAGAAAAATGGGTTGAGCTAAAAGGGGAGCAGCACGGGTTTTCGCTACCGCAACTAGCATCCTTCGATCTTTCACAATCGTCGCAGGAGCGGGTCGATGTGCGCATTTCGCAAGATCAGATGCTCCGAGGTAACCAACACTCAAATAATGTAATTCGGATATTTTCGGTGCTGTACGACGGAATTCTCAACGTGACCAAACCAGATAAATTCCGGAATGCGCTGCAAACTGGCATCGGGCATGGCAAGGTCATGGGTCTTGGACTCCTGTCGGTGGCGCCGATAGAATGAGAAAAGTCCCAGGACGAGCGCCTCCGACGTTTCTTCAGGGAGGCTCTCTGCCGGCGCGTCGGCCACGCCAAAGGCTTCGGATGCGGCATGATCCTCATTCGAGGACCTTGACGACGTCCTCCTTACTGAAGGCCTTCGGCCGAGTGCCGCTTCCTTTCCGGACTCCGATTTTATGCTCCCGCCCCTGAAGCCGATCCCGATCAAGGACCGAGTGTCGGTCGTCTTCATCGAGAAGGGTCAGGTCGACGTGCTCGACGGTGCGTTCGTGGTCGTGGACAAGAATGGCGTCCGGACGCACATCCCTGTGGGCGGGGTGGCCTGCCTGATGTTGGAGCCGGGCACTCGGGTGTCGCATGCGGCCGTCGTGCTAGCGGCGCGCGTGGGGTGTCTCCTCGTGTGGGTCGGGGACGGGGGAGTGCGGCTCTACGCGTCGGGCCAGCCCGGCGGCGCGAGGGCTGACCGGCTCCTGTGGCAGGCGAGCCTCGCCCTCGACGACGCAGCGCGCCTCAAGGTTGTCCGCAAGATGTACGCGCTTCGGTTCAATGAGGAGCCGCCGGAGCGGCGCAGCGTCGAGCAGCTTCGAGGAATCGAGGGTGCACGCGTTCGCAAGATGTACGAGCTGATCGCACGCCAGCACCGCGTCGCGTGGAAGAATCGGAACTATGACTATACGGAATGGGAGAGTGGAGACGTCCCGAATCGGTGCCTCAGCGCAGCGACTGCCTGCCTCTACGGAGTGACAGAAGCCGCGATTCTCGCGGCCGGCTACGCGCCAGCAGTTGGCTTCATCCACACCGGTAAGCCGCAGTCGTTCGTCTACGACATTGCCGACATCTTCAAGTTCGACACCGTGGTTCCCGTCGCTTTCCGCATCGCCGCGACGAAGCCACACAATCCTGAGAGAGCCGTCCGGATTGCGTGCCGTGACGCGTTCCGCCAAGGTCGGATCCTCCACAGGATCATTCCGACAATCGAGCAAGTCCTGGCAGCCGGAGAACTGCCGTTGCCGAAGCCGCCCGAGGAGTCCGTAGCGCCTGCCATCCCCAACAAGGAGCAGATTGGCGATGCTGGTCATCGTGGTTGAGAACGTCCCGCCTCGACTCCGCGGTCGCCTGGCCGTGTGGCTCCTCGAGGTGCGAGCGGGCGTTTACGTAGGGCAGTACGGTCGACGGATTCGAGAGATGCTGTGGCAGCAGGTTGGCGAAGGTGTCGAGCAGGGCAACGCCGTCATGGCGTGGAGTACCGGCACCGAGAATGGCTTCGATTTCATGTCCCTGGGTGAGAATCGGCGAAATCCTGTCGACTTCGACGGGATAAGGCTCGTCTCCTTCCTCCCGGAAGAGGAGCAGGGACGCGCAGAAGAGGCCAACCGGGAACTGGCGCCTCCGAATGCGCAGGTTACTCCGGTACGCCCGGACGACGCGGAATAGGTCAGTTATCTTCGGGGGATGGAATTGGTGTGTTCCCCACGCGCGTGGGGATGGACCGGGATGGATGGACCCCGTGAGTAAGACGCGATTGTGTTCCCCACGCGCGTGGGGATGGACCGAAACAGGCGCGGCTCGGCGCGTCGTTGCGGGAGTGTTCCCCACGCGCGTGGGGATGGACCGACCGCTTCGCCGAGCGGATGGACGCCATCCGCGTGTTCCCCACGCGCGTGGGGATGGACCGTAAGCGCCGCGCGTCGCCTGAGTCCAGTTCGGGTGTTCCCCACGCGCGTGGGGATGGACCGTACACAGGACGCTTCCGCTCGACCGCTTTCTTGTGTTCCCCACGCGCGTGGGGATGGACCGGGACTGGCGTGTGTGCATTCGCTTCACCCATTGTGTTCCCCACGCGCGTGGGGATGGACCGCCGTTTCGGCTCCTGAATCCCCACTGTCGCCGGTGTTCCCCACGCGCGTGGGGATGGACCGGCTTCATGTCTGCCCGTCTCTCGTCGCCTCAGGTGTTCCCCACGCGCGTGGGGATGGACCGTGGGAGCGGATGGTGAGCACCGGGGGAGCTGTGTGTTCCCCACGCGCGTGGGGATGGACCGAACGGAAAACGCGAGCGGAT
>JBGPTW010000017.1:0-60374 GCA_041490825.1 Methylomirabilia bacterium | reverse complement strand
CCACAGGCGCCTTCGTCCCGATCATCGCCGAGTCGTTCCCACTCGGCACGGCTGCGTCGTCGCCTCGCGAGGCGGGAATTGCTCACCCGGACCCCGGCGGCCCATCTCCCGCCGGGTCACCGGCCGACCGTGGTTAGAGGCGTTCATGAATCACGCGCGGGAAGCATCGATAAACGACCGAGGCCGGGGACCGCGTGTCGCCGCGGGCCGGCCGGGTCGGTGGGGGGCCGGTTGACCCGTTCCCGTCGCGTGCGATCGAGGGCAACCCGGCCGTGAGTGGGAACGGCTCGCGGGTCATCGGTCAAAGGGCCTCGTGGTCAGAGGCCCCTTACCGGCCCGGCCGGCCCGCGACGCCACGCGCTCGATTGACGGTGAGCGTTCATGAATACTTCGCGCTGGCACTCCGCGCCGTTCTCTGCGTCCGGCCACCAAAAGGTCAGGGCCAACGAGCCGATCCGCGCGGATCGGTCACGGCGCGAGCCCCATCTGTCGCCCGAGCGCACGAAGGGCGCTCGGGAAGCACGCGAGCGGCACGCGCACGACGCCCGCGCCGATCTGGCCGACGCCGGCCTCGCGGTGCGCAATGCCGGTGTTGATCACGGGCGCGATGCCGGTCTCCACGACGCGCCGCACGTCGATCGCCGTCGGCGTGCCCGCGAACGCCAGGGCCGGAATGCCGAAGTCCGGATTGCGCGCCAGCGTGATGCCGTACATCTGCCGTGTGTAGCCGAGCGCGTCGTCGGGCGTGCCTCCCACGAACCGCACGATTGCCGGGGCCGCCGCCATCGCGAACGCGCCGAGCCCTGTCGTCTCGGTGATCGCGCTGTCGCCGAGGTCGGGATTGGCGTCGGCCGGACCGTAGCCCGGAAAGTAGAGCCCCTCGGGAACTACCGCCGGCGCGGTGAACCAGGCGTCGCCCGTCCCGCTCGTGCGGATCCCGACCTCGACGCCGTTCCGCGCGATCGCGGTGACGACGGTGGAATCGGCGATCCCGTGCGCCGCGTCCATCGTGGCCTTGCACGCGGCCATCGAGAGATTGAGGAAGAAGTGGTTGTTCCCCTCGAGAAAGCTGAGCACGGCGGCGGCGATCTCCGGTGACGCTCGCCGAGCGAGCGCGGGAGCCAGGATCCGCGTGAGCAGCGCCGTCGACGCGACGTTGCGGTTGTGGCATTCGTCGCCCATCTGCAGTGCCTGCGCCGTGACGTTCTTGAGATCGACCGGACCTGACTCCCGGAGCGCGCGCGCCAGCGCGGGGGCCAGGACATCCGCCATCCAGTGCAGGCGCTCGAGCACGTCTGGGCCATAGGCCCCGAAGCGCAGAACCTTGCCGAGACCTTCGTTCAGCGTCGAGAACGCGCGATTGCCGCCGCGTGTGTTCTCGACCACGACGACTGGCATCGACGGCGAGATGACGCCGGCCATCGGGCCGACGGCCCCGAGGTGATGGCAAGGCGCGAACGTGATCGCGCCGTCCTCGGCCACGCGTGCGGCGTCCTCCCGCGTCCTGGCCCAGCCTTCGTAGAGGATCGCGCCGACCACCGCGCCGCGGACGGGGCCGCACATCCGCGACCAGGCGGTCGGTGGACCGGCGTGGAGAATCGTGCGCTCCCCGAGGCCGGACATCACCTCGCCGGCGCGCCTGATGTCGACGAGCACCGGCCGCGCGCCGAGAATTCGTTCGACCGCGATCATGTTGGCGGCGCGGACCCGTGCACCGATGGCGTCGTCGGGATCATCTTCGAGCCGCGCCAGCAGCAGCCCGAGTTCGCGATCGCCATCGGCCGGGGGCCGCCAGGCGAGCGGCAACACCGTCGCACCGTGCGCTCGAGCCGGCGCGACGAACTCGGCGAGCCCGACGTTCAGCGCACGGATGCCGCCCGGAAAGATGGCGGCCCGCGGCTCGCCGGCGCGCTTCATGTCGACGGTCGCCGCTCCGCGGCCGCGACCAGCCCGACGGCGAGACGCGCCGCCTGCGCATTGCTCGGCGCCAGCAGCACACCCGCGGCCGTGAGCGCGTGCTCCTGCGCGACGAGGTCTTGAGGATCGCGCGATGTTCCGCACACCGACGCCACGATCGCGAGACTGCGTCTGGAACGCGCCGCTTCCCTCGACGCGCGCGCGATGGCGGGAGCGAGCGCGCCGGCCGGGTCGGGATGCGCGCCGTGACCGAGCACCACGTCGAGCAGGATCACGGCCGTCGCACGATCCCTGGCCGCGGCCACGATGCGCTCGTTGCGCAACCGAAAATCGATCATCGGATGTGGACGTCCCACCGTGAACTCGTCGGCCCCGAGATCCACGACCGTGTGCGGGCAGACCTCTGCCGCCGCGGCGTCGTTCATCCCGAGGATCAGCGCGGCTTCCTCGGCGAGCGTTCCGCCGCTGTAGAGCCCGCGCACCCTGTCCTGTCCGGACGCGAACCGTGTACCCATGCCGCGTCTCGCGGCCGGGACGCGTCGCGGAGTGAGCTCGGGTTTTCTGCCCCGCGCCACCGCCACGGCGAGACGCGCGGCGTCTTCCAGCGTCGCGGCTGGTATCGCGGCGGCGTCACGGATCGCGCTCGTCTCCCCGCCGAGGAAGTTCACGATCACCGGCTTACCGGTGCGTCGCGCAGCGTCGAGAACGCGCTGGGCCACGGCCGGCGCCGGCGGCTTGGACACGAGCACGATGACCGCCGTCGACGGATCTCCGGCGAGCCGCTCGAGGCCGGCAAGCATCATGGCGCCGCCGATCCGGTCGTGGAGGTCGCGTCCCCCCACGCCGATGACCTGGGAGACGCCTTCGCCCAGCCGGTCGACGAGGCAGCTCACCTGCTGCAATCCGCTTCCCGACGCACCGACGAGGCCGATACGGCCCGATCTCACGGCATTGGCGAATCCCAGCGGCACGCCGTCGAGGATCGCGGTCCCGCAGTCAGGACCCATCATGAGCAGATGCTTCGCGCCCGCGAGACGCTTCAGCTCGATTTCATCCTCGAGCGGGACGTTGTCACTGAAGACAAAGACGTGCAGGCCGCGCTTGAGCGCCTTGAGCGCCTCGGCCGTCGCGTACGCTCCGGGCGTGGAGACGATCGCGAGGTTCGCCTCGGGTAGCTCCGTGAGTCCCTGAGCGATGGTCCGGAGCGGCGGCCGGTCCGCCGCGCGCGCCGGGGGCGGCGCCATTGCCGTCAGCAGCGTTGTGCCGTGCGCGAGAGCGTGGTCAGCGACGCTGGCATGAGTGGCCGCGACGGCGACGACGAGGTCGCCCGGTCGCGCCGTCATGGCTTCGGGGACGAGAAGGCCGGCGTCGGCCAGCAGCTCCCGGTTGGCCGGCGTCCCCATGAGCAGGGCCGCGCGCGCGATGCCGGGAAGCCGCTCGATCTCGGTCGCCACCCGCATGAGCTCGACGGAGTCGCGATAGGTGTCCCGGTGGACGCGACACCGGATCGTTTGGGCCACGTCGGGCCTCAGAGCCTCGGTGGACGAGAAGAGAGCAGCACGAGAGCGCTGGTTCCGGAAATCAGCGGCGACGTTCACCGCGCATGAAGTCGCGGCCCTCTTCTTCCCTGCGCTTGGCGTCGGCGTCGTCCGACGAAGGCGTCTTGACGGCCGGGCCCGCGACAGGCCGCGGCGGCGGCGGCGCAAGCTTGGGGAAGGCGCCGAGAAGATCCTGCGCGAGCAGGGCGTCGTCGACCTTCGCGTCCTCGGAGATCTGCTTCCACGACGCGCCGGTCTTGCGCGCGTCGAACACCTTCTCGATCGGGTGCCCCCCGCGTGACGCAATCCGGTGCGCGATGAAGAGATCCCCCAGCGGCAGCGCTTCTCGCGCTTGCTCGGCGCGCAGATCCGCGGGCGGGATCGGGATGGCGCGCGCGATCGCGGTCAGCGTCGAGGACCGCGTCGCCGCCGCCGCTCCGGCGCCGTTGATCGTCTCGACGAGCGTGTCGACGTCGACGGCCGCCGCGGACGCCGCCGAGGCGATCAGCAGCAGGAACGCCGAAACGATCGCAAGCCGGCCCATCATGACCCGGCCGCAGGCTCGACGTGATCCAGCCGCGCGGCGTACGGATACGGACCTTCTACCGAGGCGCCGCGCGCGAACCGCCGCACGTTGAACGGCTCGATGTCGACGGTCTTCGCGCGCCCGTCAACGATGAGCTCGGCCATGCACGCGCCCACCGCCGGCGCGATCTTGAACCCCGAGCCGCTGAACGCCGTCGCGAGATAGAGACCATCGATCCCGTCGGCGGCGCCCAGAATCGCGTGGCGATCGCGGCTGTAGCAGTCGAACGCGCGGTACCCGCGGGCGAGCGTGGCCCGCTCCATCGCGGGATACCGGCGGACGAGCATCTGGGCGCCGACGGCCGGCGCGTCCGGCGGCAGTCCCGTCGGCATCGTGTCCGGGTCGATGTCCCACGCGCGACACGGCACGCCGACGATCGTGAGGATCCCGCTCTCGGGTCTGAGGTATGTGCCCTGGATGTTGTCGATGATGGTCAGGTGCGGCTTGACGAGCTCCGGTGGCCGCGTGACCAGCACCGTGTCGAGCGCCTTCGGTCGCGCCGGAAGCGTGAGCCCCATGTCCCGGCAGAGGCGCGGCGCCCAGGCTCCCGCGGCCACCACGACCGCCCCCGCCTCGATGCGACCGGCGCTGGTGTCGAGGCCGACGACGCGGCTGCCGCGACGCACGATCCGCGTCACCGTCGTCCACTGCTGCACGCGGGCCCCGAGCTCCGCGGCCCGCCGCCGGAACCCTTCCACGGTATCGGCCGGGTTGGCGTAACCGCTGTCGGGCTCGTAGGCGGCAGCGCCGATGTCGTCCACGTTGACGGCCGGCTCGACGTCCTTCAGCTCGCTTGGGGACAGCGCGACGGTGTTGACCCCGATGCTTCGCAGCATCTCGACGTTCCTCCGGAGCGCCTCGGCATACTCGGGACCGACGACGGTCGCGAATGCGTTGTGCGTGAAGACCGGCGGCCCGCCCATGATGTCCGGCCAGCTCGTGAAGACCGGAAAGCTGGCGAACGCGAGGCGCGCATCCCACTCGTTCGTGTAGTGCATGCGAACGAGCGCGCTCGACCGTCCGGACGCGCCGCTGGCCAGCGCGCCTTTCTCGAGCAAGACAACGCGCTTCACTCCGCGCGCGGCGAGCGCATACGTGATGCTGGCACCGTTGACGCCGCCACCGATCACGACAACATCGGCTGTCTCAGTCATGCTTGCCCTACCCCGTGTCGGCACCCGCCGTCGTCCGGCCGCAGGAATTCCGACGTTAGCAGAAACTAGGGATGGAGACCATCTTCGCCTCGGCATCCGGATGCGGTACGATCCGGCGAGCGATGAATCTGCCTCGCACTGCGAGCGTGGTGATCGTCGGCGGCGGCGTGGTCGGCTGCAGCATCGCCTATCAGCTCGTCCGCCGCGGGATGCGCGACGTCGTCGTCCTCGAGCGCGAGACCGTCGGCTCGGGTACGACGAGCAAGGCGGCCGGCGGCATCCGGGCGCAGTTCCCGACGGAGACGGAGATCCGCTTCTCGCTGGAAAGCATCCGCGTCTTCGAATCGTTCGAGGAGGAATTCGGCGTCGACCCGGGCTACCGGAAGATCGGCTACCTAAACCTAATATCCGATGCCGCCGACCTGGCGGGATACGAATCCCGCATCGCGCTCCAGCGCAGCCTCGGTGTCGACATCCGGGTCTTGACGCCGGAGGACGCCCAGAAACTCGTACCGGCACTCCGGGTCGACGATCTGATCGCCGCGGTGTGGGGACCCGGCGACGGCATGGCCGGTCCCGCGGAAGTGACGAACGGCTTCGCGCGGCGGGCGCGCGAGCTCGGCGCGCGCATCGTCGAAGGCGTCATGGTGAGCGCGATCGATCTCGAGGGGGCCCGGGTCCGTGGCGTCCGGACGTCTCAGGGCGACATCGCGACCCCGGTCGTGATCAACGCGGCCGGACCCGTGGCGGCTCGTGTCGGCCGCCTGGCTGGTGTCACACTACCCGTGCATCCGCGACGGCGGCACATCTTCTTCACCGAGCCGTTTCCGCAAATTCCCGGGCCAGTGCCGCTCACCACGGATCGCGCCAGTGGCTTCTATTTCCGGAAGGAGATGGAGCAGCTTCTCCTGAGCCCGGGCGACGTCGAGGACGTCGGCGACGACTTCAACGTCACGATGGACTCGCGCAAGATCGAAGACACGGTTGAAAAGGCGGTGCACCGCCTGCCCGTCATCGAGCATGCGCGCATCGCCGGCGGCTGGGCCGGTCTCCGTCCGCTGACGCCGGACGACCACGCGATCATCGGCTGGGCCCCAGAGCGCGAGGGATTCTTCGTCGCGGTGGGATTCGGCGGCCACGGCTTCCAGCATTCGCCGGCCACGGGCCGACACGTGGCGGAATGGATTCTGGACGGAAAGCCGGCGATGGATCTGTCCCTGTTCGACCCGGCCCGGTTCGCAACCGGCCGCGCCACGCCGCACGATCGCGGGCCCGACCCCGAGTAGTCCGCCATCACGGACCCCTGACGAGCCACACCACGAGTCCATCCGCCGGCAGCGCGGCGCGCACAAACGGCAGCGGCCCATAGACGCTCGAGTAGAAACCGGCGCCGGCGTGCATGTTCATCGTCTGCAATCCGAGCATCGGGGCAGGCGCGGGGATGCTCGCGACCTGCGCCAGGCGGGGGACGAGGCTCGGCGGTAGCTCGTTGTTCGCGACGAAGTAGGGCTGGAGCACCAGCTCGCCCGGGGCGACGAGCCGCGCGCGGACGTCGAGATGCGCCATGCCGGCCTGCTCGGCGTAATAGGCGAAGCCCCAGGCTCCGACGAACTGTGCCGGTCGATGTTCCCCTCTCGCCTGCGCGCTGATGTCCGCGACGACACGCCGGTGGAAATCCCCGGGCGCCCGGTCCGCCCGCAGCAGGGCGCACGACAACACGAACGCGACGAGCGCCGCGCTCCCGAGCAGGAGCCTTCGCGTCTCGCGCGAGCGAGATTCGAGCATCCGCCCGAGAAGCAGCGCCAGCGGCACGAGCATCGGCAACACGAAGCGGGCCGCAACGGTCCAGGACCAGAGCCAGAGAAACGCCACGTGAAGGCCGACACACGCCGCGAGGAATACGGCGTCCCGATCGCCCGCCGCCGCCATCCAGGCGTGCTTCGCTGTCGAGAGCAGCGCGCATGCACCGACCCCGGCGAGCACCGCGACGAACGGCACGGCGCCGGGCAGCAGGCCGCGCGGTGACCAGATCAGCGGCGTCGCGACGCCGGCGGCAACGCCGATCGCTCCTCCGAGCGCCGTGAGCCAGCGACCGCGAGGCGATGTGACGAGCGTCGCGGTGAAGACGAGGGGAAAGACGCCGGCGCCGGCCACGAACGTGAGGAGCGCGATGGCGCGGTGCGCGAACCAGCCGGGATTCGGATCCAGACCACCGCCGCGCAGGAGCAGTGAGTCGATCAGGTGGATGCGCCCGGCGCCGGCGAGACTGACCAGCGCCCACGCCGCAGCCGGGAGGACCGCCGGCCAGACGTCGAGCACTTGCCGGCGCCATCTCCGCGGCGACGCGCGGAGCGCGGCATACAACAGCAACGTCGGCACGCCGAGCGCCGCGGTGTACTTCAGAATCATCGCGACCCCGGTCAGCAGCGCGCCGAGGCGCCTCTGCCGCGCCGAATCACCGTCGATACCGTCGAGCCACAGCACGAGTCCCCACAGCGTGAATGCCAGGCTTGGCACGTCGGCCATCAGGGTCGACGCCGAGACGAGAAACGCCGGCGACGCAACCCACGCGGCCGTCGTCCAGGCGGGCGAGACGGTGAACCGCTGCGCGAGCCGCACACCGGCGACGGCGGCGGCGATCGAGAACGGCAACAGCGACAGGTGCCACAACGTCTCGCTGCGACCGCCGAGCGCCTGGACACCAGCCAGCCAGTACGACAGGCCGGGCGGATTCTTGAACACGCCCCAGAGCGGCTCGTTCCAGCCGTACCAGTTGACGTCGACGGCGAAGGGCTGGAGCGGCTCACGCAGGATCTGCGCGGCCACCTTGAGAAAGAGCGCGTCATCGATCATCACCGCGCGATCCAGCGAGAACAGGAGCGGGATCAGAAGGAGGAGCGGCGGGACCGCGGCACGGAAGAGTTGTCGCAGCTCGCGAGAACCGCGTTCGGCGCTGACGGCGGACGCTAGCGTGCCGGCGTCAGCCGTTCGAGACCGTCCATGGAGGGACGCAGGGCCGCGGGAATCGTCACGGTGCCGTCGGCTTCCTGGTAGTTCTCGAGGACGGCGATGATCGTGCGTCCGACGGCGAGCCCGGAGCCGTTCAACGTCGCGCAGAACTCGGGGCGTCCGCCGCCGGTCGGCCGATAGCGAATGTCCGCGCGCCGCCCGCCGAACAACCCGTAGCTCGAGCACGACGAGATCTCGCGATACTTCCCCTGCCCCGGCAGCCAGACCTCGATGTCGTAGCCCTTCTCGGTGCTGAAGCCGAGATCGCCGATGCACCGCTCGACGACGCGATAGGGCAGCTCGAGCCGGCGCAGCACTTCCTCCGCGTTTAGGACCATGGAGTCGAGCTCGGCGTGCGCGTGCTCCGGCGCGGCGAGCTTCACGAGTTCGACTTTGTCGAACTGGTGATTGCGAAAGATGCCCTTCATGTCCTTGCCGTACGTGCCGGCCTCGCGGCGATACGACGGCGTGAAGGCCGTGTAGCGACGCGGCAGCGTCGCCTCGTTCAGGACCTCGCCCGCGTGCAGCACGCTCAGCGGGACTTCGGCGGTCGGAATGAGATAGAGCGTGCGGCCTTCGTCGGCTTCGACGGTCTTGAAGAGCCCCTCCTCGAACTTCGGGAGCTGGCCGGTGCGAAGCATGGTCTCCGGGTTCACCAGGTGCGGCACCCACAGCTCTGTGTAGCCGTGCTCGCGCGTGTGGAGATCGAGCATGAACTGCGCGAGCGCGCGGGAGAGCCGCGACAACGGCCCCCACATCACGGCGAAGCGCGACTTCGCGATGCGCGCGCCGCGATTCATGTCGAGCAGCCCCAACGCTTCGCCGACTTCTTCGTGCGGCTTGGGCGTGAAGGCGAAGGCTCTCGGGGTGCCCCACCGACGAAGCTCGACGTTTTCCTCGTCCGACTTGCCCCGCGGCACGGAGGGATGCGGCACGTTGGGCACCTGCTCGAGCAAGCGCTCGAGCTCGGCATCGACGCCCTTGACTGCCGCATCCAGGCCTTTCACTCGTTCGGAGACAAGGCGCATGCGCGCCATCTCCGCCGACACGTCCTCACCACGCCGCTTGGCCTGGCCAATCGCTTCGGACGTGCGGTTGCGGTCGGCCTTGAGGTCCTCGGTTCCCTTGAGAAGCTGCCGGCGGCGGGCGTCGACGGCGAGGATCCGAGCCACGATCTCCGCGCCGCCCTTGTCGGCGAGCGCGCGCTCGACCGCGGCGGGATCGTCACGAATGACCCTGAGGTCCAGCACGGCGGACTACTGGCCGGCGACGGGCGCGGTGGTTTCGCCTTCGACGCGCGCGATCGAGCCGACCTTGTCGTCGGGCTCGAGATCGATGATGCGCACGCCCATCGTGTTGCGGCCCTGCGACGAGACCTCGTCGCCGTGGATGCGGATGATCTTGCCCTTGGTGGTGATGATGAGGACGTCGTCGCCCTCCCGCACCTGCAGCATGCCGACGACGTTGCCGTTCCGGCCGGCGGTCTTGATGTCGATGATGCCCTTGCCGGCTCTCCCGGTCAGCCGATACTCCTCGAGCGGCGTTCGCTTTCCGAACCCGCGCTCGGTGACCGTCAGGATGATCGCCCCCTCCTGCACGACGTCGGCCGCGATGACCTCATCGCCCGCCTCCACGTCGATGCCCCGCACCCCGCCCGCCCCACGGCTCTTCGAGAGCACCTCTTCTTCGGAGAAGCGGATGATCATTCCGAGCTTGGTCGCGATCATCACTTCGCGGGTGCCATCAGTCCGCCTGGCGCCGATGACCTGATCGTCGCCTTCCAGGTCCATCGCCTGAATGCCGCCGGCCCTGATGTGGGCATAGGCGTCGAGCTTGGTCTTCTTCACTTCCCCGCCGCGCGT
Source organism: Methylomirabilia bacterium (assembly GCA_041490825.1). Lineage (GTDB taxonomy): Bacteria > Methylomirabilota > Methylomirabilia > Rokubacteriales > CSP1-6 > JBGPTW01. The sequence continues at coordinate 50,308 of JBGPTW010000017.1, read as the reverse complement.
TGCCAGCAGGATGTGGCCTCCGGCCGAGAAATCGCGTACCGGGACGCAGGTGGCCACCCGGTCGCCTTCGGCCAGCGACAGCAGATTGACCATGGCCTTCCCCTTGGCCTGACGCCCGCCCTCGGGAATCTCGTGGACCTTGAGCCGATGCACCTTGCCGAGGTTGGTGAAAAACAACAGGTACGAATGCGTCGAGGCGACGAAGAGATCTTCGACGATGTCCTCTTCCTTCGTCTCCATCCCGGTCACGCCCTTGCCCCCGCGCCGCTGGCTGCGATAGGCCTCGACGTGCGTGCGCTTGATGTACCCCGAGCGCGTGATGGTCACCACCATCTCCTCGTCGGCGAGGAGATCTTCGATCGTGAGCTCGGTGGTCTCGGTCAGGATCGCGGTGCGGCGCGCGTCGCCATACTCCTCTCTGATCGCCTTCAGCTCGTCCGTGATGATCCCCATCAGCTTGGCCTCGGAGGCCAGGATGCCCTTGAGCGCCTCGATCAACTGCAAGACCTGCTCGTGCTCCTCGACGATCTTCTGACGCTCGAGGGCCGCCAGCCTGCGGAGCTGCATGTCCAGGATGGCTTTCGCCTGGATCTCGGTGAGCTCGAGCCGGCTCATGAGAGCCTCGCGCGCAGTGTCGGCGTTCTCGGCTTGCCGGATGATGCGGATCACCTCGTCGAGATGCTCGACGGCTTTGCGGAGCCCCGCCAGGATGTGCGCGCGGTCTTCGGCGCGCGCGAGGTCGTAGCGCGTCCGCCGCGTGACGATGTCACGGCGAAAGCGGACGAACGCCTCGAGCATCTGCTTCAGGTTGACGATCTGCGGGCGGCGATCGACGAGCGCCAGCATGATGACGCCGAACGTCGTCTGCATCTGGGTGTGCTTGTAGAGCTGGTTGATGATGATCTGTGGAATCTCGCCGCGGCCCACTTCCAGCACGACGCGGATCCCTTCGCGGTTGGTCTCGTCGCGGATCTCCGAGATGCCCTCGATCTTCTTCTCCTTCGAGAGCTCGGAGATCTTCTCGATGAGGCTCGCCTTGTTCACCTGGTACGGCAGCTCCGTGATGATGATGGCCTCGCGGCCGCCGCGCATCTTCTCGGCGTGCGCCTTCGCGCGCAGCGTGATCGTCCCCCGGCCGGTCGTGTACGCCTCGCGGATACCGCCGGAGCCGTAGATGTAGCCCGCGGTCGGGAAGTCGGGCCCCGTCACGATCTTCATGAGCTGCTCGACGGGCGTCTCGGGATCCTCGATCAGCGCGAGGAGCCCGTCGACGACCTCGGTGAGATTGTGCGGAGGGATGTTGGTCGCCATGCCAACGGCGATGCCGGTAGATCCGTTGACGAGGAGGTTCGGGATGCGCGCCGGCAAGACGACCGGCTCCCGCTCGTTGTCGTCATAGTTCGGGACGAAGTCGACGGTGTCCTTGTCGATGTCCGCCAGCATCTCGTGCGCGATGCGGGCCATGCGCGCTTCCGTGTACCGCATGGCCGCCGCCGGGTCGCCGTCGATCGAACCGAAATTTCCCTGGCCATCGACGAGCGGGTACCGCAACGAGAAATCCTGGACCATCCGGACGAGCGTGTCGTAGATCGCCGAGTCGCCGTGCGGATGGAACTTGCCCATGCAGTCACCGACGACGCGCGCCGACTTCTTGTAGCCGCGGTTCCAGGCGAGCCCGAGGAGCTGCATCGTGTAGAGGACGCGGCGGTGCACCGGCTTGAGACCGTCGCGAATGTCCGGCAGCGCGCGTCCGACGATGACGGACATCGCGTAGTCGAGATACGACTTCCGCATCTCCTCTTCGATCGGCGCGTTGATCTGTCGGTCGGTCGGCATCTAGATATCCAGATTCGCGACGTCGAGGGCGTGCTTCTCGATGAAGTCCCGCCGCGGCTCGACGGCGTCACCCATGAGCACCGTGAACATCTCGTCGGCGCCGACGATATCTTCCATCGTCACCTTGAGAAACGTTCGCGTTTCCGGGTTCATCGTCGTTTCCCAGAGCTGCTCGGGATTCATCTCGCCCAGTCCCTTGTACCGCTGGAACGACGCGCCGGCCTTCGAGTGCTCGAGCGCCAGGTGGTGCAGCGCGTCGAGGCTCGACACGGGCGTTTCCTTCTCCCCCTCGATGATGCTCGTCGGGCCCTTGGCGGCAGCCGCGAGCTTGTCCCACAGCTCGTACAGCGTCGCGTAGTCGGGCCCCTTGAACAGGTCGGTCGTGAACGACACGGTCGGCGGCCCCGCGACGGTCACCAGGTGGCCTTCGGTCTCGCTCGGCTGCACCTCGATGGTGTAGCCGTTCACCGCCGCCGAGGCCTGCACGATGGCCTCGCCGATCTCCGAGTGGCCGACGCCGCGCTTGTTGCCCCGGAACTTCCGTCGCAAGAGCTCGCTGAGCACCGGACCCGGCACGCCGCGTCTGGTGAGCTTGCCGAAGAGCGCGCGGTACTCGGAGACGCTCCGCAACAGCTCGAGCAACGCGTCGGCGGTGATCGGATTCCGCGTGCCCGGCACCTTGACGCTGGCCGACTCGACCCACGTCCCGAGGAAGAATTCCTCGAACTCACGCTCGTTCATCAGGTATTTCTCGATCCGGCCCTTCTTGACCTTGAACAACGGCGGCTGCGCGATGAAGAGGTGGCCGGTCTCGATGATCGCGTTCATGTGCCGGAAGAAGAACGTCAGCAGCAGCGTGCGGATGTGCGCGCCGTCCACGTCGGCGTCGGTCATGAGGATGATCTTGTTGTAGCGGAGCTTGGTGAGATCGAACTCCTCGGTGCCGATCCCGGTGCCCATCGCGGAGATGAGCAGCCGGATTTCATTGTGGGACAGCACCTTGTCGTAGCGGGCCTTCTCGGAGTTGATGATCTTGCCCCGGAGCGGCAGCACCGCCTGCGTCTTGCGATCCCGCCCCTGCTTCGCCGAGCCTCCGGCCGAATCGCCCTCCACGAGGAACAGCTCGCGATACTGGGGATCGCGCTCGGAACAGTCAGCCAGCTTGGCCGAGAGCCCCTCGTCGTCGCGCCCGCCCTTGCGTGTCAGCTCGCGAGCCTTGCGCGCGGCTTCACGGGCCTGCGCCGCGCGGGTGCACTTGTCCACGATCTTCCGCGCCGTCGTCGGGTCTTCTTCGAAGGCCTCGGCCAGCTTGTCGTTGACGACCTGCTGGACAAGCCCCTTGATATCGCTGTTGCCGAGCTTGGCCTTCGTCTGCCCCTCGAACTGTGGATCGGGCAGCCGCACGGAGACGACGGCCGTCAGCCCTTCGCGCACGTCGTCCCCGCTGATTCCTCCCTTGAAGTTCTTGAGGAAGCCGTTGTTCTGCGCATAGGACGAGATCGTGCCGGTCAGCGCCGCGCGGAAGCCGGTGAGATGCGTGCCGCCCTCGCGCGTGTTGATGTTGTTCGCGAAGGAGAACAGGCTCTCCTGGTAGCCGTCGTTGTACTGGAGGGCGACCTCGACCTGGATGTCGCCCTTGCTACCCTCGAAGAAGAGGACCTTGGGATGGATCGGGGTCTTGTTCTGGTTCAGGTGCTTGATGAACTCGATGATCCCGCCCTTGAAGAGGAACGTGTTGCTGCGCTCATCCCGCTCGTCCAGGATCGCGATCTTGAGTCCGCGATTGAGGAACGCCAGCTCGCGCAGGCGGTTGCTGAGCGTGTCGAACGAGAACGACGTCTCCTCGAAGATCTTCGCGTCGGGCTTGAACTTGACGATTGTCCCGGTCTTCTTGGTCGATCCCGTCGCCGTCAGCGGACCGGTGGGCACGCCATACTCGTAGCGCTGCGTCCACTCCTTGCCGTTCCGACGGATCTCGACTTCGAGCCACTCGCTGAGCGCGTTGACGACCGAGATGCCGACGCCGTGCAGGCCACCCGAGACCTTGTAGGCCGAGTGCTCGAACTTGCCGCCGGCATGGAGGATGGTGAGGACGACTTCCGCCGCGGACTTCCCGCTCTCCTTGTGGAGGTCGACGGGGATGCCCCGCCCGTTGTCACCGACCGAGCAGGAGCCGTCCGAGTGGATGATCACCTTGATGCTGTCGCAATATCCCGCCAGCGCTTCGTCGACCGAGTTGTCGACGGCCTCGTACGCAATGTGATGGAGGCCGTAAGCTCCCGTATCCCCGATGTACATGGCAGGCCGTTTGCGGACGGCCTCGAGGCCCTCGAGGACCTTGATGTCACTCGCCGTGTAGGTCTCGGCACTCATGCGGCCGCTACTCCTCCTCCGTTGATTGCCCAGCGGGCTGCGTTGCCGGCCTCGAGCGGCTCGGGCGTCGTCAGAAATACCTGCTCGGCCGACTGAATCTCGCGCAGCACGTTGTCGCGTACGGTCGGATCCAGCTCCGAGAGCGCATCGTCCAGCAGCAACACCGGAGCGGTGCCGACCGCCTCGTTGACCGGCAGCACCTCGGCCAAGCGGAGCGCCAGCGCCAGGAGCCGCTGCTGGCCTCGCGATCCGAACACTCTCGCGTCGACGCCGTCGAGCTCTATCGCGAGATCGTCTCGGTGAGGTCCGACGAGCGTCTGGCGCCGTCGGATCTCCTCGCCGCGCACCCGCGCCAACGCCTCGATCAACGCCTCAGGCGTCGTGGCCTCACCGAGCTGGCTGCGATAGCGGATCTCGACCTTGTGCTGCTCACCCGAGAGCGCCGGATAGATCCGCGCGAGCTCGGTCTGGAGCATCGCGGCCGCGCGCCGCCGCCGATCGATCAACTCCATCCCGAGCGCCGCGAGCTGTTCGTCCCACGGCGCCAGTCGTGCGGCCAGCGCACCATCGGCGCGTCGCAGCATATGATTGCGCCGGGCAAGGACCTGACGAAACCGGAGGAGCGTCGGCAGGTGACTCGCGTAGAGCCGCGTGGCGGCGCCATCGATGAAGTTTCGCCGCGCGGCGGGCGGGCCATTGAGGATCGCGAGATCTTGCCAGCCGAAGACGATTGCGCGAGCCCACGCGCATGCGTCGCCAGCGGTGTGCCACGTTCCATCCTCGAGCTGACGGAGCGTTCGTCGCACGGTGCGGGTGGCATCGGCACGACGTAACTCCCCGCCGACCGAGGCAGATGGCTCACCCCAACGCGGAATGTCCGCCAGCCGCGATGTGCGAAATGAGCGGCCCGTCAAGAGGAACGCGAGGGCCTCGAGGAGATTGGTTTTTCCCTGGGCATTGGCCCCGATCAGGAGATTGAGCCTGGGTGACGGCTGGTAGCTGAGGGTGCGATAACTACGAAATTCTAGTAACTCTATCCACCCTATCTGCACCCTCTGAAACTCCCATTTTACGAGGGAAATCCTCACTAAATACGCATAGGCATTATAACACAGCGATATCCGTCGTCCTCGACACTTTTCACGACTCCGGGGCTCAGACCGTCCTTCAATTCGAAGACGACGCCCTCTTTTTCCATGGGCGCGAGGGCCTCCAGAACGTAGCGCGAGTTGAAAGCGATCGTGATCTCATCGCCGGTGTATTCCACGTCGAGCGTCTCTTCCGCCTCTCCCAATTCCTGGCTCGATGCCGAGAGTGTTGCCATGCCGGGAACCAGCGTCATCTTCACAGGTTTGTTGCGTTCATCGGCCATGACGGACACGCGACGAAGCGCAGACACCAGCGGTCCTCGCGCCACCGTCATCTTGCCTGGATGGGCCTTCGGCAGAACAGCCTCGTAGTTCGGAAACTGCCCTTCGATCAATCGCGCGGTCATCACGAAGTTCGGCATCTGGAGCACGAACTGGTTCTCCGTGATCGCCAGCTGCACCTCTTCTCCAGCCCCGAGGACACGGCCAATCTCGAGCACGGCTTTCCGGGGCACGATGCCGGTCACGGGGCTGGCGGCCTGAGCGAGCGACCGCACGGACAACGCCAACCGATGGCCGTCGGTGGCGACGAGACGAATGTCTTTGCCCTGGACGGAGAAGAGCACTCCATTCAAGGCATACCGCGTCTCGTCGTGCGAGATCGCAAAGCTCGTCTCGGCCAGCATCTCCCGCAACGTCTTGGCCTCGAGCGTCACCCACGACGCGGGCGCAGCCGGAACGACGGGCGGAAAATCGTCGGGGGGAAGTCCCACGAGCTTGTACGTCGCTCCACCGCAGCGAAGACTGACCGCAGCGTTCTCGCCGACTTTCAACGCCAGCGCAGCCTGCGGCAACTCCTTGACGATCTCGCCGAGCTTACGGGCCGACACCGTGATGGAGCCCTTGCTCGCCACCCGGGCCGGAACCGATACGCGAGCGCCAACCTCGAGGTCGGTCGCCGTCACCGTCACGGTCTCCCCTTCGGTGGTCAGCAAGACGTTCGCGAGGATCGGAAGGGTCTGCCTCGGCTCGACGATGTTTTGAACCATCTGCAAGCCCTTGAGGAAGGCATCACGGTCAAGAACGACTTCCATACGAGTCTCCAATTTCTTTCAAGAAAGAAAAGAACAACTTCGTAGTCATCGGAGTCGTCGAGCGGTGTGGATAGCGCGGATGCCGCGTAAGTCCCGACGGGAGCAGTGCCACGAGTGGCTCGGCTGATGTGATCAGCCGGTGGATGGCGCTGGGAGCGCTGTGGATCACAGCTTGATAGCCTGGATAATCCCGTCGATGCTCTTGCGTAGTTTCTGGTCTTCCTGGAGGAGGCGCTGGATCTTGTCCACCGCATGGATGACGGTCGTATGGTCCTTGCCGCCGAACGATCGGCCGACTTCGGCGAGTGAGGCATGGGTGAGCTGGCGCGCGAGGTACATCGCGATCTGGCGGGGCAGCGCGACGGCCTTCGTGCGGCTCTTCGCTTTGAGGTCCGAGACCGTGACGGCGAAAAAATCCGAGACTTTGCGCTGGATCTGATCGATGGTGATAACTTTCTGCTCTTCGCCCCAGAGATCGGCGAGGATTTCCTGCGCGAGGTCGACCGTCATCTCGCGACCGGTGAGCGCGCAGAAGGCGATCATGCGAGTGAGCGAGCCCTCGAGCTCGCGGATATTCGAACGAATTCGGCTCGCGATCAGATAGGCGACGTCGTCGGCCAGCCGGACGCGCTCGACGCCGGCCTTCTTCTTCAAGATCGCCACCCGCGTTTCGAAATCGGGCGGCTGGATGTCGGCGATGAGCCCCCATTCGAATCGTGAGCGCAAACGCTCCTCGACCTCGGGGATGTGCTTTGGCGAGCAATCGCTCGAGACGATGATCTGCTTGCGCGACTCGTAGAGGTCGTTGAACGTGTGGAAGAACTCCTCCTGCGTGCGCTCCTTCCCCGAGATGAACTGGATGTCGTCGATCAGCAGCAGATCGATCGTGCGATAGCGTCCGCGAAACTCGGCGGTGCGGTCATAGCGGATCGCGTTGATGAGCTCGTTGGTGAAGCGCTCGGATGACAGGTACACGACCGCCATGCCAGGGAACAGGCGCAGGCACTGATGGCCCACCGCGTGGAGTAAATGCGTCTTGCCGAGTCCAACACCGCCGTAAATGAAGAGCGGATTGTACGCGCGAGACGGCAACTCGGCGACCGCCTGGCATGCGGCCTGCGCGAACTGATTCGACGAGCCCACCACGAACGAGTCGAAGCTGTAGCGGGGGTTGAGTCCGTCAGCGCCGACGCCGGCAACTCGCCGGCTTGGCGGCAGCCCGGCAGGCTCCGGGATGGGAGTCGGCGAATCGTCGACGACGATCGTGACGCGCGGATGCCCCCCCACGCATTCCTCCGCGGCGGCGCGGATCGCCTCGAGATGGTGCTGGATGAGCCAGTCGCGCGAAAAGGCACTCGGCGCACCGATCTGGAGATGATCGCCCTCGACGGCAACCAGCCGACACGGTCGCAGCCACGATTCCACGATAGGCCCCGGAACCCGCCGGCCTACGGCCTCGAGAACACGCGTCCAAAGAGTGGTCAGCACAGGAGAAACTCGGAGTTACCCACAGGGTTATCCACAGATGTGGATAGAGGGTTGGGGCGAAGACGCGCACACATCGAGGCGATACACCTCACACGGTCAAAGGACGGATGGCGAACGTTAGCACACGCTGAAACGACGTCGCAAGGGCATCGACGATTTGACTTGGTTCATCGGGATGCCTACACTTATGCGGCTCAGCGATCGAAAGGGAGACTCGACACCATGAAGCGGACGTTCCAGCCGAATCGCCGTCGCCGCGCGAAGACCCACGGCTTCCGCGAGCGGATGAAGACGCAGGGCGGGCGGAAGGTTCTGAAGCGTCGGCGCGGCAAGGGGCGCAAACGACTGACGGTCTGAACGGTGGGCTCAGCCGGCGCGAGCGGTTGACCGGGGGCGCCGACTTCCAGGCGCTGTTCCAGCAGGGCAAACGAATCGACCGCTCGTCTCTCGTTGTCCTCTGGCGCGAGGTGGATGCTCCGCGTCGCGTCGGATTCGCGGTCAGTCGACAAGTCCGCGGCGCGGTCCAGCGCAACAGGGCTCGGCGGCGACTGCGCGAGGCGTACCGAGCAAGCCGCCCGGCGGCGCCGTCCCGGGGGGCGCTCGTGGTCATCGGAAGACCGGCAGCCCTGAACGTCGAGTTCGGCGCGCTCGTCGCCGATTTGCGGGAGGCGTTCCGGGGGATCTCGTTGACGAGGCGTGTGTGACGGCCTTTGGTCGGGCGGTGGCGGTGGCGATCATCGGGTACCAGCGGGTCATCTCGCCAATGCTGCCGGCGGCATGCCGATTCGCTCCGAGCTGCTCTGAATACACCCGTGTCGCGGTGCAGGAGTACGGGCTCGCTCGCGGTGCCTGGCTCGGGCTGCGACGTTTGCTGCGGTGCCATCCGTTCCATCCGGGAGGGTATGATCCTCCGCCGCCGCGGCGGGGCTGACGATGGAGAAGCGCGCGATTCTCGCCGCCGTCCTCATGGCGGCGGTCCTGATCGTTTATCAGATGTTCTTCCTTCCAACGGCCCCGGAGTCTCCACCGGCGGCGCAGAAGTCAGGGCAGCCGAGCGAGAAGCCGGCGCCGCCGGCCCCAGAGCGGAGCACGTCGCAGCCGGCGGTGCCGACTGCGCCCGCGCCGGTCGGACCGATCCCGAACGTCGCCGAGGTGCCGTCCGCTCCAAGGCCCCCTCAGCACACGGCCAGCGTGGACACGCCTCTCTATCACGCCACGGTCAGCAGCGAAGGCGGAAAGCTGCAGGACTGGGTTCTCCGCTATCGCGGCGACAAGCCGATGGTCATTGTCGGAGAGCTGGGCCCCACGGGGCTGACGGTGGCGCCGCCCGGGGCCAAGACCGGGCAGGCGGTCGCGATGATGATTTCGCCGCCGGCGTTGGTGCTCGGGAACGATCGGCGCAGCGACGACATCGTGATGACGGGCGAAGCCGAAGGCCTGAAGATCAGCGAGATACTGCGGTTCGGCTCGGAGAGCTTCACGATCGACGCGTTCGTTCGGCTCGAGAACGTGAGCGGTACGCCGAAGACCGTCACGGTGACCATGCCGTGGATGACGCGCGAGCGGTGGGGCAGCCGGCCGGAAAAGTTCGCCGGGCAGCACCCGACCGAGATCGTGTGGGCGTCGCAGGGTAGCATCGCGCGGCTCGATCAGCTCACCGCGGTACCCGACCGCGACGTGGACGGCGCGTGGATTGGTTTCGACAGCGTCTGGTACCTCACGGCGATGATTCCCAAGACGCCGGGGTTCACGCTCGCGATGATGAGCGAGGGCAAGGCCGGGGACGACAAGAGCGCCAAGGATCCTGCCGGCGTAGTCCGGATCGCGGTCCGCGCGTCGCCAGCCTTGGCGTCGGGTCAGACGTGGGAAGGCCACGTCGTGATGTACGCGGGACCGAAGGAGTACGAGCGGCTCGCCGCGCTCGGACTGGACGGGACGATCAATTTCGGAGGATTTCCCCTGCCCCGCAAGTACGGCGGCCTGCCGATGGAGTGGCTCGGTATCCCGATTCTTCGACTGCTGAAGTGGATCTACAGCTACGTCCACAACTACGGCATCGCGATCATCGTCGTGACGATCGTTTCGCGGGCGCTGCTCTATCCGTTGACGGTGAAGAGCTTCCGGTCGATGAAAGCGATGCAGGCGCTCGCGCCTCAGATCAACGCGCTACGAAGCAAGTACAAGAGCGACCCACAGCGCCTGCAGCGCGAGACCATGGAGCTGTATCGGAAGCACAACGTGAATCCCGTGGGCGGTTGCTTGCCGATGGTTGCCCAGGTTCCGATCTTCTACGCCCTGTATCTGGCGCTCTCCGTCTCGGTGGAGCTGCAGAACGCCGGATTCATCTGCTTCGGACGAATGTTTGGCGTCGACCTCTGGATCTGCGACCTGGCGAGCCACGATCCGACGTACGTGCTGCCGATCTTCATGGGAATTTCGATGTTCGTGCAGCAGAAGATGACGCCAACGGCCGCCGATCCGCGGCAGGCCAAGATGATGCTCGTGATGCCCTTCGTCTTCACGTTCATGTTCCTGAACCTGCCGTCTGGCCTCGTCCTCTACTGGTTCGTGTCGAACGTGCTCCAGGTCCTGCAGCAGAAGTCCATGGACCGGCCGACCAAGCGGGACGCCGCGCATGAGGCCAGGGACACCGCCCGCGCCTGATCCCATTGGTGTGTCCGCAACGATCGTCGCCATCGCGACTCCGGTTGGCGAGGGCGCGATCGGCGTCGTGCGGCTCAGCGGCCCCGACGCCATTTCAATCAGCGATTCGATTCTCCGAGCTCCGGTTCCGGTCTCGTCCTTCCCATCGAACGTGCTTCGCCGCGTGACGGTCGTCGATCCGGACAGCGGTGACGTGCTTGACGAGGCGCTCGGTGTCGTCATGCGCGCGCCGCGGTCGTACACCGGCGAAGACGTGGTCGAGATCTCGTGTCACGGCAGTCCGGCGGTGCTCCGCACGCTCGTCGAGCAGCTCCGCGCCCGCGGAGCGCGATTGGCAGAGCCCGGCGAATTCACGCGGCGAGCGTTCTTGAACGGCCGGCTGGACCTGGCGCGCGCCGAGGCCGTCGCGCTGCTGATCAGCGCACGGACGGAGCGCGCCGTGAAGCTCGCCGCCCGCGCGCTTGCCGGCGGGCTTTCGGAAGAGGTCGAGCGATTGCGCCAGGCGCTCCTCGATCTGGTGGCGGGACTCGAAGTGACGCTCGACTTTCCCGAAGAGAACGTCGGGCTCGCGGTGGAGAGTGCTGGTGTCATCGTCGGTGCGCTCGAAGCGGAGGTCGCCCGCTGGCAGGCGATGGCGACTCGAGGGCGTCTCGTGCACGAGGGGATCACCGCGACGCTCGTCGGTCCGCCGAACGCGGGAAAGTCGAGCCTGCTGAATGCGCTGCTTGGTGAGGATCGCGCGATCGTCTCCCCCACCCCGGGCACCACGCGCGACGTCGTGGAAGGCGCGATTGCCCTCGGCGGCGTGCCCGTGCGGCTGCTGGATACTGCCGGATTGGGCGACCCCGCCGATTCGCTGGAGGCCGAAGGCATGCGGCGAAGTCGAAAGGCGCTCGATGAGGGCGATCTGCTGGTGATCGTTTTCGACGGCAGCGTGCCGCCAGACCCGCGGATACTTGCCGACACCGAGGGTCGAGCGCGCGTCATCGTGCGCGCGAAGAGCGACTTGCTGCCGCATCCCGCATGCCTGGCTCTGCCCGAGGCGATTCCAGTATCCGCTCTCACAGGCCGCGGTGTGGATGCCCTGCTGAGTCGTCTCACGGCCGAAGTCGCGCAGCGGGCGAGCGCCGACGGGGACGAAGCTGGCCTCGTGGCCAGCCTGCGCCAGATGGAGTTGCTGAGCGAACTGCGCAAGAGCCTGGCCTCGGCACGGACCGCGCTCGAGAGCGCGCCGCTCGAGGCGGCGCTCGTCGACCTCCATGCTGCGTTGAGCTGCACCGGCGCGGTGCTCGGTATCGACGTCGGTGACGCCGTTCTCGATCGGATTTTCTCCAAGTTTTGCCTCGGGAAGTGACGGACGCGCCGCTAGAGCGCTTGAGGGCCGGGGCTGAATCTCTCTTGGGGAGACCCCTCCCCGACAACGCCCCGCGTCAGTTCAGTAAATATCTAGAATTATTGATAAAATGGCAGAAGCTCCATCGTCTGGTCGGCTCGTCTGATCCAACATGGATTATCGAGAACCTTTTCCTGGATAGTCTGCTGTTCTTCCGCGTGCTGCCCCCGCTTGGAAGCCTCGTAGACATCGGTAGCGGGGCCGGATTTCCGGGTTACCCCTTGAAGATCGTCCGCCCTGACCTTGCTATAACGCTGATCGAGCGCCGACAGACCAGGGTGTCGTTTCTGAAGGCGGTCAGTCGAGCGCTCGGGCTCGCGGGCGTGGAGATTGTGAGCGAACCGGCCGAGCGGGTAGCGGGCGTCATGAGGGGCCGATTCGACGCTGCCGTTATGCGATGTGCCGGTCGAAACCAGAGGCTTGTTCCTCTGGCGGCACAGTTCGTTCGGTCCGGTGGAGTCGTCGTAGCGTCCTCGACCCCGGGTGTGGCGCCGGCTATCGGGAACCGGGTGGACGTGCCCGGGGTGGCCCCGGGCACGACGCGGAGCTTTATCGTGTCGCTCTCCCTCTAGTAAACGTGGGGGCCCCGAAATGGCCCCCACACCCCCCACACCCCCCACACCCCCCAGACGCTCGGCGCGCCCCAGCAAAGCTGTGGCGCTCCTCGATTCTCCGACAGGCTCCTAGGGGACTTAACCCCCTAGACTCCCGTCCCGGAGGGGCGCTGAAGTGTGAATCGTGGAACATTTTACTCGTCATATGTTGGCTAGTGTTTGTCGTGGAACCATTTGTCGTGGAACCATTTGATGTCCGACCGGAATCCTGGGAGCAGCTCCATGGTGAGATCTTTCGCGCTTGGACACGCTCTCGGGCTCATCGTCGATGAGGGCTGCTTCACCGGGGATGGGAAGCTGCCGGCGCTTCAGGTCAAACTCCACGAGAGGGATCCGCTGCCGCTCTAAGCTTTACGAGCAGCGTTCGGTGGACGAATCTATGGTCCTTACTTCTCTGACGGGCGCCGGACAAGGGTCCTGGATACTGCGGGGGGAGCTATGGCATGCGCTGCCGTTGATTCTTGATAACATGCCTCCCAGCCACAAACGCGAACAAATGGAGAAATGGTGCAGACGGTATGGATTCACCTCTCGCTTTCAAGGTAGGTTGTTTGGTAGGTCGCCCGAGGCGCTGCGATAGCTAAAACGATCGCAGTAGTGAACCAAAAGGGTGGGGTCGGAAAGACGACCACGGCTGTCAACCTGGCCGCAGCCCTGGCCCTGGCGGAGCGGCGCACGCTTATCGTCGATCTCGACCCCCAGGGAAACGCGACGACTGGTCTAGGGCTGGAGAAGACTGGGCTGCCAGTGACCGTCTATCACGTGCTCATCGGCGGAGAGCGAGCCGAGAAGGCGATCACCGAAACGGCGTTGACTCACCTCGCGCTGGTGCCTTCGGATATTGACCTGGTCGGCGCCGAGATCGAGCTCGTCGGACTCGAACGAAGAGAGCACCGCCTTCAAGACGCGCTCGTAACGATCGACGATCGTTACGATTTCGTGCTGATCGACTGTCCGCCCTCCCTCGGGTTGTTGACGATCAATGCGCTCACCGCGGCTGACCGAGTGCTCGTCCCGCTTCAGTGCGAGTTCTACGCGCTCGAGGGGCTGGCGCACCTTCTCCGCACGGTGAAGCTCGTCAGAGAGCGACTGAATCCGGATTTGAAAGTCGAGGGTATTGTCTTGACAATGTTCGACGGGCGAACGAGTCTGGCATTGCAGGTCAGGGACGAGGTCACCGGGCACTTTCCGGGCGAAGTGTTCGAGACGGTGATTCCGCGAAACGTCCGGCTCACCGAAGCGCCAAGCTACGGCAAACCGGTCATGCTTCACGACCTCCGCTCCAGTGGCGCGATTGCCTATCTCGAGCTCGCCCGCGAGGTGCTCCGCCATGAATAAGCGAGGACTCGGGCGCGGCCTCGATGCGCTGCTGTCCGCGACGCCTTCCCGCGATGAGACACTCGTCGATGTACGGCTCGACGAGGTGACGCCGAACCCGCAGCAGCCACGCAAGGCGTTCGACCCGGCCGCTCTCGCAGACCTTGCGCGATCGATCAAGACCTCGGGGTTGATTCAGCCGATCGTCGTCCGCCGCGTCCCACACGGGTGGCAACTGATCGCCGGCGAGCGCCGGTGGCGTGCCGCGCGCGAGGCCGGCCTCGATCGTATCCCGGCGATCGTGCGCGAAGCGACCGACGCCGAGAGTCTCGAGCTCGCGCTCGTCGAGAATCTCCTGCGCGAAGATCTCAATCCGATGGAGGAGGCCGAGGCATATCGGCGGCTCCTCGCCGAGTTCGGGTGGACGCAGGAGCAGCTCGGCGACCGTGTCAGCCGAGACCGGAGCTCCATCGCCAACGCGCTGCGCCTGTTCAAGCTGCCAGCGCCGATCCAGGACGATCTGCGCGCGGGGCGACTGACGATGGGGCACGCGCGCGCGTTGCTCGCCTTGACGAGTCCGAGCGACCAGCTGAAGCTGAGGGATGAAATTCTGGCTCAGTCGTGGTCGGTGCGGGCCACGGAGGAAAAGGTCCAGACACACCGGACGGCCCCGCCGGTCGGACGGCGGCGGTCGGCCGAGCTGGCCGCTCTCGAGGAATCGCTCCGGCGAGCGTTGATGACGCGCGTGAAGATCACAGGCAACGAAAAGCGGGGAAGGATCGAGATCACCTATGCGACACCCGACGAGCTCGAGCGGTTGAGCCTGGCCCTCGGCGTCGGGGAGTGAGCATGGCCGAGCGTATCGTCGTCGGGATGAGTGGCGGGGTCGACTCGTCAGTCGCGGCCGCGCTGCTCGTCGACGCGGGATTCGACGTCGTCGGTGTGACCCTCCGCGTGTGGCCATGGCGCGAGGCCGACGAACCGGCGAAGCGGTTCGGCAGCTGCTGCTCGCCCGAAACGGTCGGCGACGCGCGCGAGGTCGCGCGCACGCTCGGCATTCCGTACTACCTCCTGAATGCCGAGGAAGAATTCGACCGCGCCGTCATCGACCGCTTCGCCGGTGAGTATCGCGCAGGCCGCACGCCGGTGCCCTGCGTCGCGTGCAATCGAGATCTAAAATTCGGCTCGCTCGTGCGGCGGGCGCACGCATGGGACGCGACCGCGGTGGCGACGGGTCACTACGCCCGGGTCACGCGGGAGCCCGGCACCGGGCGCTACCTGCTCTGGAAGGGGGCCGATCCTCGCAAGGATCAGTCCGATTTCCTGTGGCCGCTCTCGCAGGAGCAGCTCGCCGCCGCACGATTCCCGGTCGGGCATCTGAGCAAGCTCGAAGTACGAGAGCGCGCGCGCCGGATGGGGCTCGTGACGGCGGACAAGCCGGAGAGCCAGGAAATCTGTTTCATTCCCGATGACGACTATCGTTCCTTTCTTCGCCGGCGAGATCCCGCGATGTTCCGTCCCGGACCGATCGTCGACCGCCGCGGCGCGATCCTCGGAACCCACGACGGCATTGCCAATTACACCGTCGGCCAGAAGCGCGGTCTCGGCCTCGCGAGCCGCGCCGCGCTCTACGTGCTCGATCTCGACGCCGACACCAATGCCGTGACCGTCGGCCCGGCCTCGGAGCTGGAGCGCACGCGCCTCGTGGCGACCGAGGTGAACTTCATTGCCTGCGATGCTCCCGCGGGTCCGCTGCGCGTCGCGGCAAAGATTCGGCACAGTCATCAACCCGCCGCCGCCACCGTGAGAGCGCTCGACGAGGGAAGAGCCGAGGTCATCTTCGACGAGCCCCAGCGGGCGATCACTCCGGGACAGTCGGTGGTCTGGTACCGTGACGATTGCGTCGTCGGCGGCGGGGTCATCGCCTCCGAGTAGCGAGGCTCCGAGCCTTGACACTTCCTCCGCGCGAGTGATAGTTTTCACGAACTTCGGCTGCAACACGGAGATCTCCCGATGATTCTGCGACTCAGATGGATGGTGGACGGCCTCGTGCGCGCCGTCATCGCCGTGGTCGCGCTCGCGCCCGCGCTCGCGTGGGCAGCCGAGGAAGCCGGTCACGAAGGCGGCGGCGGGATGATCAGCCTCGACAAGTCGCTGATCATCCAGGTCATCAACTTCGTCATCCTGCTGGTGGTCCTCCACCGGCTGCTCTATCGACCGTTCCTCGCGACGATGGAGCAACGCACCGAGGCGATCCGGAAGTCGCTCGACGAGGCGCAGGCGGCTCGCGCGGATGCGGCGCGACAGCACGAAGAGAACACGGCGCGTCTGCGCGCCGCGCACCAGGAAGCGGCGGCGATCCGCGAGCAGGCGCTGAAAGAGGCAGGCGAGGAGCAGCGGCGGCTCATCGAGGCGGCACGGCTCGAATCGCAGCGTCTGATCGACACCGCGAAGGCCCAGCTGGACGCCGACGTCCGCCGGGCCCGGGAAGAGTTGCGACGCGAGGTGAGTGATCTCGCCACGGCCGTCGCCGAGAAACTCGTGAGGAAGAGCCTTCGGGAAGACGATCACCGGCGCATCGTCGCGGACGCGATCTCGCGCATCGTCGCCGCGTAGCGTGAAGCATCAGCAAGGCGTGGCCAAGTCGTACGCGAAGGCGCTCTTCGAGCTTGCCAGGGAGCGCCAGCAGGCCGACCAGATCGGCGGCGAGCTCCAGCGCGCCGCGACCATCTTCGCGGGCGACCCTGAGCTGGTCGCGTTCTTCGGTCGGCCGTGGGTTGCGGCGGCCACCAAGAAGTCGACCGCCGCCGAGTTGGCCGGCCGCCTGGACGTTGTCCCGCTCACGCGAGATTTCCTCGCGCTCGTCGCCGCGCAGGGGCGCACGGATCATCTCGAGGCGATCGCGGCGGCGTATCGCGACTTGCTGGACGCCGATCACGGCCGCGTGCGCGCGCGAGTGCGGACGTCGGTTGCTCTCACGGCAGAGGAGCGGCAGGCCTTATCGGCCCGGCTGTCGCGAGCGCTGGGCGGCCAACAGGTGCTGCTCGAAGAAGAGGTCGATCCCGCACTGCTCGGCGGCTTCGTCGCGGAGGTCGGCAGCTTGGTGCTCGACGGCAGCCTCGATGCGCAGCTCGCGCGCATTCATCAACGTCTCGCGTCAGCGTAATTCGCAGAGTGCGGCGGGGCATGGGCGGGGGGCAACGCGGCTGATCGCGACTCAGATCGGGCCGAGGAAGCGGACACAAACCGGGAGTGCGGCGGGGCATGGGCGGGCGAAAGCCCGGGTGCCCATGCCCTGTACAAAGGACAGGACATGATCAAAGCGGGTGAGATCAGCGAGATCATCAAGCGCCAGCTAGCCGGCTACGAGGCCGAGGTCGACCTGCAGGAGGTCGGCCGGGTCATCGAGGTCGGCGACGGCATCTCGCGCATCTACGGCCTCGAGCGGGCAATGGCGGGGGAGCTGCTGACGTTCCCCGGCGACGTCGTCGGCATGGTCCTCAACCTCGAGCAGGACCAGGTCGGCGCCGTGCTGCTCGGCTCGGACACGGCGATCAAGGAAGGCGACATCGTCAAGCGGACGGGCCGCATCGCCCAGGTTCCGGTCGGTGAAGCGCTCGTCGGTCGCGTCGTCGACGCGCTTGGTCTGCCCGTGGACGGCAAGGGTCCGATCGGCACGAAGGAGTTCCGGCCGATCGAGCGATACGCGCCAGGCGTCGTTGATCGCCGATCGGTGAAGGAGCCGCTGCAGACGGGTCTCAAGGCCATCGACGCCATGATCCCGATCGGGCGAGGGCAGCGCGAGCTGATCATCGGGGACCGCGGGACGGGCAAGACCGCGATCGGCGTCGACACGATCATCAATCAGAAGGGCCAGGACGTCTTCTGCTTCTACGTCGCCATCGGTCAGAAGCGCTCGACGATCGCGCAAGTGGTCAAGGTCCTCGAAGACGCCGGAGCGATGCGCTTTACGACCGTCGTCGTCGCGTCGGCCTCCGAGCCCGCGCCGCTGCAGTACATCGCGCCGTACGCCGGTGTGACGATGGGCGAGTACTTCCGCGACTCCAAGCGTCACGCGCTCTGCATCTACGACGACCTGTCCAAGCACGCGACCGCGTACCGTCAGCTCTCGCTGCTCCTGCGGCGGCCGCCCGGGCGTGAAGCGTATCCGGGCGACGTCTTCTATCTCCACTCGCGTCTGCTCGAGCGCGCGGCGAAGCTCAACGACGAGCTCGGGGGCGGCTCGCTCACCGCGCTTCCGGTCATCGAGACACAGCTCGGCGACGTGTCGGCGTACATTCCGACCAACGTCATCTCGATCACCGACGGACAGATCTATCTGGAGTCCGACCTGTTCTACGGCGGCATCCGGCCGGCGGTGAACGTGGGTCTCTCGGTGTCGCGCGTGGGCGGCTCCGCCCAGGTGCGGGCCATGCGGCAGGTCGCGGGCAAGCTCCGGCTCGATCTGGCGCAGTACCGTGAGCTGGCCGCGTTCGCCCAGTTCGGCTCCGATCTCGACAAGGCGACGCAATCCCAGATCGCTCGTGGGCAGCGCATGGTGGAGATCCTGAAGCAGGGCCAGTACCAGCCGCTCTCCGTCGAGAAGCAGGTCGTGATCATCTTCGCCGGCACGCAAGGACTTCTGGACGACCTGCCCGTGGACGCGGTGCGCGCCTTCGAGGAATTCTTCTACGGCTGGATCGAGCGCAAGCAGCCGCAGATCTTCACGGAGATCCGCGAGAAGAAGGAAGTGAGCGACGCGCTGCGCGACATCCTGACGAAGGCCGTCGCGGATGCCAGGACGGAGTTCGTCGCCGCCAAGGGCCTCACGACGGCCTAGCCGATGGCGACGCTCCGCGACATCCAGCGGCGGATCCGCTCCGTCCAGTCGACGCAGAAGATCACGCGGGCGATGAAGCTCGTGGCCGCGGCCAAGCTGCGCCGCGCGCAGGAGCGTATTCTCGCCGCGCGCCCCTACGCGAACAAGATGGCCGAGCTGCTCGGCAACCTCGTCAGCGCCTCCGGTGGAGCTGACGGCGCCGCCCATCCGCTGCTGGAGCAACGCGAAGGGCCCCGCCGCCAGATCGTCATCATCACGGCCGACAAGGGCCTGGCGGGCGCCTTCAATTCCAACGTCATCCGCCGCTCGCTGGAATTCATCCGCCAGTCGAACGCGACCGAAGTCACCCTCGTCGTCGTCGGCCGCAAGGCGCGGGATTTCTACCGCCGGCGTCCGTACACGGTCAAGCGGGACATGGTCGGATTCTGGGATCGGCTGGCGTACAGCCACGCGTGCGAGCTCGCCGATTACTTCATCGCGCAGTACCTCGGCAACGAGGTGGACGAGGTGTACCTGCTCTACAACGAGTTCCGGTCGGTCGTCGTCCAGCGACCGGTCCGCGCTCAGCTCCTGCCCATCCCACGGGCCGACGCGGGTGGAGAGCCAGGAACGCCCGTGAGCTACATCTACGAGCCGAGCGCCGACGCGATCCTCGGGGATCTCCTGCCGCGCCACGTTCGCATGCAGGTCTACAAGGCGTTGATGGAGTCGCTGGCCGGCGAGTACGGCGCGCGCATGACGGCCATGGCGGCGGCCACGCAGAATGCCAAGGAGATGATCGAGGTCCTCACGATCCAGTACAACAAGGCGCGGCAGGAAAAGATCACGAAGGAGCTGCTCGACATCGTCGGGGGCGCCGAGGCGTTGAAGCAAGGGTAGATTCGAGGAGCGCCACGGGTTTCCCGGGGCGCGACGAGCGTTCGGGGGGGTTGGGGGGCCCGGGGCTAGGCCCCCCATGGGAGGAGATCGCATGAGCCAGGGGAAGATCGTCCAGGTCATCGGACCGGTCGTCGACGTGGAATTCGAGGCGGGGCACTTGCCGGCGATCTACAACGCGTTGCTGGTGCAGGGCGTGGAGAACAAGGACATCTTCGCCTACTCCGAGAAGCTCACGCTGGAGGTGGCGCAGCACATCGGCGAGGGCCAGGTGCGCACCGTGGCGATGGCCGCGACCGAGGGTCTGACGCGCGGCATGTTCGTCAACGACACCGGCGCCCCGATCTCGATTCCCGTCGGCAAGGAAACGCTGGGACGCATCCTGAACATCGTCGGCGAGCCGGTCGACAAGGGCCCGGCGCTCAAGACCACGAAGACCTATCCGATCCATCGCCCCGCGCCGTCGTTCGAGGAGCAGTCGACCAACATCGAGATGCTGGAAACGGGCATCAAGGTCGTCGACCTGCTGGAGCCGTACACGAAGGGCGGGAAGACGGGGCTGTTCGGCGGCGCCGGCGTCGGCAAGACCGTCATCATCATGGAGCTCATCAACAACATCGCCAAGCAGCACGGCGGGATCTCCGTGTTCGCGGGGGTGGGGGAGCGCACCCGTGAGGGCAACGACCTCTACCACGAGATGAAGGAGTCGGGCGTCATCGAGAAGACGGCCCTGATCTTCGGGCAGATGACCGAGCCGCCGGGGTCCCGGCTCCGTGTGGCGCTGACGGGTGTCACGGCCGCCGAGTACTTCCGTGACGAGGAAGGTCAGGACGTGCTGCTCTTCATCGACAACATCTTCCGGTTCACGCAAGCAGGATCGGAGGTCTCGGCCCTCCTTGGCCGCATGCCGTCAGCCGTCGGGTATCAGCCGACGCTCGGCACGGAGATGGGCCAGCTCCAGGAACGGATCACGTCCACGCGCAAGGGCTCGATCACGTCCGTGCAGGCGATCTACGTCCCGGCCGACGACATCACGGACCCGGCGCCGGCCACCGCGTTCGCGCACCTCGACGCCACCACCGTGCTCTCGCGGCCCCTCACCGAGCTCGGGATCTACCCGGCCGTCGATCCGCTGGCATCGACCTCGCGCATCCTCGATCCCAACATCCTGGGCGACGAGCACTACCGTACCGCGCGCGGCGTGCAGTCCATCCTCCAGCGGTACCGGGACCTCCAGGACATCATCGCGATCCTGGGGATGGAGGAGCTCTCGGACGAGGACAAGCTCGCCGTGACGCGCGCGCGGAAGATCCAGCGCTTCCTCAGCCAGCCGTTCTTCGTGGCCGAGGCCTTCACCGGACAGCAGGGTCGCTACGTGAAGCTGACGGACACGATCAAGAGCTTCCGGGAGATCGTCGACGGCAAGCACGACGAGCTCCCCGAGCAGGCGTTCTACATGGTCGGCGACATCGGCGAGGCCATCGACAAGGCCAAGAAGCTGCGCGAGGCCTAAATGGCCGACCGCCTGACGCTCGAGATCGCGACGCCGATGCGGCTCTGCGTCGCGGAGACCGTGGACGAGGTGGTGGCGCCAGGGAGCGAGGGCTACTTCGGCGTGCTGCCCGGCCACGCTCCATTTCTCACCACGCTCGGCATCGGCGAGGTCACCTATCGGATCGGCCGCGACGAGCTCCACCTCGCAATCACAGGCGGATTCGCCGAGGTCCGCAACGACAAGGTCATCGTGCTCGCCGACACCGCCGAGCGGCCGGAGGAGATCGACCGGACGCGGGCCGAGCGCGCGCGCGAGCGGGCCGAGCAGCGGCTCTCCGGCCGATCGCCGGACGAGGTCGACTTCACTCGCGCCGCGACGGCGCTGTTGCGCGCGCTGACCCGGCTCCAGGTCACCGGCCGGGGCCAGTAGGTCTCCGCGGGGCTGCTGCAGCCCTCGAAGTCTCCCATCGATCGTCACGGCACCGCCGCTGCTGCGACAGGATATCTATAGGTCGACTCCGGTAGCGGCAGCCCAGGAGCCCTCTTTAGTTATCCACGGGTTCCCGACTGCACAATAGCGCGGGCACCCCGCCACCCGCGCTGAGCAGCTCTCCCGCCGGCGTCCGCGTAACTGGGCGCAGCGGCTCGTGCGCCGCCTGGCACAGGGCTTGCCCCTCTTCGGAGCCATGCTGACCGTATTGATCGCCGACGACGAGCCGCACGTGGTCGAACTCGTTCGCGTCACGCTAGAAGATGAACGACTCCGCGTGATCGCCGCATTCGACGGCACCACCGCCCTGGCAACTGCCGAGGCCGTGGTCCCTGGGCTGGTCCTGCTCGATGTCAACATGCCCGGCCTCGACGGCTTCGAAGTGTGTCGGCGCCTGCGTCGAGACGCTCGATTCGAGACGACACCGATCATCATGCTCACCGCCGCGGCGCAGAAGGAAGACATCGCCGCGGGCGCGGCGGCCGGTGCCGACCACTACCTGACGAAGCCATTCTCCCCGGTGCACCTGCTTTCATTGGTCGAGCGGGTGCTGCCGACCGCCACGCTATGGCTGCCCGAGTAAGAGACGTGAGGGGCCCCGAGATGGCCGCTCAGACTCCCTCACGCTCGGAAGCGTCCCGGGATACCCGCGACGCTCCTCGACTCTCCGACAGGCTCGTCGGTTCCGGAAATCCGGCGGCGCCGGCCGACGAAGACCTCGCCGCGGCGTACCGGCGACTCAACGCCGCGTACGAGCAGTCGTTGCGCTACGCCGAGGACGTGCGCCGGCTGTACCAGCAGCTCCAGCGCGGGATCTACCAGTCCTTGCTCGGTCTCGCCAACGCGCTGGAGGCGAAAGACCGCTACACGCGCGGACACTCGGACCGAGTGAGCCAGTGGAGCCGCCGACTCGGGGCCGTCATCGGTCTTCACCCACACGAGGTCGACATGGTGCGCCAGGCTGGGCTGCTGCACGACATCGGGAAGATCGGCGTGCCGGAGGCCGTGCTGCGGAAACACGGGCCACTGGAGCCGGCGGAATGGGACGAGATGCGACGGCATCCGATCGTCGGAGCCCAGATCGTCGCGCCGTTCGACTTCTTCGCCGAGGGCGCGCAGGTGATCCGCCACCACCATGAGCGGTGGGACGGCAGCGGCTATCCCGATGGCCTCGCGGGGACGGCCATTCCCTTTGGCGCAAGAATCGTTGCCGTGGCCGATGTCTTCGATGCGTTGACGTCCGACCGGCCATACCGGGCCGCCATGGACAAACAGACTGCGATCGAGCACCTGGTCGAGCATGCGGGCCGCACCCTCGACGAAGACGTGGTCGCGGCATTTCTCGGGCTGGCGCGCGCCGAAGCGATCGTCGACTGATCGACAGGGCGGCCGCCACGAGCCCCCTGCTCGCCGCCACACCGTGGAGGTTCATCCTCTTCCTGCTCGGCGGTCTTGGCGCGTGCATCGTCCTGGCGGCGTTCGGCGGTCTCTCCGAAGCGATCGTCGGCGCCGCAGCGATCACCGCCGGCCACGGTGTCCTTCTTGCGACAGCCATGGCCTGGGCGGCGAGCGACCGGCAAGACGTCGCCATGGCCCCCGCGACTCGTACCGCGCCGCTCATCCTGCTTTCCATCGCCGCGCTGGCTTCTGTTCTCCACGACGCTGGGGCGGCCGCGTATCTCGCGATGCCTCTGTGGCTGTGGCGCGTCTCGGCCAGCGGCCGGCTGCTCGCTCTCGGCCTCGGAACGCCGATCTCCCGCGCGGCGATCGGTGCCGGCGCGCTGATTGGCAGCGCGCTTGGCGCGCATCTCCTCGTGGCCGCATCGATGACGCTCGGGTATCGGCCTCGCGTGATGGAGGCGGCCGTGGCCCGTGGCGTCGCCTACGATCTCGGCGCGCAGGTGCTGGCGACGGAGTGCTTCTTCCGCGGCGCGCTCTTCAACCGGGCGCAACGACGGTGGTCGTTTGGCGCCGCTGCCGCACTGTCGACGGCGGCGTGCCTCGCACGGTACCTGATCGATCCTCGGCTCCCCGGCAGCGCCGAGATCCTGTGCGGCATGGTGTTCTACATCACGCTCCTCAGCATCGCGAACTGCTGGCTCTTCTGGCGGTTCGGTAGCCTCGTTCCGGGCATGCTGAGCGCGCTGATGTTCTTCGCCGCGTATCGGACGATCGCCGAATGAGCAGTCGCGCCGATGGCGGCTGGGGCACGGCGATCATTGTCGCGCTTGCGATGATCACCGTCCTGATCGCGGCCTCGGGAAGAGGCGCCAGGTCGCCGGCCCGTCATGCGTACGTCATCCCCGTCATCGTCGCTGCGCTGCGATTCGGGCCGACCGGTGGCGTTGTCGTATCGGTCGGCGCGGCGCTCCTCTATGCGCCGTTCGTGTTGCCGGAGATCGAGTGGCTGGGATTCACCGAGCGGGGAGCTGATGGGTTGGCGTCGCTCACCACGGTTCTCCTCGTCGGGCTGCTCACGGGCGCCGTGGCCCAGCGCTCGCGGCGCGCACGCGGCCACTACGAGACCGCGCTTGCCGTCCAGCGGGCGTTGGCCGAGGCCCGTCCGCTCGAGTCGATCCTCCATCAGCTGCGAAGCACGTTGCGCGACGGTCTCCGGATGACGGATGTCGGACTCCTGGTCCTCGAGGGCGACCGGGCTCTCAGGTGCGGCCCACTCAGCGGCGCTGACCTGCTTCCGGAGTGCGCCGCGGCGCGCTTTGTTCCGGACGCGGGGGGCCACCCACGACCGCTCCGCCAACTGGTCGTGCCGCTGACCGCCAGGGGTGAGACGGTCGGCGCGCTCTCGGTCGAGCGCATCGGAGAGATCGCCGCCGCAGAACAAGCAGGGATCGTGACCTTGGCCGCGCACGTCGGCCTGGCCCTCGAAAACGCCCGGCTGGCCTCACGTCAGCGTCGATTCGCCGACGAGCTGGCGGAGAAGATTGCGGACGCGACGCGCCGATCGGAAGAGATGGATCGCGCCAAGTCGGCGTTCGTCGCCACGGTCTCGCACGAGCTCCGGACGCCGTTGACGGCGCTCCTCGGGTTCGGCGAGCTCCTCGCGACGCGTCCGTTTTCTTCCGAAGAGGTGCATCGGCTCGCCGGCATCGTGCATCGCGAGACCGAGCGCCTGGTGCGCATCGTTGACGACCTCCTCGATCTTTCCCGCGTCGAGCGCGGTCTTCCACCGACGCTGCGCCGGACAGCCGTCGACGTGGCACCGGCGGTGCTGAGCGCGGTGGAGATGTTCCGGCGCCAGCAGCTCGCCCACCATTTCGAGATCGACTGTGCTGACGGCGTCGGAGCGATCGAGGCCGATCCCGACGCCGTCGACCGGATCTTGAAGAACCTCATCTCGAATGCGCTGAAGTACTCGCCGCCCGGTCTCGTAACGCTTCGGGTGCGCGGCGTCGGCCACCTCATCGAGTTCCAGATCGAGGACTGCGGGCGGGGCATTCCTGCCGACGCGCTGCCGCGATTGTTCGAGCCGTACTACCGCGCGCCTCATGATGCGGGCGCGGCGCGAGGCACCGGGCTCGGGCTAGCGATCGTGAAATCGCTCGTCGAGGCCCACGGCGGATCGGTGAGCGTCGCCACCATCGTCGACACCGGCACGCGCGTGAGCTTCACGATCCCTCGCGCACGAGTGTCGCCCGCGACAGCGCGGCAACGCGAGCGGTGATCGCGGCGCGAAGATCGTCCGAACGGCGACCGTTTCTTGACACTCTGCGTCGCGCCCGTGTAGTCTGAGCCGCCATGCCGAGACGTGATGAAATCGCCGAGCGACTGGCCGGCGCGGTCGTGAAGCGACTGACGACGAAGAAGGTCGTCGACGTCAAGGATGAAGCCGTGGCGCGCGCCGCCGTGCGCCACGTGCTCGCCGACAACCTCGCCGCCGAAGAGAAGCTCGACGCTGACGCTCGCCAGCTCCTGCTCGATCACGCGAAAGCCATCAAGGACGCGCCCGTCGACTACCGTCAACTCCTCGGTAAAGTGAAGGAGAAGCTCGCCCGCGAACGAGGATTCATTCTCTGATGCGGATGACGCGGGAGCGCATCTTCTACCTGGCCGATCTGATCGTGAAGGAGCTCGGGTCCACGGACGGTGTCCAGTTCAAGGCGCCGGACGACGTGCGTCCCGAGGTCATCCGAGCGCTCACCGAGGAATCGAAGCTCGAGGACTCGATCGACGTCGAGGTCCGTCGGATCCTTGGCTCCTACGCGCGGCAGGCGCCCGAAGGAAGCCGCGAGTGGGAAATCCTCTACCAGAAGACCCGCGAGGAAGTCTTCAGGCGCCGATTCCGACTCTGATCCGCACGCCGATGGACCTGTCGATCGTCATCCCGGTCTACAACGAAGAGGAAAACCTGCCGCTCCTGTGGCCGGAGATCAGAGCGGTGCTGGAGCCGCTCTCACTCGAGTTCGAGGTCGTCTTCGTCGACGACGGCAGCGGCGACCGGAGCGCCGAGATCATCCGCGGCTTCCGCGACGCCGACAGGCGTGTGCGCCTGGTGCGGCTCAAAGCCAACGCGGGCGAAACGGCGGCGACCGACGCCGGATTCAAGGCCGCGCGCGGGCGCTTTGTGGTCGTGATGGACGCCGATCTCCAGAACGATCCGCACGACATCCCGAAGCTGATCGGAGCGCTCGATCGCTGGGATGCCGCGACCGGCTGGCGCGTGGAGCGCGGCAAGGGCGATTCGATGGTCCGGCAGATCTCGTCGCGCATCGCCAACCGCATTCGCAACGCGATCAGCGACGACACCGTCCAGGACAGCGGCTGCACCTTCCGCGCGTTCCGTCGCGAATGCTTGCGCGACCTCGTGCTCTATCGCGGCTTCCATCGCTTCATCCCGACGCTGCTCAAGATGCGTGGCTACCGGGTCGTCGAGGTCCCGATCGGTCATCGGCCGCGCCGGTTCGGGCAATCCAAGTACGGCATCATGAACCGGGCGTTTGTCGCCTTCGCCGACCTGCTCGTCGTGCGCTGGATGAAGCAGCGCATGCTGCGGTACGAGGTCGCCGAGGACCTCGGCGGCGATCTCGTCCGCGAGTGAGCGCACGATGAACATCATGCTGATCGGCCTCGGCCGCTGGGGCGAAAAGCACCTCCGCGTCCTTCAAGAGCTGGGCTGCTCCGTCTGGGTCGCGGACCTCTCTCCGGACCGCCTCGAGTGGGCGATCGCGCGTGGCGTCGATCGTGCGCGCGCGGTCGGCGACTATGCCGCCGCGCTGGATGCCGTCGACGCCGTCGACATCGTGACGACGGCGGAGAGCCATCTGCCGATCGCCGAGCGAGCCCTGGCCGCCGGGCGACACTGCTTCATCGAGAAGCCGCTCGCGGCGACCGTAGCCGAGGGACGGCGACTCGTGGCCGCCGCGCGCACGAGCGGCCGCGTGCTCCAGGTCGGGCACATCTTCAGATTTCATCCCGTCACCGTGGCGTTGCGCGAGGCGCTCGCTGCGGGGCGCATCGGACCGGTGCGGTTCGCGACGGGGCGATTCTCGGGATTCAAGCGTCCGCGGACGGACGTCGGGGTGACCCAGACCGACGCGATTCACTACTTCGATCTGTTCGCGTTCCTCTTCGGCCGTCCGGCCACCGCGGTGGCGGCGCTGCAGCGCGACTACCTCGGGCGTGGCCTCGACGATCTCTCCGTCACGGTCGTTCATTACGGTGAGGTCCCGGCGGTGATCGAGGCGAACTATTTCGTGCCCGGCACGCACCGCGAATGCGTCATCGTCGGCGAGCTCGGCAGCCTCGTGGCCGACTACGGCACGGGCAGCGTGACGCTCTACAGCGGCGAGCACCGGCAGCGCGGCCCGGTGTGGGAGGCGATCGACACCGGCAAGGAAGATCTGCGCGCGAACGGCGCGGAGCCGCTCAAGCTTGAGCTGGACGCGTTCCGAGACGCATGTGCGGGCCGTCGCCCCACGCCGGTCTCGGCCGAAGACGGCGTCCGTGCGCTCGAGATCGTCGAGGCGGCGGCGCAAGCGGCGCGGCTGGGTCGGACGGTGAGTCTGGACCGAGAACGCCGAGGCCGCATTGCCCCCGGACGGAGACCGATCAATGACCCGGCGGTGATCCCATCTGTGCCCGGATCGTGACAACAGCCTTCCGTGCGCCGCAAATCATTTCGTCGATCGGATGAGATAATATTTCCCGGAATTTGCCCCGGCGACCGTCGGGCACGGTGCTGGGATGAGCCGCTCGCGATCGATGATTCGCGCTTCGTGAAATTCGCCGAGCAGATCCGGTTCTCGATGAACTGAAGTCGTGACTCGAGGACGCCGACGCTGGTGCCGAAGGGGGGACTCGAACCCCCACACCCTTGCGGGCACATGACCCTGAATCATGCGCGTCTGCCAATTCCGCCACTTCGGCCCGGACAGCGGGGTTCATAATACCTTCCAGACATGGCCAGTCAAGCAGAGCGCGACGGCGGCGATCGCACTGTCGCGACCAATCGGCGGGCGCGACACGAATACGAGATCCTCGAAACGGTCGAAGCCGGATTGGTGTTGCGGGGCACCGAGGTGAAGGCGCTCCGGGCCGGCCAGGTGACCTTCAAGGACTCGTACGCGACCGTCAGGAACGGCGAGGCGTGGCTGCTCGCCTGTCACATCAGCCCGTACAGCCATGGCACCGACGCCAACCACGATCCCGAGCGCGATCGCAAGCTGCTGCTCCACGCGCGTGAGCTGAGCCGTCTCAGCGGCAAGATCGCCGAGCGCGGGTTGACGCTGGTCCCACTACGTCTATACTTCAAGGGCGGGCGCGCGAAGCTCGAGATCGGGCTGGCGCGCGGGAAAAAGCTACACGACAAGCGCTCGGCGATTCGCGAGCGTGAAGTGGCCCGCGAGATGGATCGCGCGGCCCGTGCCGGCCGCGGGAGATGGTAGTGCGAGCCGCAGGGCGTCGCGGGGGGCCGCATCGCGAGCCGCAGCCGAAAGGCGAGGCGAGTCACCGATGGAGTTCCCGCCGCCCGAGGCGAGTCTACGAATAGTGAGGGGGGGCGACAGGTTTCGACGGGGATCAGTGACGTCCAGGCTGCGTCTCGAGGTTTCTCTCCCCTCGTTAAATAGAGAGAACGGTATAGCTGCCAACAACCAGCTAGCTCTGGCGGCCTAACACCCGCCAGCGTCCGCCGGTCCGAGTCATCAGGGATCGGGAACGGGCGTCATACACTGGTGACTGGCTCCAAACTTGGCCTCAGGGGAGGAGCGAGAAAAATGAGGCTGGTCGCTCGGTGATCCTGCCGGCTGGAGTGCCGAGAGACGAGAGGCTGTAGAGTCAACCGGCTATCGACGTAGACGCCTGCGGCTGAGGGTTTCCGGACGTGGGTTCAATTCCCACCGCCTCCACCAATTTCTAGAAGTTCGTCTTCTCGCACTTCGCCACGTCTTCCGTCGCGCTGAAACTGTTGCAGCGCTCCGATCAACGCGCGTCCTTCCGGCCGGACGGCACGACTGATGAACGCTCACCGGCAATCGAGCGCGTGGCGTCGCGGGCCGGCCGGGTGGGTGGGCGGCCGGCGGACCCGTTCCCGTTGCGTTCTATCGAGGGCAACCAGGCCAGGAGTGGGAACGGCTCGCCGATCATCGGTCAACAGGGCCTCGTGGTCAGAGGCCGCTCACCCTCCCGGTCGGCCCGTGGCAACTCGCTCTCCCCGGCTGGCCGTCTCCCGCCGGGTCGCCAGTCGGCGCGCGTGTCGCTAGGCTCCTTCGGCCGCGACATCGATGACGATGTTGCCGGTGACCTTGCCGCCCTCCTGCGCTTGGTGCGCTTCGACGATGCGCTCGAGGGGGAACCGAGCGCCGATGACGTGCACCAGCCGGCCGGTCGCGACGAGATGTGAGATGTCCCGCACCGCCTCGTCCTTGGCACGCTCCGGCATCGTGTAGATCAGCACGGGCCTGATGGCCGCGTTCTTCGACATCAAGGCGTAGAAGGGCAGCTTCGGCTCCGGCGCGCCCATCGAGGCATAGCTTGCGATCGTCCCGTTGACCTTGAGGACTTTCGCGCTGACGGTCACGTTGCCGCCGAAGTCGACCTCCACGATCCGATCGACGCCGACGCCACCAGTCAACTCGAGGATGGTGGCCGCCGCGTCCCCGGTCTTGTAGTTCACCGTGTGATCGGCGCCGGCGGCAAGCGCGAGCGCGGCTTTCTCGGTCGAGCTGACCGTGGCGATGACGGTCGCGCCGGCCCACTTCGCGAGCTGCACGGCATAGTGTCCGACCGCGCCGGCGCCACCGGTCACGAGCACGGTCTGGCCGGCCACGGGGCCGTCGGCGAAGAGACAGCGATGCGCGGTGACGGCGGGAATGCCGAGGCACGCGCCCTCGGCGAATCTCGTGTTCGTGGGGAGCGTGACGGCGCGGGCCGCAGGAACGACCGTGAACTCCGCCGCCGTTCCCCACGCCCGCTGCCACTGCACGATGTAGAGCCAGACGCGCTCGCCCACCCGCGATGCCGGCACGCCTCGTCCGACCTTGTCGATGACGCCGGCGCCATCCTGATGCGGCACGACGCGCGGAAAGCCGAGGGGCCGTGAACCGGCGCGCGCCTTGACGTCGGTCGGGTTCAACCCTGACGCGACGACGCGCACTCGCACTTCGCCCGGCCCGGGCTCGGGGACCGGCATTTCTCCTGACGTGAGCACGTCTGCGGCCGGTCCGTGTTTCTCGTACCAGGCTGCGCGCATGCGTTGTCCTCCTGCGGCGATTCTGCCCAATGGTATCGACGTTTCCGGTTTCTGCTACCATTTGGTTCGCTCGGGCAGGCGACAGCGGAGGGACGCATGGCAGAGATCATCCTCGGCATCGGCACCTCGCATAGCCCGATGCTGAGCACGCCGTGGGACGCGTTTGCCGGGCACGCCGAGCGGGATCGCGCAAATCCCCGCGTGCCGGACTTCGAGCGGATGGCGCGCGAGAAGGCCTCCTGGATCGGCCGGCAGCTCGAGCCTGACGTCACGCGCGCGCGACACGAGGCAACGCAGGCCGCCCTCGCGCGGCTCCACACCGTCCTGGCCGATGCTGCGCCTGACGCCCTGATCGTGATCGGCGACGATCAGGACGAGTGGTTCAGCGCGGACAGCCAGCCCGCGCTGTGCATCTACTGGGGCGACGCGGTCGAGAACCTTCCCCCGGCGGTCGAGGACGTCCCGCCATTTCGTCGGCTCTCGTACTGGGGATACTACGGCGATGGAACGAACCGCTCGTTTCCGGTCGACGCGGCGCTCGGGAAATACCTCGTGGAGACGCTCACGCACGAACACGCGTTCGACGTCGCCCACGTTCGCGTTCAGCCGAGGCACCGTCCGTTTGGCCACGCCTGGAGCTTCGTCCATCAACGCGTCATGGGCGATCGCATCATCCCGATCGTGCCGGTGCTGCTGAACACGTACTTCCCGCCGAACCAGCCAACGCCGAAGCGGTGCTATCAGCTTGGTCAGGCCCTCCGTCAGGCCGTCGAGGTCTGGTCTTCGCCGAAGCGCGTCGCCATCCTCGGGTCGGGTGGGCTCAGCCACTTCGTCGTGGACGAGGTGCTGGACCACGAGGTCCTCGAGCTCCTCGCCAAGAAAGACGTCGGCGGAATTGCCGCACTCCCGCCGGAGCATCTCGAATCCGGGAACTCCGAGATCAGGAACTGGATCGCCACCGCCGGCGCCGCGGAGCATCTCTCGATGGACGTCGTCGATTACGTGCCGAGCTATCGGTCCGAGGCAGGGACGGGAGTCGGCATGGCGTTCGCCGTCTGGCAGTAACGGGATCGCCCTCGGAGGAAGAGAAGGAGAAGGCGAGCTGCAGAAGCAGCTCACGGTCGGCATCCCGTTCCTCGTCAATCTTCAAGACCGCGCGATGACGGAAACCATGGGCTCGATCTACGACCGGACGCAGGAGCATCTCGGGATCACGGACGAGATGGTGACCTACGCGAGGCGGCGGCTCATCGGCGCCGCGAGAGCGTTGCGCGACGAGGGTGTGGCGCCCGCGAACGTCGACGATTCGAGCCTCTACCGGGTGCGTCCGGCTTCGGTCCTGCTGCCGGAAGGCGATAGCTGGATCACCGCGACGGAAAAGGCGCGCCAGTCCGATGCCGGCGTTCCGATCGCGTGGGTGCCGTTCGCGCAGTAACGATTCGTCGTCGGAATCCGGCCTCTCGGCACCCTCTTTCGACCTCTCGTCAGATTGTCCGCGACACCTCGGACGTCTCCGGTGATGCTCGGCACCAGGAGCAAAGGGAGGCCTCGCATGAAGATCCGGAAAAGCCCGGCACTCATGATCGCCGCATCGGTTGCCGTCTCGCTCGTTAGTGGGTTGATCACTCCTGGGCTTGCTCAAGGTCCTCCGACGGGGTTCCCCAACGTGGTCGGCGCGCTCAGGACGACGCCGGGCTGCCTTGGCGTGGAGACGGCCCAGACGGCGAGCGGCAAACGCGTCATCTTCGCGTGGTTCGAGAACAAGAAAGCGCTCGTCGACTGGTATCACGGCGACGTTCATCAGAAGGCGATGAAGACGGTGTTCCCGAACCAGACGTTCGACCGCCAGCCGCGAATTTCCTCGATCGGGATCGAGCTCTACGGCCCATTGCCGGGGGGCGTGGCGGTCGGCGGCCGGTTCGCCCCCGAGGCCCTCAAGGTGCGAGGACTCCGAGAGATCGAAATCGGGACGCCGAAAGTTGGGGGAGAACGATGAGCGCGCGACAGTGGATGCGGCAATGGGCCCGTGACGTCGCGACCGAGGAGTTTTCGCCGGTTCCGACGCAAGTGATCTCGAACGAGGAATATCTCCCGCTGCCGCAGACGCACGAGCAACAGCGCGTTGCGGTCACGCTCCAGGAAATCGCGAGAGCCAACGCCCGCCGGCTTGGCGTGAGCCGGCGGGCGTTCCTCGGCTCGAGCTCCGGGATGGCGGCGGCGTTCCTCGCCTTGAACACCGTCTTCGGCCGGTTCTTCGACGTCGACCCGGTCGAAGCGCTCGAGTCCGCGGCCGCGGCCGGGCGAAAGCCCGCGGGTCAATTCGTCTTCGACATCCAGACGCATCACGTTGCGGCGCCGCGACGGTTTCCCTGGCTCCTCGAGCTCCGGAGGATGGGGCGGCGCTGGAATCCCGATCTCGCGAAGGATCGGGGCACGATGGACGAGCTCTACCTCGAGAACTACGTCAAAGAGATCTTTCTCGACAGCGACACGACCGTTGCCGTGATCAGCGGCATCCCCTCCGCGACGGACGGGAGCAACATCCTGCCGCCGGACAAGATGGCCGAGACGCGTGACGTCATCAACCGCCTGACTGCCTCGCAGCGCCTCGTGGCCCACGGCGTCGTCGCGCCGAACAAAGGGCCGAAGGATCTCGACGAGATGCGGCGTCAGGCCGAGGAGCTCAAGATCGGAGCGTGGAAGTGCTACACGGGCCTGCCCTTCGGCAACCCGCCGAAGCCCTGGCGGGTCGACGACGAGACGGTCGCGTACCCGATGCTCGAAACAGCGCGCCGACTCGGGATCAAGAACGTCTGCCTCCACAAGGGGCTTCCGCTCCTCAACGGGATCGACGAATACTGGCATCCCAGGGATCTGGAGCGGGCCGCGAAGGATTTCCCCGACCTGAACTTCATCGTCTATCACGCGGCATTCCGGTCGCTGCAACCGTGGGTCACCACTCCCCCCGAGCGCTTCGACACGTCGCTGCGCGTCGACTGGGTGACCGACCTTTGCGAGATCCGCCAGCGCAATCCGAAGCTCGCCAACATCTACGCAGAGCTCGGCTCGACGTTTGGTCAGATGGTGATCACCTCGCCGATGCTGTGCGCCCATGTGCTCGGTATGCTCATCCAGGCGCTCGGCGCCGATCACGTGCTCTGGGGCACCGACTCCATCTGGTGGGGCTCCCCGCAGTGGCAGATCGAGGCGTTTCGCCGGTTCACGATGCCCGAGCCGTTGATGGCGAGGCTGGGGTATCGGCCGCTGACGCCGGAGACGAAGGCGCAGATCCTCGGTCTCACGTCAGCGCGCCTCTACGGAATCGATCCCAATGTCCACCGGAACCCGGTCCCGCCCGACTATCTCTCGAAGCTCAAGGCCGCGTATCTCGAAGAAGGACCGAGCCCGAGCCTCGTCCAGTACGGATGGGTCCTGACGGGTTAGCGTGGGAACCGTGGTGCTCGAAGCGCGAAACCTCCACAAGGCGTTTCGTGATCTCGTCGCCGTCGACGATGTGTCGTTCACGGCGCACGGCGGACAGCTTCTCGGCCTCCTTGGCCCCAACGGTGCGGGGAAGACCACGACCGTGTCGATGCTCGCGAGCCTGGTCGCGCCGGATCACGGCGCCGTCTCCATCGACGGCC
Source organism: Methylomirabilia bacterium (assembly GCA_041490825.1). Lineage (GTDB taxonomy): Bacteria > Methylomirabilota > Methylomirabilia > Rokubacteriales > CSP1-6 > JBGPTW01. Next base: position 16,390 of record JBGPTW010000017.1, on the reverse strand, counting down.
ACGTGCTGGCGGGCGACGTGGATCCGGCGAAGCGCAAGATCGGTCTCGTGCCCCAGGACCTGGCGCTCTACGAGGAGCTGAGCGCGCGCGACAATCTGCAATTCTTCGGCGCGCTCTACGGACTGCGAGGCGCCGCGCTCGATCGGGCGATGACGGCGGCCCTCGGCCTCGTCGGTCTCACGGAGCGCGGGCGCGACCGCGTGAAGACCTACAGCGGCGGCATGAAGCGACGGCTGAACCTCGCCGCCGGACTGCTCCACGACCCCGACATCCTGCTTCTCGACGAGCCGACGGTCGGCGTCGATCCGCAAAGCCGGAACGCGATCTTCGAGAATCTCGAGCACCTCAGAGCGCGAGGCAAGGCCTTGCTGTACACGACGCATTACATGGAAGAGGTCGAGCGTCTTGCCGACTTCATCGTCGTCATCGACCGCGGGCAGGTGATCGCCGCGAACACCGTCGCCGGGCTCCACCGCGAGCACCCGGGCGTCGGCAGCCTGGAAAAGGTCTTCCTCGCGCTCACGGGAAGGACTCTACGCGACTGATGCGCCTGACACCGCTGCTCGCGATGGTTCGCAAGGACCTCCAGCTTTTCTTCACCGATCGCCGCGCGGTCATCATGAGCTTTGCCGCGCCGATCGCGATCGCGTCGTTCCTCGGCGCCGTCTTTCCCGGCCAGCGCGGATCCACCGAGCCAGCGCGCGTCGCGGTTCACATCGTCGCCGAGGACGGCGGGGCCATCGCGAAGACGATCGTCGCGCGTGTTCAGGCAGACACGAACCTGGCGGCGACGGTCAGCGTTGCGGAGGACGCGAGACGCGCCGTGCGGCGCGGAAAGACGGCGGTCGCGGTGATCATCCCGAAAGGCTTCGGGGACGCCGCGGGCCGGGCATTCTTCGCAGGCCGGGAGCGGCCCGAGCTCGATCTCCTGTACGATCCCTCGCACAGCGTCGAGCTCGGCATGGTGCGCGGCCTCCTGACCGAGCACGTCATGCAGGCGGTGAGCGAAGGTTCGTTCGGGTTCATCGGGGCGCGCTCGTGAATCTCGCCTGGATCGCCGAGCTCCACGCGGACTTCGGCGGCCGGCTCCTGGTCCGCCTCAAGGATGCCCAGCGCACCGAGCTCGTCGTCGCGCGCGACCGTGTCCGCGCGTTGAAGGAGCGCCTCGGGCTGACGTAGCTCCGAGCCGGTCGCTGGTGGAAGAACGCCACAACACCTCCGGCGCGCGATGGACCGTGAGACAGGTCTGGCGCTGATCCGGCTCTGACCGCTATTTAACCCGCCCGGCCCGGCCGGGGGGCATTGCTAGAATAGCGGGAGTGATGAATCGTGGACGCGCGCTCCTCGGCGCTGCGCTCGTGCTTCTTGCCGCGTCGGCTCACGCTGCCGAGTTCCCGATCGAGACCCATGACGGTCAGGCCTACGTCGAGCTGACACGCATCGCCGCAGCGCTCGGCGCCAGACTCGACGGCACGGTCGTCAGCGCGCGGGCCCATCTCCGTACCGGAGTCCACGTCGTGACGTTCACGCGCAACTGGGCCCAGGTCATCGTCGACGGCAAGGCATTGGTGCTGGACGCGCCGGTGCGCGTGAAACAGGGCAAGTGGCTCGTTCCCCGGACGTTCGTGACCCGTGTCCTGCCTGGGCTCGGCGCCGGACAGACGGCAGCGAGCACCCGATCGCCGGGCGTCGTGGCGAGAGCATCCGCGGTGTCGCCGGTGCCGGCGGCGTCGCCGCGCACCGTGCCATCCGCGACGGAGAACTCGCTGGGCGACATGCGGTTGCGGTCCTATCCCTCGTTCACTCGTGTCGTTCTGGAAACGTCGGCGCCCGTGATCTACACGGTCGAGGCGCGTGGCCCGGTGACCGCCAAGGTCAAGCTTTCCGCGCTCGCCGGCGAGCCACGCTACGAGCAGGTCCGCGACGGCCACGTGGATGACGTCCGCCTCGAGCGCGCCGGTGTTGACGCGATCCTGCGCGTCACCTTCCAGGGTGACGCCGGGGACATCCGCGTCAGCACGATGGCCGACCCGCCACGCCTGGTCATCGACTTCGTCCGGCCTGGCCAGGAAGTCGGTCAGCGAAAGGACGGGGTCGGGCCGCTGAAGATCGTCGTGCTCGATGCAGGGCACGGCGGCCACGACTCCGGGGCGCTCGGGCCGAGCGGGCTGATGGAGAAAGACGTGGTCCTCGACGTGACGCGCCGGGTGGCGCGCCTGGTCGAGCAGCGTCTCGACATGAAGGTGCTGCTGTCACGCGACGCCGATTATTTCGTGACGCTGAAGGATCGGACGAGGTTTGCCAACCGCGAGCGGGCCGATCTCTTCGTGTCGATCCACGCCAACGCCCACCGCGAGGTCGCGTCCGAGGGCGTCGAGACGTACTTTCTCTCCTCGGAGGCGACGGACAATGCCGCGCGGCAGGTCGCCGCGCTCGAGAACGGCGTCGTGCAGCTCGAGAAGGCGAGCGCCGGTGGGCGTGTCGACATCGTGAAATCGATCCTGTGGGATCTCGCCCAGTCGGAATTCCAGGAAGAATCCTCGCGCCTCGCCGAGGTCCTGCTCGATTCCATGACACACACGCTGCACATCCCGAACCGCGGCGTGAAGCAGGCCGGCTTCTACGTGCTGGGCGGTGCCGCGATGCCGGCGGTGCTCGTCGAGATCGGCTTCGTCACGAACCCGCGCGAAGAGAAGAAGCTGCGCGACTCGCGCTATCGCGACGAGATCGCGAAGTCGATCTTCGACGGCATCGCCGAGTACAAGGCGCGCTGGGACCAGCGCAGCAAGACCGCGCTCGGCGGCTCGCGCTGACGCGATGCCCCGTGCCATCAACCGCCGTCCCGACCAGCTTCGCCCCGTCACGGTCACGCGCGACTTCCTGCTGCATCCCGAGGGCTCGGTGCTCGTGGAGTTCGGGGCCACCAAGGTCATCTGCACCGCGTCGGTGGATGACAAGGTCCCCCAGTTTCTCAAAGGGCAGGGCCTTGGCTGGGTCACCGCCGAGTACGGCATGCTGCCGCGCTCCACGAACACCCGGAGCATGCGCGAAAATCGCGGGCCGAGCGGCCGCTCGCAGGAGATCCAGCGGCTCGTCGGGCGCGCGCTCCGCGCCGTGTTCGAGCGGAAGAAGCTGGGCGAGCGCACGATCTGGGTGGACTGCGACGTCATCCAGGCCGACGGTGGCACGCGCACGGCCGCGATCACCGGCTCGTTCGTGGCCGTCGTCGACGCCCTCCATCGAATCCCCGGAATCGATCCCATCGCCGTCGTGCGCGATTGCGTCGCGGCGATCAGCGTGGGAATCGTCCAGGGCCAGGCGGCGCTCGATCTCGATTACGTCGAGGACTCGGCGGCCGACGTCGACATGAACGTCGTCATGACGGGCGCCGGCGAGTTCGTCGAGGTGCAGGGCACTGCCGAGCACGCCGCATTCGGTCGCGGCCAGCTCGATGCACTGCTGGCGCTGGCCGAGTCGGGCATCCGACAGCTCGTCGCGCTCCAGCGCCGGGCAATCGCCTCGCGCGGTGAGCGCGTCTTCACGCTCTGAACGGCCTCGCCGGGCGATCGGCTGCCCAGTGAGCGCGTCTTCGCGCTGTGATCGCCCGCTCGTCGTCGCGACCCTGAACCGCGCCAAGGGCGCCGAGCTCGGGCGGCTGCTCTCGGGCTTCCCGTTCGCGATCACGGTGCTCGCCGACGTGGCCGGGGCCGCGCTGCCCGAGGAAACGGGACAGTCGTATCGCGACAATGCGTTGCTCAAGGCGCGCGCGGCGGCGCGCCAGACCGGGAGGCTGGCGCTGGCTGACGACTCGGGGCTCGAGGTCGATGCCCTCGGGGGTGCTCCCGGAATCTTTTCCGCCCGGTACGGAGGCCCTGGCCTCGACGACCGTGCCCGGGTGGCTCGACTTCTGGCCGCGCTGGCCGGTGTGCCCGCCGACGAGCGAACGGCCCGATTTCGCGCCGTCATTGCGCTGGTCGATCCAGATGGGAACGAAACGATCGTCGAAGGTGTGGTGGAAGGCGTGATCACGGATGCGCCCCGCGGGACGGCAGGCTTCGGCTATGATCCCGTCTTCTTCTATCCTCCGCTGGGCCGAACGTTCGGTGAGCTCGATGCGGACGAGACGGATCAGGTCAGTCACCGGGGCCGCGCCGTGCGCGCGCTCCGGCCGCTTCTGAGCGGGTGATATACTCCTGCTTCCGGCGGCCGATCGGGGTGTGGCGCAGCCTGGTAGCGCACCTGCTTTGGGAGCAGGGGGCCGGAGGTTCAAATCCTCTCACCCCGACCAGCGCACCCTATTGCGGAGGAGAGTGGACATGAAGAAGACCGCGATCGCGGTGTTGTCGGCTGCCATCGTCCTCACCGTCGCGCTTGCGTCGTCGTCGTGGGCGTTCAACTGTCCGGTCGTGATCAAGCAGGCCGAGGACCTCATCAAGAAGGCGGAAGGCGGCAAGGTCAGCGCCGACACCAAGCCGCTCATCGACGAAGCGAAGAAGAACGTCGCCGAAGCCCGGGCGCATCACGAAAACGCGAAGGTCAAGCGGGACCACGGCGACGCCGTCCGCAAGGCCAAGGTCGCCATCGCGTTCGCCGAGGAAGCCATCACGCTTCAGAACCCATGAGCAGGGGACTCGGCGTCGTGCTGGCAACCGCTCTCGTGCTCGCGAGCGGAGACGTTGCTCTCGCCTTCCAGTGTCCGACACTGATCGAGCGGGCCCAGGCGGCGCTCGCGGACTTCAAGCGCACGGCGCCGGCGGGGGTCATCAAGGATGCCAGGGTCGCGGCGGTGGAGAGCAAGCTGCGCTACGCCCAGGAGGCGCATGCCGGCGAGCAACACGACATCGCGGTGAAGGAGGCGACCGAGGCGCTGAAGCAGCTCGGTCGTTAGCGTCACGTCTTCGTCGCGACGCCGCTCATCGCCCGCCGCTTCCGATCGGCGGGCGAGGCCGCGTGATCCATTCCTCGGAGACTCCGCTGAACCAGACGTTCTGATCGGTGAGCTCGATGGTATCGGGCGTCGCCCGGCTGGTGCTCACATCGCGCAGCCACACGGTCACCGTGTAGAACCCTTCGAGTCGGCGGTATTGCGGAAATCGTCCGCCGCCGCCCGTCCGTGCCCGGCCTTCCTTCTTGGTGAATTGCGCGCGGGTCCCATACAGCAGCCAGTGACCGGGCGGCACGTCGTCGAATTTGAAGGTGCCGTCGGGCTGGACCGTGGCCGTGAGGACGAAGTCCGCGGCACCGTGGTGCCACAGCATTGACTCGTAGGCGTCACGCAGCTTCTTGATCTTGGGCGCCGCGGCGACATACTCGTCGGCCGACTGCCGAGCGCTGCGCTTCAGCGCTTCGAGCTGCGCGCGAACCGTCTCGGAATACGGGAACAGGGTCACCACGGTATCGGTGAGCGGCTCATCGGCCGCGTTCGGCTTGCGGCGCTCCTGATACGCCTTTCCGGCGATCGTCGATCGCGCGCCGGAGCGGCTTGCCTCGACGTACGCGTCGACCGGCACATCGAAGGACGGCAGCACCGAGGTCTCCGCGGGTTTGGCGTTCGACGCCGCGCTGCAGCCGGCGAGGACCAGAAGGCTAACGACGACGAGACACAGCGGGAAGGGATGTCCCTGGGCTCGGCGGATACCGTTGCGCTTCATCGCATCGACCAGCTTACCCCCGCGCAGTCCCACTGCCGCGCCGGCCCGAGTTTCCACGAGAATCCAGCCCGCGCGACACCAGGGCGCGCTCGCGCTGTGCCGATATCGCGACGAGCGAGGCGCCGGCGGGCTAGCGGTGCGGGCCGAGCAGCAGGCTCACGAACGGGAGGAGGACCGGCGCCGAGCGTTGACCGTCGCTGCCATCCCAGACCCAGGCGAGTGCCGCGAAGATCACGACGAAGATGACGGTCGCCACAGCACCATGCCGGTAGACGAGTTCGGCATGCGCTGTTCCGAGCGGCCGGATGTCGATGGGAGCCTCCCTGAGGGACAACTGGGGACGTTTCGAGGCTAAAGCCGGGGCATGCCGACCGTCAAGCGATTTAGGCCTGCTCGCGGCGGCTCCCCACAGGTCGCGGGCGTCCGGTGTATCGTAACTAGCTGACGCGCCTGTAGCTCAGTTGGATAGAGCATCGGACTTCTAATCCGAGGGTCGCAGGTTCGACTCCTGCCAGGCGCACCATTCCGTTTTGAGCTCGTCGGGTGGGCGCCGTCGTGGGGATAGCAAATCGACCCATATCGTGAATCCCGGGTTAAGATTAATCGTCATAAGGTGCGGCAGGGGGGCACCCGGAAAGACCCCCGGGGGGGTCATTCCCAGCATTCACAGGCCAGCATTCACAGGAGAGAGGAGCAACGATGAACACAAGACGTATCCGACTCGTGGCAATTGGATTGGTGAGCGGCATGCTCGTGAGCAGCCTCGGCTTGCCCGCTGTCTCTGCACAGGCGACGAAGAGCGGGCTGAAGGCGAAAGCCAAGCAAGCCGAGACCGCGGCAATGACGAAATGGGAATCGCTCACCCCAGAGCAGCAGCAGCACCTGACACAGACATGGAAGACGGATGTGGGGAAGGCCCAGGCGAAGTGGCAGTCGCTGACCCCCGAACAGCAGCAGCAGGCCATGACAGCAGGGAAGGCGGAAGTTCAGAAGGGCAGGCAGAAGTGGCAGCAGCTGCCGGCGGGCACCAGCCCGACCCCGACCCCGACCCCAGCCCCGGCCACGACCACGGCTCCCTCGACGAAGTAGCCCCTCGTAGCGTTATCGAGCCGGCATGTAACCCAGTCCGACGGCGACCCGAGGTGCCATGGTGCCTCTGGCCGCCGTCGTCCTCGCGAAAGCACTCCACCTCACGCCAGGTCACGATCTTCGTCGGATCCGTCCCTCGTATTCCCTCTCGCCCGGGACACTGAGGCCGTCTGCGCCCAACGTGGGCGCCTCGGCGTTTGACCTGCTCGCGGTCGCTCAGTTAGGCTCCGCGCACATGCGATCGACCGATCGCGAGGAACGTATGCGCGCGGGAGAGCTCGGAGAGCCGGCGCGCGTTGCGATCGACCAGCAGATCGCCGTGGGCGAATTCTTCGACGCCGATCGGTTCGTGCCCGTCGAGATCTACGTCGAGGAAGCAAAGTCCAAGGTGCCACTCGACGAGCTCGAGCGGCAGATCAGCAAGGAGAACGTCTACACGCTCACGCCGACCGGCGTGACGAAGTTCGCCGACTTCATGTATCGGACGGGTATGATCCAGCAGAGGCCGGCGTCGTGGAAGGAGATCTTCTTCGACACCGTCCACAATCTGCCGGGCAATTGACCGGATCAACGAAGGATTCGCCGCCTTGCGCAGCGGCCAGGTTGCGCGGGGTGTCGTGGTCTTCTGACGAGGAGGAGCCGGACATGATCTACGAGTACCGGGCCTACTACGCGCTGCCGGGCCGCATGCCGGACATCCAGGCGCGCTTCGCCAACGTGACGATGGGGCTCTTCAAGAAGCACGGAATCCAGGTCGTCGGGTTCTGGGAGAGCGTGATCGGAGAATCGAACGAGCTCGTCTACATCTGTGCCTTCGACGATCTGGCGCACCGCCAGCGAGCGTGGGCCTCGTTCCAGGCCGATCCCGAGTGGCAGGCGGCACGCAAGGCATCGGGGGCCAACGGCCCGCTGCTCGAGCGCGTCGTGAACAAGATCTGGAAGCCGACGAGCTTCTCGCCGCTCCAGTAACGGCGGCAGGCGGCGGTTCCGATCCGGCCGACGGCGGGGCGAGCGCTGCAGCGCGCTACTTCTTCCGCTGCGGTTGCTCCGCGAGACACGCCGCCCGGGGATTGTATCGCTCCGGACCGTGACAGATCCCCGACGCGGGTTGCCGTTGACAGTCCCGCTTGGCCGCTTCGAGAGCGGGCCCCTGCAGGTCTTTGGGGATCAGGCGGAGGCACTCTTGTTGAGGACTGCAGGCGTGCGGCTTGAGTGCGGAGGTTGGCAACGCGCTGCAGTCCGTCGCAGCGCCGAGCGCGACCGGTGCAGCGACGAACCACGCGATCAGGACGAGCCCGAGCTCGAACGCACGCGACCATCGCACGGAGAGCCGCCTCCTCACTCGAGCCGACTATACCGCACGCGTCACTTCATGCGCTGCACAGCCTGGATTCTGTCCCCGGTTGCCGGATGCGTCGCGAAGAATCCGCCGCCACTCGCTTCGGTTTGCTGGAGCCACGTCAGCGTGTTCACCATGAGTGTCTTGCCGTCGAAGCCGGCCTTCCGCAGGATGTCGACGCCGTGGACGTCCGCCTGATACTCCTCCTTCTGGGTGTAGGCGTTCGCGACGAGTTGGCCGGCGAGCGGCGTGAGCGCTTGCGCCCCGGGGATGATCTGGTCGAGCAGGATCATGCCGATGCTCAATCCTGTACCGAGCCTCTGAAGCTTTGCCACGTGACCGAGGTCGGCGTGCGCGGTCTCATGAGCCAGGACGGCGCGGAGCTGATCGTCGTTCGCCTTCTCCAGTAGCCCGGTCGTGACGTAGAACTCGCCCCCGCCCGCGTTCGCCGCATTGATGTGTGGGTCATCCATGATGCCGACTTTCACCTGGTTGAGCGGGATCGGATGGTTCATGGCCTGCAGCAGCGGCGCCATGATCTGCTTGAGCCGCGCCGCCTGGCTCGGGTCGAGCTTGGCGGTGGTCGTCGGACGCGGAGCTTCAGCTCGGCCCGACGGAGTCGGCGACGCCGACGGCGACTCCGATGTCGCGGTGGCGCAGCCGGCGAGGACGACGCCGAGGGTCATCGCGATTGCGGTCGGTCTCCACCAGGAATGCATATAGTTCCTCCGCGAGCGCCTCGAGCACGCTCTCGGGCACTGTCGAGCGCCCGTTCGGCCACTGCCTGTTGCACTGTCCATTCCCGCGAGACGCGTGCCCGACAGCGTACCGTTCGATCCAGCGTGTAAGATTTGCTTCAGCCCCCGGATCTTTCGGACAACGTCCCGTCGTACTTTCGCTCGTAGGCCAGCCGCTGATCGTCGAGCCGCGCTTCACCGAGCGCGGCGAGCATCGGAGCGACCCACACGATTCCCACTATACGGGCACGGAAAAACTTTTCCGTTCCGCGCCGCCGCCCTCGAGCGCCACGGCGACGCGCGTCGATGCCGGCGCTATCATGAAGGATGAAGCGAGCGTGAAACAGGGCCGCGCGGCCCCCGTTACAACGGAGCCACGCGCGCTCGATACAGCCCACCTGCGGCTGTTCCGGCCGCGCGGCCCCCGTTATAAACGTGTGGGAGCACGCCTTCATGCGAGACTACAAAGCGACCGAGCGCGCGAAGTACATCGAGGCGTTCTTCCGAAACATCGACTGGCAGATGGTCGAGCGTCGCTTGCGCGAAGAGGCGGCGGTCCGGCCGGCTTTGCGTTCCGCGTCGCCGGCCCTTCGAGCGCACGGAGAAACCATGAGGAGCACGGCGAGAGTGGCGTGGGTCGCGGCGGTAGCGCTGTTCCTGGCCGCTGGCTGCGTTTCCTCTTCAGGCCGATCGTTCGGGCGCTGGGCCGACGATCACAACATCACGACAGAGGTCAAGATGCAGCTCGCGTCTCTGCGCGGTCCGAGCACCTGGATCCGCGCCGACACGTACGATGCCACGGTGTATCTCAGCGGCGTCGTGGATACCGTGGAGACGAAGCGGAAGGCGGAAGCGCTGGCCCGCGGGGTGCCCGGGGTCGCGCAGGTCGTGCCGAACCTCATGGTCAAGCGCGCGGCCGCGGTCGCGGCGTCGATCAACACGGAGCGCCGCCGCGAGGTGTGGTCGCGAGACACCGCGCACCCGCATCCGCTGCTGGTGCTGCTTCCGGGGCTGGTGCGCATCGAAGGCGACTCCTCGACACGGCCGGCGGGACCGTTTTCGGGCTTCAACCGGGCCAGTCGGCGCGTGGCCACGATCTACATCGTCACGATGCGTGAGCTGGCTCAGCGCGGGATCGACGACCTCCGTGCCGAAGGATTGCCGATCGATCACGTGGACATCTATCCGGTCGACAGCATGCCTGACGTGCCGGAGCCGACCTATCACGTGGTGCTCTGGCACCTGACCCGCGCCGAGGCGCGCGCGCTCAGATAGATCGTGGGTCGCACACTTCGCCTTGCCGTCGTCGCGATTGCCCTGCTGATTCCGGTCCCTGGTGTGCGGGCGGTGGAGACCGTGCCGGCGGAGCCTCGAGAACGCGTCGCTCACCATGTGCGTGAGGCCGAGCAGCTCGTGCAGCACTTCGAAAGCGTGATGGCGAAGGACTGTCTGCGCTTCTCGTCGGCGACCGAGTGGAAGAGCTACTTCGACGGCGAGGTCGACCAGGTCGTGCTGATGGTGGCCCACGTCGAACAGGCGTGGATCGAGGCCAAGCGGACGCACGACCACGACTTGCGGCGCACGGCGAAAGCGCCACGCAAGCACTTGGAGCAGGCGCGCGGGCTCCTCGGCAAGCTCGAAGAGTGTGCCCGCGACAACGGCACCAGCTTCGTGCCGCTCCTGGTGTGGCGCAAGATCGAACAAGAGGTGCCGAAGCGCCAGGCGCAGATCGCGCTGCCGCTGCCTCCTTAGTGAGCTGGGGGCCTCGAAGGCCCCCAGACCCCCATACGCTCGTCGGTCGCCGGGGGGACCCGACGCCCGCCTCGATCACATCGACATGCTCCTAGAGTCACACCACCAGCCTCGACAGCTTCGTGGCCGCTGCGGTATCGTGGTCGCCATGGCCAGGAACCCGTTCTCCCTCGAAGGCAAGACCGCGATCGTCACCGGCGGCGGCACCGGCATCGGCAAGTCCATCGCCATTGAGTTCGCGCGCGCCGGCGCCGACGTGGCGCTCTGTTCTCGCAAGATCGAGCACCTGGAACCGGTCGCCAAGGCGGTCCACGACCTCGGCCGCCGCTCGTTCGCGATGGTGGTCGACGTCCGCGTCGAGGACCAGGTGAAGGCGCTGGTCGAGCGCGCCGTCAGCGAGTTCGGGCGGCTCGACATCATGGTCAACAACGCGGGCGCCTCGTTCCGCGCCAAGCCCGAAGACATCTCGGCGAACGGGTGGAACACCGTGGTCGGCATCAACCTCACCGGGGTGTTCCTCGGGTGCAAGTGGGCCGGGCGCCAGATGATGCAGCAGGGCGGCGGCGTCATCATCAACATCTCGTCGATCGCGGGTGTCTACGGCTCCACGATGATGCCGCATTACGGTGCCGCGAAGTCGGGCGTCATCATGCTGACGCGCGAGCTCGGCACGGCCTGGGGACGCAAAGGCGTTCGCGTGAACTGTATCGCGCCCGGCCCCGTCGAGACCGAGGGGTATCTCGACGTCCTTCACAAGACCGATCCTGACGCCGAGAAAACCTACGCGAACATCGCCGCTCGGGTGGGCATGGGCCGGTGGGGCAAAGTCGAGGAGATCGCCTATCCCTGCATCTTTCTCGCCTCGGACGCCTCGTCGTGGATCACCGGCACGACGATCGTCGTCGACGGCGGGCCGTCACCGCACGAGACCGACAGCTAGGAGCTCTGCGCCATGCGCGCGCTCGTGATCGGCGCCTCGGGGCAGGTGGGCGCCGCGCTCGTGGCGTGGATCGAAGGCCGCTCCCACAGCGTCGTCGGCACCCACAGCCGTGTGGCGCAGCCCGGCACCCGGCCGCTGGACCTCACCGATGCTGCCGCCACCGCGAGTCTCGTCGAGGAGTCCGGCGCGGACTGGGTATTTTGCTCGGGCGGCCTGACGTACGTCGATTACTGCGAGGACCATCCCGACGAAGCGTTCGGCGTGAATCGTGACGCCGTCGCGCATGCGGCTCGTGTGGCGGCCAAGCGCGGCGCCGGATTCGTCTACTACTCGACGGAGTACGTGTTCGACGGCCAGGCTGGTCCGTACGCGGAGGACGATCCCGCGCGGCCGTTGTCCGTCTACGGCGAGAGCAAGCTTGCCGGCGAACGGGCGGCGCTCGAAGAGAACCCGCGAACGATCGTCATCCGCACCACCGTCGTGTACGGCCCGGAGCCCCAGGGCAAGAACTTCGTGTACCAGCTTCTCCGCCGGCTTCGCGCCGGTGAGCGCATGCGCGTGCCGGTCGACCAGGTCTCGAGCCCCACGTACAACGTCGACGTCGCCGCGGCCAGCGTGCAGCTCGCCGAGCGGGGTCTCAGCGGCATCTTCAATGTCGCCGGCACCGGCGTGCTCGGCCGCCATGCGTTCGCCCAGATCGCCTGCGACGTCTTCGGGCTCGACGCGAGCTTGATCGATCCCGTCTCGACCGCCGATCTGCATCAGCGCGCTCGGCGGCCGTTGTCCGCGGGGCTACGGTCCGATCGGATCCGCGCGACGCTCGGCTACGTGCCGCGCGGACCGCGCGACGGGCTCCTCGCGATGCGTGAAGCCCTTGCGCGGCCGTCATGACGTGGCCTCCCCGGGTGTCTCTCGAGCTGACGCGTTTGACACCCTTCCAGGCCGTCGGTAGCATTAATGGCTGCCTCCGCGGTGACCGTAGCTCAATTGGTTAGAGCACTGGACTGTGGCTCCAGGGGTTGAGGGTTCGATTCCCTTCGGTCACCCCACCCCTCCCCTCTCGGCTGGTCGTTCCTGGCTCCTCCCCGCCGCGGCCGCTCTCGTCACGCTCGCGGTGTTTTCGCCGGCGCTCCTGAACGGATTCGTCTGGGACGACGAGCTGAACCTGCTCGCGAATCCGGATTACCGCGGCCTCGGCTGGCATCAGCTCCGCACGGCGTTTTCCACCGTACGGGGCGGACAATGGATTCCGGCGACGTGGATCAGCTTCGGGATCGACTACGCGATCTGGGGCATGAGACCGGCCGGGTATCACCTCACCAGCCTCGTGCTGCACGCTGCGAACGCGGCGCTGTTCTATCTGGTGGTCCTCCAGTTACTCGAGCGTGTGGAGCTCACGCCCACCGCCGTGCGTGCCGGCGCCACGACAGCCGCGGTCTTCTTCGCGCTGCACCCGCTGCGGGTGGAGTCGGTCGCCTGGATCACCGAGCGGCGTGACGTGCTTTCAGGCCTGTTCGTGCTGCTCGCCGTCTTCGGCTACCTTCGCGCGTGCGAGGGCGAAGCGCTGGCTCGCCGCCGCTGGCTGGCGGCGTCGGCCGGATGCTACGTCGTCGCGCTGGCGTCCAAATCGATCGCGGCGACGCTTCCCGCCGTCCTGCTCGTGCTGGACGTCTATCCGCTCCGGCGTCTGAGCGCAGATTGGCGCGGCTGGAGAACGTCGGAAGCCCGACGCGTCCTGATCGAGAAGCTCTTCTATGCGGTTCCGGCCGCTGTCGTCACGATCGTGGCCCTGCGAGCGATCCATCGAGAGCTGACACCGGCCGGCAGCCTTCCCGTCGCCGCGCGCGTGGCGCTCGCCGTCTACAACGTCGCGTCCTATGTCTGGCGCACGCTCCTGCCGGTCAGCCTCTCACCGCTGTACGAGCTTCCGGAGCGCATCGATCCGCTGGCGCCACGATTCATCGTGAGCGCGCTGGTCGTGGTCGCGATCACGGTGGTTCTCCTGATCGCGCGCAGGCGCGGGCCCTCGGCGCTGGTGGTCTGGATCGCCTACATCGTGATGCTCCTTCCCGTCAGCGGCGTCTTTCACACCGGCTATCAGATCACCACCGATCGCTATTCGTACTTGCCGTGCCTCGGCTTCGCGGTGCTCGTGGGCGCCGGGGTCGCGGTCCTCGTGCGCGCCGCGACGGAACACCGGGTGCGCCCGGTCATGGCGCAAGCTGCCGTCTGCGTCGTCGCGCTGTGGCTCACCGCGCTCGGCGCGCTCACCTGGACCCAGGTCCACGCGTGGCGCAGCGATCTCAGTCTCTGGCTGACGGCGCTCGATGCTGATCCGGACTGCGCGGTGTGCCGCGCGAATCTCGGGGTGGCGCTGTTCAACCTGGGACAGCCCGGCCCGGCCGCGATCGAGCTGGAGCGGGCGCTCACGCTGCGGCCGGACAGTCTCGCGCGGCTCGAAGGGCGTCTTGGCCTGGCGCTGCTCCGTTCCGGCAGGCCGGTCGAGGCGGCGGCGCATTTCGAGCGCGTGCTCGCGCAGGACCCGACGAACGTCGTGATCCTCGCGGATCTCGGCAGCGCGCTCGCCGATCAAGGAAAGCTCCGCGAAGCTGCCGGCACGCTGGAGCGCGCGGTCGCGTCGGCGCCGCGCATGGCGACGGCGCGATACCGGCTCGCGCGCACGTACGCGGCGCTCGGGGATCTCGAGGCCGCGCGCGCTCAGTACGTCGCGCTACGCGCCCTCGATCCCGGGCTGGCGCGCCAGCTCCCGCCCGAGATCACGCGCTGATCGGATCGATCGGACAGTCGGCACGCCGAGAGCGCTTCGTCGCGCGAAGCGTTCCAGGCCACTTTCGATTGACAGCCGGCGCGCAAGTAGCGATCATTCAAAGGCCGCGCCTGTAGCTCAGTTGGATAGAGCGTTGGCCTCCGAAGCCAAAGGCCGCAGGTTCGACTCCTGCCAGGCGCACCAGGTTTCGTTCGCGGAGCAGCGGGCCGTTAGCTCAGTTGGTAGAGCAGCTGACTCTTAATCAGCGGGTCGGAGGTTCGAGTCCTCCACGGCCCACCAAATGAATCGGGCACTTCCGGAGCATCGGAGGCGCCCGATTCGCGTTTTGGGTTCCAAGTTGGTTCCAGTTTTGGAACCAACGCGCGAATTCCCTCTCGGAAAAAGCTCGCCACTCTGTCGCCGGCGGGCCGGGAATCTCGTAGCCCCGCTCCCGCATGCAGGCGGCGAAGCTCCCTTGCCACGCCTCGAGGGCTTCGCTGGGCGTGAGAGTGGACAACGGGTTGTAGAAGGCATAGGCCCCGGCGTAAAAGAGGCCGCTCATGAGCCTCTCCCGGCACTCCGTGAGGTCGTCCACGTGCTGTGCCGGCGGCTGCCCCCTCAAGGGGACGGCGGCACGGCCATTCGCGGTGAGACGGGCGTCGATCGCGGTCGCCGAGGCGCACGCGGATGTGAGGAGGCACAGCAGCGGCAGCAGGCGTCTTCCGAACAGGCGACAGCCTCGGTCCACTCGGCGCCTACCAGTCTGTCGCCCCATCGGCCATCACAAGATACCAGAGATACGGGCGCGGAGGGCGGGCCGGGGATTTTTCATCATCCACGGAATCGGCAGTGCTACCGTTATGCCCTCGCATGCGACTCGTCGCTCCGCTCGCCGCCCTGCTCGTCGTGGTGCTCGTCCGGTTCGCGGAGGCCGACTGTCGTGCAGTCACGGATTGCTCTCAACACCCGTGCCGGCACTTTCAGGAGTGCGATAGCGCGATGGACGACTCCGGACCGCGGCTGCAGGTTCAGCCGCCGGCCGCACCGCAGCGCCACACCCCACCGACCGTGATCGCACCCGAAAGCATCCCTCTGATCCCGCCCCGCGACACCTCGTTCTGTCGGCGAGCGTACCTCTGCGATGGGGGTCGCTGCTCCTGGCAGGTCATCTGCCGGTGACGATTGAGCCGCGCAATATTGCGCACTTCGGACCAGAGAAAGTCCTGCCAGGATTCTGGGCCGGCGCACGATGACGGCCCAAGAGCTGACGGAGGACGCGAATCCTCGAGGCTGCGGTGTCAATGTCGAGCGAGATGCGGCGAAGATTTCCTTCGCGCACGCAGAGACCGTCGTGACCGTCAAGAGGAGTCACATGGCGGTAGCGGGTCAATTTGATTGACCCTCGATGTCGAGCAGCCCGACGATTTCCTCGATTGACCAGACGTGATCGCTGACGCCGGCCTCTATCGCTGAGGTCACCCGGAGCGTCTGGTGGATGCGGGCGAAGTTGTAATGCATTTGTAATGCATGTAGTGGAGCGCGACGGCCGCCTTGTGATTGTTCGCCGCCGTCTGGGCATCGGGCAGCGTGGCCCCACGCCGCAGGTGCCGCTCCACGCGGCGCCGCAGCGGGCGCATCTCGCGCCAGAACTGGCGGTGGGTGAGCGTGCCGTCGCGCACCCGGTGCCAGCGCGCGAACATCGTCTCGGCGTCCTGGAGGGCGCTTCGAGGTCCGCGACCCGCACTTGCAGCGCGACGATCTGGGCCTGCTGCTCGGCGATGATCTGCAGCAGCTGCGCGATGACATCAAGCGCCTCCTCCAATGTCCGGGGCCGGAGATTGGTCGGAAGCGGCGTCACACCACTACATGTGCGCTATCGACTCCCAATGCCCACTACATTTTTGACTGTGTCGAGTCTGGCGCACCCCTGAACGGTTACATGGGAACCTTGGTCCGGCATCTGGGGGTGTGCGCCAGCGGTTCCGCATTTGAGATGAGGAAGCCGATGTAAATCGCTCCGCAATCGAGCGATCTGGGCAGCGCCGGCGGGCCGGGGAATTTCGCGTTCCTCGGCCCGCTCATTTTTCTTGGAGATCCTGATAGAAACAGATATAT
>JBGPTW010000016.1:0-61167 GCA_041490825.1 Methylomirabilia bacterium | reverse complement strand
GGGGGCGCCCGCCCCTGCTGGTCGCCCCCCTAAACCCCAACCCCGCCCGGCCCACCCTCACGCCGGCCCCGCGGAGTATCGAGGCGGGCGTCGGGTGCCCCGGCGCCCGACGAGCGTATGGGATATCGAGGCGGGCGCCAGGTGTCCCGGCGCCCGACGAGCGTATGGGGGTCGAGGCGGGTGCCGGGTGTCCCGGCGCCCGACGAGCGTATGGGGGTCTGGGGGCCTTCGAGGCCCCCAGTTCACTAGTCAAATCGGGAAGAACCGCCCACGGGCGGTGGCGAGTAGTCGTCCGCTCCCGAGCTCGGCAAGACGCGCCTCGGCGTCGACGTAGCGGCCGTGGTCCGTGACCATCGAGCCATGCCCGAGAATGGGACGGCCAACCGGCACAGGCTTGACGTAGCGCACGGTCAGCTCGCCGGTGACCGCGATCTTTCCGCTTCCGAGAAGCACCGCGCCAGCGAGGATCTCGTCGAGGTATGCCGCGACGATCCCGCCGTGAGCAAATCCCGGAGGCCCCTCGTACTCCGTCGCGATGACGATGGGCGACACCACGCCCGCCGTGTTCTTGAAGCAACGGACTCTGAGTCCGGTCGGATGTTGCGGGCCGCAGCCGAAACACTGCTGATAGGGATCGGCGCGGTCGAGTCGGGCGCGCAGCTCTTCGAGGCCGGCGAGGTACGGTGTGAACACGTCGGAAATCTCGGGCGTCGCCGTCATGAGCCGGAGTGTAGCGTCGCGCCTGCCTCGCGTATAGATAGTAACAGTACTGGTGAGAGGCGCGCCGCGCGTCGCTACGCGCGCGCGAACTTCTGGAGCGACCGCATCTCGCGCGGTGGAGTCAACTGACTGCCGCTCGCCGTCCACGACACTTCCGCGACGTAGAGATCGCCGCGAGAATCGACCACGCATCCGTGGGGCGCGATGAACTCACCGGGTTTCTCGCCGGCGAACTGGCCACCGATACGTCCCAGCACGTCACCCTTGGCCGAAAGGATGCTGACGCGCGCGCCGAGATTCGCCACCGCCGCGTTGACCGCAAGGTGTGACGGCAGCTCCCCGATGTAGAACGTCCCGCCGTTGCGCGTGTCGGCGAAGAGCCCGCATGGCCGGTGCAGATTGTTCCACTGCCCGAGGTACTCGCCCTTTCCGTTGAAGATCTGCACGCGGTGGTTCTCGCGGTCGGCGACGTAGACGAGCCCCTCGGCATCAGTGGCGAGGTTGTGCGGCAGATTGAAGCAGCCGGGATCGGTCCCCGGCGCGCCCCACGAGAACAGGTGGCGGCCCCTGGGATCGTACTTGTGGACGCGCGAGTTGCCGTAGCCGTCGGAGATGTAGACGTCGCCGGTGCGCGGGCAGAGCGCGACGTGCGTCGGACGATTGAACGGCTTCCCGCCCTGGAGCGTCGACGGCGTGTCGGGATCGCCGATGGTGAGCAGGAGCTTGCCGTCGGCCGTGAACTGCCGGATCGTGTGATGGAGATCGTCGGTCAGCCACAGCGTCCCGTCAGGACCGATCGTGATCCCGTGGGCGCGGCGGAACGTGCCCTCGCCCCACGAGCGCAGGAAGTTGCCGTCGCGGTCGAAGACGATCACCGGATGCGCCCCGCGATTGAAGACGTGGACATTGTCCTTGGCGTCAACCGCGACGCTCGTCGCTTCGACGAACGACCAGCCTTCCGGCAAGCGGCCCCAACCTTCGACGGGACGATACTGCATAGCGTTCCTCCTCGCGGACCCGATGCTCGAGCGGCGGTTTATACTGCCACATCGCCCATGACCCCGCCCCCCGATTCCGGCCGTGCGCGCGCGACACCGTCGAAGTCACCGGTCGGAATCTCGATCAAACGAAAAGAAGACGCGAGACTGGTGACCGGCCACGGGCGCTATCTCGATGATCTGCGCGTCTCCGGCATGCTTCACGCCGTGATCGTTCGCAGTCCGCACTCTCACGCCCGCATCGATCGCGTCGACGTGACGGCCGCGCGCGCCATGCCCGGTGTGGTCGACGTGCTGACGATCGCCGAGCTGCCGGAATGCGACGCGGCCGTGCCGCCGCTCATCCCCTCCCCGCTGATCCGCGCGTATGGTCACCCGGCGCTGGCGGGCGCGCCGCCGGAGCGGAAGGTTCGCCACGTCGGCGAAGCCGTCGCCGTCGTGGTCGCGGATGATCCATATCGCGCCGCCGATGGCGCCGCAGCGGTGATCGTCGAGTATTCCGTGCTGCCGCCCGCAATCTCGCCGGAGCGGGCCATGCAGCCGGACAGCCCGCGTGTCTTCGACGACTGGCCCAGCAATGACGCCGGTCGGGTCGAGAGCGGCGTCGGGGATGTCGAACGCGGGTTCGCCGACGCCGAGGTCGTCGTCGGGGCCACGCTCACGTTTCCGCGAGTCGCCGGCATGCCGCTCGAGCCGCGCGGCGTGCTGGCGTGGCCCCAAGCGCTCGACGGCGGCTTCACCGTGTGGACCTCGACCCAGGTGCCGTTCTCCGTGCGCGCGGCTGTCGCCCGCGCGCTCGGGTTGAGTGAAGAGCGCGTGCGGGTGATCGCGCCCGACGTCGGCGGAGGCTTCGGCACAAAGGGCCACGTGTATCCCGAGGACGTGCTGATCCCGGCGGTGGCGCGGCGAGCCCAGCGTCCCGTGAAGTGGGTCGAGACTCGTCACGAGCACTTTCTCACCGCCGCCCCCGATCGCGACCAGGTCCACACCGCCCGGCTGGGCCTCATGCGGGACGGAACGATCGCCGCGATCGAGACGAGCTTCACCCGCGACCACGGCGCGTATCCGACCCTCGGCGACGTCATCGCTCTGAACACGATCAACCACCTGCCCGGACCGTATCGCGTTCCGAGCTATCGCGGCGTCGCGGCGAATATCGTCACGCACAAGACGTTCAGCGCGGCGTACCGCGGGGCGGGACGGCCCGAAGCCGCGTTCGTGCTCGATCGCCTGCTGGATCGCGCGGCCCGCGCCCTCGCCATGGACCCGGCCGAGTTGCGCCGTCGGAATCTCATCCGGCCGGACGAAATGCCGTATCGGACGGGGCTCACCTACCGCGACGGACACCCGATCGTCTACGACGCCGCGGATTACGTGGCGGCGTTCGAGCGCGTGCTGACGCTGCTCGATTACGACGGCTGGCGGGCAGAGCAGAAACGTCGCCGGGGCAGCGCGCGGCCGATCGGAGTCGGACTGTCCGCTTACGTCGAGGGCACCGGCATTGGCCCGTTCGAGGGGGCCGACGTCCGCGTCGACCCGGACGGTACGGTGTACTTGCTGGTCGGCGTCGGCTCGCAGGGCCAGGCGCACGAGACGACGCTCGCCCAGGTCTGTGCCGCCGAGCTCGGACTGGACGCTGACCAGGTCGTCGTCATGGGCGGGGACACGAGCCTCGTCGGATACGGGATGGGCACGATTGCGAGCCGCGTCGCCGCCGTGGCAGGGCCAGCCATCGCGCGGTCGGCCCGCGACGTCGCGCGCAAGGCTCGTCTGGTCGCCGCCGAGCTCTTCGAATGCGCGCCCGACGACGTCGTGCTCGCCGGGGGTCGCGCGCACGTCGTCGGGATGCCCGAGCGCGGCGCTCCGCTCGGCCAGCTTGCCCGCGCCTCGCTCCGCAGTCCCGCGCTTGCACGTGACGGCGCGCCGGGCCTTCATGCCTGCGCGTTCTTCTATCCCGGCACGGTCACGTGGGCGTTCGGCGCGCACGCGTGCGCGGTGGAGATCGATGTCGACACGGGCGCCGTCCGGCTGCTCCGGTACGCCGCGGTCCACGACTGCGGCTGCCCCATCAATCCGATGATCGTGGAAGGGCAGCTCCACGGCGGGATCGCGCAAGGCATCGGCGCCGCGCTCACCGAAGAGATCATTCACGACGCCGACGGCCAGCTCCTCACCGCGACCCTGATGGACTACGGGCTGCCGAGGGCTGACGAGATCCCGCCGCTGGCGATCGGCGCGCTCGATCATCCCTCCATGATCAATGACCTCGGAATCAAGGGCGTCGGCGAGAGCGGCGTGATCTCGCCCTCGGCCGCGATCGCGAACGCGGTCGAGGATGCCCTGGTCGACCGCGGCGCCGATATCACCCGGATCCCGCTGACGCCGTCGCGTGTGTGGCAGTCGATGACCGGCACCGGGCGCCTGTCAAGCCATCTGAGAAAGTTACCGAAGGGTTGATCGTCGAGCCATTCACGATGTAACCAGACGACGACGGTCGTAATCACGAGCGTGCTTGCCGAAGGTGATGGGTGAGAGGCGCCGGGGCTGGCGCTTGGTTGGGATCGGCCGCGCAGGCGCGCGCTCCGGCAGAGCTGCCGCGTCGCCGCTGAGCGGCGCCTTCGGACTCTGGCGGTGATTGGCCAGGGCGAAGATCTGCTCGAGCTTGCGATCGATCGTCTGGGCGAGGGCGAAGGGATCGAGGCGGTCGCGGAGGGCGACCAGCTGACGGACCTTAGCCTCGTCGGCGTCGGGGCAGGCGCGCACACGGTCCAGCGGGGTGCCGGGCGCATCGTAGCGCCGGCGGAGCCGGGAGCCTACGCGCTCTTTGCGCACGAGCTTGACCGAGGGCAGGAAGAGATTCTGAAAGAGGCGGAGCTCGTTGCGGTAGAGGGCGTTGATCGCCGCGAGCGCGGCGGGGCTGTCGTAGCGCACGTAGCCCAGCAGCTTACGGACGTGGGTCCAGTTCTTCTGTTCGATGTGGGCGTTGTCGTCTTTCTTGTAGGGGCGGCCACGGGTGAACTGGATCCCGAGCGTCTGGCAGTAGTCGTAGAGATGCGCGTTGATGAACTCCGAGCCATTGTCGGAGTCGAGGCCCTGCAACCGGAAGGGTAAGGCGGCGCGGAGCTCATCGAGCCGCTGCCGGACGGCCAGGGCGCTTTTGCCGAGGACCGCGCCGGTCTCGACCCAGGTGGTGTGGATGTCGGTGAGATTGAGCGAATGCAGAAACTCGCCATCGGCGCTGTTGCCGGAGTGACTGACGAGATCGACTTCGGTGAAGCCTGGCCCGGTCACGGCCCAGGGATCGGTCTTGATCGGGATGTGGTGCTTCAAGAGCGTGCCGGGCTTGGTGCGGCCATAGAGCCGGCGCTTGAGGTGGCGCTTGTGCAGAGCCAGGCGGCGATCGATCTGGCGCGGGCTGATCGTCAGTAACTGCCGCTCGACGGCGCGGGACAGATGGAGTCGACGGCGGGCCCAGGGCATCCAGAGCGGCCGCAGCGCTTTGAGGCGGAGGGACCAGGGATACCCGGCCGCGCTCCAGATCGTCCTGAGCGCGTCGATCACGGCCGGCCCATACGTTGCGGCGCGGCGGCGCGGGGCCCGCGGCCGGCCGGGCGGCGGGCCGTTGAGGAGCCGCAGGGCGTACTTGCGGTGATACCGCGTGACCGTACACACCTCATCGAGCATGCGCCCCTTCTCGCGGCGCGCGGCGTGCCGATAGCGCTGATAGATGGCGCCCAGGTACTCCCACTTCGCCTGTCCACTCACGAGGCAACCCTCCTTCGCTCCGAAGAGCGGGTAAAGTTACATCGGAAATGGCGCGATGATTTCCCCTCGGTAACATTTTAGATGGCGCGATACGGGGCGTTGACTTCCCCGGTGTCACGTGACTACCTTGTCGCCACGGCCCGATTCGTCAGCGGCCGGCGGGCCGTCCACCAGAACAGACGCTGTTCATCGGAGGGACCAATGCCGAAGTACATCATCGAGCGTGAGATCCCCGGCGCTGGAGACCTGTTCGCGAAGGAGAAGCAGGCCATCTCGAAGAAGTCGTGCGGCGTGGTCAAGGAGCTGGGATCGGTGCAGTGGGTCGAGAGCTACGTGTCCGGCGACAAGGTGTACTGCGTCTACATCGCGCCCAATGAAGAGATGGTCCGCGAGCACGGCCGGCGTGGAGGCTTTCCCGTCAATCGAGTCTCGGAAGTGAAGTTCATGATCGACCCGACGACTGCGGAAGGGTAGCCGCGCCACTGCTCCGTCGAGGGGCGGCCGAGGCGCGGAACAACGTGAGCCTTCGCGTGACCGGCCTGTTCTACATCGTCCACTCGTATCACTCGGCCGGACGATTCACGGAGGCGCTCGAGCAAGCGCACGCGCTGCTCTCGCTCCTCGACGGCCGGGAGACCGAACGCTTCGGTCTCTCCGGGCTGCCGTACTCGGGGACGTGCGCGTTCATGGCCGAAGGCCTGGCCGAGCTCGGCGATCACGCCGGCGCCATGGACATGATCCGGCGCGCCGAGAGCGTCGCGGACGGCGCGGGTCATCTCTACAGCCAGATGGTCGTCGCGGCGTATGAGGGCCGCGTGCTCGCCAAGGCGGGCAACGCGCGTGACGCGATCGCGATCCTCGAGCGCACCGCCGCAACCTGCCGCGAACGGCATTTCCCCGGACAGCTGATCAACGCGCTCAACTTCCTCGGCCACGCCTACGTCATCGCCGGACGTCCGGCCGACGCCATTGCCGCGGCGCAGGAGGCGATCGACCTCCAGGAAGGCGCGAAGGTGTACGTGCACCGGGCGGAGAAGCTCACCACGCTCGTGCGGGCCTACACGCAGCTCGGCGAGCTCGAGCGCGCCGAGGACGTCTTGACTCAGGCGCTCGACTTTGCCGAGCGGCTTGGCGAGCGCGCCGTCGAGGCGTGGGCCAGACTGGCCGGCGGTGAGCTGGCCCTGCGCCGGGGTGACCGGCGGCTGGCCGAGCAGTATGTCGACGAGGCGCAGGAGATCGCCGAAGAGCTCGGAATGGCTCCGCTGATCGAGCGCTGCCGCGCCGCCCTGCGGCAAGTCGCCTGATCCGGTCCGCTTCCACCCCTTTCGCCGCCTGGTCCGTATACCCTTTCGATGATGGACGAGCGGGCATTCACCCGGGCCGCCGACGAGTACGCCAGGCGGCTCTACGTCGTCGCCTACCGGCTGCTCGGCAACCGTGCGGACGCCGAGGACGCGGTCCAGCGGACACTGATGAAGTGCTTCGCGGCCCGCGCGTCATACTCGCCGCACTGGGCCGTCTCCACCTGGCTCTACCGGGCGCTCTCGAACGTCTGTATCGACGAGCTACGCCGGCGCCGGGCCTGGTCGAAGATTGCGCCACCACCGCCGGACGTGCCGGTGCGCGCGGTCGACCGACTCGACGTCGCCCGGGCTCTCGAGCGTGTGCCGCGCGAGGCGCGGGTTCTCCTTGCGCTTCACTACGTCGACGGCCTCTCCTATGCGGAGCTCGCGAAGATCCGGGGAATCTCGGTTAATACCGTCAAGAGTCAACTGGCGCGCGGCAAGGCGATTCTGCGAGCCGCGCTCCAGTGAGGAGGGACACCATGAAGGATCTCGATCGGGTGCTGCGCGAGTATTTCAGTCCGGCGAGCGCGCCGGCGGACCTTGCCGTTCGTCCGGTGGTCCGGCGAAATTCGCGCCCGGCCCCACGGGACCGGCCGCGGTTCCGACGGGACCGGCCGCGGTCTCCACGGGACCGGCCGCGGTCCCCGCTCGACGCCGACCGATTCCGGATCGACGCGACCGATCGTGGCGTGTCCCGTCTCCTCCCGGGCCGGGACGGCGACGCACGGTCGGCGGCAGCACGCCGCATCGCCGGGCGAGCCCGCGAGGAGCTGCGGGAATACTTCGCGGGTCAACGCGCGTTCTTCTCGGTGCCGGTCGATCTGGCCGGCGTGCCGGACTTCCAGGGTCGGGTGCTCCGCGAGGCTCTGCGGATTCCCTTCGGAGAGATCGAATCCTATGCGGCCCTGGCGCGACGCATCGATCATCCGCGCGCGGCCCGGGCGGTCGGCAACGCGCTTGGCGCCAACCCCGTGCCCATCATCGTCCCGTGTCACCGCGTGGTCCGCGATGACGGAACGTGGGGCCACTACGCGTTCGGCGGCGCGATGAAGACGGCGCTACTCGATCTCGAGCGGTCGAACCCGCTGTTGATCGGGTGCACGACGACACGGATCGTGTGTCTGCGAGGCTGCCGGCATGAACAGCGGCTTCGGGAAGATCGCCGCGTGGCATTTGCCTCGCTCGACGACGCGGCGGGCAACGGCTACCGGCAGTGCCGCACCTGCCGGCCCGATGCGGCTCTCTCGAAACGTCCGGCGTAGTCGGGTCAGCCGCGTGCGACGACTCACGGCTCTCATCGTCATGCTCGTCACGCTTGGCGCCGGGGGCGGCCGCGCCGCCGACATGCCGATCTTCGACGCCCACATTCACTACAGCCAGAGTGACGTCGCGGAGCGACTCGCCTACCGAAACGGTGATCGACTCTTTCCCGTCGAGATGAGGCCGGCCGACGCCCGCGGCTCAGCGCACGAGTGACAGCAGTCGGCGGTCCGAGTCATACCGCAGCCGCTTCGCCGCGTCGTCCGGCGTTGCCCACTGCACCTCGTCGACCTCGTGGTCGTGCTCGCCGACTTTCTCGAGCGGCCGCATGAGAAACCAGCGGACGGTCTTCCGGATGCGCTGCCCTTCACGCTGGAACCAGTAGGTCACCCCTTCGAGCTCGCGCACGACCTCGCAGCGATAGCCGGTCTCTTCGCAGACCTCGCGAAGCGCTGCCGCCTCGCTGCTCTCTCCGGAGACCAGGGCGCCCTTCGGGAGGGTCCACACGGGACGGTTGCGCAGATCGCGAGCTCGGATCAACAAGATCTGGCCCTGGTCGTCGAGCACCACGCCGCCGGCCGAGACCTGCAGTACGGGACGCGAAATCTTCGCCACGTGCCCATGATACGACTATGCAGCCGAGTACCGTCGCTCGGTAGCGTCGGGAACTGTCCCTCGGCATGTTTGCTCGCTCGCCCTTCGGGGACTCGGTTCACCGCGCCACACGCCGGACAGCGAACTCGAGTCATGACTTATTGTAGCGGGGGCCGCGAGTCTGGAACCAGCGAGGGTGGGCCGTATCCAGAAGCGGCGCGTCGAGTCTCCCGCGATGCTGGCCCGAGAAGTTCCTTTTACCGACTACCGGCGGCGGAGCGGCCCGCGATACGACCGAACACCGCGCCGGCCATGAGCCCGGCGCCGCCCGGATAGTTGTTGTAGAAGAGGCCGCCCACGAGCTCGCCCGCGGCGTAGAGTCCCGCGATCGGCCGCTGTTCGGCGTCGATCACCTGTCCCGCCTGCGTGATACGAAGTCCGCCGAACGTGAACGTGATCCCCGTCGTCACCGCATAGCCGACATACGGCGGCGTGTCGAGCGGCAGGGCCCAGTTCGACTTCGGCGGCGTGATGCCCTTCGTGCACTTCCCGTCCTTCACGGCCGGGTTGTAGGGCCCGGGCTGGATCGCGGCGTTGTACGCGGTCACGGTGCGCACGAACCCGTCGACGTCGATCTCGAGCTTGCGCGCCAGCTCTTCGACCGTGTTCGCCTCGGCCTTCGTCACTTCGCGGATGCGGTATTCCTCGCGAAGGTTGTCCACGACCTTCTGGTCGAAGATCTGGAACGCCGCACGGCGCGGCTGCTTGATGACCTCGCGGCCATACTTGACGTACGTGTAGTTGCGAAGGTCCGCGCCCTCGTCCACGAAGCGCTCGCCGTCGAGGTTGACGATGATGCCCAGCGGGTACGAGTGTTTCTGGAAGTTGTCGCCGACCTTCCGGTCGCCGTGCCAGGGCGCGTTGAAATCCCACTGGACGGCATGGCAGCCGCTCCAGTGGCCCCAGGCCTGAGCACCGATGTCGAGCGCCATGCGGATCCCGTCGCCAGTGTTGTATGGCGTGCCGCGCACGCGCGCGAGGTCCCAGTTCGGGCCGAGATAGCGCGTACGCATCTCGACGTTGGCCTCGAACCCACCGGAGGCGAGCACCACGGCCCTGGCCTCGATCGCTTCACTCCGACCGTCTGACGTCTTGATCTCGACGCCCGTCACCACACCGCACGCGTCGGTCAGGAGGCGATGCGCCTTCGCCTCGAACCGGACGTCGATGCCAGCCTTCTTCGCCGATTCGTACTCCATGTCGATCAGGCCGGGGCCGCCGCCGACCGCTTCCAGCACGAGGTTCCCGAAGAAGCGGAACCGGCCGCTCACCTTGTACGCCTGGCGTCCGAACATCGGGATCCAGCGGATCCCCTGACTCTTCATCCACCGCACGGTCGGCTGCGACTCCCGCGCGAGCGCCAGCGCGAGATCGGGATCGGCCAGATCGTCCGTCACCCGCATCAGGTCGTCGTAATAGTTGTCCTCGCTGTAGATCGCCACGTCCATGGACGCCTTTTCCTCCTCGGACAGGTCGCCCACGATCTCGCAGATTTCCTCGAACGACTTGAAGGCGAACCGGAAGCCGCCAGCGGTGAAGAAGCCGTTGCCGCCCCGCCATGCCTCCGGCGCTTTCTCGAGCACGAGCACCCGGGCGCCGTGCTCGCGCGCCGAGAGCGCGGCGCACATGGCGGCGCTGCCGCCGCCCACGACGACCACGTGGTATGCGGTCATGACTGGTGGATGACCTCGCCGATCTGGACTTGAGGAGCGATGTTCGTGAAGTTCGGCACGTCGGCGAACAGCTCGGGGCCGTGCGCCGCCGCGGCCTTCTGGAATTCCGGCAGTGAGCTGAAGTAGACGTGGCCGATCGCCGCGAACGGCGCCGACGATCCCGGTGCTCCGCCGGCGACGCCACGGTCGACCTCGATCTTCACGAGACCCATGCCACCCCAGCGCTGGCGAACGAGGGCCATGTGCTTGTGCACGTAGTAGTCATGGTCGAACTTCTTACCTTCGGCGGCCGGGTACATGACGGACACGCGGATCATGGCGCGCCTCCCTGAAGAGATCGTTCGGTAGGCGTACGCTATGCGCCGCTCGGAACGGTGTCAAGCGCAGCCGGGCCGCGCACGCGCTTCCGCGCCTGCCTCAGACGCTCCTGGCGCGCGCGTCGCGCAGCATCTCGATGAGGACCGCGCGCGTGTCGGTGGCGGTATGAATCTCCCGCGGAAACGCGACGCGCGCGCTGTGCCAGCGTTCACCGCTTCGGAGCCGCAGCTTGAACCCGAGCCGGTCGATCGCGACCATCGTGGCCTCGTCCGCCGGCTCGCCCGCGAGCACACGCGCGTACGTCAGCAGGGCCTCGGCGTGGTCGCGATTCATGTGCTCGAGAATGCCCTCGGCGGCGTCCGCGAGCGGATCTGGCCGAGCGGCGCGGTACGCCGGCGCAT
The DNA here is from genome assembly GCA_041490825.1 of Methylomirabilia bacterium. Lineage (GTDB taxonomy): Bacteria > Methylomirabilota > Methylomirabilia > Rokubacteriales > CSP1-6 > JBGPTW01. The sequence goes on along the minus strand of JBGPTW010000016.1, from coordinate 50,032 downwards.
CGATCCAGTCCATCGCGGCGAAGCCCCCGACGAAATACACGTCGACGATCTCCAGCCGCCAGAACGCAAAGTCCTCGAAGTCGACCCAGTACGCTGCATTCGGATGCCAGGCGAGATAGGCGCGGCGCGCGGCGCCTATCTCGTTGGCGTCTGACAGCCGGCGCGCTTCTCCCATGACCGTGACGCGTCCGCCCGCGAGCGGATCTCCCTGCATGCCAGGCTGGGTGACGAGCAGGCTCGCGCGCGGATCGGCCTGGAGATTCTGCGTGTGCATCGCCATCGAGCTGATCAGCAACAGGGGCCGACCGTCGCCGTCGGTGGCGTAGGGCATGACCGACGCGAACGGATGTCCCGGATGCTTGCGCGACAGCGTCGCGAGCGTCCCGGTGCGCGCCACATGAAGGAGCGTGCGCGCGCGCGCGGCGTAGCTGGGCTCGGGAACGGACGGGGCATCGGAGCTAGCTGGCGGACCCGCGTGGCGGTTCATAGCAACATCTTACGCAAGGCGGCTATGGCGTCGGCCACTTCTTCGTCCCTTGGCTTCGATCACAGCCAGGAGCTCTTCCGGTGTGCGGAGGTCCTCGTCCTTCTTGGCGTGGGGATTCACGGCTTTCAGATCGTAGCCGTGGGCCTCGATGTCCGGCCGCTGAACCGTCCACGAACCTGTAGAACCTCAAGCGTTCACGCTTCGACGTAGTCGCAGATCGTGGTGGGTCCGGGGATGGTTAGGCCTGCGTTTCGCAGTCCCTCGATGTGAAATCGAATGGCCTCGCGGATTTCACACTCGACCTCTTCGACCGTCGACCCGGTTGCCACACAGCCGGGAAGATCAGGCACGTAGGCCGAGTAGTTTCCTTCCGCCTTTTCGATGACCACCCCGTAGCGCATCATCGTGTCCCCTTGAGCTGAGCCTGTTTCAGAATGCTGTTGAGCGTGCCGGGCGCCAAGTCATCCGATGGCTTGCCAGCCACTGTGACGATACCCCGCTTCGTTGAGTGCTTGAACTGGCGATGACTGCCCCGCGTACGATCAAGATACCAGCCATCGTCCTCCAGAAGTCGGATGATCTCCCCGACCTTCACGCCGCGAAGAGCCTGCTCTTCGTCTCGCGCAGAACCTCACCGGGCTCGCCGAGAATCTTCAGCGCGTCGAGACCGCGTTGACCTTCAGTCGGAGCGTGTAGTCGAGTCGCCCGTTCGCACGGCGGCGAGCGCGATCACCGATGATCTCGACCGGCCCTGCTGTCTCCTCGCGCCGGATGAGAGCTTCATTCCATCCCCGGCTGTGCAGAGCCGGATCGATCAGCTTGGCGCGAGTGTCGGCTTCGCCGAGACGTCCGATCATTCGCGCGTCGCCGTGAACGGGCAGATCTGGTTGTAGGCGCAGTAACGGCACGCCTGGCGGGACGGCGTGGCCTCGAAGCGCCGGGCGCGAATGCCGGCCGCAGCGGCCTTGACCGCTTCGACCGCCTTGTCCATGTCCTCGGCGTTCGGCGTGTGGCGCGCAACCAGGTGCGAATCCACGAAGCGCAGCTCCACCCGCTGCGGCAACGTGCCGGTCATCTCGCGCCACGCCAGCGCGTAGATCTTGAGCTGAAGACTCTCTCTGACCCGGCGATCGGCTTCCTTCTGCTTCGTGACGTCGCCCGTCTTGTAGTCGACGATCGTGGCGCCGAGGAGATCCTCGTCGACCCGATCGTATCGCCCGCGGACCCGATCGTTGCCGATGCTGAACCCGAATTCCTTCTCCACGAACGTCGGCTTCACGCCGTGCGCCTCTTCCTCGTTCCAGAAGCGCGTGAGCGCCTGCCGGCCTGCGGCCCTGCGCGCCTCTTCGTGCTCGCGCGTGAGGAATCCTTCGGCGCGCTCGCTCGCCGGCCGGTCGCGAAGGATGTCTTCGCCGGCCCACGCGCGCTCGTACGCCGCGAGCAGATCCTCGAGCGGCGTGTAGTTACCGGCGGCGCGACGGAGCAGGTAGTACTCCACCGCCTTGTGGACGACCGCGCCATACGCGACAGCGTGATGGCGGCGAATCGGAACGCGCAGGATATTGACGTAGCGATACTTCAGCGGACAGGTCTCGTAGTCGTCGATCTGCTTGTGGCTGATCAGCAGCTCATCGCCGGGAGCGATCGGCGGCAAGATCTCGGCGTCCGCCGCGGCCGGGGGGGCGAAGCGCTCGATCTCCTCGATCGCCTTGCCGATGAACGGCCGCGCCGCATCCTTCGGCAAGTCGAGCGCCTCGAGAACGAACTGGCTGACCTTGCGCGCGCGGGCGCCGCCATAGTCGCGCGCGCTCGTGAGATACAGCTCGCGCCTGGCGCGCGTCATGCCCACGTAGAAGAGCCGGCGCTCCTCCTGCAGATGGTAGTTGCCGGCGGGCAGCGTGTCGCGGATCAGCTCATCGGGAATCTCGAGGCCCGCACCACGGCGCCGGAGGGGAAAGCGATCCTGGACGAGGCTGACCAGGAACACGACGGGAAACTCGAGCCCCTTCGCCTTGTGGACGGTCATCACGCGCACCGCGGGCGTCTCGATGTCGGCCTCGGCCACCGCGGGGTCCTCGCCGGCGTCGATCAGCGCGTCGAGGTGCTTCACGAATTCCCGGACGTTGTCGTACCGCAGCGCCTTGGAGGCCTCCTGAATGCGGCGGAAGAACTTGGAGACGTTCTGCACCTCGGCTTCGTCGCGGGCTGTCGCGGCCTTCGACATTCGCGCCAGCCAGCCCGAATCGGCGAGGAACTGGTAGAGCAGCTCGCCCGTCGGCTGCTCGCGCCCGAGCTCCATGTACCGCGTGAGATCCGCGACGAGATGGCGAATGGCCGCGTGCCCCTCTTCGGAGATCTCGTCGCGTAATTCAGAGGTCTCCGGCGCGAGACGCAGCACGTCGAACAACCAGCGGTGGCGCCGATCGGCGTGCGTCGAGCAGCGCGTCAGGTCGACGATCGGAACCTGGTAGAGATCCGAGGACGCCAGGTAGTGCAGGCTGACCGAGTCATCGGGGTGCGCGACGGCCCGAAGGAACGCGATGAGCAGTCGCACCTCGGGCCGCCCGTACAACCCGGCGTTCCCGGAAAACGTCCACGGGACCACGCGCAGGTTCAGCGAGCGCAAGAACTGATCGGCGTCGTCGTTCGAGCGCACGAGGATGGCCACGTCGTCGTAGCGCCAGACGCCCTGCTCGACGCGCTCGCGAATCATCTGCGCAACGGTGTCGGCTTCCTGCGTGGCCGTCTCGTAGTGGAGGTGCACGGGCTCCGGGCCGTCGCCGCCGGTCACCGCCGTCAGGTGCTTGTCGATCCCGTGCTTCACCTCGAGCCGATCGGGATTGTTGTTCACGATGAGGCGATACGCCGCATCCAGGAGGGCCTGGTGCGAGCGATAGTTCTCGGTGAGAACAATCTGCCGCGCGCCGGGATAGCGATCGAGAAAGCCGAGGACGTTCGAGATCGCCGCGCCGCGCCACCGATAGATCGCCTGATCGTCGTCCGCGACGACCGCGAGGTTCGTGTGGCGCGCGGCCAGCAGCTTCACGAGCTCGAACTGCGCGAAGTTCGTGTCCTGGAACTCGTCGACCAGGATGTAGCGGAAGCGCTGCCGATAGCTGGCGAGCACGTGGGGCCGCGATTCGAGGAGCCGCAGCGCATAGACGATCTGGTCGCCAAAATCGATGGCGCCCTCGCGAGCCATCAGCTCCTGGTAGCGGGCGTACGTCCGCGAGAGCTCGACGTGCTGCGCGGCAAGATCCCGTAAGGCTTCATCGTCCGGGGTGAGTTGAGCGCGCTCGAGCATACGCTCGGCACACGCCACGTAGTCGGCAGGCGCGATGTGCTCGTCCTTGCACCGGCTGAACAACGTGATCATGGCCTGGAGATGTCGGGTCGGGTCGCCGAGCGGCCGGTACCGTTCCAGGGGAAACTCGAAGAGCCGATCGCGGAAAAAGATGACCTGCTCCGCGCGGTTCAGCACCCGGAAGTCGGGCGTGAGCCCCATCTCGAGCGAATGCTCCCTCAGCAACCGGTCGCCGAAAGCGTGGAACGTCGAGATCTCCACGTCGGCGTAGCCGTACGGCACTAGCGTGTCCACCCGCTCTTCCATCTCGGCCGCGGCCTTGTCCGTGAAGGTCAGGGCGAGGATCTGCTCGGGGCGCGCACGACCGTGCGCGATCAGGAACGCGATGCGGCGGGTGATGACGGTGGTCTTGCCGGTGCCCGCGCCGGCGACAATGAGCAGTGGTCCCGCATCGTGGATGACGGCCTGACGCTGCGCGTCGTTCAGGCCGCCGAGGATGCGGTCACTCGCCATGCCGCCCCGACTATACTACGAGCGACAGACGAGGCGATGCGTCAGCGGCGGACGTCGGGACCGCCGCTGAGCGTCTCATCGACGTCGTGCCGGTCGACGAGCGCGATGTCCCCCCAGGTGGAGCATTTCAGCGCGGCGACTGCGGCCCCGACGTCAACCGCCTGCTGCACCGAGTCCCCACCGAGCACCGTGGCGAGGAAGCCGCCCACGAACGCGTCCCCCGCACCGATCGGATCGACGACCTGCACCGTGTGACGGCGGCTCGGCCGGATCACGCGACTGCCGTCGGCGGTGAGCGAGCCGTTCTCGCCGCGCATCACGGTCACCGTCGCCTTCGGCGCGCGGCGGGCCATCGCCTCGAGCGTCGCTTCCGCCGAGCCGTCGCTGCCGAAGATCAGTCGCGCTTCGGCTTCGCCCACGAACAGGTAACGCACGGCCGGCAGCAGGCCGTCGATGAACGCACGCGCCTCCTCGGGCTTCCAGAGCGCGGACCGATAGTTGACGTCAAAAGAGAGCGCGCTCGCCTCCGCGACGGCGCGGCGCACCAATCCCTGGGCGAGACTGCCGAGCGCGGCCGTCACGCCGCTGACGTGCACGAGCCGGCTTCGCCGCACCGGCTCCCAGTCGACGTCGTCGGCCGTCAGGCGCGCAAAGGCGGAGTCGCGCCGGTCGTAGAGCACGCGGACCGGCCGCGGCGACGTGCCGTACTCGATGAAGTACACGCCCATCCGCGCGCCCTCGAGCATCCGGACGTAGCTGCAATCGACGCCGTGGCCCGTGAGCTCGCGACGCACGCGTTCACCCCATGAGTTGGCCGGCAACGCCGAGATCCACGCGGTGCGCCGACCCAGGCGCGCGCACGCCGCCGCCACGTTGGCCTCGGCGCCGCCGATCTGGACGTCGAGCTGCCGCACCGTTTCGAAGCGAGCCGGCGACGGAATCGCCAGGCGCAACAGGACTTCGCCGAGCGTCACGAGGTCGTGCATGTCACGCCTCGCGCAGGTGAATGACGACCGACGTGCCAAGCATCAGTGACGTCTTGATCCACTCGGGGCGCCGGTTCGCTCCGAAGATGATCTGCGCCGGGCGGCTGCGCCGGGCCCACGATGAAAAAGGCGTCATGTCGAACTGACCCGTCGATCTACCGCTGTCAGGACCGCGGCCGAGCTTCAAGGCGAAGGGTACGAGCTCGGCGTGGCCGCCCGCCTCGATCTCGTCCGGGCCTTCGTCCTCCTTCTTGCGGCGTTTCACGACGTGGGTTCGAAGCTGACCGTCCGGGTCGGGCCGCCAATGGTCGTCGGCGTAATTCAGCATCGCACTCACGACATCATCCACGTGCACGCTGGCCGGGATCGCGACCGTGTCATCGACGATGCGCAGCCTTCGCAAGAAGAACGTTTCACCGCGGAAATGGTAGTCGATCGTTCGGCGCGCATGATCGTAGAGGGCCTCCGATCGCGCCTCGCGGCCGCGGACCTGGAACCACGCGCTCATATGGACCGGCGCCCAGCGTCCGTTCATCAAGCGACCAGTCGATTCGATGCGGTTCGCGATATTCGGCCCCTCCCCGGCGATCCGCACGCTGTACTGGCCCGTAGTCCGATCGACGGCTTCGTCCATGGTGCCCGTCAAGTGAAGGGCGATCAAATCGTGGAGGATACCGACGTCGGCGGAATAGCTTCCGCGGCGACTCGGGCCGTCGGCTGCCGCGCGGCCGACGCCCGCGAGCACGAGAAGGGCGGGCAGTGTCAGGAATCGTCGACGTGTCAAAGGCTTGGTAGACATGGACGGGTCGGTTCGCCTATTCTAACGCTCGCTCGGGGAATTTGGTCGATCCAGACGCCGCCTGCTAGCATGAAAGGGGCCTTGGCTGCTGTGATGCTCTCCACCAAGGAAAGGGCTGACGGATGAAACGACGGGCAGTCATCACTGGGCTTGGCATCGTGTCACCAATCGGTGTTGGGGTCGACAACTTCTGGCGAGCGGCGTGCGCCGGCAAATCAGGAATCCGCCGGCCGTCGCTCTTCGACGCCTCGAAGCTCTCGCGCGAGTGTCAGATGGTGGGCGAAGTCACGGACTTCAATCCCCGAGATTGGATGTCGCCCACCACCGCACGAATGGCAGGCCGCTTCAGCCAGTTCGCGATCGCATCGAGCAAGATGGCGCTGGAGGATAGCGGACTCGATCTCACGTCGCTCCCTTCTGACCAGGTCAAAGTGTCATTTGGCACCTCGATGAATGGCCAAACTGATGTAGCCCAGCCCAACTTCACGAGTTTTGTCCAAACGGGTGAAGTAGCGCCGTACGCGTGTCTTGAATATCCCGCGCATGCTGCGACCAGTCACGTGGCAATGACTGTGGGCGCGCGCGGTCAAACGGCGACTTTTGCGACTGCGTGCGGGGCCGGTCTTGATGCCGTCGGATGGGCTGCCGAGGAAGTCTGCCGAGGTAATGCCAGTGCGGTAATCACGGGCGCCACCGAAACACCGCTGTCCGCGTTCACGATGCAGATCTTCCAATCCGTTGGGGTGCTGTCTAAATGGGAAGGGGATGCCGCTGAAGCGAGTCGTCCATTCGACAGGTGGCGCTCCGGTCTGGTTCTGTCGGAAGGTGCCGCGGCGGTGGTAATTGAAGACGAGGATCTCGCTCAATCACGTGGGGCTGAAATCTATTGCCGCATCGAGAGCTTTGTGAGCGTCAGCGAAGGCGCGCATCTCCGCAAAATCGACGAGACTGGTGAGGCAGTTTCTCGGGTCATTCGTGCCGCTCTGCAGCGTGGTGACGTCACACCTGAGACCATTGATTACATCTGCGCTCATGGTAATGCGATGCCCGATTACGACGCCGCTGAGACGGCGGGAATCAAGCATGCGTTTGGCCGCCGCGCATGGAACATCCCCATTTCGTCGCTCAAGTCAATGTGCGGACAAGCTCTAGCAGCCAGCAGTGCGATGCAAATCGTGGTGTCCTGCTTGACGCTTCGCCATCAAGTCATCACACCAACGATCAATTACACGACTATCGATCCCCGGTGCGATTTGGACTACGTCCCGAACACCGCGCGTCGTTCACGGGTACGGACTATTCTGGTTCACGCGCACAGTCTGGGCGGCTCCCATTCAGCGATAATCCTCGGCGCACCGGCCTAATCGATGCCCCGCTTCGCGCTGCTTGCCCTCTCAGCCCTTCTGGCTGCCCTTGCCGTCTTTGTATATCTCGCTCGCCCGCGCGACCGCGTCAAACGCTGGTTTGCCCTCTTCACCCTATTCGTCGCGTCCTGGGCGCTCGGAATCGCGGAGCTTGAAACTGGCACTCATCTTGATTTCTGGGGCCGTTTTACATTTGCCAGCGCCACACTGATTCCGACCGCCTTCTTCGCGTTTACCTACTATTACCCAACCCTTAGCACCTGGCCAGCCCGTACATTCCTTACTGGAGTACTTTCCTGCGGATCGATTATAGCCGTACTGACCCTGGTCACTCCGCTCCTTGTTCGCCATGTTACGCTTACGCGGGAAGGACTCTCGCGGACCACAGGCGTTCTTTATCCAGGATTCGCGGTCTATTTTGTCCTCGCATGGCTCATCGCCCTCGCAACGTTCATTGGCAAATGGCGCCGTGCACGCGGTCTCGCCCGAGCCCAACTTCAGTACTTGGGAACGGGGATTATGGTCTCCGTCGCCGGTGGTACCACGGTCAATTTCATTCTGCCTCTTCTGACCGGACGGTCAACGTATAGTTGGTTGGGTCCATATTTCGGTTTGGTTTTAACCCTGATGGTAGGGCATGCCATCATCCGGCATCGCCTCATGGATCTTCGCCTCGCGATACACCGAACGCTCGCGTATACGACATGTATCGCCGTCCTCTCAGGTGTCGCATTAGCAGTGTCACGTGTCGCCTTCGGCAGTGGTTGGACTCTATCAATCAACTCTGACATCGTCCTCGTCGTGATGATGATACTTGCCATGCTCTCTACTCCGGTTCACCGCTTATTCATGACATTCATCGATCCGTATCTTTATCGCCGAAAAGTGGATTATCCGTTTGCACTAAAGGACGCGACCCACCGACTTAGCCACCTCATGGAACCTCGAGAGCTGTCCCTACAGCTTTGCGGCATCGTTATGACGACTGTCTTGCCGGATGCCTTTTCGTTGATCGCCCGGGCACATGAAGGTGAGGACTTGGAAGAACTAGCGACAGACTGCCCGCTACCAATGTCTGGGCTAATCTCGTGTGATTCGCCGCTTCTGAAGCTTTTGGCGAGTCTTCCAAAGCCCTCGGTCCTCATAGTCAACGCACCTCGGGAGGCTGGCAGAACCCGTGAGGCTCACGATCTCCTACGCAACGCAGGCGTAGAAATCGTGATGGTCCTGGGCCGCAGAGGTGAATTGCTGGGTGCAGCATTTCTCGGCGCCAGAAAGAGTGGTGACGCCTATTTCGCCGACGATATCGGCTTCCTTGAGTCCCTCGCCGAGCTGGCGTCGATATCATTAGAGAATGGTCTTCTTTACCGCCAACGTATCGCTATGCTGGACTATTCTAATCGCCTGCTGGAATCGCTCGACTCAGCGGTAGTCGCAGTTGATGCCGCCGGTAGAATTACAAGTTTCAATCCGGCAGCCACCTCCCTGCTCTCGCTCTCCGCCGATGCGCTGGGCAAGCCGCTCGAGCTACTCCCTGCAAATGTTGGATGGGCTCTCGCTCTTGCCGTTCGAGGAGAGTGGCGACCCCGTGAGGTTGAGGCTGTAGTTTGGAATCCGGTAAGAGGTGATCTACCGGTCATTTTGTCCACCGCCGTCCTACATGCGCCAACCGGGATAGTATCGGGGGCCCTCGTGGTGGTCACGGATCTCTCCACCGTCAAAACTCTCGAACGGAACCAGCGCCGAGTGGAACACTTTGCCACGATGGCTCGCTTCTACGCTGGACTCGCGCACGAAATCCGAAGCCCGCTCACGTCTATCTCGAACTTCGTTGCCATGCTAGCCGATCGCTTTGACGATCCCGAATACCGCGACACCGCCGCTCGCCTCTTGCCAGCCGAGGTAGCTCGCATCGTCCGTCTCGCCGAACGCCTGAGGCTCATGGCTCCGAGCGAGAACGGCACACTAACCCCCATCTCGCTTCATACGCTCCTCTTTGATATCGTCGCCATCCACGCTCCGACAGCACAGGAACATGACATCCAGCTGGCCCTGAACTCCTCCCCTGACACGCCACCGATTATGGGAGATCCAGGTCAGCTTGTTCAGCTCTTTGTGAATCTCATCAACAATGCGACCGAATCCATGTCGGGCGGCGGTGTTGTGTCGATTGACACCTCTCTGACCCGCCGTAGCGCCGCCTCCACGATCGTGGTCCAAATCGTCGACGACGGGTGCGGTATTGATCCGACGATACGTGGCAAGATTTTCCAACCCTTCTTCACCACAAAGCCCTTCGGAACTGGCCTCGGGCTCGCCATTTGTCAGGAAATCGCCACATTTCATCGCGCGCGCCTGATGGTGTTGCCACGCGTTGGTGCACGCGGAACTATTGCACTCGTCGAGTTCCCGGGCGCGATCGAAGTCACTGGGCCCGACAGTCTGGATCACCGCCGACCTTTGCACTCCTCAATTCAGCGCGGGAGTGAAGACTAACTATATGAGCATGATATCGATCTCTCTACTCATTGTTACGATAGTCCTCGTTTTGCTTTCGCTCTTTGTCTGGCGCGCCCGTCCTACGACTCGAGCAAATCAGTGGTTCGCCTGCTTCGTACTCCTGGGTGCCTGCTGGAGCATAGCAATCGCGGGAGCACACTCGGGCAGACTCGTCACTATCTGGAGCCGCTTTGCGTTCGCTAGTGCCGCTTTGTTGGCGGGCGCATTCCTGCTTTTTATCCATTGGTATCCAAATCGGCTCGACCGGAAGCTGTCTATGGCAGTTCTGCTTTTCGCGACTCCGGCTCCAGTGCTCGCTTTCCTTTCGTTAATGACTCAACTGGTGGTTCGCGGCGGCGATTTCGTGGACGGGGAGGTGCTTCGAACTGCCGGGCCACTATATCCAGGTTTCGCTATTTATATCGTCGGCGCCTGGGTGATGTCGTTTACCGCCTTGACTCTGAAATGGCGCCGGGCCAGTGGCCGACAGCGCATACAACTCAGATATCTGGGCCTCGGAGTATTGATTTCAGTTGCTGGCGGCGTCACAACGAATTTGCTACTTCCATTCTTCACTGGTAAATCAACGTACAGCTGGGCCGGACCATGGTTTACGTTCTCGCTTATCATCCTTGTAGCTCACGCCATAATTCGGCATCGATTGATGGAGCTGACACTATTCATCCATCGCGGTCTCACGATCGTGATTGCGACCATAATGTCGTTAGTTCCCGTAGCAATGCTTGTGATGCTTCTGTGGCCACGGCTCTCGCGCGACGTACAACCCACCGAGGTCTTCGGGTTATTGCTGGCCACTGCTCTAGTCGCTCTGCTCGTTCCTGTGACAAGGGATGTTGCAGAGGCACTTCTGGATCGTTATGTCTATAGAAGGCACGCCGACTTCCGTCGTACGATCAAAGAGGCGAGCCGCATACTGACCGGGGTCCTGGATCTTGGACTACTCTTTCGATTCATAGAAGAAACCGTTCACGACTCCACTCAGCCCGAAGGCTTTGCGCTGTACATCAGGCAGAAACATCACTTAAAGAAGCGGGATCCAGCACGAAGTCATCCGGGAACTCGATTCCACGCGCCAGATCAAGCGCCCGACGTGCTGGTGAGCTTCCTCGATGTCAGTCCCGATGTTATCGTGACCGAAAATCTGAGTCGACTCAACAAGACCGCGCCCGTGCAGACCCTTCACGCGGAGCTCACCCGCCTTAACTGGGCGCTCGTGTTGCCCGTGCTCTCCGAGAACGCTGTCATCGGCGCCATCGTGCTCGGGCCCAAGCTGTCCGGCGATCCGTTCTATCCTCAGGATCTCGATCTCCTCATGACGCTGGCGAATCAAGCCGGCATCGCGATCAAGAACGCGCAACTCTACGCCGATGTCGTCCTCGCGAACGAATACATCGAGAACATCGTCGCGACCATCAACAGCGGCGTGGTGGCGGTCGATGCTGCTGGTCAGATCACAATGGTCAACCCGACCGCCGAGCAGCTCACGGGGCTGGCGGCCCACCTGGCCCGGGGTCAGCACCTGAGCGTCTTACCGGCCTGCCTGGGCGATGCGCTCGCGGTCGCCGTCCGCGATGGCGTGTCACGGACGGAGCCCGAGATCGCGCTGCCGGACGGCACGACGAGCCGCCCTGTCATCTGCACCACGTCGCCGCTGCGCGATCAGGCCGGCGGCGTGCTGGGCGCCGTTGCCGTCTTCAGCGATCTCACCCCGGTGAAGGAGCTGGAGGTCGAGCGGCGGAGAGCCGAGCGCGTGAGCTACCTGGAATCGGTCGCGGCGGCGATCGCCCACGAGGTCAAGAATCCCCTCGTCGCCATCAAGACGTTCGCCCAGCTCATCCCTCGCCGTCGCGACGACAGCCGCTTCATCGAAGACTTCGGACGCGTGGTCTACCGCGAGATCCGCCGGATGGAGCGCCTGGTGGACCGGTTGCGGATTCTCTCGCGCCCAGCGCAGCGGCCGTTGCACATCGTCAACGTCCGCCAGCCCCTCATGGAAGCGCTGGAGTTCATGCAACCAGCGTTTGAGGAGCGGCGCGTGACGACTCACGCGATGATCGAGGGTGACGACCTCCCCGTCCTGGGTGATCACGGCGAGATCGAGCAGCTCTTCCTCAATCTCCTCATCAACGCGCTCGAGGCCACACCGCTCGACGGCACGCTCACGGTCCGACTCAGCTGCGACGGGGGCCACGCGCGCATCGAAGTGGCCGATACCGGGCCCGGCATCCCGACCGACATCCTGGACCGGGTCTTCGATCCGTTCTTCACGACCAAGCAGCGCGGCTCTGGACTCGGGCTCGCCGTCTGCCGCGGGATCGCTGAGGCGCATCATGCGAAGCTTTCGGCGGCGAACGGTGCGGGGGGCGGCGCGGTCTTTGCGGTGGAGTTCCCGACCGCGACCTCGGTAGCCGCGCCCGCCACCTCATGAACACGGTGTTGATCATCGCGGCGGAGGACGCGCGACGAGCGCGCCTGCAACGGGCGCTGGCCGCGTTCTCTGTCTTCGCGGTGGGCGCGGAGGCGGAGGCGATCAAGCTCGCGCGTTTCCTCGACATCGACATCGCGGTGGTGGATCGAGCCGGCGACGGCCGGAGCGCCGCGCGGCTGGTCTCGACACTGAAGGAAGCGAGCCCGGCCACCGTGACGGTCCTCATCGAGGCCGATAACGAGGCAGAACGTCTCGCCGACTTCACGGTTCGTCCCGGGTTCACCGATCGGGATGTGGAGACCTCGGTGGAGCGGGCCGCCGAAAAGCACCGGCTGGGGCGTGAGATGGCCGACCTGCGAGGGCGCGCGAGCGCGGCCACGCCGCCGTCCGTGGCAGCGACGGATCCTCCGTGGGACGGCGTCACGCTGGCCCGGGTGCTGAAGGAGTTCACGCGCGCATTCGCGGCCGGCTTCGATCTGCCCCGCGTGCTCGAGACGTTCCTCGACGCGATTGGCGAGCTCGTACGGCCCACGCGCATCGCCTTGCTGATGCCGACCGAGAGCGGCGAAGCGTTTCGCGTGGTTGCGCATCGGGGGTTGCCATCACCAATCGTCGAATCCGTTCATCTGCCAGCCACCGGCGGTCTGCTGCGCTGGCTCACGCTCGAAGGCCGTCCGGCGCGGCGCCAGGACATCGACGATCCGGCCATCGCCCGCGAGCTCGAGCTCGTTCACGGCGTGGTCGCCGTTCCGCTGCTGGCGCGCGCCGAGCTGGTCGCCGCGCTCGTGCTGGGTCAACCCGTCGTGCGAAGCAGCTACGGCCCCCACGAGATCGAGACGCTCTTCGATCTGGCAACCCAGCTGGCCACGAGCCTCCGGAACATCGCGTTGCATTATCAGCTCGAGCGCGAGAAGCAGTTCAACGAGCAGATTCTGGTGCACATGTCGAACGGCGTCGTCACCATCGGCCGCGATCACCGCGTGGGCACCATGAACCGCCGGGCGGAGCAGATCCTCGGTCTGGCCGCCCGCGACGTCGTGGGTCAAGACCTGCGAATCCTGCCCTCGCCGCTCGGCGACATGCTGTTCGCCACGCTGTCGTCGGGCCAGGCCACGGGCCGCTCGGAGATCCAGCTCGCGCTCCGCGGACTCTGGATCGAGGTCTCGACGTACCCAATCCATGGGGATGGCGTGACGCCGCTCGGCGCGGTTCTCGTGTTCGAGGACCTCACGGCGCGGAAGGAGCTGGCGACGCAGAAGCGGCAGGCCGAGCAGCGGGAGCTCTTGACCCAGGTGGTGGCCCGCATCGCGGATGAGATCAAGAATCCCCTCGTCTCGATCAACACGTTCGTGGAGCTCATCGAGGAGCGCTTCGACCAGCCGGAGTTCCGTAAGCACTTCTCGACGGTCGTGCGCCGCGACGTGCGCCGCCTGGTGGAAGTGTTCGAAAAACTTGCCGGGTTGGTCAGTGACGGTGAGTTACACTTCAGCACGGTGGACGCTCACGTCCTGGTCGACGAGCTCGCTGCATCGATCCAGTCGGGCGACGAGAATCCCGGTCGCCGGCTGGAGCTGGACGTGACGGGTGAAGCGGGACCGTTGCTCCTGCGCACGGATCCGGGCCAGTTCAGGAAGGCTCTCTCGTATCTCGTCTGGTATCTCACGCACAACTCTCCGGAGCCCGCGCAGGTCTCGATCTCCATCGCACGGCACACCGAAGCGGACGGCGGGCACACCGTGCGGGTGCTGGTCGGCTCGCGGACTGCGCAGGTCGGCGCACAGAAGCTGCACACGCTCTTCGACCCGGTGCAGATGGCGCAGGAAAGCCTGATCCACGTGGGGCCCGCGATCAGCCAGCGCATCGTCGAGGCGCTGGGCGGTCAGTTGCGCCTGCGGCAGGGCCGGCACGAGCTGTCCTTCCTGGTGACGCTTCCCGCCGAGACGTGAGCGCCGTCGCCCCGCCCGCCGGCCAGTCGCGAATCCTCGTCGTCGACGACGAGATGGGGCCCCGGGAGTCGCTCCGGATGCTGCTGAAGCCGTCGTATCACATCCGTACCGCCGACAGCGGCCGTGCGGCGCTCGAGGAGATCCCGCAGTTCCATCCGGATCTCGTGATCCTCGACATCAAGATGGCCGAGATGGACGGCCTCGAAGCGTTGCGCCGCGTGAAGCGGCTGGATCCCGCGATCGAGGTCGTCATGATCACCGCCTATGCCTCGCTGGACACCGTGAGACAAGCGCTGACGCACGGAGCCTTCGAGTACCTCATCAAGCCGTTCTCCCGCCACGATCTCGAGGACGTGGTGCGTCGCGCGCTGGCGCGGCGGGGCACCGACCTCGGGCGGCGGACCGAGGTCGCCCGGCTCGTCGAGGAGATGCGCGCCCTCTCGGCCAAGACCCGCGTGCTCGAAGAGACGGCGCGCCACGAAACCGCCGAGCAATCGCTGCGCGTCACGCAGCTGTCGATCCTTCGCGAGATCTCGCGCGGCATCGTTCGCCAGCTGGATCTCGCGGATCTGACGGCAGCCATCACCGAGCAGATCCGCGCAGCGCTCGGCTACGACTCCGTGAGGATCGTGCCGGGGCCCGGCCCCCTCGAGCCGTCGCGCGATGGCGCGCAGATGACCTGCGCGATCGAGGATGCCGAGGGCGTTCTCGGTCACCTCGCCATCGACAACCGGCGCTCCGGCCGCGCGATCGATCCGCGCGAGCGCGAGCTGCTCGAGATGCTCGCCGAGTACCTCGCCATCGCGCTGCGGAACTCGCGGCTCTACGGGCAAATCGACGCGACGAAGCAGTCACTCGAACAATTGATCGCGTGCGCCGGCGAGGCCATCATCTCGGTCTCCGCCTCCGACAAGATCGCCGGGTGGAATCCTGCCGCCGAGCGGATCCTGGGCCTGTCGGCGCCCGAGGCGATCGGACGCTCGATCGCCGACGTGCTGCTGCCCTCCGATTACGAGGACGCAAAAGGTCGGCTGGCGAGCGGCGCGGCGTCGCATGCCTTCGAGACGACGGCGCTGACGGGCAACACGTCGAGCGCCTCCCTGGCCGTCACCCTGTCCGCGCTCCGCAATCGTGAGGGCAACCTCGCGGGCCTCATCGCGATCGTGCGGGACGTGACCCTGCAGCGCGAGATCGAGAACCAGCTCCACCAATCCGAAAAGCTCACGGCGCTCGGGCAGCTCGCCGGCGGGATCGCGCACGACTTCAACAACCTGCTCCAGGCGATCCTCGGTTATGCCCAGCTCATGAAGCTGAACCCCGAGAACACCGAGATGATCAAGCGCTCGCTGGACGTGGTGGAGTCCGCCGCGCTCGACGGCTCCGAGACGGTCCGGCGCATCCAGCAGTTCGCGCGGCTCCGGCCGGACGAGCCATTCATTCTCGTGGATCTCAACCAGATCGTGCAGGACGCGGTGGCCATCACCCGGCCCCGCTGGGACGAGCGCGTGGCGCAGGAAAACCGGCCGCTCGAGATGCGGCTCCAGCTCGGGGCGGTGCCCACCGTCCGGGGACGGCCGGCCGCGCTGACGGAGACCGTGACGAATCTGATCCTCAATGCGATGGACGCCATGCCGCGTGGCGGCACCCTGACGATCGCGACGCGGACCAGTCATCAGGCGATGGTCACGGTCACCGTGGCGGACACGGGCATCGGCATGACGGAGGCCGTGCGGCGGCGGGCCTTCGAACCGTTCTTCTCGACCAAGGGGGAAGGCGGCTCGGGGCTCGGGCTCTCGATGGCCTATTCCATCGTGAAGCGTCACGGTGGCGACATTCGCGTCGACAGCGAGCCGGACCGCGGAGCGACGTTCACGCTCACCTTTCCTGCCGTCATGGAAGATGCCGAGAAGGCGCCAACGACGAGAGCGCCGAAGCCACGCCGGGCGGCGCGCGTGCTGATCGTCGACGATCAACCACAAGTGCTGGACTCGCTCGCCGCGCTTCTGCAGACGCGTGGACACTCGGTGACCACCGCGACCACCGGCGCGCACGCACTGGCGCAGTATGCGCGCGGACGCTTCGATCTGGTCATCAGCAACGTCGGGATGGCGGGAGTGAACGGCTGGCAGCTCGTCGAGCGGATCCGGAGCATCGACCGGGACGTGGCCATTCTGTTCATCACCGGCTGGGGTCTGCGCGACGACGATCACGTCCGGATGGAAACGCTCGGTGTCGACCGTTGTCTCTTCAAGCCGGTGCACCCCGACGAGCTCGATTCCGCCATCCAGACCGCCCTCGATCGCAGCTGACTCGAGGGCCGACGTCGACGTGCTATCCTGCGCGCCGTGAAGCGGGCCAGGATCCCGCGACCGCGACCATGACGTCAGAAGATCCCGCGCGGCTGATCGAAGCCTACTATGCCGCGGGGTGGACCGACGGGCTGCCTGTCGTCCCGCCCTCGGAGAAATCGATCGGCGAGATGCTGAGCGGCGCCGGGCTCCTCGCCGACGCCATCATCGGCGAGATCCCGGGTCGCAACACTGTCGTCACCGCAAGCAAGGTGGCCATCAACGCGGTGCTGGCCGGCTGCCGTCCCGAATACCTGCCGGTCATCGTGGCCGCGCTCAACGGTCTGTGCCATCCCGACTTCGCGTACCACGGACCGGCCAGCAGTACCGGCGGGTCCGCGATGGTCCTCATCGTGAACGGTCCGATCGGTCCCGCGCTCGGGATCAACTCCGGAAACAACGCGTTCGGTCAAGGCCATCGGGCAAATGCCACCATCGGCCGTGCCGTGCGGCTGGTGATGATGAACGTGATGAACACCCGGCCAGGCTTGCTCGATCGTGCCACGCTGGGCAACCCCGGGAAGTACGCGTTCTGTTTTGCCGAGAACGAGCAGGATCATCCCTGGCAGCCCTTACACGTCGAGCGCGGATTTCGGCCCGACGAGAGCACCGTCACCGTCTTCGCCTCGAACAGTCTCTCGCAGGTCTACAATCAGCTCGCGAGCACGCCGGAGCCTCTGCTCACGGGCGTCGCCGACACCCTGTACCACCGAGGGTCGCCCAACGTGAAGGGATTCAACGAGTCGCTGGTGGTCTTCGCCGGTGAGCACAGCGAGCTGCTCCGGAAGAGCGGCTGGAGCCGGCGCCAGGTTCAACGGTTCCTCGTGGAGCACGCCCGCCAGCGCGTCGCCGATTTGAAGCGGGCCGGCCGGCTCCCGGGCGACGTGACGTCCGACGACGAAACGACCTGGCGGCACGCGTTCGAAGCGCCGGAGGACGTGCTGATCGTGTGCGCGGGGGGACAGGCCGGGAGCTGGTCGGCATGTCTCCCGGGCTGGGGCAAGAAATGGACTCGCAGCATCACGACCCGGATCGATCGCGCGCCAGCGTGAGCGCGCGGGAGAAGAACCCATGACGATCTTCGATCCCACGGCTTCGCCGGTTCCCCGCGCGTTGCGACTGCCGGCACGCCCGACCCGTCTCGATGGGCTCCGGCTGGGGCTCGTCGAGAACACGAAGTTCAACTCGGACACCTTGCTGCTCCGCCTCGCGGCACGCCTGCGTGACAAGCATGGCGCGACGGTCGCCCTCCTCAGCCGCAAGCGTTCGCCGAGCCACTCCATCGAGGAAGGGCAGATCGACGCGCTGAAGAACGTCAGCGACCTGGTGATTTCCGGCATCGGCGACTGAGGGTCCTGCAGCTCGAGCAGTGTGCTCGACGCAATCCTGATGGAAGAGCAAGGCGTGCCGGCCATTGCGGTCGTCACGACGCCGTTCCGCCCTACCGGCGAGGCGATGGCCGCAAGCTGGGGGATGGCCGGCTATCCGTTCCTCGACATTCCGCACCCGATTGCGAACCTCACGGACCAGGAGCTGGACGAACGCGTCGACCGTCTGGTCGACGCCATGGAGCGCCTGCTCGGCCCCGGCAGCGAAGCAACACCGTCTACCGCGCGGTAGTTCGTACCGGTCTCCGAGGGCACGGCCCGTGCACCACGCGACGCCATGGTGTCCTGGTGCGTCCCTGCGACTTCGAGCTGACACTTCTCGCGATCGGCTGCGCCCTCCAGGAAGAACCGGACGACGACTGCGACGACGGCCTCGCGGCCTGAGCCCCGGGTCTGCTCGACGATGACGTATCGTCGTCAGCGCCGCGAGAACCGCCACCGCCGAAACGTGTACGGACTGTCAGGAGCGATCTTCCCCTCGGCGATCAGTTCCGCGCCCTCGGACTCGAAATCGAAGATCTGGAGAACGCCATCGTGGACCGAGACGTCGATCACCACGTCCGTGACCGTCACGAAGACTTCATCGAGCAACGCGGCGCCGTGCAGGGCACGCAGGATCGTGTCGCCGCCCTCACACGCGAGGTAGCGCACGCCGTGCTCGGCGAAGAGCCGCTGGTGGACGCGCCTGAGTCCGTCCGGGTCGAGGAGAGGTTCGACCACGAGTTGAAGGTTGCGTTCGCAAGCGCCTCGGGCGGCCAGCTCGACGGCGCCAGCCGCTGACGTCACGATGATCGCCTCGAGCCCCTTCGTATTGAAGATCGGATGCGCGAGCGGGAGGCGCCCGAAGAGAGAATAGACGACGTTCCTCGGGTGATACGGCAGCCCATGGGCCGTGCGGAACGCGTAGAGCTCTGACGCCGGCTCGTCGCCCGGCTCCTGCGGCGTCAACACGAGGCGCGGCTGCTCGCGAACGGTCTGGGCGCCGACACCGGCATCTCCCATCGAACGAAGGAAGCGCATGTGCCGGCGGTCGGCGATCCGCTCGGATCGGTCGTCACCGCCAAGGATCGTTCGCACGGGGTCGTCCGCCGGCCCTCGGCGCCGCCACGCGACTACGCCGTTGGCGGAGGCGACCATGACGCCGAAGATCCACGGCCGATCCGGCCATGGTCGCGGAAAGCCGATCGGCTGCCACCGCCCGGCATCAGGCGACACGCGGCCGAACGGAAACCGCGTCTCGCGATTCACGTACCAGGCGATACGCGTGGGCGGCTCGTTCACTTGGCGCCGCCTTCCCTACGCGGCAAGGCTGGTGCCTCCACGCTCGTGAATCGCCTACAATTTCGGGACAGACGGAGGATCCCGATGAGCATCTTCGACGTCGACCTCGATCGTGGCGCCGCCAATTACGTTGCGCTGACACCGCTCTCGTTCCTCGCTCGTTCGGCGACCGTGTATCCCAGGAAAGTCGCGGTGATCCACGGTGACCAGCGCTTCAGCTACGCCGAGCTCTACGCGCGGTGCCGGCGTCTCGCCTCGGCGCTCACGCAACGGGGCATCGGACGCGGCGACACCGTCGCCGTCATCGCGCCGAACGTGCCGGCGATGCTCGAAGCGCACTATGGCGTTCCCATGGCGGGCGGCGTGCTCAACGCGCTGAATCATCGGCTCGATGCCCGGACCATCGCCTTCATGCTGGACCATAGCGACGCAAAGCTCCTGATCACCGATCGTGAGTTCTCGGGGACGATCGCCGACGCGCTGGGGCGGCTCTCGCGAAAGATCCCTGTCGTCGACATCGACGATCCGCTCTATGTGGACGACACCGGGACGACGGCGCTGCTCGGCGAGACCGACTACGAGGCGCTCCTCGGAGAAGGCGATCCCGACTTCGTCGGCCGCCCGCCGGCGGACGAGTGGCAGGCCATCTGTCTCCTCTATACCTCCGGAACGACCGGCGATCCGAAAGGCGTCGTCTACCATCATCGGGGGGCCTATCTGAACGCGCTCGGCAATGCCATCGCGTTCGGTCTATCGCCACGATCCGTCTACCTCTGGACGCTCCCGATGTTCCACTGCAGCGGTTGGTGCTACACGTGGGCGGTCACGGCCGTCGGCGCGACGCACGTGTGTCTGCGCCGGCTGGACCCGGCGCTCGTCTTCCAGGCCATCGAGGCCCATCGGGTGACGCACATGTGCGGCGCTCCGATCGTGATGACCATGCTCGTCCACGCCCCGGCCGAGGCGAAGCGTCGCTTCGATCACGTCGTCGAAATGGCGACGGGGGGCGCGGCGCCGCCATCGACCGTGATCAGAGCGATGGAGTCGATGGGGTTCAGGGTGACGCACCTCTACGGCCTCACCGAGGTGTACGGCCCCTCGATGCTCTGCGCGTGGCAAGAGGACTGGGATGGCTTGCCGCTGTCCGAGCGCGCGGCGCTGATGGCGCGCCAGGGCGTGGCCTATCCCACGCTCGAGTCGATGATCGTCGCCGACCCGGACACACTCCAGCCGGTGCCGAAGGACGGCGAGACGGTCGGCGAGATCATGATGCGCGGCAACACGGTGATGAAGGGTTATCTCAAGAACCCTCGCGCCACGGCCGCGGCATTTGGCGGCGGCTGGTTCCACTCGGGCGATCTCGCGGTCTGGCACCAGGACAATTATGTCGAGATCAAGGACCGCTCGAAGGACATCATCATCTCGGGCGGGGAGAACATCTCCTCGCTCGAAGTCGAGGAGATCCTGTACCGGCATCCGGCCGTGATGGAAGCGGCCGTCGTCGCCAGGCCCGACGCCACGTGGGGCGAGACACCGTGCGCGTTCATCACCCTCAAGCCCGATGCCGGCGGTGTGACCGCCGAGCAAATCATCGCCTGGTGTCGCGACCACCTGGCGCACTACAAAGTGCCGAAACACGTCGTGTTCGGAGCGCTCCCGAAGACGTCGACCGGGAAGATTCAGAAGTACGTGCTGCGCGAACAAGCGAAGGCCGATACCGACTGATTCCGGGTGACCGCCTGACATTTTTCGTCACCCACCTGCTCATCAGCGTTAGTGCCCGCTCCACGACGGCCCGGCACGTAAGGAATTGCGCTGACTTGCGCGTCAACCTCGGGCGCTCGGAGCCTCGGCAGACAATATGCAGTCCTTTTAACTAGTTCACCCTATCCATGCGCATCAGACTCGCATGCTGGAGGGACCATGCTCAGACTTCGTAGGATGATGCGGCAGGAGCGGGGTTTCACGCTGATCGAGCTGCTCATCGTTGTCGCGATCATCGGGATCCTCGCGGCCATCGCCGTCCCGCTTTTCAGTAACATGCAGGCCCACGCCCGCATCGCCAAGGCGCAGGCTGACGTCAAGGCGATGTCTTCCGCGGTCTCCCTGTACAACGCGCACTACAGTAGCTTGCCGACGGCCATCGACCAGATCACAGCCTCCGGCACCAACTCGCAGGGCCAGACGGCGGGCGCGTTCATGGCTGCGATTCCCACGCCTCCGGCCTCCTGGAGCAGCAGCTACACGTACAACTCGGCCGCTGACGGAACCTTCACGATCTCGGCGACTGGCGACGCCACGACGGTGCGGGTACCATGACGGCTGACGGTCAGTCTTCCTCGAGCGCAATTCAAGAGACGATTCGAAGCTCTGTGCGCTCGTACCACCGCCTGCAGATCGCCTCGGTGAGTCGCTCCGCCAATCCATCTTGAGCCCACCGCCACCGCCAGCCGCGCCGCTCACCACCGCGGTCGTAGTCGCCACAGCGCGAGCAGGACGGATTCACGACTGACGTGGGGCGGTACTGATGCCAGACACCCGGCGACATCTCGCGGAAATGCTTCGCCATCCCCGTCCCTCCTGCGTATAGGACGGGCGTGCCGCTCGGGCCTTACGGAAGCGCGAGGGAACGAGCTCGCTTTGCGCACGCCGGACAGACCAGACGCGCCGCGTCCGTCTGTTGATAATCCGCGACCGCCGCGTCCGGCGACACGTAACCATTGATCACGTCGTCCTCGACGCGCTGCGGATCGCGCTGGCCTGGTGGACCGAAGCCGCCCGAACCTGGCGCGCGGAGCCACACCTCACCGCCAGGAGGAACAGTGAACGTCGCTTTGCTGTTCAGCTCGCGATCACTGCCGTCTGGCGCGACGACGGATACGCGGGCGGGGCCGCCGGGACGCCCACCGGCGAGCCCGAATGGCGGCGACTTCGCCCGCTCACAGCAGACGCTGACCTGAATCGGGCCCCCGAGGCTTCGCCACACACGGTCCACACCGCAGCCGCCACGATAACGGCCGGCGCCGCCGCTGTCCGGGACGATCTCGTAGCGCTCGATGCGCACCGGGAAGCTCATCTCGAGAATCTCGATCGGCGTGTTCATGGTGTTCGAGATCCCGGCCGCGACTCCGGTGATGCCGTCCTTCGTCGGGCGCGCGCCGAAGCCGCCCTTGATGGTCTCGTAGCTCACGTAGCGCTCGCCATTGCGGTAGTCGACGCCGCCGAGCGTGACGATGGCCGACGTACCCTGCGAGCAGGCCATCACACGGTCGGGCGCGAGCGCCGCCAGCGCGCCGAACAGCATGTCGCACACGCGATGCGAGATCTCATGGTTGGCATACACCACGGGCGCCGGAAAAACCGCGTTGACGACCGTGCCGAGCTCCGCTTGCAGCTCGATGGGCCGCCAGCAGCCGGAGTTCGGCGGCACGAGATCGGTGGGATCGGCCACCATCTTCACGGCGGTGTAGATACCGGACGCGGTGACGGCCAGCGGCGCATTCATCGGCCCGGCCACCTGGCGGTCCGTGCCGGCGAAATCGACGATCAGTCGATCCTCTCGCTTGGTGACCCGCATCCGGATCCGGAACGTCGCATCCTCCTTCTCGCCGTCCTCGATGATCCCGTCGCCGTCGCAGAAATCCTCGAAGCTCGCGGTACCGTCCGGCAGCCGTCTCAGCATCGAGCGCATCATCCGCTCGGAGTAGTCGATGACCGCTTGCATGATATCGAGCAGCCGGCTGGTCCCGTACTTTCGCGCCAGCTCCGCGAGGCGTGTGACCCCGCGGTGGTTGGCGGCGATCTGGGCGCGCAGGTCGCCCCGGCGCTCGTCCGGCGTTCGAACATTCGTGAAGATGATGGCGTCGACGTCCCGATTGAGGGAGCCCGCGGCGTAGAGCCGCACCGGCGGTAGCCGCAGGCCTTCGCCGTAGATCTCCGTCGTCGCGCCGTAGCTTCCGGGAACCGCGCTCCCGATATCGGGCCAGTGCGCGCGCACGCAGGCGAAGCCGAGCAGCGTGGCGCCGTCGAACGCGGGCGTCACGACGTTCACGTCCGGCAGATGGCTCCCGCCGAAGTAGGGGTCGTTGTGAATGAACACGTCGCCCGGGTCGAAGCGACGCCAGGCCTGGATCACGGCTTTCACGGCGAGCGGCATCGACCCGAGATGAATCGGGAGATCGGGTCCCTGCGCGACCATCTCGCCCCGAACGTCGAAGAGACCGCACGAGTAATCGCCGGCGACCTTGAGGAGTGGCGAATAGGCCGTCTTCGCGAGTACGACCTTCATTTCCTCGGCGGCGGAGTACAGCGCGTTCTTGACCACCTCGAACGTCGCGGGGTCCCGCTCAGACATGTGCCGTGGCCTCCATGGCGATGAACCCTCTCCGGTCGGCGCGGAACCGCCAGCCCGGCGGCACGACCACGGTGGTGTCCATCGCTTCGATGATCGCCGGCCCGTCGCGCGTGACGTCGGGCTCGAGCGCCTCACGTGGGTAGACGTCGCATTGCACGAGGCCGGTCTCTTTGAAGTAGGCGACGCGCGGCCCCGCCGGAATGGCGCCTCGCGCAGATGCACGTACGTGATCGGCGCCCCGATCACCGTGCGCGAATCTTCCGCGTGTCAGCTTCCCGATCGCCGAGACGCGGAGGTTCACGAGGTGCACGGGCTCATCGGGGCTCGCGTGCCCGTACGTCATCCGGTGCCTGTCGTGGAAGTCGGCGGCGAGCCCCGCGATCGCCGCCGCGGTGATCGAACCGCCGGCAACGGGGACGGTCAGCTCGTAGGCTTGCCGGCGATAGCGGAGATCGGCAGACCGAGCCAATTCGCGGTCCGTGACGGCGACACCCGCCCGATCGAGCATCGCGGCAGCCGAGACTTCCATCGCCTCGTACGCAGCCCGGATCTCGTCGGGCCTGGCGGTCGCGAGCGAGGTGTAGAACGTCCGCGCGTAGTCTCGCCGGACGTCGCTGGCGACGAGCCCGAACGCGGAAAATCCCCCGGGGATTGGCGGCACGATCACGTGCCGGATCTCCAGCTCCTGCGCCAGTCGTGCCGCGTGGACGGGACCGCCGCCCCCGAACGCCACGAGCGCGAAGTCCCGTGCGTCGTACCCGCGTTCGACCGAGACGATTCGCAGCGCGCCCGCCATGCTGGCGTTCACGACGTCCACGATGGCGGCGGCGGCTTCCATCACTCCGAGACGCAGTGGATGCGCGATGCACGCCTCGATCGCCGCCCGAGATGCCGCAAGGTCGACCGGCAACGCGCCGCCGAGGAGCGCCACCGGGTTGAGATAGCCGAGCACGAGATCAGCGTCCGTGACCGTCGGTCGTTCGCCGCCATGCCCGTAACAGACCGGACCGGGATCCGCGCCGGCGCTTTCCGGCCCCACGCGCAGCGCGCCGCCCGGATCGATCCACGCGATGCTGCCACCACCGGCGCTCACCTCGGCGAGGTCGATCACAGGGACCCGGATGGGATGACCGGTGCCATGCAGCCAGCGACGCACGTTGCCGGCACCACCGACTTCGTATTCCGACGTCGTCTTGACCTCGCCGCCCTCGATCAGGCTCGCCTTCGCCGTCGTGCCGCCCATGTCGAACGAGATCAGGTTCGGAAGATCGAGCTCGCGGCCCACGAGCGCCGCGGCGATCACGCCGGCGGCCGGGCCCGATTCCACGACCATCGCCGGCATCTGGAGGGCTTCCCCGACCGTGAACAGACCGCCGCTGCCGCCCATGATGTACGGCGGAGGTAACTGCCGGCCCGTGACGGCGGCTTCGAGCCGGCCGAGGTAGGAGCCGAGCAGCGGTCCCACGTAGGCACACACCGCCGTCGTGCTGGCGCGCTCGAACTCACGGATCTCCGGCAACACTTCGGACGAGAGGAACACCAGCCGGTCGGGCAGCGCCGCCCGAAGCCGGCAACCGATCTCTCGCTCGTGGGCATCGTTCAAGAACGAGTAGAGCAGACACACCGCGACGGCGGCAATGTCGTGCCGCTTGATGAAATCGATCGCGTCGTCCACGTCCTCGATCTCGAGCGGCCGGACGATCGCACCCTGGGCGTCCACGCGCTCGCGCACCTCGAGTCGATGATGGCGCGGCACGAGGACCGCCGGCGCGTCCTGGAACAGATCGTAGAGGCTCGCGCGGGCCGACCGGCGAAGCTCGAGCACGTCGCGGAAGCCATGGGTCGTGACGAGGGCCGTCCGCGCGCCCTTCCCTTCGAGGAGGGCGTTGGTGACGACGGTGGTCGCGTGAGCCAGGAAGCGGACGCGATCGGGCACGATGCCGTGAGCCCGCACGGCGACGTCGAGGGCATCGAGAACGCCGCGGCCGAAATCGCGCGGCGTCGTCGGGACCTTCACGACCGCGGTCGCGCCGCTCGGCTCTTCCGCGAGCACGACATCGGTGAACGTGCCCCCGATGTCGACACCGACTCGCCAGCTCATCCGGACACGACCGTATGTCCATCCCGCTTGGCCAGCGGACACGATGGCAATGGCGAGCGGCATTCCACTAGCTCATGTGCTCTCATTCCGGAGTTCCCCCATTCCGGAGTATGGCATACTCAGGTCATGCCAAAGCGCTCAAGCAAAGGCCGGACGACAGACCCGAACATCGCCGCCTTCCGCGCCGTCCAGCACGTCATCGCGACGGGCGAGGGGCGCGAGCCTGAGCAGTCAGCGAAGAATCCCGCCGCTGTCGCGTTGGGTCGGCTCGGAGGGCTCAAGGGCGGGAAGGCTCGGGCGAAGAAGCTGTCCGCGACGAAGCGGAGGGCTATTGCGAAGAAGGCAGCGCGAGCACGGTGGGGTCAGAACAAGTAGATTTGCTCGGCCGTGCACCACAACTCTTCCTGCGGTGCGCCCTCTTGTAGATACATGTGGGCGATCATGGCCTTGACGGTCAGGGCTAACTTGGCGGTCTCCGAATCCTGATCCTCTGCTCGCCCAGGACGATCCACAAAGATGAGCGCGATATCGTCATCAATCCATCCCGCTTCGGACAGGTACCAGCCTCGGAAGGCGACGGGATCATCAATGCTTGTCGTGAACCCCTTGATATCTGGCCGGCGCCTCAAATCATCCAGCACGCGGATGTATGCGGTGGTCTCGTTCGGTCCCGTGACTGGAAGGAAAAACGTTAGCCGAACCCAGGGATTCAGCGGATTCGGCGACGGAGGACAGACCGCTCAGCGTCGTTGATCTTGCCAGGGTCAGCGACGGGCACGCGGTCGTACTTCAGGCCGTCGAACAGCGGAATCGCGGACGCTGGAATGATCAACGTAAAATTACCTGGCACTTCGACCGGAGTTTTCGTCGTTGCTGCGCGCCTCGCGGCAGCCCGAAACTCCGATTCCCCGCGAAAACACAGGGCAACTAAGGTATGCCGGTCGGCGGTCCTGAGTCCGAGCATCGCCGTTGCCTCCCCCTAGGGCGCTCCTAGGTAGCCGGGTACCTTCACATCCTAGCACTTCGCACGCATCCACCAGACGCTCCGCGTGACCCCGGCGATGGAGGCAGGCGTAGCGGCGCACGTCTGGTTAATCGAGGAAATCGTCGGGCTGCTCGAAACCGAGCGGGTTTCAAATTGACCCACTACCCCCCGGCGACTCTACTCGCCTCCCTGGCGTCGAGCCACTAGAATAGCCCAGGCTGCGCGGACGCACCCGTGAGGCGCGCGGACGCACCCGTGGAGGGCAAGCATGGCGACCATGTACCGGTACCAGCTCCCTGTCGAACAGACCGGCTGGACCTTGCAGGGCGAAACCCAGACGTCGTTCACGTGGGAGTACGAAGACGAGCGGAGCAAGCTGCTCGCGCTCTACGACAAGGGCAAGAAGCAGCAGTGGGACGCGGCAAGTCGCATCGACTGGTCGCTCGATCTCGATCCCGAGAATCCTCAGGAGATCGACGACCGGCTCATCCCGATCTACGGGTCGCCGATCTGGGAGCGGCTCACGGACAAGGAGAAGGTTCGGCTTCGTCATCACCAGCAAGCTCAGTCGCTCTCGCAGTTCATGCACGGCGAGCAGGGCGCGCTCATGGCCGCCGCCCGGATCGTCCAGACCGTCCCTGATCTCGACGCCAAGTTCTACGCCGCGACACAGGTGATGGACGAGGCCCGCCACGTCGAGGCCTACGCCCGGCTGCTCAACGAAAAGCTCGGTATCGCGTATCCGATCACGCCCGGGCTGAAGGCACTGCTCGAGACGGTCCTCACCGACCGGCGCTGGGACATGACGTATCTCGGCATGCAGATCCTGATCGAGGGCCTCGCGCTCGCCGCGTTCCAGCGCATTCGCGATTACGCGAAGAATCGTCTGGCCGCGTCCGTGAACGCCTACGTGATGCAGGACGAGGCACGGCACGTCGCGTTCGGGCGGCTCGCGCTCCGTGATTTCTATCCGCAGCTCAGCGACGGCGAGCGGGCGGAGCGAGAGAAGTTCGTGGTCGAAGCCTGCTATCACATGCGAGATCGGTTCAACCAGCGTGAGCTCTGGGAGAACCTCGGGCTGCCGCTCGACCAGTGCGTCGCCGCCACGATGGCGTCGGAGAACATGCAGCTCTTCCGCAAGCGGCTCTTCAGCCGGATCGTGCCGACGGTGAAGGACATCGGGCTCTGGGGCCCGACCGTCCGGAAGGCGTTCGCAGACATGGGCGCGCTGCAGTTCGCCGACATCGACAGCGACGCGCTGCTGGAGCAGGACAGCAGGGTCGCGGAAGATTTCGACGCCGGGCGCTTCGTCCGGCAAGCCTTGCCGTGACCCGTTGAGCCGCGCGGGCCGTTCGCATCACCACGATCTCCGCGCCATCGCGCATCGCGTGATGCTCGAGCGTGGGCTCGAGCCGGACTTCTCCGCCGCCGCCATCGCCGAGCGCGACGCGGTGGCCGGGCCGGCGACCGCCGGCACCGAGACCCTTCGCGACCTGCGCGCGCTGCCCTGGGTCTCCATCGACAACGACGACTCGCGCGATCTCGATCAGCTCTCCGTCGCTCAGCCGACCGGTGGCGCTGCCTTCAAGCTTCTCGTCGCGATCGCCGACGTCGATGCCCTCGTCGGCAAGGACTCGGCCATCGATGAGTATGCGCGGCACAACACAACCTCGGTGTACACGGCCGCCGAGATCTTTCCGATGCTCCCGCTCCGGCTCTCGACCGACCTCACGTCGCTCGGCGAGGACCAGGAGCGCCTGGCGCTCGTCGTCGAGATGGTCGTGAATGCGGACGGGGCCCTGACCAGCTCCGATCTTTACCGCGCGCTCGTCGTCAATCACGCCAAGCTGGCCTATAACAGCGTGGCGGCCTGGCTCGACGGCAAGGGGCCGGCGCCAGGTCGGGTGGCGAGCGCTCCCGGCTTGGACGAGCAGCTCCGGCTGCAAGACCGCGCGGCCCAGGCGCTACGTGCGGTCCGGCACGAGCACGGAGCGCTGAGCCTCGAGACGACCGAATCGCGAGCGGTGTTCGAGGACGGCGCGCTCACCGATCTCCGCGTCGAGGAGAAAAATCGCGCCAAGGAGCTCATCGAAGACCTCATGATCGCGGCCAACGGCGTGACGGCGCGATATCTCGCCGCGCGCGGAGTGCCCTCGCTCCGCCGGGTGCTCCGTTCGCCCGAGCGCTGGGAGCGGATCGTGGAGGTGGCGAGCGAGCTTGGCGAGCAGCTACCGTCGGCGCCCGACGCGGCGGCCCTCGAAGCATTTCTGGTGAAGCGCCGGCAGGCCGACCCGGTGCGCTTTCCCGATCTCTCGCTCACGATCGTCAAGCTGATGGGCCGCGGCGAGTACGAAGTCGAGGTGCCCGGACAGACGGTCTCAGGCCACTTCGGCCTGGCCGTCGAGGACTACACGCACTCGACCGCCCCGAATCGGCGCTTCCCGGATGTGATCACGCAACGGTTGCTGAAAGCCGCCATCGCCGGCGGGCGCATGCCGTACACCCGTGAGGAGCTGGATGACCTGGCCCGGCATTGCACCCAGCAGGAAGACGCGGCGAAGAAGGTCGAGCGTCAGGTCGGGAAGTCCGCGGCCGCGCTACTCCTCGAGCCGAGAATCGGCCAGCGCTTCGACGCGATCGTCACCGGCGCCTCGGACAAGGGCACGTGGGTCCGCATCCTCGCTCCGCCGGTGGAAGGCCGGGTGGTGCGCGGCTTCGCCGGCCTCGACGTCGGCAACCGCGTCCGCGTCGAGCTGATCTCGACGGACGTGGAGCGCGGCTACATCGACTTCGCGCGCGGCTAGACGACATGAAGGCCGTTTTCGGCACCGCCCCCCGAGACGTGAATGAGCGCGAGCAACCCGGCCCCTGACGGCGTCATCGAGGGCGTGGAGATCTCCGAGGCCAGCGCGCTCGTCCTCGGCGTGCAATGGCACCCCGAAGAGCTCGTCACTCACGACCCCGCCGCCCGCAACCTCTTCCTCACCCTCATCACGTCAGCCGAATCGATCCGCTGATCCCGGCATCCCTCGGCCTCGAGGTCCGCACGGGTTGCTGGATCCGGGAATGGCAGTCGCTCAGGACGACGGTCCTGGCCGGAAGCCGACCACCGACAGGCCCGTGATGGTTCGGTAGTGCCGGACGTTGGCGGTGGCCAGGGCCACGCTGCTTTCGAGGGCCGTGGCCGCGATCAGCGCGTCGACCACTCGCAATCCGGCTCGCAGGGCATAGAGCTCCAGGAGCTGAATGGCACGCCGCGAGATCGCCTCGTCCGGGTGGATGACGGCCGCGAGGTTCTCGGATACGAAGACCGTCGTGTCACGCGTCTCGCGCCGGTCACGGCAGCCCTGCAGGAGTTCCATCACGGTAAGAGCCGATACCGTGCGCTCAGGAAAGGGCACCCTGGCCAAAAAGCGGCGGGCGGCTTCATTGCCGCGGAAGTACCAGATGAGAATGTCGGTGTCGACGATCACCGCGGGGACCGCGACGCGCGTCGGCTGTCCAGCCACCGCTTCACGTCGCGCATGTCCCTGCGCCGTCGCCACATGCCGAAGGCGGTGGGCGTGAGCTCCTTATGAGTCATCCGATCCAGGGGAGCAAGAACGGCGACCTGCTTTCCCCGGTATGTGATGACGACCTCCCGGCCCCGGCGGACGTTGTCGAGCAGCTCCGACGTCTTCTGCCTGAGATCCTTGGCCGTCGCGGTGCGCATTCTCTGCCCCCGTATGAGTGTCTACTGAGAAGTATACACTCGCGCGGCCCGTCTCCTGCGCGACACCGACTATCGCGGGCTGCCGCGCCGGGCACCGCTCGCCCCCACGCCGGTCGATCTGTCGGAGACGCCCGGCGACTTCCGCCACCGGGCGCCGACGCCCAGCGAGCACACCGACGAGATTCTCGGAGAGCTGGGGTACAGCGCCGCGGAGATCGACGTGCTCCGAGCCCGCGAGGTGATCTGACGCGTGCGCCGAACGGGGTGTACGTGCCGGTGGACTTGCGGTAGAATGCAAATATGACGACGAAGAAGAAGTAGGCTACCTCAGTTTCTCGAGCAGGGCCTCCGTGACTCGAGCCAGGGCGGGCCCGAATTCCCGGTGACGCCGCATCCCGACGAAGTCTCCGTCGGTCGCGAGTTCCTCGACCACGTACAGTTCGGTCGACCGAACACCGTCGCACAACCCTTCCAGGTGCTGCAGCGCCCGGCGGTAGAGTTCCTCGCGGAGACCGACGTTGGCCTGATCCCCGGATTTGGCGAGGCAGCACGCGAGATTGTAGCTGGACTCCGCATGCGGTCCGCGGGCTCTGGCCAGGGCCTTCTCGAACGCGGTGACGGCCTCGGCGAGTTGCCCTGTCGACATCAGCGCCAGTGCATACGTCGCCATGACGCTGGCGACGTTCGTGTCCGCCCGCTCCCGTTCGATCGCAGCCACCGCGCGTTTCGCGTAGGCCAACGCACGACGCGGATCGTCGAGCTGCAGAAGGCAGACCGCGACCCCGTGCGATGCATACGCCTCCGTGTAGTTGCGCTGCCGCCGGGCCTCCGATTTCGCGACGTCGAGGGCGCTGTTGTATCGCCGGATCGCCGACCACCAGAATTCCAGAACCATCTCGCTGCCGTCAGCCGTCGGCGGCTCCGACGCTTGAGCCGCGCGGAATCGGAAATAGTTGCCGAGTCGCAGGTAGAGGGTCGACGGGATCGGCCGCAACATCGCGAGATTCGCGATCCTCGTGTCCAACTCCTCGGGCGAGAACTTGTCGCGCAGCCGCGCGAGCTGGTCTCTATAGTCGCGACGGAACTTCGGGTCCCTGAAATCGATCGCGATGATGTCGAGCTCGAGCTCCTTCGCCGATTCGCTGATGAGGGTGTCGGCGGCCTTCACCGTGTCCTGCCATGAGCTCATGGTCCGCAGGATCTCGCTGTGCTGGGACCACCACTGGAAGATGAAGAACGCCACCGCACTGGCGCCGCCCACGGCCACCGCGCCCACGACCCAGATGTAGTAGACGAGGTTGTGCGCCGTCATCAACAGGTCGCGGACCCACTGATCTTGACTGGACGGTGCGGTCGGCGCCCCGCCGGGTGTCACGCCGCGGCCGAACCAGCTCAGCCGCCGAAGCGTGTCGGAATACTCGGGGAACGCGAGGAGAAGGACGAGGACCGCGCCCCAGACGCTGATCGCGAGGAGAATCTGGAGGCCGTATCTCTGCATCCCGGCTAGCCGTAACGCACGCCGATGATCTCGGTGACGAGCGCCGGGCGCTCCTGGCCCTCGATCTCCACGGTCACCTCGGAGGTGACGCGCACGCCGTTGCCGGCGACGTCCTCGACCTGAGCGATGCGCTGCCGGAGACGGATGCGGGCGCCGGCGGGCACGGTGTTCGTGAAGCGCACCTTGTTGGACCCGTAATTGATGCCGCGGCTGCGATGCGTGATCGTCACCAGCGTGCCCGCCATGCGCGGGACCAGCGACAGCGTCAGATACCCGTGCGCGATCGTCTTGCCGCCCGACATCTCCCGCTTCGCCCGCTCGACGTCGACGTGGATCCACTGGTGATCCCCGGTGGCGTCGGCGAACTTGTCGATCATCGCTTGGTCCACCGTCATCCACTCCGACGACCCCAGTCCCTTCCCCACGTGCTCCTTCAAATCCTTCGGATACTCGACGGTGAGTGTGGTCATGCCGCGCATGGTACCCCACTCCCGTCGTGCTAGGCTAGCCATCCCTCGATGAACTGCCGCCCCGTTTGGCCCCGACCCTTCTTAACTCAACGAGAACGCGCCCCGCCCCACAGCAACATCGCGACGATGACGATCGATTTGGAGGACGTAAAGTTGTTCCGTGGCGTCTGATGCCGAAGCCACGCGCAATCGTTCAGGAGCGGCTTCCATCACGGCCCCGACGCCGACGATCTCTCCGTTGGAGCGGTACCAAACATGGAACTGTCTTGCGTGTTTCATCGCTCACTCCTCCACTACGGCGTACACAGTCGCGACACCCCAGGGTGCGCCTTGATTATCGACCTTGACGCCTCGTATAGTGAACTCACGGGCGATCGTCCCATCTACGTGTATGGTCACGGGACCTACCTCAATAAAGGGCGTTCTCGGAACGGACGCGACACGCTAGACGGGCCCCCGCCGTGGCGCAAACGACCGCGAGACCGCCTGAACGGCGTTCTCGGAACGGACGGACGTCGGTCGTCGCCCGGCCTGCGAGCACGCTCCAGTCCGCGCATGAACGCGCGGCGTCGAGATAGTCGTCGAGGATCGCGATCCGGTGCATGCCTCCTCCTGGTGCCCGGAAGGGCCTTCACGTTTCTACGCTCTTCAGTCGAGGACGACGAGGCCGCGACTGGATCGGTTCAGCGGCCGGGCGCCTGACGTCCGGTGGAAAATACTCGCGTGTATTCTTGACCAGACTCGAAAATACTCGTAGCACTATCACCTCGACTGGTCGGTCGTTCCCGGAGAGTCCCAACGCTTCGAGAACCTCGTGGGCGCACACCTGCTCAAGTGGGTGCACTTCCTTCAAGATACCGAGGGGCGCGACGTGGACGGTCGCGAGGTCGACTTCGTCGTGGTCGAGGGCCGACGGCCCACGCACTTCATCGAGTGCAAGTGGACGGATACCTCCATCGACCGCGGTCTCCGCTACCTCAAGCTCCGCTTCCCCGCGGCCGAAGCATGGCAGGTCTCCGCGGTGGGAACGAAGGACTTCGTGAGCCCGGAGGACATCCGCGCCTGCCCAGCCCTCGAGCTGTTGAGTCGGCTTCCGTAGCGCGCGCCTCCCACTTTCGCGCTCCGCATACCCCTTCCCCACCGGCGAGAGCCCGATGTCGGAGGCCGTCTCTTCCAGCGACGGAACAGGAGTCGTGGTCAGACCCTGCGAGGCAGGGCCCCGCGCGACGTGGACGAAGGAGCGTGTGTCAATTCGGGCACCGCTGCTCCGCCGAGCGGATCGCATCGAGTACGGCCGCCGGATCCACACGGCGCCGGAATCTGACGACCAGCGCCCCGGCCGGAAGATCGGCCTCGGCACAGTTTCGAGCCTCGTCGATGCAGAGGATCAGCTTCGACACGCGGGCCTGTCGATACCGCGCGAGCTTCTGCGCCACGTAGTCCGGCGTCCAGAAGCCCACGATCTCCAGGAGCCACCGCTGGCCTGGGTCGGAGCGATATTGAAGCGCGAAGTCCGGGAAGATCAGCGTGCGGTCAGCAGCGATCGGCTCGGGCTCACGAACCACATCCCATTCTGGGGCGAGCCGGCGGAACTCACGAGCGAAGCGCTCCTCGATGCGGCTGTCGTACTGGCGCGGCGCGGTGGCGGGGAAGATCGGATCACCCGTCGCGAGTTGCAGGGTCAGGCGGTGTCCATCGAGCACGCATTCCGCGTGCAGGCGGAAGCGCGGGCACCACGCGAGGAGGGGGATCAATTCGCCGAGCCCGCGACCGTAGAGTCGGGTATTCCGGAACAGCGCGAACGGCCCCGAGATCTCCAATGACGCGCCGCCTTGCCCGGATCGCTCGGCGACGGTGCAGATCAGTCCACGCCACTTCGCGTGGCGGACCAGCGCCCGCGTGTTCCCGTCCACCTCGATCCTGAGCGCCGTCGCGTGGAACAGGAGCCTCTGAACCAGTGCGAGGTTGCTGCGTAGCGCCAGTTCCATCGGCGACAAGGGCTGTCCCGGCGCGCTGACGAGCCGTTCGCCAGGGAGGTCGGCGAACAGCGAATCTCGCAGATCGGCGACGGTCACCCCCAGCGAGGCGGCGACAGTGGACAGCACGGCCGGTGGCGCTTCGGATGCCCGGGCCGCCTCCATAAAGACCAGCGCCCGCGCGCGCCTGGGCGGCACCACGGCCGCGCTCCGATGGCTGCGCCGGAGCCGCGCGAGCACGTGGATGGCCAGCTTGAGCTTCCCAGGGGGGCTCTCGGACGGGAGTGGCTCGTGGAGCCGGGCATCCAGATCGCGTTGGGATCGTCCGATGAAGCGCTCATGCTCCTCGAGGAGGGCTCGTAACCACGGATGGTCGTGCTCCCCGAGGAAGTGAGGAACCACGAGGGGTCCCGCGACGCTATAGCTGACCAGACGATCGGGTAACAAGCCCGCGGCGTCTCCTCCGCGCCTGACCGACTTCGATGGTGTTCCGGGTGACGAGCTCGTACACGACGGCGCGCTTGCCCTCACCCGGCCGCAGCAACCGACCGACCCGCTGCACGTGCTCGCGCTCTCCGAGGGCGCCCCCGACGATGACGGCGACGTCCGCGTCCGGAACGTCCAGGCCTTCGTTGAGTACTCGTGCCGAAACGAGCGCTCGGAGATCGCCGCGGCGGAAGCGCCCGAGCACCTCGTCGCGCTCTTGGCGCCCGATGTCGCAGGTGAGCGGCATGACGAGGTGCTCGCGAGCAATCGCATAGGCGGTGTCGTTGTCCGCGGTGAAGATCAACACCTTGGAGTCTCTGTGGCGTTCGAGCAGGGATCGCAATGCGCGACGCTTGGCGTGCGTGAACGAAAGAAGCCGTCGCATCTGGCGCCACGCCGCCAGGGCGCGGCGGCCCGCCGGGGAGCGGGCGGAGTGTCGGCTGAAGTCCGCCCACGTGGCGTCGGGCGCGGCCCGCCGGAACTCTGCGTAGACGCCGTTGAAGAGGGCGCTCAGGTTCGTGTAGGCGGAGCGCTCCTGGGGAGAGAGATCGAGGTGCAGTGTGATCGCGTCGAAGCTCGCCAGAAATCCTCCGGCGAGATCGGCGACGGCGAGCTCGAAGACCGTCGGACCCACGAGCTCGGCCAGGCAGGTCGCTGCGCCGGCGTCGCGCGGGGGTGTTGCCGTGAGGCCGAGGCGAGCGTCCGCGATCGTCATCTCGAGGGCCTCGTCGCGGAGGCCACCGCCGAAATGGTGAACCTCGTCGACGATGAGGAGATCGAAGCGATCTCCGATCTCCGGCATGTGGCGATATGCCCCTTCGAAGGTCGCCACCGTGACCGGCGCCACCCGGCGTACGCCATCGCCATAACACCCGATCGGGCCCCGATACACGGTGCTGATCTCTCGGGACCATTGATCGAGCAGCACACGGGTCGGCACCAGGCAGAGCGCGCTCGAGTGGGTGCGCTGCATGGCGGCAAGCGCCAGCCGGGTCTTGCCGCTGCCCGTCGGGAGCGCGACGACACCTCGTCGATGAGCCAGGTTCCACGCGGACAGGGCGGCCTCCTGATAAGGGCGCAGCGCGACGTCCGACCATCCCTCCGGCACTGATCGCGGACGAGGGGAGATGTCCTGGAATCGGACGCCGCCCGCGAGGAGCCAGCGCTTGAGGTCGGAGTACCTGCCTGCCGGCGCGCGATATGCGCGTACGCGACGGTCCCATAGGACTCCCGGTGCGGCGGCGAGGTTCACGCCGTTCGGCGGATCGGCCAACACGATGGTTCCTCGGTCGAATCGCAGCTTCATGATCGGCGCGCCAATGACGTCCGAGCTGATGTGTGCGTTCCGGCACTCAGCGAAGACGAAGGCCGTGCGGAACTTTACTGTGCGGTACCAGTCGCGCCAATGCCCAAAGATGGATACACACGCCATGTTCGGGGCGACGCGCGGTCGTGGTTCCAGGAAACCGACCAAGCGCGTCGAACGATTATGGGCGGCGCGCGCGGGAGACCATGAGGTCTACGTCCTTGCGGCCGCCGCTGCCGCGCGGGATGTTGCCGAACGGGACGTCGATTGCCCGCTCGCCGCGGCGGTGCTCGAAGAGGCGGCCTACGAGCCCGGTGCCGAGAGAGCGCTGCCTGTCGCCGCCAGCCGGGTTCTGGACGGTCGAGCGGCGGTGCTGAGCCACGAGGTGTTCGTTGACGCCATCGAGGAATGTTGCCGTCGCCGCTTCCTCGCCGCGGAGTGTCCGCTCGCAGCGTGGCTCGCCCCATGCGACCCACATCGACGGCGCCCGCGTGGAGACGCCGCGTAGAAGTTGTTCGCTAGCTGGGAGCCGCACGCGCGCGTTACGCCCGTCACTCGCCGAGGAACCAGCGGCGACGGGCACGTGGCCCGTACGTGAGATGAAATCGCCGCAACGCGGTCGCCTTGATCGAGCGCACCGCCTCGGCCGGCGAATCCGTGACTGTCAGCCGAGCCGCATCGACAGCGTCGATCGTCCCGGCTTTGAGCAGGTCGCCGCGGATGAACGCCACCAGCGGGCGCCAGTACTCCGTGCCGATGAGGACGAGGGGAAACTCCTGGATCTTTCCGGTCTGGATGAGCGTCGCGGTCTCGAACAGCTCGTCCAGCGTGCCGAAGCCTCCCGGCAGCGCCACGAAGGCATAGGAATACTTGACCAGCATGACTTTCCGGACGAAGAAATGGCGAAACGTGATCCAGCGGTCGAGGTACGGATTTGGTCGCTGCTCCCGCGGGAGCTCGATGTTGCAGCCGATCGAGCGCCCGCCCACGTCCTTCGCGCCGCGATTCACGGCCTCCATGATCCCGGGCCCTCCGCCCGTCATCACCGTGAATCCCGCACGCGCCAGCTCCGCGCCCAGCTCCCTGCCGATCCGATAATACGGATGCTCCTCGCTGAACCGCGCCGACCCGAACACGGTCACGCACGGCCCCACGAAGTGGAGCGCCCTGAACCCGCGCAGGAGCTCGACGAAGATCCGGATCGCGCGCGCGAGCTCGAAGCTTCGAGGCTGGGGACCGTGGAGGAAGCGGATCTCCTCGGCGGGATGAGGTGCCTTGCCCCATCGAGTGCGCGTATCGGCCACGGGGGTGGACGCATCACGAGCGCCAAGGAGAGCTCGCCACCAGCGCAGGAACGTCCGCGTTCCTCTCAGGAACGTCCGCGTTCCTACCAGGAACGTCCCCGTTTCTCGCAGGAACGGCCCCGTTTCTCGCAGGAACGGCCGCGTTCCTCTGGTCATGTCGGCGTCCCTTGGTTCAGAATCATCGCCAGCATCCTAGCAGCCCTCTCCGGTCGATGAGCGACAGGATCCCGTGCGCGGCCACCGTGGCCGTTCTCGCGCGCGAGCTCGGCTGGTGGCGCGCGACCGCGATCTCCGCGTTTGCCGTCGTGCTGGCACTTGCCGTCGGCGGTGTCGTCCGCGGGATCATCGCCGCGATCTGAGGTAGACCGGTCGCGTGCGGCATCCGAGCCCCATTCGCCACCGTCGACGCCCCACCGATCGTGTGCCTCCGCACACGGTCGCTCGATTTTCCAAAGAGTTAGGCGTGGCACATCCAGTGCACCAAAGCGTGCAAACGGATCGTTCGGCACAGGCAAGCCGAAGAAAGGAATCGGACATGAAGCACTGGATGTGGACGATTTCGGCCACGGTCGCAGCCGCCGCTCTCGTCCTGGGACTCGCCGTGAGCCCGGCGGACGCGCAGCAGAAAAACGTGCTGGTCTCGAAGAAGGTCGCGGCGGCGCCGGCTTTCGACACCACGATGGACGAGACGTGGAAGACCGCCACGCCGCTCACCATCAAGCTCGTCGGCGGGAAGAACCTCCCCGGCGGCACCACGGAAGCGACGCTCCGCTCCGTCTACACGGGCGACACGATCTATTTCCATCTTCAGTACAAGGACCCGACGGAGAGCGCGCGCCGCAGTCCGTGGGTGAAGCAGGCGGACGGCTCGTGGAAGCAGCTGAAGGATCCCAACGACAAGGGCGGGGACAACAACACGTACTACGAAGACAAGATGGCGATGATCTGGAACATCAGCTCGCCAGCCTTCGAGGCGAAGGGCTGCATGGCCGCCTGTCACACGGGCGAGGGCAAGCCCGTCGGCAACAAGTACCTGCCGAACGCGGGTGAGCGGGCGGACATCTGGCACTGGAAGAGCGTGCGCACCGGCTCGATCGGCCAGTTCGACGACCAGTATCTCGACGACACCCGTTACGACAAGGACAAGGCGCCCGAAGCCGGCCGCAAATCGGATCCGAAGACGGGCGGTGGCTACAACGACAACGTCAACGACGCGAAGAACGGACCGAAGTGGGCGTTGAAAGGCAACCGGCCGGCGCCACCCTACTGGATCGTCGACGCCGACAAGGAGCCGTTCGACGACAGCAAGTACAAGGCCGGCGACGAGGTTCCCGGTATCGTGGTCGCGCCCTTCACCGGTGATCGCGCCGACATCAGCGTGAAGTCCGCGTGGAAGGACGGTGTGTGGACGCTCGTCTTCTCTCGCAAGCTCGTCACCGGGAGCCAGTACGACGTGCAGTTCAGTGATCCACGAAAGCCGTATGCCTTCGGCCTGGCCGTCTTCGACAACGCCCAGGTGCGGCACGCGTACAGTCCCGGCGTGCTCAAGATGGAGTTCAAGTAACCTGAGCGAGCGGCGCGCGCCGGCGATCGCCGGGAGGCACATTCAGCTCCCGGCGATCCCGCGTCCGCCGGGCGACTCAGCGAGAGCGGAACACGAAGCGTTGCGCGCGCTTGCCGGTGTCGACCTCGGTCGTGTAGATATTCCCCTTCGAGTCGACGGCGAGGTTGTGGACCCAGTGGAACTGCCCCGCCGAGCGGCCGTTCCGGCCGAACGTGCCGAGGATGTTGCCGCTCTCGCGCAGCAGCATCCACACATGGTTGTTCTCACCGTCGGCGTTGTAGAGGAACGTCTCGGCGGCGTCCGGCGAGAGCCCGAGATCCCAGACGGCGCCGTTACCGCGCGTCTCCCGGGCGACGAAGAACTCCTTCACGAACGTGCCGTCCTTGCGAAATACCTGGATGCGGTTGTGCATGCGATCGCAGACGTAGAGCAAGCCGTCGTGTGACAGGCGCACGCAGTGCACGGGATTGCCGAACCCCATCACGCGCGAATCGCCCGGCGGCAGGCCGTTGGCGCCCCAGTGGCGCTTGTAGGCGCCGGTGTCGGCATCGAAGACGATGACGCGATGATTGCCATAGCCGTCGGCGACGAACAGCTCGTTCGTGGAAGGATCGACCACCATGTTGGCGGGGCGATTCAGATGGTGCGTGTCGGCATCGTTCCCGACGACCCCAGGATCCCCGATCTTCATCAGGAACCTTCCGTCGCGCGTGAATTTCAAGATCATGCCGTCCTTTGCACCGTTGCCCGCGAGCCACACGTTGTCCTTGTCGTCCACGTAAATTCCGTGCTCGTTGTCGGGCCACGGATGCCCGGTGCCGGGTCCGCCCCAGCTCTTGATCAACGTTCCGCTCTGATCGAACGCGAGGACTGCCGGCGCCGGCGCGCAGCAGAGCGACCGGGGCGGCTTGAGCGTCGCGCCGCGCTCGTCTTCGGTCAGCGTCTTCGGCCGTTGCACGACCCAGATCTGATCCTGCCGATCGACCGCGACGCCGGCGGCCTGGCCCATCAGCCAGTTGTTCGGCAGCGGCTTGGGCCAGAACGGATCGACCTCGAAGACCGGCGGAGAAGCCGGCGCCGCTGCGCCGAGACCATTGGTCGTCGGAGTCGCGCAGCCGGAAACGATCTTCGCGAGTGCCAGCAAGACCACACCGAACAGGACGGGGAGGAGCGCCGGTCGCCTCATGGAGTTCGCGCCTTTCTCAGGACGTCTGGGACGCGTTGGCTGCTGACCTCGCGCTTCTCGCGTCCGCTTCGTCTTTAGAACATTCACCGATGGCAGCCAAGGTCATTCAGGGGTGACACGATCGTCCGCCCGCCATCGATGACGATCGTCTGGCCCGTCAAGAATCCGGCCTGGTCGCTCACGAGGTACCTCACGAGCGCGGCGACGTCGTCGACAGTTCCGATCCGGCGGACGGGCGTGGTCGCTGCGAGCCGAGCCGTCGCGTCCCGATAGTCTCCGCCGAGCCCCTGCTCGACGTACGTACGCGACGAATCGGTGTCGATGAATCCCGGACTCACACCATTGACGGTGATGCCCCGCGGCCCCAGCTCGAGCGCCAGCGTTCGCACGAGGCTCTCGACCGCCGCCTTGGCGGCACCCAGCGCGCCGTGGCCGGTCATCGCGTGAACGCTGTCGATGCCGGAGATCGCGACGATCCGGCCACTGCCACCGGTCATGAGCGGTACCGCCGCCTGGACCGCGGCGATGAGGGCCTCGACCGAGATCGCGAACGTCCGCTGCAGATTGTGCGGTTTCTGTTCCAGGATCGGCCGGAACGCCGTCGCCGCCGCGTTGGCGACCAGGATGTCGACGCGACCGAAGACCGCCCCGATGCGCTCGAACACCGGCGCCACTGCGCCGGGCTCGGCCAGGTCGAGGGGCAGCGCGAGCGCCCGCCGCCCCAGGGTTTCGATCGCCGCGGTCACCGTCTTCGCCTGCTCACTGTTGCGGCGATACAGGACGGCACAGTCGGCGCCATCCGCGGCGAGCTGCAGCGCGATCGCGCGGCCGATGCCGCGGGAGGCTCCCGTGACCACGGCCACTCGTCGCTCGAGCGGCTTCAACGATTCTCCTGGGCCGCCCGCAGCGGGTCCCTGAGCTCCTCCAGCGTCAACACCCACGCCGGCTTCCGAGCACCGCTCGCGCGCTCGCAAGCTGGCGCGCGATGAACTCGCGCATGAGTGCGATGCACTTGTCGGTGTCCGGGCCAGGCCGCGGGATGAAGCCGTGACGCGCGCCGGGAAAGTGCACGCGCTCGATGTCGCCCCCCGCGTCGCGGTACGCGCGCACGAACGCCTCCGTGATCCCGGCCGGGACGTTGTCGTCCAGCTCAGGCTGCGCCAGCCAGACGGGCGGAAGCGCCCTGGCCTCACCCGACAACACGATCCGCGTCACGCTGGCCGCGGCCATTGCGACCTCGTCGCCGAAATAGTTTCGGTGCGACGCCATGAGCCGCGGGGCGTTGAACCCTCCCGGCGGAACCGGCTCGTCCTGGCGCGTGAGCACGTAACGGAACCGCGCCAGCGGATCGGTGACCGGATAAAGCGCGACGGCGAACGTGACGGAATCGTCGCCGCCTGAGCTATCGAGCGACCCGTCCGGCAGCACGATCGGCGTACCGACATGCTCGGGTGCGCCGGGCTTCACCGCCACCAGCATTGCGAGCTGACCACCGCTTGAGCTGCCGACGATCCCGATGCGCCGGCTGTCGACGCCAAGACGGCTCGCGTTCAGGCGCAGCCATCGCACGCCTGCCGCGACGTCGGCACTGGCCGCCGGATGACGATGATCCGGGCCCTGACGAAAATCGACGGAGGCGACGACCAGGCCGCACGCGGCGAGCCCGAGGCCATGGAGCGCGCCGACGGTGCGATCGTTCTGATTCCAGGCGCCACCGTGCACGTCGACCACCGCGGCCAATGGCCCGGTTGCGCCGCTCTTCGGACGGTAGAGGCGGGCCAGGAGCTCGAGGCCGCCGGGCCTGGCGAACGGGACGTCGAGCTCCTCCACTTCGTACGGCGCCGACAGATCGAAACCCATCTTGATCTCCTGTCGAGGGAGCATTGGATCTGGCGTGGACACCGCCAGAGTATAATCCGGACCCGCCATGACCGATCGGCGAGACCGACACCCCGCTCGGATCGACGTGGTTTGGTGACAAGGAGGACGCGATGATACGCCCGCCGGTGCGGTCCTCTTTTATGATGTAATGTATTATCGATTCGATAAGGGGTGACATTATGGGAGCGATTGCGGTTTCGAAGGAAGAAGAGCTCCGGATCGAGCGCTTGCGCAAGGAGCTGAGGGTCCCGACGAAGTCTGGCCTGATCCGGATCGCGCTGACGGCACTCGAACGGAAGACTGAGGAGGAGCGTCTCCGGCGGGAGATCGCGGAATCGGTTCGCCGTTGCGCGACCGCCGACAAGGAGGAGAACCTCGAACTCGGGTCCGCCGGCGTCGCTCGTCGGATGTCGCGGGGCTGAACCGCGGCGCCATGGAGATCCGCCGTGGCCACATCTACATCGTGGACTTCAATCCCCGCGTGAAGACCAAACCGGGCAAGCTCCGGCCCGCGATCGCGCTGCAGTCGGACCTCGTCAACCAGGCGGGGTATCCATCGACGATCGTGATCCCCGCCACGACTCGTCTCGTGGAAGAGGCTGGCATCCTCCGG
Organism: Methylomirabilia bacterium; assembly: GCA_041490825.1. GTDB lineage: Bacteria > Methylomirabilota > Methylomirabilia > Rokubacteriales > CSP1-6 > JBGPTW01. The sequence goes on along the minus strand of JBGPTW010000016.1, from coordinate 7,232 downwards.
CTCCGCGTTCGGAAGGGGCAGGGCGGCCTGCCGCGGGACAGCGACCTGCTTCTTGGGCAACTGATCGCTGTGGCGAACGAGTCGTTCCGACAGGAGATCGGTGTTCTTCCCGAAGACTTGATGACCGAGCTCGATGTGCGCGTTCGGATCATTCTCGGGCTGTAGCCGAGCTCGGGGGGCCACGGTCAATCAGGGATTCAGGCTATTCCTCGGGGCTCGATCTCCCATACCGACAGGCTCGTCGCCGGCGACGCGAGGTTCAGGCGGATGTCGCGATCCGTGACGAGACCGACGAGCTGGTCCCCCTCCGTCACCAGCAGATGTCGGACGTGCTCACGCGTCATCAGCGCCTTGGCGTCGGTGACGCTGAGCTCCGAACGCACAATGATCGACGATCGGGTGCTCGTTACTGCGGTGCGCTGCCAGGCGGCGGCGGATTCGGCACCCAGACCCACTGGTAGGCCGTGGTCACCCCGTCGCCGAACAACAAGTAACGTCCCTGCGCGTAGACGACCTCGCGCTGGATCGCCGGAGCGGCGGGCGGCGCGTAATACTGCGCCGGGGCGCTGTAGGCCGGCGACGAGTAGATGACTGGCCCCGAGGTCACGTAGGCCGGCTCATACCACGGCCGCGCCCACAGCGGACTCCAGAAGAGCTGGCTGAAGACGGCGAACGCGCCGAGCGCCAGAGCAGCATCGGCAACTCCGCTGGCCTGAGCCGGGCCGACTGGCGCCCCGACCAGCGCCGCTCCCAGCACAACGATCGCTACCAGCTTTTTCATGGCGGTCTCAACCTCTAGTAAGCAGTGTAGCGCCAGCGACGATCGCGCGCGACCGGCGATCCGCGTCGAATCGCCGGGGCTGCTCTTGAATTGCCGCCGGACGCGAGAGTAACCTACCCCCGCTCATCGCCGACGTCAGCCTCGCGGCCCGGTTTCCTGTGGAGGGTTCCGAACATGATCGGACAGCCGGTCCGACGCCGGGAGGACGTGCGTTTCCTCACCGGCCGCGGCCGCTACGTGGCCGACGTCCCGCTCGAGACCGCGCTCCACGTCGCGGTCGTGCGCAGTCCCCACGCGCACGCGCGGATCGTGCGCATCGACGCCGAAGCGGCGCTCGCTCATACGGGCGTCGTCGGGGTCTTCACGCTCGCCGAGCTTCCCGAGCTTCGCGGCGCCTTGCCCCCGCCCGTCGTTCCCGCGGCCGCCGTGAAGGCGTACCGACAATCCGGTCTCGCCGACGGGGCCGTGCGTTTCGTCGGCGAGCCGGTGGCCGTCGTGGTCGCCACGGATCCCTACCGGGCGACTGACGGCGCCGCTGCCATGCGCGTCGACTATGAACCGCTCGTGGCCGTCGTCGATCCCGAGCGCGCCGTCGAATCCGACACGCCGCTCGTTCACGCGGCGTGGGGCACGAACGTGGCTGCGACGGTCGCGCTCGAGACCGGCGACGTCGACGCGAGCGTGCGCAGTGCCGCGCTCGTCGTCACGCGGCGGTTCCGATGCGGCCGCGTCACCGCGCTGCCACTCGAGCCTCGCGGCGTCGCTGCGCGCTGGGATCCTGCGACGGGCAGCCTTCACGTCTGGTCGAGCACGCAGATGCCGTATGGCGTGCGGCAGCGCATCGCCGAGGCGCTTGGCCTCGCGCTCGAGGCCGTGCGCGTCACCGCGCCCGACGTCGGGGGCGGCTTCGGGACGAAGGGTCCCGTGTACCCGGAGGACGTGATCATTGCCGCGCTCGCGTACCGGTTGCAGAGACCCGTCCGCTGGACCGACACGCGAGAGGCGAGCTTCGTCAGCACGACCCACGCCGGCGACCAGCTTCACACGGCGACACTCGCGCTGGCTCGTGACGGCAGGATCCTGGCGCTCGCCGACGATTTTCTGATCGACGCCGGCGCGTACCTGCCGCGCGGCGCCGTCGTCGCCGGCGTCACCGCCACGCACCTGGTGGGACTCTATCGGCTCCCCGCGTTCCGGTGCCGCGGTCGCATCGTGGTCACCCACAAGGTGCCGAGCGCGCCGTATCGCGGCGCCGGGCGGCCGCAAGCCACGTTCGTCGCCGAGCGGCTGATGGATATCGCGGCGAGAGAGCTCGGTGTCGATCCCGTCGAGCTCCGTCGCATCAATCTGATCACCGCCGCCGAGATGCCCTACGACCGCGGCCTGCCGTATCGCGACGGGATGCCGATGGTGCACGACTCCGGCGATTATCCGGCGATGCTCGATACCGTCCTGGAGCGGGCTGGCTATCGAACCTTCCGTGAGCGGCAGCAGGCCGCGCGGCGCGAGGGGCGACTGCTCGGCATCGGCGTGGCAACGTACAACGAGGCGACGGCGATCGGCCCACACGAGGGCGCGCACGTCAGCCTGGAGCCGGACGGCGGCGTGCGCGTGACCGTGGGCGCGACGTGCCAGGGTCAGGCCCACGAGACCACGCTCGCCCAGGTCTGCGCCGAGCGACTTGGTGTTCCGCTCGACGCGGTCACCGTCGCCGGCGGCGACACCGCGCGGTTCCCTTCCGGCGCCGGCACCTATGCCAGCCGCGTCGCCGTCATCGTCGGGAACGCCGTGGCGCTGGCGGCAGACGCCGTCCGGGACAAAGTCAGACGGCTAACGGCGCACGCTCTCGAGTGCGATCCCGACGACGTCGTCGTCATGGACGGGCGTGCGCACGTCAAGGGCGCGCCCGATCGCGCGCTGGGGCTGGCGCAGCTGGCCGCGATGGCGCAGCGCCCCGACGCCGTCCGCGTGCTCGGCGAACCAGGGCTTGGCGCCACGCGCTATCACAGTCCCGAGAGCGTGACGTGGGCCTCCGGCGCACACGTCGCGACCGTCGAGGTCGACCGCGCGACCGGCGCCGTCTCGGTGCTGGCGTACCACGCGGCGCACGACGCGGGCCGCGAGATCAATCCGATGATCGTGGAAGGTCAGAGCCACGGTGGTGCCGTACAGGGCATCGGCGCGGCGCTCACGGAAGAGATCGTCTACGACGCGACGGGACAGATGCTCACCGGCACGCTGATGGAGTACGCGCTGCCGCGCGCGGACGGCGTTCCGAGCATCGACGTCGCGAGCTGCGATTCGCCCTCGCCGCTGAATCCGCTCGGTCTGAAAGGGACGGGCGAGGGGTCCGCGGTGCCGGGCCCGGCGGCAATCGCGAACGCGGTCGCTGACGCGCTCGCGGACTACGACGTCGAGATCACGGACGTTCCGATTCGACCGAACGAGTTAGCGGTGAAAGTCGGCGAGGGCCACCCGCCCGAGGGAGCCGGGCCATTTTCCGTGCCGTGATAAAGACCGCCAAGGTTTCCAGCAAGGGGCAGATCACGCTGCCGCGCGCGGTGCGCGCTGTGCTCGGCACCGATTATGTGCGCATCGTCTGCGCGCAGGGCGAAGTGCGCATCGAACCGGTGAACGATGTCGCCGGCAGCCTCGCGCACTACGCGAAGAAGAAGATACCATTCCGCATCGCCCGCGATCAGGCTTGGGGGGCCGTTATCCGAGAAAAACACAAGCGTCGTTGACGCGAATGTGATCGTCTCCCTGCTGCTTGGGAACGAGCGGGCGCATTTCGAGCGCGCCCGCTATCTGACAGACGTTCCCTTCGGGCTTTGTCCCGGCAGCAGGAATGTCTTGATCAAATCGCCCTCGCCGCACACCGTCATTCCGGGGAAGCGCTTGAACCACGGGCCAGTCGGGACTTCGGGTTCCCCGTCGAGCCACGCAGCCAGCAATTCGAGCTGGCGTGCCTCGATGCGTCGTTCCTGGATCCGATCGAGGAGATGCGCGAAGAGTGCGGGAGGGACGTCCTTGCGGCGAATCCGTGGCACAAGCTAGATTCCGTAGAACCCGCGGGTCAATCGTTCTCTCAGACGGGCCGCATCTCCGGGCTGTGACGCCCGTGCCAGCCGCTTCGCCAGCAGGCCGAGCTCCTTGGGGCTCAGGAGGATACCCTGTCCTTCCAGCCGCGACAGTTCAGCCGTCTCGAGGACGATCTCTTCTCCGCTGGGCTTGCGGGCGACGACGCGCGCGCCAATGACCGCCTGGCGGAGAAACCAGTGGTAGACCGCGAGCGCATTCTTGATCACGTCGCTCCGCTTGGTGCGGGTGAGGGCGGCCATCTGGTCGACCAGAGCGTTCTCGCTCTCTGTGAGAACCGGTTGAATTCTCGCCATGGCGTAGTGTCACCTCCCTCATATTTTACTCAATTCTGCATCAGAAATGAACACAGCGCAAATCGCGGAACACCCAGACGATCGCGCAAACCCACGACTTTCGGGAATGTCCCCTGACCGGTCGGCCGAGTGACCAGGGCCGTCGACTATTCGGCAGCGCCTTCCACGACCCGTTCGCGGGCGGCGGCGCGCTGCCGCTCGAAGCGCAGCGGCTCGCCATGAAACCTCATGCGATGCCGCCGCATGATCTCCTTTGCGACACCCCGGGACCTGGTCGCGCCTGCCGATTGGCGCGGATCTTAGCGATGTGCCGACGGCGGAATTTGCGACACCAGGCGAAGGTCCGTGAGCGTCCGACTGTCGCCGAGCGGTACACTCGTCCCCGATGAGTGCCCCGCGCGTCCGCTTCGGGATCAACTTCATGCCGACCGCACCGCCCCAGGAGGTCGTTCAGTGGGCGAAGACCGCGGAATCTGCCGGCTTCGAGGTCCTCGGCATCTCGGACTCGCAGTCGATCTGTCGCGACGTCTACATCACGCTCGGACTCTGCGCCGCGAACACCGAGCGGATCCGCCTCGGCCCGCGCGTGATCACACCCATCACGCGTCACCCGGCCGTCGCGGCGTCCGCCGCCGCGACGCTGGAAGACCTCGCGCCGAATCGCACGCTGCTCGGCATCGGCAGCGGCGACAGCGCCGCATACAACATCGGTCACCGCGCCGCTTCGCTCGCCGAGCTCGCCGACTACGCGCTCGCCATCCGGAGCCTGCTCACGGAAGGCAGCGTCGAGTATCGCGGCAAGCGCGCCCGCTTCACGTGGGCACGCTTGCGCGTACCAATCTATCTCGCGGCCTCGGGGCCGAAGACGTTGCGCTTGGCCGGATCCATCGCCGACGGCGTCGTCATTCGCACGGGACTCTTGCCCGAGATCGTGCGCGACTCGATCAACCAGGTGCGCGCGGGTGCCGTCGAGGCCGGGCGCGATCCTGACTCGATCGATTGCTGGTGGTGGCCGGACGTCAACATCGCCGCCAGTTATCGTGAGGCGGTGAACGAGATCAAGATGTCGCTCGCCATGGCAGGCAATCACCTCACGCGCTTCACCACGGAAGGCAAGCACATCCCTCCGGAGCTCTTGCCCAAGATCCGGACGCTCGGCGAGCGCTACGTATTCACCGACCATTCGCTACCGACTGGAGGGAACGGCGCGTTGCTCGACGAGCTGGGCCTGGTCGACTATCTCGCGGACCGCTTCGCCATCGTTGGCACGCCCGCCGACTGCGTGCGCACAATCGAGCGGGCGATCGACGCCGGCGCGCGCCAGTTCTGGATGAGCGTGCACTTCGACGACAAACAGCGCTTCATGCGCGACTGGGCCGAGCGCGTCATGCCAGCCTTTTCGTAAAATTGGGGGGCCTCGAAGGGCCCCCCAAGCCCCCCGGCGCTCGTCACGTCCCGGCGAAGCCGGGCCGTGTCTCGATCCACGCACGGCCCTCGGCGCAGCGTTTCGATAAAGATGGGGGGCCCCGAAATGGCCCCCCATACCCCCCCCCGCTCGGCGCGCCCCGGCCAAGCCGCGGCGCTCCTCGATACCCCCCACCGCTCGGCGCGCCCCGGCCAAGCCGCGGCGCTCCTCGATTTCACTCACAGCCCCCGGAACCGAGGTGGCGTGCGCTCGATGACCTGGCCATCGCGCGCGACGATACGTCCGTCGTGAATCACGGCGAGGCGCGCCGGCTGCGTCCGATACGCCTCGTGCACTGACGGAGAGGCGATGACGACGAGATCGGCGCGCCGGCCGACGTCGACGCCGTAGTCCGACACGCGCATCAGGCGCGCCCCGTTCACCGTCGCCATGTCGTAGAGCGTCTCGATCGATCGCCGCGTGTGGAATTGCGCCGCGAACGCGAGGAGGAAACCCGTCTGCAGTGGATCGCCGGTGCCGAAAACGGGCAAGAAGCCGTCCTGGATGACGTCCTGCCCATAGGCGACGTTCACGCCGGCGTCGAGCAGCTCTTGCACCCGCGTGATGCCGCGACGTTGCGGTTGGCGGTCACGAATACCGCCGCGCATCAGCTTGGTCGGCAGCGTCACGACACTCATCCGCGCCCGCGCGACGAGGTCGATCATCCGAGCGGCGTACGTGTCGTCGTAGCCGGCCAGCGCCGTGACGTGGTCGGCGCTCACGCGGCCCTCGTAGCGCTCGCGGATCGTCTTCACCGCATAGTAGTGCAGCGTCCGCGCGCCGGGATCGTCCGTCTCGTCCACGTGCATCTGGATGTCGCGGGCGAAGCGCTTCGCGAGCGTGAACACCAGATCCGTGTGGCGGTTCGCATCCGCTTCGATGAGCTCGGCATGCGGCATCCCGCCCACGACGTCCGCGCCACGCTCGAGCGCCTTGGCCATCAGCTCATCCGTGCCAGGATCGGTAAAGATGCCTTCTTGCGGAAACGCGATCAGCTCGATGTGCGCGAGTCCGCGGCAACGCTCGCGCGCCTCGATCACGCCCTCGAGCGCCGTGAGGCCGGTGATGGTATCGACGTCGACGTACGAGCGAATGAACGTCACGCCAAAACCGACGAGGTCGTGGATGACGCGCGTCGCGCGCGCGGCCACGTCCGCCACCGTATAGGCGCGCTTGATCTCACGCATGATCGCGATCGATTCCTCGAACGCGTTCGTCGTGTTCTCGCGTGCGCGCGCGGCGGTGAGCGCCTTGTCCAAGTGGATGTGTGGCTCGACGAAGGACGACGTGGTGAGATTCCCGCCGGCGTCGATTTCTTCCGCCGCGCTCTCGGTCAGGTGAGACTCGATGGCGACGATGCGGCCGCCCGCGATCCCGATGTCGACGAGGTCATCGCGGTGGCGCAGACGGGCGCGGCGAACGATCACATCCATCGCGTTAACCCGGATTGCTCATGAACGAACGACGCGCGCGCCGGCCGGTGACCCGGCGGGAGATGGGCAGCCGGGGTCCTCTGACCCCAGGCGCCTTCGCCCCGATCATCGCCGAGCACTTCCCACTCGTCACGGCTGTGTCGTCGCCTCGCGAGGCG
>JBGPTW010000015.1:0-61365 GCA_041490825.1 Methylomirabilia bacterium | reverse complement strand
TCCCGGTTTCCCCGGGCCCCCCCCGTGCGGGGGGTCGTCGGGGCTAAAGGCCTCCCCCGGGACCCCCCTAGCGCGGGGGGTGTAGGGGGCCATTTCGGGGCCCCCTACCAAAATAGTCCGCCAATCGTCGCGAGCATCACGATCACCGCGATGTAGCCGTTGACGTTGAAGAAGGCGATGTTCAGGCGCGAGAGATCGTCTGGACGCACGAGCGAGTGCTCGTAGACGAGCAGCGCGACGACGGCGATGAAGCCCGCCCAGTACAGCACTCCGAGCCCCGCGAGCCACCCGAGCGCCGCGAGCGCCAGCGCGGTCAGCGCGTGATTCACGCGCGCGATCCTCAACGCCGCGGCGACGCCGAAGCGCGCGGGCACCGAGTGGAGCCGATTCCTTTGATCGAAGTCCACGTCCTGGCACGCGTAGATCAGATCGAAGCCGGCGATCCAGACGGTGAGCGCGAACCACAGCACGAACGCGGGCGCGTCGAATGCTCCGCGCACGGCGACCCAGCCGCCGGCGGCGGCGATGCCGTCGGTGAAGCCGAGAATCCAGTGCGACGTCCACGTGAAGTACTTCGTGTACGAGTACCCGACCAGAACCATGAGCGCGAGCGGCGCCAGAACGAGGCAGAGAGTGTTGAGCATCGCGGCCGACACGAACATGAGCGCGGCGCCGCCGGCGGCGAGCGCCTGAAGCTCCAGCGCGCGCAGCGTGCCCTGCGGCAGATGACGTCCGGCGGTCCGCGGATTGCGCGCGTCGATGAGCCGGTCGACGACGCGGTTCGTCGCCATCGCGCACGTCCGTCCGCCGACCATGGCGGCGGTGACCCACGCCGCGGTCCACCAGCCGGGCCAGCCGCGGGCGGCCAGCACCATGGCGATATAGGCGAAGGGCAGCGCGAAGGCCGTGTGCTCGAACTTGATCGCGTCGAGCAGGCGGGACGCTTTGCTCAGAACCCGTAATCCTTCCAGCGCCGGGTCACGCGCTCCCGGAGCTCGTCCGTCATCACGATCTCGCGCGGCCAGGGCTGTGTGACGTCGTCCATCGCACCCTTCTCGGTGGCGTCGATACCGAGCTTGCCGCCGAACCGATGACGCAGGGCCGCATGGTCGAGATCGTCCATCGGTCCCTCGATCACCATGAGATCGCGCTTGGGGTCGATGTTGCCGGTCGCTCGCCAGGCAACCTCCGAGAGATCGTGAACGTTCACGTGCTCGCTGACCACGACGATCGTCTTGGCCAGCATCATGAGTCCCATGCCCCAGAGCCCGGTCATCACCTTGCGCGCTTGGCCGGGATAGCGCTTCCGGATGGACACGATCACCAGATTGTGGAACACGCCCTCGGCGGGCATGTTGACGTCGACGACTTCGGGAAGCAGCAGCCTGATGATCGGCAGGAAGAGCCGCTCCGTTGCCTTGCCGAGCCAGTAGTCTTCCTGCGGCGGGCGGCCCACGATCGTGGTGGGATACATCGGCCGCGCCCGCCGCGTGACGGCGGTCAGGTGAAAGACGGGATAGTCCCGAGCGAGCGAGTAATAGCCGGTGTGGTCGCCGAACGGGCCCTCGAGCCGCTGTTCGGTGGGATCCACGTAGCCCTCGAGCACGATTTCCGCGTGCGCCGGCACCTCGAGATCGACGGTCCGGCAGCGCACCATGTCCACGCCGCTGCCGCGCAGCCAGCCGGCGAAGACCACCTCGTCGATTCCCGGCGGCAGTGGCGCCGACGCGGCGTAGGTGAGCGCGGGGTCTCCGCCGAGGGCAATCGCAACGGGGATTGTCGTGGCGGCGAGCCCATGGCCGGAACCCGCGTGGGTGGGCTGAGACGCGGCGGTATGTGGCTGCGTCCGCTTCTCGAGCGCGCGGCGATGGTGTTCGGCGCCGCCTTTGTGCGTTTGCCAGTGCATCCCGAGCGTCCGGTCGTCGAACATTTGTAGACGGTACATGCCGACGTTGCGAACGCCGGTCGCGGGATCCCGGGTGAACACGGCCGGTAACGTGATGAAGCGCCCGGCATCCTCCGGCCAGCAGCGGAGCACGGGCAATCCGGCGAGCGACGGGTTCGCAGTCTCGACCACCTCCTGGCACGGCGCGGTCGCGACTCGACGCGGCCCGGCGCGCGCGACGTCGATGAGCGAGCCCAGCTTGCGCAGCCGCTCGGTGAAGCCCCCGGGCATCCGGAGATCCAGGAGCGTTGCGATCCGGTGGCCCAGCTCGTCGAGGCGTTCGACGCCGAGCGCCCACGCGATGCGGTCGGCGGACCCGAACGTGTTCACGAGCACCGGCATGTCCGAGCCCTCGACGCGCTCGAAGAGCAGCGCGACGTTGCCGGCGGCAGGTCCTTTCGAGACACGATCGGTGATCTCGGTGATCTCGAGATCGGGGGAGACGGGCACGGACACGCGGTGCAGTCGGCGCCGCTTCTCGAGCAGCGCGACGAGCTCCCGAAAATCGTTCAGCGCTGCCGTCACGCCACCATGAACGGCCCCGTGACCATCGGGCCGCCCGGCGTCAGGATGCCCGCGACGGCCGCAATCACCAGTGCCGTGAGGCCGCTCTGTACGCCGAAATAGCGCGAGACCACCTCCTGCGGAACCAGCACCTGAAGGAGGCCAGCGAGGATGAGCGCAGGGAACAGCCTCGGGATGATGAACCAGAGCAACGACAACCCGTTCTTGGCCCCGGTCCACGGTAATCCGGGGTCCCTGATGTACGCGATGGTCGCCACGATCCCGGCGCACACGAACAGGACCAGCGTGGAGAGATGAAGGGGAGAGCGCATCGCGGCTCCTTTCGAGGTGGGCCGGTGCACATTATTGCACACGCAGATCAGGCCGACGGCAGCGCTTTGGTGGCGACGCACGCGGCAACGAGGCGTCTGCGCGCAGTGAAATCAGGCGGAGGCGGCGAGACCAGGACGGCGAAGATAATCGAGGATGCGCGTCCATTCGACCGGCTTCGTAAAAACCACGTCCGCGCCGGCCTGGCGAGCCCGGCTGACGTACGGGTCACCGTATCCGGTGACGACGACGACTCGAGTGCGGCCCTTGCACGCTGCGAGAATCTGTCGAATGAGGACGTCGCCTGGAATGTCGGGTAGGCCGAGGTCGGATAGCACGACGTCGAACTGACGGCGGCCGGCGATTTCCACAGCCTCGCGTCCACTCCCGGTCGCCACGACGTCAGCGCCCTCTGAACGGAGCAGCACGCTGAACACCTCGCGGATGTCGGCGGCGTCCTCCACGACCAGGACACGGAGACCTTCGAGGCCCATAGACCTCCACTCACGTTCAGGGTGAGCAAGCCAAATGCCACCGAGGCACCGCCTTCGGCTGGTTTATACTCGTGAGGTTATGCGCGGGGCTCGCGTGGCTCCATGACGGCGCGGGCGGAGGGCGGCCCTTCGCGGAGAGCGGCGGCTCGGGATCCCGAGCCGGCGCTGGACGCGTTCGCTTCGAGTCTCACCGATGCGTTCGACCAGCCGCTCCTCCTTACCGATCGATCCCTCCGGATCCTCTGCTGGAACGCCGCGATGGAACGACTCACCGGTCACGCCCGCGTGGCGGCGCTCGGCCGCAAGGCGGAGGAGATGTTGCCGTTCCTCGCCGACACCCGTGTCGCCGGTTGCTTGCGGCGTGCGCTCGACGGTGAGCAGGCTCGCACCGAGGATATCCCGTTCGAGATCGCAGCGCAGCCGCAGCGCGCCTGGGTCGAAGCCCGATGCGCGCCGTGGCGACGGCTCGACGGCGAGCCCGGTGGTGTCGCGGTGTTCATCGCGGAGGTCGGCGAGCGCCGCCGGCAAGCCGCGTTCGTGCGCGCGCTGGAAGCGATCGGGCACTCGCTGACATCGTCGCTCGATCTCAACGAGGTGCTCGACGCGATCGTCAAGGGCGCGATCGACGTCCTGAGCGCTGAATCGGCGCTGGTCGTCTCGGGCGACGGCGAGGCGCCACACTTCGAGGTGATGCGCGGCGCCGGTCGGCTCAGCGCCCAGTACGTGTCCGGGACGTCCATTCCCTTCGATGGAGGCCCGATCAGCCACGCGGTCCTCGACGCCCACCCCTTCACGACGCCGAACATGTTGACGGACTCGCGCGTCTGGCTCACGCAGAAACGACGACGTCAGGTCGAGATCGAAGGGTTCAAGGCGGTGGCCGCCGCGCCGCTGGTGGCCAAGGGCCGCGTTCTGGGTGCGCTCGTCGTCCACTACTGGACCGAGCGCACGTTCTCCGATGAAGAGACCATCGCGCTGTCACGGCTGGCCGAGCAGGCCGCCATCGCGATCGAGAACGCGCGTCTCTACGCCGACGCAACGCGCCGCGCCGACCGGTTGCGCGAGCTGGCCCAGGTCGCGCAGCTCGTAACCGAGTCGCTCGACGTCGACGACGTGCTGCGCCGGATCGCAGCCGCCACCGCGCGGCTGCTCGGCGCTCCGGTCGCCCAGGTCTGGACGGCTGACCCCGCCGCCGACGTGCTGCGCCGCCGCGGCAGCGTGCACGAGCCCGTTGCCGACGACGCCGTGCCGGTGACGCTGCCGATCGCCGAAGGCATCGCTGCCCGCGTGGTGAAGGAGGACGGGCCCGTCTACATCGCGGACGTGAGCCAGGACGCATTGGCGCCGTCGGTGGCCTGGGCCACCTCCGCCGGCCTGCCGAAGATGCTCGCAGTCCCCGTGATGAGTGGCCAGGCGTTGCTCGGTGTGTTGACCGTCCATGCTCCTGACGACTGGCTGCTCGCCGACGAGGACCGCGCACTCGTGGTCTCGCTCGCCGCGCGGGCCGCCGTGGCGATCCAGAACGCTCGGACCTACGCCGAGGCGGTGCGGCGCGCGGGCCGCCTGAACGATCTCATCGCGGTGACGCAGTCGATCAGCGCCTCGCTGGACACGCGCGACGTCATCCAGCGCATCGTCGACGCTGCGGCGGCGCTTTCGACGGGCTCGCTCGTTGCGTTGCACGTCTACGATCGCGAGCGGGGCATGCTCCGACACGCCGCGGTGTCCGGAGTGGAGTGGCGCGGATTGCCCGAGGAGCGACCGGCCACCATCGGCCTGCCCGGTGTGGTATTCGAGCGGCGCACCGCCGTGCTGATTCCCAACCCTCGCGACTTTCATCGCACGCTGGCGCCGAGCTGGTGGCGGAATCGGCCGAACGCCAGCTACTACGGCGTTCCGATCGTCGCCGGCGAGACGTTCGTCGGCGTCCTCGATTACATCGCGCCCGACCGCCTGCCGACGCACGAGGAGCGGGAGACGCTGCAGCTCCTCGCCGCCCATGCGGGCGTGGCGCTCCGAAACGCCGGCCTCTACGAAGCCGAGCGCGTGCAGCGGCAGCGCATTCGAGCGCTGGCCGACGTCAACCGGCGCATCTCGAGCGCGCTCCATCTGGACGAGCTGCTCAGGACGATCGCCGAGAGCGCCGAAAACCTGGCGCGCGTCCGGTTCGCCTCGTTCTGGCTGGCTGACGACCACGCGCGGACGCTGACCTGGACCAGCGGCTCCAATCCACAGATGACCGACAGCTTCCCGCATCCGGTCGTCAGCTATGACGTCGGCGGCTCGGGCTGGATCGCTCGTCATCGTCGCCCGCTGGTGGTCGACGACGTCTTTGCCGACGACCGCATCCTCGAGCACGGATGGTGGCAGCGCTGGCAGATGAAGTCGTTCGCCGGCTTCCCCGTCGTGGCGGGCGACGAGCTGGTGGCCGTGCTGTTTCTCGGGGACACGCACCCGATCCAGTTCGCCGACGACACGCGCGACGTGCTGGACATGTTCATCGCGCAGGCCAGCGTGGCGATCCAGAACGCGCGCTTCTACCGCCACGCCGAGCGGCGCGGGGACGTGGCCGAGAAGCTGGCGCGCCTCGGCCGCGAGCTGACCGAGACGCTCGATATTCCGCGCATCGCCGACCTCGTCACCCGGAGCAGCGCGGAGCTGCTGCGGGTGCGCGCCTCGCTCCTCTACCGGTACGAGCCCGCTGACGGGACGCTTCACGCCATGAGCGCGTTCGGCTTCGGGGCCGAAAGCGTGCGTGGCCTGGTGTTGCAGCCGGGTGAAAGCCTGTCCGGCCTTGCGATTGCCGAGCGCAAGCTCGTCGTCACCGGCGACGTTCTGGCCGACCCTCGCCTCCAGCTCTTGCCGGCAACGCGCGAGAGGCTCCGCCGATCGTTCTATCGCGCCAGTGTCTCCGTGCCGCTGCTCGCGCACGGCCGCGTGATCGGCGTCCTGTCCGTCGGCGCGGACGAGGACCACCAATTTTCCGCCGACGACCTCCAGGCGCTCCAGACGTTCGCCGACCAGGCCGCGCTCGCGCTGGAGAACGCGCGTCTCTACGCCGAGAGCGAGCGTGAGCGCCATGAAGCAGAAGCGCTGGCCGCTGCCGCCCGCCGCTTGGCGACCAGCCTCGACCCCGAAGAGCTGGCCGGACAACTGGTCGACGCGCTGGCCGAGTTGTTCCAGTCGCACGCCTCTGCGCTGTACCGGGTGCGCGAGGACGGCGTGATCGTCGCGCTCGCCTTCGGCGGCCGATCCCGCGAGCACCGCAAGGCCGGCGAGATCGTGCCGCACGGTGCGGGCGTCGTCGGTCGCGCCATTGCTGAGCGTCGGCCCGTCGCCACCCGGGACATCCTGGCCGATCCCGAGGTGTTCCTGCCCGATGACATGCGGGTGGCGATCACCGCCGCAGGCAACCATGCCGTGCTGGCTGTCCCGCTGATGGCGCTGAGCCAGCCGATCGGCGCGTTGGCCGTGTCGGACAGCGTGTCCCGCATCTTCGACGCTCGCGAGGCCGCGCTGCTCCAGGCGTTCGCCGACCAGGCGGCGCTCGCGCTGGAGAATGCGCGTCTCTACGCGAGCGCGCGCGACAGCATCGTCCGCTTGCGCGAGACGCAGGCGCAGCTCGTGCAGGCCGCGAAGATGTCAGCGCTGGGCCAGCTCGTATCCGGCGTTGCCCACGAGCTGAACAACCCGCTGTCGGTGGTCATCGGGTACGGCCAGCTCTTGCTGACGCGCCAGGTGCCCGACCCGATGCGCCGGCCGCTCGAGCTGATGGTGGCGCAGGGCGACCGCATGGCGAAGATCGTGCGCAATCTGCTCTTCTTCGCGCGTCAGCGTCCGCCGGAGCGGGCGCCGATCGACGTCAACCGCGTGATCGAGGACACCCTCGCGCTGCGCCTGAACCAGCTCACGGTGTCCGGCATCCTGATCGAGAAGCAATTCGCCGAGATGCTTCCGCCTATCTCGGGCGACGCCCAGCAGCTCCAGCAGGTGTTCCTGAACCTCGTGCTCAACGCCGAGCAGGCGATCGTGGAGACAGGCCGCGGCGGGCGTCTCGTGGCCGTGACGACGGTGACCGACGGTGGCGCGGTGCGGGCGCAGATCATCGACGACGGGCCGGGTATTCCGGCGGACACGCTGCCGCACGTCTTCGAGCCGTTCTTCACGACCAAGGAGGTCGGGACGGGGACCGGGCTCGGGCTCTCGGTATCGTACGGGATCGTGCAGGAGCACGGTGGCAAGCTCACGGTCGAGAGCGAGCCAGGGCGCACCGTCTTCACGATCGAGCTGCCGGTCTCAGCGGCGAGAGCTGCACCGAGGGCGTCGGTCGTCACATCGCCGTCGGCGGTGGTGAAGGGATGGGGGCGCGTCGCGCTCGTCGTCGAGGATGAAGCGGCGGTGCGCGATCTGGTCGTGACGCTGCTCGAGGAGACCGGGTGGCGCGTCGAGGTCGCGGCCGGGGGCCGCGCCGGCCGCGAGCAAATACGCCAGACGCGTTTCGATCTCGTCGTGTGCGACATGCGGATGCCCGAAGGCAGCGGCGAGGCGCTCTACCGCGACGTCGTCACTGCGGATGCTGCGCTCGGCCGCAGCTTTCTCTTCATCACCGGCGACACGGCGAACCCGGACGCGTGGCGCTTCCTCCGCGAGGCCGGCGTGCCCGTCGTCGCCAAGCCCTTCACGCCGGCGGCGTTCATGGACGCCGTCCGGCGCGTCGTCGTGTCATTGACAGCCATGCCTTCTCGCGCGTAGCCTCACACCGCGCCGGCATCCGGCGGCTTTGCAGAGCGCTCGCTCCGAGGAGCGTCTCATCGTCAGAGGCGGAGTCACATGACCAAGGCCGATCTCGTCGCCATCCTGGCCAAGACTGCTGGCAGCTCCAAGACGTCCGCCGAGCGCGCGATGCACGCATTCGTGTGCGGCATCATCGAGTCGCTCCATCGCGGCAAGCACGTGACGCTCAGTGGCTTCGGCACGTTCGTCGTCACCCGCCGGGCCGAGCGCAACGGGCGTGATCCGCGCACAGGCAAAGCGATCACCATCCCGCAGGCCAAGGTGCCGCGGTTCCGCCCGAGCCGCGCGTTGAAGAGCACGCTGCGTTGATCGACATCGCGCGTCATCGCCGTCATCGCCCGACGCGTTGACTTGATCGCGCGGCTCCCGTATCGTGGGTAGCCGCTGCGGGATTGGGGGATCGTCTAGGGGTAGGACGCCAGGTTCTGGCCCTGGTAACGGGGGTTCGAATCCTCCTCCCCCAGCCACAAAAATCGTTCGATCGCTCGAGTGGTCGCGCGGCGTTGCGTTCGTGGTGTTGCACGGCCCCATCGTCTAGAGGCCCAGGACACGGCCCTCTCAAGGCTGAAACACGGGTTCGAATCCCGTTGGGGCCACCATTTTGATTTCGTTGATGTTTCACGACTCCGTGTTTCAGTAACTTCGAAAAGTTATTCAAACACGTAGTCCGTTTTCTCGCCGCTAACTCGTCAGCGCGTCGCGCGCTTGCGCCTCGTAAAACTTCACCGACTCTTTCAGCCTGCGCCGGTTGAATCTGCGCGTAGATCTGGGTCGTCTCGATCCGCGTGTGACCCAACAGCGCCCGCACCTGCTCGAGATCACGATGCTGGCCGTAGACCTCCATCGCGACCCCATGCCGCAGATCGTGCGGCTTCAACTCCGGATACCCGATCAGCCGCCGTAGACCTTGCAGAGCCGCCAGATGTTTTGACCGGTCATCGGCTGCCGCACCTTGCCCTCATGCCGCCGGCCCCAGCTCGACCAGAACAGGGGAGTCTCCGGCGTCATCCCGTCGTTTTCCTTCCTGAGCACGTCCTCGACGTACTCGTGTAAATGCCGCGTCACGACGGCCGGCAAGGGGATATCGCGACTCTTGCCGCCTTTCACGGGGACGTTTCGCAGCCCCCAGTCTCCATACAGGTTTCGCACGTAGAGCCTCGCTACCGATCCCCGCCGCATGCCCGTGTAGCGCATGATGGCGAAGATAGCCAGGTCCCGATGCCGCTTCCGATCCCGCGCCGCTCGAAGCAGTTGATCCATGATCGCGGGTCCGGGCACCTGTCTCGGCGCCTCCCTCCGATGCGGCGGCCGATCCAGCTTGGTTCTTGCGGCTGGCAGAAAAACTCGGGGACGAACCCGGCCAGGCCAGGGCGCTCGGCAACATCGGCAATGTCCACGCATCGCAAGGCCGCTACGCCGAGGCGCTGAGCTATTACGACCGGGACTTGCGGCTGGCAGAAAAACTCGGGAATGAGCCCGGCCAGGTCGCGACGCTCATCAACATCGGCACTATCTACCGACGCCAAGGCCGCTACGCCGAGGGGCTGACCTATCTCGACCGGGGCTTGCGGCTGGCAGAAAAACTCGGGGACGAACCCCGCCAGGCCATGGCGCTCAACAACATCGGTAACGTCCACCAATCGCAAGGCCGCTACGCCGAGGCGCTGACCTATTACGATCGGAGCCTACAGCTGGCGGGAAAGCTCGGGGACGAGCCCGGCCAGGCTCTGACGCTCGCCAACATCGGCAGTGTCCACGGATCGCAGGGTCGCTACGCCGAGGCGCTCAGCTCCTACGAGCGTGCGCGTGTCATCGCGGATCGCCTTGGGATGGCGGAGCGTGAACGGATTCGCAGGGATGTCGAGCGCGCCCGAATTTTGGCGCGGTAGCTGTGTGCGCGAACTCGGCCAACGCTTACTCAGCGATGTGCGTGCTCAGGATTTGTCCCATTAAGCGGCGAAGCATATACTCTGAACGAACGCCATGTCAGCAACCATCACGTTTACCGCGCCTCCCGAAGTTCGCGCCTCGCCGGGCCTCCCAGCGAGTCTCATGACTGGCGGTTGCCCTCCGTCCGGGGCGCTGGCAGCATCGCTTCGCAACATCTTTCATCCCGCGATTTTGAAGGCGCTGGAGGGGCTGTGGCAAGAGATCGAGAACCAGGCGTTGGTTCCCCTCTTTCTTGCCGAGCCCCGGGAAGGCCTCACGCAGACGTTTCAGATCGTCCACCCGCGATTCGCCGCCTACTACCTCGCCGCAAGCCTTGCTATTGTCGAGAACTTGAAGGAGCCCACGCTTGTCGCCGAGATGGTCGAATACAGTTTCCATGTGATTGTGAATTCTCTGCGTACACATGGACCGGAACGAATCGGCCGAGAGCCGGCGACCGCAGCGGCCATTGGCGTTCATAGCGTTACACGCACGTTCAAAGCTGCTGCACGATACGTTCTGACCGATGATACCGAGCGCCAGCGACTTGAGGCAGACGCGCGTACATGGACGATCGTCTCAACCGCGTACATGCTCACTATCTTTGCCGTGTTCCACGCAGTGGACCAGGGGCCTGCTTTCGCCGGTCGATGGGGCAATGTCGCGACCCTCGCTATGTGGAGCCGAGCCTATGCCTCTCAGCTTTATAATCTGGCCCTGCGACAAGGTTTGCTGCAAGCGGCACCACGCCCGCCTGGTGAATTGCCTGTGCGGAGCGATGACGACGATCTTCGGCTCGCCGATGCTGGGACCGAAGACTACCCAGGCCTGTTGAAGCGGCGCTGAGCCTCGGTGCCTGTTTCTCCAAGACGTGGGCAGATCTGGCAGGCGAATCTCGGCCAGGGCGTAGTAATTCCAGGAGTGATTATCCAGTCGGAAGCCGCCGAAGTTGTTGGCACCACCATTATTGTTCCACTAACCGACGACACTCAGAAGGCGGATCTGGCGACCAGTGTCCTCCTTGTCGCCGCCACCACGAACCTGGAACGCAACTACGTCGCGCTCTGCCCTCAGCTACGGGTACTCTCGGTATCGAAGCTTCAGGAACTTCTAGGAACGTTGACTGAAGCGCAGCTCAGGGAGATAGAGCAGGTCCTCGCATTCTTGCTTGGCCTGCCCGCGTAACCCGCGGCAGGCTCGGCACCCCGTGCGTGTTTGAATTCGGTCAACATTCTATAGCCCTTGCTGTCCCAAGTTCATGTGACCTTTGGCGAAAACGCGCCCTCACCCATACACGGGTTCGAATCCCGTTCAGGAATCGAACCCGTGTTGTGACTGTGACCCGGCTGTTTCACCGCGCTGGCGGGCGCGGCGTCGACCGACGGTAGCGCTGGCGAGGCCGAACGACGATTTACGGCATGCTTACCACGGAAGATCGCGCCGGCTCCGGTACACGTGCCGGAAGCGCGCCACTGCCTCGCGCACGGCCTCAAGCTCCCGCGTGACGAGCGTGACGAGCGCTTAGCGGAAATTCGGGGGCCGCTGTGCTACTTGTACTGCTGGGCTCTCGTCGGCGGAACCGTGATCGATGTCGGATGGCGCTGTCAGTATGCGCGCGCCTTCGCTGGGCCTCACAGGGCCGGTACCAAAAGGTCTGGTGGCGACAACTCTGCCGTGATGTCGGCACGGCATGCGGTGTCCCGGGCTACAGCGAGCCCCCGCGCCTCCCGGGCCCATGCAGACGGCGTCGTGCTCGCGCACGTTCGCCGTTTCACCTCGTTCTCGCCAAGGAGCTCCGGTGAGTTCGCGGACCCAGACCGGGGTAGCCTCCGTGCGATTGCGCGCTGATCAGAAGAGCTGCCAGAGCTTCTGGGCCTCGCCCAGACTCGCGGGCGCGCCGGTGTAAACGATCCGGCCGAGCTTCATCACGTGCACCAGCCGCGCGACGCGTAGCGCGTGCTTGACGTTCTGCTCCACCAGCACGATTGAGGTCTTGAATCGCTGGTTGATCTCGGCCACGGTCTCCAGCACGCGCTGCACCAGCAGCGGCGCCAGGCCAAGCGATGGCTCGTCCAGCAGCATGAGCTTTGGCCGGAGCACGAGCGCCATTCCGATGGCCAGCATCTGTTGCTGTCCGCCGCTCAGCGTGCCGGCCCGCTGTCGCTGCCGCTCCTTCAGGATCGGGAACAGGTCGAACACCGCCTCGAGCCGCTGGCCGACCTCCACCCCCGTGAGGGTATAGCCACCCAGCTCCACGTTCTCCAAGACCGACAGGTCGGGGAAGATGCCGTGGCCCTGCGGGACGTACGCCATCCCGCTCTTCACATTCTGTGCGGACCGGCGGCCGTCGATCCGGAGACCCTGGTAGCGGATCTCTCCGTCGCGCGGACGCAGCAACCCGAAGATGGTCCGCAGCAGAGTGGTCTTGCCGGCCCCGTTGTGACCGATGATGACCACGACCTCGTTCTCGCCGACGTCGAGCGAGATGTCGCGCAGGACCGTCTTCTTCCCGTATCCGGCGACGAGACCGCGTATCTCGAGCAGGGCCCCCGACACGCTCAGACTCCGAAGTAGAGGTCGGCCAACTGTGAATCGGTCACGATCTCGTCCGGCGTGCCGGCGGCGATGGCACGGCCCTGGTTGAGGAAGACCACAGGGTCGGCCAGCTCCTTGATGAGGTCGAAGTTGTGTTCGATCACGCAGATCGTCTTGCCGTACTCCGGCAGCCGCCGGATGAGCGCCATGAGCGTCTCGATGCTCGCGGGATCGAGGCCGGATGCCGGCTCGTCGAGCAACAGCAGGTCAGCCTCCGTGGCCAGCAGCCTCGCGAGCGCCAGGAGCTTCTGCTCAGCGTAGGAGAGATCCTCCGCCAC
This sequence comes from Methylomirabilia bacterium, assembly GCA_041490825.1. GTDB lineage: Bacteria > Methylomirabilota > Methylomirabilia > Rokubacteriales > CSP1-6 > JBGPTW01. Next base: position 48,496 of record JBGPTW010000015.1, on the reverse strand, counting down.
CTCGCGTGCTCGGTCCACCAGACCGACGAACGCAAGCAGCTCGTAGGCCCGGTCGAGGTTTCGTCGATCGTCGCGAACGCTCTGGAGCGCGCCGAGGAACGTGAAGAGCAGCCGCTCGCCGCGCTGCCCGGGCAGCGCCACCCGCACGTTATCGAGCACGGTCATCCGGGGGAACAGACGGAGGTCCTGAAACGAGCGGACGATCCCGAGACGCGCGATCTCGGACGGCTTCAGGCCCCGTAGCTCGCGTCCGCGGTACAGGACGCTGCCCGCGTCCGGCTCGACGAAGCCGGTGATGACGTTGAAGGCGGTCGTCTTGCCGGCGCCGTTCGGACCGATGAGCCCCGTGATCCGCCCTTCCGGAAACGCCAGGGAGAGGTCGTCGAGCGCCCGGATCCCGCCGAAGTCCTTGACGATGCCGTGCACGGTCAGCAGCGGCGCGCCGGCTGGGGACGTACGAACCGCCGGTCCGCTCCGCATCTCGCTGGACGGCGCGATGGCCGGAGCGCGGTCGCGCCGCGCGAGCCCGTCGCCCGTCGGCCCATCCCCGGCGGCATGCCACGACGAGTGCTCCCCGATCAGGCCCTGCGGCCGGAATCGCACGAAGAGCACGAGGAGCACGCCGTAGAGGATCTGGCGGAACGGGGCCGCGATCGTGTCGGGGATCTTCAAGAAGCGCAGACTCTCCGGAGCGACCACCAGGACCACCGTTCCCACCAGCGATCCCCAGAGGTTTCCCGCTCCGCCGACCAGCACGATGGCCATGATGAAGATCGACTCTTCCAGGGTGAAGCTCAGCGGGTTGATGAAGGTGACGTAGTGGGCGTAGAAGCTGCCGGCGACGGCCGCGAGCCCCCCGGCCAGCGCGAACACGACGATCTTGAAGTAGACGACGTCCTTGCCCAGGGACTGAGCCGCGACCTCGTCCTCGCGGATCGCCTTGAGGACACGGCCGAACGGCGAGCGGCCGACCCACCAGCTCACCAGGAAGCAGAGGGCCGCGGTCGCCACCGCCAACGGCAGGTAGGCAGCCGGCGTGAGGATCTTGATGCCGAATAGCTCAGGACGCGGGATGCCGGTGAGCCCGCCCTCGCCTCGCGTGAGGCTGAGCCAGTTCAGCATCACGCCGAGCACGATCATCTGGAACCCAAAGGAGGCGACCACGAGGTAATCGCCCCGCACTCTGAGCGCCGGGACGCCGATGGCGGCACCGCTGAGCGCGGTCACGATCACGGCCGCCAGCAGCGCGAGCGGGAAGCTCGCGCCGAAGTGCAGCGCGACCAGCGCCGAGGTGTACGCGCCGATGCCGTAGAACGCGGCGTGGGCGATCGAGAACAGCCCCGTGTAGCCGATCAGGAGGTTGTACGAGGTGCTGAGGATCGAGTAGAGGGTGATGATGATCGCGATGTGGATGAAGTAGTCCACGCGATCACACCTCGGCCTTCACGAGCTTCGCGCCGAAGAGCCCGGTCGGTCGGAAGACGATGACCACCACCAGGATGCCGAAGGCGATGGCGCTCTGCCACTCGGATGGCACGACCCACACGCCCCAGTTGCGGGCTAGGCCGATGATCAGTCCGCCGAGAGCCGCGCCGGGCAGGCTGCCCATGCCGCCCACGATGACGGCGATTGACGCCATGAGCACCGCCGTCACGCCCATGTCGGGCGTCGCCCCCTTGTCCAGCGTGAAGAGAATCGCAGCCGGCGCGACAAGCGCCGAGCCGATGGCGAACGCCTGGATGAACACGCGTCGTGTGTCGATGCCGACGACGTCCGCCATCTCCGGCCGGCTCGCGACGGCCCGCATGGCCTTGCCCGTCTTCGTCCCGTGGAGATAGAGCCACAGCGCGCCGAACAGTACCCAGCTTACGACGACCGTGCCGAGGTGGAGGAGCGTGAAGGCCACTCCACCGGCGATGATCACGTGCGAGGGAAAGCCGCTCATGACCTTGGCATCCGTGCTGAAGAAGATCGCCATCATGTTCTCGACGATGATCAGGACGCCGAGCGAGGCGATCAGGACCGTCAGCGGCGAGGCGTAGAGCCGTCGCAGCGGCTGGTAGACGACCACCTCGATGCCGACGCCGAGCAGCACGGCCGTCCCCACGCCGAGCAGCGCCGCCAGCCACAGCGGGAGCCCGAGTCCCTCCCGGAACGCGTAGGCGGCGAAGGCGGCCGAGGTGTAGACCACGCCGTGAGCGAAGTGGAAGGTCCGGGTGGTGCCGAGGATGACGCCGAAGCTGATGCCGAGGAGCGCGAAGAGACTGCCGCTGACGAGCCCGTTGACGGTGAGCTGCGCGAGGAGCTCGAGCACCGGGCGACCCCGCCGCGACCGGGCTACTTCACCACCGTTTTCACGATCGACTTTCCGCCCTTGACCTCGAAGATCGCCACCGGCTTGACCGAGGTGCCGTTGTCCTTGAAGACGATCATCCCGCCGTAGACGCTCGGGAACTTGTGCCTCGCCAGCAACGCCTGTCGCAGTTGCTCGCCGCTCTTCCAGTCCCCACCCTTCTGCTTGACGTCCTTCATCAGCTGCACCAGGATCTGCACGGCCTCGTAGTAGTTGGCGACGAAGAAGTCCGGCGGTTCGTTGTACTTCTTCCGGTAGTCCTGGATGAAACGCTGGGTCCACTCGTCCTTGCTGTCCAGGTCGAGATAGTCGGAGGCGTACTGGAACCCGTCGGACGTCGCCCCGGCGACCGTCTGGCCGTCCGGATTCCAGTCGATGCCGATCAGCGGCACCGCGATCCCGAGATCGCGCGCCTGCTTCACGATGAACCCGATGTCCTTGCCGTACGACCACGTGGCGATGACGTCGGGCCTAGCCGCCTTGATCTTCGCGAGCTGGGCCGTGTAGTCCGTGGCGCCCAGCTCGTGGACCTCAACCGCGACGACCGTTCCGCCGAGCTTCTCCCAGATCGGTCGCACGTGGTCCCGGACCGTGATCCCTGACGGATCGTTCCGGTAGATCATGGCGAGCTTGCGAGCGCCCTGCTTGAAGGCGTGCTCGGTGATGACCTGGCCCAGGTAGTCGCCGACCATCCGGTTGTTGAAGACGTAGGGCTTGCCGACCAGGTCTGGGCTCCAGGCGCCGCCGTTGAACATCAGGACCTTGTGCTCGGCCGCGATGGGATACGCCGCCAGCGATGGCGCGCTGAAGGAGGTAAGCACGAAGGGAACCTTGTCGATGTCGATCAGCTTGGTGATGCCGCTGGCACCTTCCTTGGGCTGGCTCTTGTGATCTTCGATCACGAGCTCGAGCTTCGTGCCGGCGACACCGCCCTTGGCGTTGATCTCGTCGACGGCCTGCAGCGCACCCCGGCTCATCACTCGACCGTAGAACGCGTTCGGGCCGGTCATCGCGAGGATGGCGCCGAGCCTGTAGGTCTCGGCCGCGCCGGCCGGGCCGGCGCTCGTCACAGTGATCAGAGCGAACAGGACGAGTACGAGTGCACGGCGCGTGGTCATATCGGTCCCCTTTCCGGTCTGGACGTCGTTGCGCTGGTGAGGTGTGGCGAATGCAGGAATCGTCTCCCGAGGCGTGTGGCCACCTGGGACCACCTTGTACTGGACCGGGAACAGCGGCTCGCTCACCGCCGCACCAGGCCGCTCCGACGGAGCCAGCCTTCCAGGTTCTGACGTGACTGGCGGTTCCTCACTCTATTACTCGTCAGCCTGCAGCAGCATCGCCATCGGAATCGTCAGCCCGAGCGACTTCCAAATCTCCTGCTTGGGTACTTCGAACCTTGTGTGCGATCTCTACTCGACGATTGGCCGGCCGGCGATTCGTCGCTGGCCGCCGACTGGAGTGGATCACGGCACAGTGGACGCTGGTGTCGCTCGCGTCACCGGGGACGGGCCGGCAAGCGTTCACGAGGCCGCCCCTGGCATCGCACAGTACACGCCGTTCGGCTCGACGCGGAAGATCCGGTTGAACCGGCTCCGGAAGTTTTCCAGTGCGCCGATGGCCGCCAGTTCTACCAACTGCGCGGTGGAGTAGTGACGCTGCAAACGCTCGTACAGGCCATCGCTGATCTCCACGGGCACCGTGATCGTCGCGTCCGCCAGCTCGAACGCCAGCTTCTCCGCCTCGCTGAACAGGCGGCTCGTCCGCCAGCTCGCTACCGCCGCGATCTCGTCATCGCTCGCGCCCGCCTTGCTGCCTCCGGCAGCATTGAGGTCGCTTCAGTAGCCGCAGCCGACCTGACTGGCGATGCGGACGTTGATCAGGCAGCGCAGCTTGTCCGAGATCAACCCGGACTGCTGGATGCCGTCGGCGAGCGCCTTGACGCCGAGCTGGATCGTCGGCCGGTACGCCCAGATCCCGGTCGTGTTCAGGATCTGCCCGAACGCTTTCACGTTCGCGTCGTACAGCGCGCGCACCTCCGTGGGCGCTTCCTCGCGCGTGAGTGCATGAACTCGGCTCATGGAGTACCTCCTAGCGCTGGATGGCGGGGCTCAGCATACGACAAGAGCGGACTGCCGTGACTACTGAAGTCCGATGAAGTCCGAGCTGCCGCGCATGCGTGCTGAGCACCGAGCGATCCTTGACAATTTCACGTTCACGACAGTACCCCAGAAGTCCGGCGTGGCGTTGTCGAACAGCTCATCAGTGCTGTGAGCCCGACGGACCGAGACCACGCTTGATGTTGCCGAGACGCAACATCGGCGGACACCTGATCAGGCGCGGCCCTGCGTCCGGCCCCGCAACTTGGGATCGAGCAGATCGCGCAGGGCGTCGCCCAGCATGTTGAAGCCGAACACGGCGAGGCTGATCGCCATCCCCGGGAAGATGGCCATCCACGGTGCCTGCAGCATGTAGGTCCGGCCGGAGCCGCTGAGCATGGCACCCCACGACGGCGTGGGTGGGGGCACGCCAAATCCCAGGAAGCTCAGGGAAGACTCCGACAAGATGGCGACGCTGAGCCCAAGCGTCGCCACCACCATGATCGGGGCGGCGATGTTCGGAAGAATGTAGCGCACGATGATCTGCCAATCCCGGCAGCCCGTGGCTCGCGCCACCTCGATATACTGATTCTCCTTGATGGCCAGAACTGCGCTGCGAATAATGCGCGCGTTGCCCGCGGTCCCGCCAATGCCCAGCGCCAGAATCACATTCCCCAAGCCCTGGCCCAACATCGCCATGATCGTCAGCAGGACGACGAGCCCGGGAAACGCCATCAGGGTGTCGATGCAGCGCTGCACGGCGGTGTCGATCCGCCCGCCGTAGTACCCCGACAGCACGCCGATGACGGTCGCCAGACCGGTGCTGATGCCGACCGCCCCCAGGCCGAGAAACACCGAGATCCGCGCTCCATGAATGACGCGGCTGAGGATATCGCGTCCGAAATCATCCGTTCCCAGCAGATACCTCAGGCTGGGGGGCTGCAAGCGGTCAGCCGACTTGATCCGGATGGGATCATAGGGCGCCAGGACGGGCGCGAGGACCGCCGTCGCCACGAGCCCGACAATGAGCAGGCCTCCCAGAGCTCCCAGCGGCTTGGCGCGCACGAGCCTGCCGGAGGCCTGGAGAAGGCGGTCGATCCCTCCCCGCCGCAACAACTTGGTGGCCGGCAACTCCGAGACGCCGACGGCTCCGTCAATAGCCATGCATCGCTCCTACCCGAAGCGAATGCGCGGATCGAGAAGACCGTAGAGCAGATCGATCACCAGGTTCAGCAGGATCACGCCCGTAGCCAGAAACAGGTTGATGCCCTGAATGACCGGGTAGTCGCGCCAGGTAATGGCGTCAAGCAGGAACTTCCCCATGCCAGGCAGGACGAAGATGCTCTCCATGATGACCGTCCCCCCGATCAACGTCGAAAGTTGCAGCCCCATGATGGTGACGACTGGGATCATGGCATTCTTCAACACGTGGCGAGCGATCACCGCAGACTCGGGCAACCCTTTGGCCCATGCGGTGCGGACGTAGTCTTCCCTGAGCACCTCGAGCACCATGGAACGGGTCATGCGCATGACACTGGCGGAGAGGGCAAACCCCAGGATGATGGCCGGGATGATCAACTGCGACAGATTCGCCAGCGGATCCCGCACGAACGGCGTGTAGCGCATGGGCGGCACCCACTTCCACGAGATCGACGCCGCCACGATGACGATCGTGGCCATCCAGAAGCCTGGAACGGAAAGCCCGCCGATGGCGCTGGTGCGGAACACGTAATCCAGCCAGCTATCCTGCCGGATGGCGGAGACGATCCCCGTCGGCAGGCCGATGAGGAGCCCGCAGAACATGGCCAGCAAGGCCAGTTCGACGCTCACCGGCAGGCGCCGCAGAATCTCGTCCAGAACCGGTTCCCTGGTCCAGAAGGACACCCCGAGGTCGCCTCGAAACACCTTCCCGATGTAGCTCACGTACTGCCAGTAAAACGGCTGATCCAGTCCCAGCATCTGCTCGAGTTTCGCCTGCTCGCTGGCATAGCCCTGCTCACTCATCATCAGCACCACGATGTTGCCCGGAAGCAGGCGGATGATGGAAAAGACCAGCAGCGTGACCAGGACCAGGGTGGGAATCAGCAGCAGCAAGCGGCGAAGGAGGTAACCAAACATGGTCCGGATCGGTCCTCGAAGGATCCGCCGTCAGCGATCGGCGCCCGCCGTCATCTCCGTTTACCGTCGATCCAGATCTCCTCGTACCGCTGATCGTACGCATTGATTGGCACGATGTAGTTCTTCACCCAGGGTTGCACGCCATAGTGCGCGATCGGGGTATACAGGAAGACATTCGGGGCATCGTCCAAGATCAGGCGCTGAATCCGGTGGATCATCTCGATGCGCCGCGCCTGATCGAGCACTCTTGCCTGCTCATCAATCAGGCGATGGATCTCCTTGTTGCCCCACCGATAGTACGTCGCGTTCGCGCCGAAATAGGGACGCAGCGACTCCTCCGGCTCCTCACCGCTGAGCATCGTGTGGACGCTCATGGAGTAGTCGTACGTGTAGGTCTTGTTGTAGTACTGCGCCATCTCCATCGGTTTGACGTTGACCACGATCCCGACCTTGGCCAGCTGATCCTTGACCACCTGCGCGGTCTTCACATTGTCTCCAGGGCTCCCGACGATCAGCTCCACCTCGAAGCCATTGGGATAGCCGGCTTCCGCGAGGAGGCGCTTGGCCTTCTTCAGGTCGTATTCCGGACGGTCGGATGGCGGGAGGGCCCAGGGCTTCCGATTGGGCGCAATGGGCCCCACCATGGGCACGCCCCAGCCGCTGCGCGAGATCTCGATGAACTCCTCCGGCCTGGTCGCGGCCTGAATGGCCTGGCGCACCTTCTTCTCCGTGAACGGCGGCTTCAGCGGACGTTGCTCGTCGTACGGCCGTGTCCTGAGCACGATGGGGAACATGCTCAGGATCTCGGCGACATGGACCCGGGGATCGGAGGCCTTGATGGACGCGACATCGGCGAACTCCAGGTACGAGATATCCGTCTGCTGCCCCCGAAACGCTGCCGTCGCCGCCACAGGATCGATGACGTATTGGATGCGGACCTCGTCGAGGTAGGGCAAGCCCTTCTTGAAATAGAGCGGATTCCTGACGAACACCGCTTCCTGATCGCGCCGGTACTCCTGCATGATGAACGGACCAGTGCCGATGGCGTGACGCTGCAGGTCGCCGTGCTTCTCGACCACCTCGCGCGCCACGATCACCGTCCACGGATTGGCTATGTAATTCATGAACGGCGCATAGGGCTCCTTGGTCTTGAACACGATCGTGGACTTGTCGGGCGTCTGGATGCTCGCCAGCTTCCCGAGGAAGAAGTAGGCGTGCTGGAATTTGCCGGGCTGGGCGGTCATCTGGCGTTCGATGCTGTACTTGACGTCCTCTGAGGTAAGCTCTCGCCCGTTCACCGGCGGCACGTTGTGAAAGCGGACGCCCTGCCGAAGGCGGAAGACGTACGTCACGTCATCCTTCTGCTCCCAGCTCTCGGCCAGGTCGGGCACGATCTTCGTGCCGTCGTGGGTGAACTTCACCAGCGCGTTGTAGGTCTGATGCACCACCTGCATCGTCGCGCCCCAGGTCTCGAAATGCGGATCGATGCCGCGGATCGGTCCGCTCCGCACCACCAGCGTGCCGCCGCGCTTGGGTTGACCTCTGTCCTGAGCCCACGCGGATCGTGGGCCCGGGCTCACCGATGAGAGTCCAGCCATAGCGAGGCCACCGACACCGACAGCCCCTGCTTTGACGAAACCCCTCCGCGACACGTAGGCAGGCTGCCCATCCGTCACATGCGGCACACGCTTCATGTTGGCTTCCTCCCTCATTGGCGACGTCACCGGGAAGAGTCCTCTTCACACGCCTACCGCGGTGGCCTCCTGAGCTGCTGGCCGCTTTCCCTTGCTCTCCGCTTGAAGGCAGAATGGTGCCTGGGCGGACCGCAGTCAAGAGCTTGATTGACCGCGACTGCCAGCGGGAGCCCGAGAGCGGCAGAGATCTCGGGTCACACCTCCCTCGCGGATTGAGATTGTCGCTCGCCTGTCAGGCTATCGCCTCGATCGCGCGTCGCTGAGGCTTCGGGGCATCCGCTTCCCCTCCTTGCATGCCGGCGCGACGAACGCCGCGTGAGTCATCAGCAATATCACCGGACAAAGCAGAGAACCGAGGAACCCGGACGCTACTCTCCGGCAGCGGGAGGCCAAGTGTGCCTCGACGACGCGCCCCGTCCTCAGCCTGGCCAGCGCGTGGAGCCGCCGTCTATCGGGACGACGGCGCCGGTGACGTAGTCCGAGAGATCAGTGGCCAGGAACTCGACCACTCTGGCACAGTCCTCCACGGTCCCGAGTCGGCGAAGCGCGACACGGGAGACGATCTCATCAAGGCCCACTCGCTCGAAGCGCTCCATGAGCCTGCCGGTCCCGATGTAGCCCGGCGCGATGCAGTTGGCCGTGATGCCGAGTGGCCCGAGGTCCTGGGCGAGATAGCGCGTGTACATGACGATGCCCGCCTTGGCCGTGCCGTAGTGGGCCGCGCTGCTCGCTGAGCCTGCCGACCCGGCCTGCGAGGAGACCGTGATGATCTTGCCGGACCTCCGCCGCTTCATGATCGGCGCCACGGCCAGGACCGTGTAGATGGTTCCGAAGAGGTTTCGCCGCAGGACCTCATGGAGTTCGTCGACGTCTAGCTCCGAGGCGCGAATGCTTCCATAGAGGCCGCCACCGGCATTACAGACGAGGACGTCCACGCGTCCCCATCGCTCATCGACCTGGCGGACGACCGCCCGGATGGCCTGAAGATCCCCGACGTCCGCTTCGATGCCGACACCGTCCACGCCGAGCTTCCCGATCTCGTCGGCCGTCGTCGGAGCTGTCATCTGGCGCTGCTCGGCGGCGAACTGCGTGTACGACTTGCATTTTGTTACTTGGTGTCGACGTCTTTTCTCGTTTTTAACGTGTTGGGCGATCAACGGATTCCGCGGCTTCTGGCTCGTTTGCACGTCGAAGTGGAGAGCCTAGAAACGTCCCGAAAACCCCACAATCACCCATCGAAGTGGCAGCGAGAGTGGCAGCAGCTTTCCACCGGGCCACCGCCGTTCGCTTGAGACTATTCGACGCCGAAGTGTCGGCACACGAGCCCCGAATACCGAGGACGAACAGGCTAGAGCCGCGCAAGTCTGGGCCAGAGTACTCGGCGCATAGAGAACAGTCGTTTTGTTCACGTGGCGCCGAGCGCCGTCCACGCCGCCCGCTGCACGGCCCGCCACGGCGTCCTATCAGCGCCGAATCCTTCCGCGGCCGTCATGGCGTCAGCCGAGAACGTCGCCCGCCACACGGATGGATCAATGTTCGTCAGATGCAGCCGATAGCCCTGGCGCTCCATCCCGGTCACGATCGCGCCAATCCCGTTCCAGCTTCCGAGCCAGCTCTTTAACGCGCCGACCGCCGGATGCCGCGCGTCGAGCTGAGCAAAGCCGAGCGCGGCAACCAGGAGTGCACGGCGCGCCGGGTGAGGGACAACGGGAACGTCCGGGCTCATGTCGCTGTTGGCCGCGCCACGGTAACTCGCTCGTAGGCCGGCCACCACTGCTCGCGGCGCGATCGTGGATCGCTGGGGCGCTGGACCTTCACCGTGACGTCCTTGCCTCCGCGCTGTGTCGTCGGGTGGCCGACGATTTCCCACGTGCCGGCCTCGTCGGTGAACGTGTCGCCGGGCCGCAGCTCCATCGGGAGGATCGAGCGCGTGCCGGCGCTCCGCTTCGGAGTTCGCGGCTTGCGCGGCGCCATCGCGAACGCTAGTTGAACCCGCCGGCCCGCGCGATCCGCCGCCGCTCGTCGAGCGCGTTGCGAAGCTCGCGCTTCGCGGTCGGCCACCTCGTCGCGTCCCAGCGCGTCTCGAGGATCACGCGCTGAATGCGGGGCCAGGGGTGCCCGAGGCGCGCAGTCCGCGGGGTCCCGATTATTCGATCACCTGATCCTCGCCGGTTGGTTCCGGGACAGGCAGGGGTCACGGGCCCTCACCTCGACGCTTGGTGATCCACGCGCCGACCAAGCCGAGGAGCACACCACCGACGACAACCGCGAGCGCGAATCCGACCAGGGCGAGCCCGAGACGATCAAGATCCGTCATGTGATGGTCCTCCGGGTGTGGCTCTCGATCACTCGATGACTTGGTCCGCGCGGAGCAGCAGCGTCGTGGGGATCGTGAGCCCGAGCGCCTTCGCAGTCTTCATGTTGATGACCAGCTCGAACTTGGTGGGTTCTTCGACCGGAATGTCACCGGGTTTCGCACCCTTGAGTATCTTGTCTATAAAGTAGGCCGCCCGGCGAAACATTTCCGGAAAGTTCACCCCGTAGGCCATCAGCCCACCAGCTTCCGCGTACTCTTTCCCCCCAGCCGACGGGAGGCGCTGCTTTGCCGCAAGATTCGCAACCGCTCTAGCGTTGACGTTAAACATCGCGTCCTCTTGTATCACGATCGCGTCAACGCGACTTTTGGCCATCGCCGAAAAGGCACTTCCAAATTCGTTCGGTCCTCGTGCTTCGAATTGTCGAAGTCCCACCTTCAATAGCCTGGCTCGAATCTCCACCGCTTGGATTAACGGCCTTCTTGCAGGATTGTCCGGATTCACGAGGACTCCCGCCTGGGTGATGCGCGGCACGGTCTCCTTGAGCAACTCGAGGCGTTTCGCACTGAGTTCCGGGCTAAAGAATGTCGATCCGGTGAGGTTTCCGCCCGGCCGCGCGAGGCTGGCGAAGATGCCCGAGGCAACAGGATCGCCGCCGATTTCCGCCATGACGATGGGTATCGTCGCGGTTGCTCGCTTGGCCGCACGCGTCCCCGGTGTACCAGAGGTCACGATTACGTCAACCTTGAGACGCACCAGTGCTGCCGCCAGCTCCGGCAGCCGATCGTACTTCCCCTCGGCCCAGCGGAACTCAATGACAATATTCCTTCCCTCCACGTAGCCGAGGTCACGCAGGCCCTCCCGCAGTGCTTCCACCCGGCTCGCGTATCCGGAAGCGGGAGTAGAACCCAGGAACCCGATCCGAGCGACCTTCGCCGGCTGCGCCTGGGCGGCGAGCGGCGCCACGAGGAGGCCGAGGCCGAGGGCGAGGGCGATGATCAGCGCAGCAGCTCTGCGATTCACGCGGCGATCCTACGCCACGCGCCCGAGCCGCTCAAGCCGACCCCGTCACAACCCAACTCTTTTGTGACGGCCCGAAACCGCCGCGCGAGGGTTCGATTGGCGCAGGGTTACGAGGCGCGCGCCGCGGGGGGTTTTGTGACGGCCGGGGCCGTTCGTTTAAACGAGGGCCGGCGCGTTCAGGCCGAGCGCTTCCCGAGCATGGCCCGGACGACTTGATACGCTCGCCGTCGGTCGGCGCGTGGGAGGGCGATCAGCATTGCGCAGAGCGCCTCGGCCTCGGCGGTGGTCGCTTCGCGCACGTCCGTGAGGTAGCGGAGGGAGACGCCGAGCACGACGGCCAGCCGATACAGCGAGTCGACCGAGATGGACTTCTCGCCGCGTTCCACCTCGCCGAGGAATTTCCCGCTGAGACCTGCCCGTGTGCCGAGGCGGTCCAGTGACAGGCGGCGTATGTGGCGGACCGCGCGGAGGCGCTGGCCGAGGACCGCGTGCACCAGCGGCACGGCTCGTCGTGAGCGTAGGCGACGTCGTCTCGTGCGTCTCGCTATCATCCGGCCTCGTAATATAGCACCGTCCGTCCAGGTCACGGCAGGCGTGTGGCCGGCTAGCGCGCTCCGTTCGCCAGCGCGCGGGCCACGGCCATCGGATGCGCGTTTAAACGACGAGCGACCGCGCGGAGCGACAAGCCGTCCGCCACGAGCGCCCGTGCCTGGAAGCGACGTCGACACGATGCCGCCGCGGCCGGCCGAGGCACGGTTCTGGTCGCCTGACCTAAAGCGTTACGACGACCTCTCCGGCAATCACGAGCTCGCGGGCGCCGTCTCCCAGCCGGCCGCCGTCTCTCGACACCAATGACGCCGATGCGGTAGCTTAGTCACCTCATGCGGGGCTCAGCGGGCCGGCACGGAGAGCCCGCCGCGGAACTGCGCCGGAAGCCAATCCTGTTCTGAGGCGCCACGGCGCCACGGGAGGTCGCACGGATGTCCGTCGATAGTGCGCCACGCATCCTGAAAGCAGACGAGGTTGTCGAACGGCTCCGGGCGCTGCGCACGCAGCAGCCCGTCCGCTACTGGGCGTTCTACTCCAGCCAGCTCGTCGGAATCGTCACCGATCCAGCGCTGATGGTCATTCCGTTCGACGACCACATGGTGCATCGAGGACACGGCATTTTCGATACCGCCGCCATCGTCGACGGAAAGATCTATGACCTGGAGGCGCACCTTGACCGCTTCGCGCGGTCGGCGGCCAGCTCGAAGCTGAAGTTCCGATTCGGGCGGCAAGACATGCGTGACATCATCATCCGGACGACCGCGGCGAGCGGGAAGCGGGACGGCTCGATTCGCTACTGGGCATCGTCGGGACCGGGCAGCCTTGGTCTCGCGCCGGCTGGGGGCGCCGAGCCGGCGTTCTTCGTCATGATCTTCGCGGGACTCTCGTATCCCGACACCTGGTACACGGAAGGGCTTCGGGTCATGACGACGACGTATCCCATCAAGCCGCCGCTCTACGCCGTCACCAAGAGCACGAACTATCTTCCGAACGTCCTCATGCAGATGGAGGCGCAGGAGCGCGGGGTGGACAACGGTGTCTTCGTCGACGCGGCCGGCCACGTCGGCGAGAGCTCGAACATGAACGTGGCGTTCGTCATGCCGGACGGTGTGCTGAAGCACCCGAAGTTCGACCACATCCTGGCGGGATGCACGTCGCTCCGTCTCCTCGACGTCGCATCGAAGCTCAAGGCCACCACGCTGATCACGGATATCCAGGTGTGCGACATCCCGGTGAGCGAGGCGCGCGGGGCGCGGGAGATGCTGTTGATCGGCAGCTCGGTGAAGGTCGCTCCGATCGTTCAGTGGGACGGGAAGTCGATCGGCGATGGCAAGCCCGGGCCGGTCGCGAAGGCGCTCCGAGAACTGCTGATCGAGGATATGCGGTCTGCGCGGGACCGGCTCATCGACGTGCCGTACTAACGGCCTGGGCCGGGATGCTGCTCCGCTGGTTGATCAACGCGGTGGCGCTTCTGGTCGCCGCCTTCGTGGTGCCCGGTATCCGGCTGAGTGCCGCGCGGCCTCATGCGACCCAGCACGACTGGCTGACCCTCGCCGTCGTCGCCCTGATCCTGGGTGTCATCAATGCCGTGATCCGACCGCTCTTGATCCTGCTGACCCTTCCGCTCGAGATCATCACGCTCGGTCTCTTCACGTTTGTGATCAACGCCTTCATGCTGCTGCTCACCAGCGGGATCGCCCACCGGCTCGATCTCGGGTTCCATGTCGACGGGTTCAAAGCCGCGTTTCTTGGATCGCTCTTGATTTCGATCGTGAGCTTCTTGCTGAGCCGCTTCCTCGGGAGATGACGCAACCGCGGTCGTCGACGCCGCGGTGCGAGGACGCCGTCAGGCAATCACGAACAGCCGGTCCGTGTTCGTGCGATCGGACAGGAGCTCGGACCCCGTCGCGGTGATCGTCACCATGTCCTTGAGCTGCAGGCCAAAGCCGAGGCTCTGGGCGAACGTCAGGGGCTCGATCCCGAGGACCATTCCCGCCTCGAGCGGCGTGTCGGAGTATTTGCCGAGATAGGGCTCCTCATGCAGGAACTGACCGATCCCGTGGCCGACGAACGAGATCGGCGGCAGATTCATGCCTAGCTCGTCCAGCCTCTTGAGAAACGCCTGGTAGACGGAGAGCGAGCTGGCTCCCGGACGCAGCATCTGGAGGATCTCGTACTTGCTCTCGACGAGCTTCGCCCAGATCCGCTCGGCCTGCGGCGGCGCCGTCCGCACCATGGCCGTCCGGCACACGCCGGCGTGGTAACCGCCGATGATCGAGAAAATTTCCACGCGGCAGATATCGCCCGGCTTCAGGACACGGTCGGTCGGGCCGACGTTGGGCAGGATGCTGCGCTCCCCGGTGGCGATGATCATGAGCTTGAAGTGCTCGGCGCCCTGCGCGTAGATGCTCCGCGTCAGGGCCCCGGCCATGTCCATCTCGGTCATGCCCGCCTTGACCGCGCGGAAGCAATCCCCGATGGCCTGATCGGCGATGCGCGCCAGCCGCCGCAGATGCTCGATCTCTTCCGGGCTCTTGATCTGACGCAGGCGATTGAAGATCTGCTCGGCGGGCACGAACTGGACCTTGGGGAGGAGCGCCTGTAACTGGGCGTAGTCGCCGGCAGGGAGATAGTCGAACTCCAGTCCGACGCGAGCGGTGGCCAGCCCGAGCTCGGTGAGCAGGTCGGCCAGCGTGTGCATGGGCTTGTCGGTGAACTCACCCCAGACCCGGATATCCTCCTCGGGGGCAAGTTTCCGAACCGTGCTCTCTTCCATGTCGACGCACAGGAGCGCGGTGCGCCCATTGCGCGGCACGATGACCATGTGATGACGCCAGCGCAGCAGCGGCTGCGACGGCACCACGAAGCCCGCCGTGTAGGCGAAATTCTCGGGCGACGCGGCAATCAGCGCATCGAGCCCGTGCCGGGCCATGGCGTCTCGCTGGCGGCCGATCACGTCGTTCTTCATGTGCCTCCCTCGGGTGTGACGATCACGTCGCGATTCAGTGCCCGGTCACGTCGCGCACGATAGCCAGTCCCCGCGCACGATTCACGGGCGTCCCGCTGATCTCGATGACGGGCTCGGAGAGCCCGGCCCGCACGTAGGCCTCGAGGCGCGCCCGGCACTGTCGTGGCGTGCCGCCGACCGCGAAGGCCTCGACGGCGTCGTCCGGCACGAGGCGGGCGGCTCCGTCGAGGTCGCGCCGCTTGACCGCGTCGATGATGGCGTCGTGGTCGATGGGCAGGCCGGAGGCGCGGATGTTCGCTTCCATGTGGCGGTTCCGGAAGAGGAAGGCCAGCTTGCTGCGCAGGTATTCGATGGCCTCGCGCCCGTCCTCGGAAACGGAGAAGTAGAGAAATCCCGCCTTGCGCACGGAGTCCGCGAGTCGTCCCGCCGCCTGCGCTGCCTCGTCGATGATCGCGAGGCATCGCACGACGAACGGCACCGAGAGCCCCCCCGACAGCACGACCCCGTCGGCGATGCGCCCGGTGAGCGCGAGCATCTGATCGCCCATGGCCGCGACGTAGACAGGGATCGCCTCCGGGGGCCGGAAGCCCAGGCGTGCGCCGGCCAGCGTGAACATCTCGCCCTGGTACTGGACCGGCTCGCCCGACCACAGCAGGCGCAGGCACTCGATGTATTCCCGCACGGCGCGGATGGGTTTCACGATCCGCGTGCCCGACTCTTCGAGGAATAATGGGTTCCCCACGCCGACGGCCACGCCGACCCGCCCCGGGGCAAACTCCGCAAGGGTGGCGAGCGACATCGCCGTCGGCGTCGGATGCCAGAGATAAGGGCTGACCGCGGTCGGCACCACGAACGCGCGCGTGCTGGCCATCAGGTACGCCATGCTGGACACGAGCGCCTCACGATAGCCGAGATGCTCGGCCATCCAGACGTGCGAGGCGCCGGCCGCCTCCGCCTGGCGGACGACCTCGATCGAATCGCTCGCCGGCGAGAAGCCATCGAACCGAATGCCGAGTCGCATGCGTCTTCCTCAGTCCTTGAATCCCTCGTGCAGCAGCGTCTGCACGAGCTCACGCGGAACGCCGCCCAGGCCGAGCCGCTCCAGGGTCAGGCCCTGGCTGCGGAAGTCTCGACGCATCGCCACCGACGCGAGGTGGATGACGCTGTCGATGATCGGTGTGGGAACCCCGGCCAGGCGTCCGAGCTCCGAGTAGGGGACGATGCCGTACGGAACGTCTTCGAGGAAGTAGCGGTGCTCGAGCGTCGAGGGTGCCTTGATCCACCGGTCCGGCTCGCTCTGATGAAACGCCTCGTAGGCGCTCCCGCTCCGGCCCGCGGCCTCCGTGGTGTAGCCCATGGTGTAGAACAGCTCGACGAACGGCATGGCCTGAGCGCCCAGGGCTCGTGCCACCGCGCACCGCTCGCGGTCGACGGCGTCGATCAACCGGCCCACCGACGGGGTGATCCCGTCGTAGTAAAAGTTGAAGTCGCCTCGTATGGCTTCGATCCGTCCTGCGTTGCAGAGCGTCGACGGCGGATGGTGAATGGCGTTGCCGTACGGGAACAGCGTGTCGAGCAGGCTGACGTTCGCCTTGATCATTGGATACACGGCCCGCACTCGCTCGGACAGTCGCTCGGTCTCGCGCCCCGGGAACACGCTGAAGACCATGAACCGCGACACGCGGAGAATGCGGACTTTCGTGGGCTCCGGGCGCCGGCACATATAGGGTAGCGTGGCCGTCTCGCAGAACACCGGCGCGCGGATCCCGTGGCGGCGCAGGACGTGCGGAATGAGCAGCAGCGTGTGCCCCGGCGAGACGAACAGCGTCTGCTCGGGGCGCAGGTGAGGAGCGATGAGCGAGACCCACTTCTCGTGCAGGTGGGCCGGGCTCACGAGCATGACGAGATCGGCGCCGGCCAGCGCCTCGCCGGCGTCCCGCGTCACCCGCGCGATGGGCACGAAGCCTTCTCCGAGGACACCCTCGTGATTGATGCCTCCGATCTCGCGGAGCGGAGCGAGCGCCTGCTCGTCTTGACTGTAGAGCCGCGTCTCGAAGCCGAGCGTGCCGAGGTGGGCTGCCGCCGCGCAGCCTCCGGCGCCCGCCCCGATGATCGCGATACGCTTGACGGCAGCCGTCATCGCACCGCCCGCTGGCCGTACTTCTGCAGCTTCGCCTCGTCGAGATCGACGCCGAGCCCGGGACGATCGGGCACGATCAGGCAGCCAGCGCGATACTCGAACGGCTCCGTGATGATGTCGTCGAGGTACTTGTGCATGGCGATCTTGGTGACGATCTTCTCCGCCGTCGAGGTGATCGTGATGGAGCCCGGAATGGTGATGCCCTGTGACGCGGCGGCCAGGTGCAGGTTGGCGGCGTTACCCACGCCCATCTCGATGGAGCCGTTGATGTCGCACTCGAGCCCCGCCGCCTCCGCGATGGCCAGCACCTTTCGTGCCTTCATGAGCCCGCCCGGTTTGGTGTAGTAGACGGAGATCATCTCGGCGGCCTTCCACTCGATCAGCCGGAGCACGTCGCGGGGCGACCACGCGCTCTCGTCGGCCATGATCGGCATGTCGGTGGCCTGGGCCACGCGCGCCATGCCCTCGAGCCCCTCCACGGGCTGCTCGACGAACCACACGTCGTGCTCCGCCATGGCGTCGATGGTGCGAACTGCCTGCTTCCAGGACTTGTAACCCTGGTTGCAGTCCACACGGATCCGGATGGACGGCAGCGCCCGGCGCAGTTGCCGCGCCAGCTCGACGTCGCGGCGGGCATCCACGCCAGCCTTCATCTTGATGCAGGTGATCCCCTCGTCCACGGCCTGCTGCGCCTCGCGCACGGCGTCGTCGATGGGCATGAGCCCCAGGCTGTGGGCGATGGGGATTTCGCGCTTGATCAGGCCGCCGAGCAGTTGATACACGGGCACGCCCAGCAGCTTGCCGACTGCGTCGTGCATGGCCACGTCGAGGGCGGCCTTGGCGTACGGATAGCCCTTGACCACGGTGTCCATCTTGGCGTGCAGGCGCTCGATCTGGCGGACGTCCTCGCCGATGATGACGGGCGCCAGGTAGCGCTCGATCATGGTGGCGGTGGTCTCGGGCGCTTCGCCGTAGCGCGATCCGTATTCGCCCGCCCAGTCCTTCAGCACCTGCGCTTCGCCCAGCCCCACCACGCCGCCCTCGACGTGGAGCTTCACCACGATGTAGCCCTGGCCGATCGGGGACAGGTTGCCGGCGAATGCGTGGGCGCGGCGCACCGGCAGGCTGACCTGGTACGTCTCGACTCCCGTGATCTTCATCGCGTCTCCTCACGCTCCTTCGAGCACGTATCGCACCAGATTCTCGGGCTTCACGCCTGCGAGGCCGAGTTTTTCGAGTGTGAGTCCGCGCTCGGTAAAAGGAATCCGCATGGTCTCCGAGGCCAGCCGGATCAGCGCGTCCATGGTGGGGGTGGGAACACCCGCGAGCCTCGCGATCTCCGCCATGGGCACGAGCCCATAGCCGACGTCCTCGTGGAGGTAGCGGTTATCCAGCGATGACGGGCTCTTCACCTTCGCGTTCGGTGCGCTCACGCGGCAAGCGAACGAGATGGACCCGCTGGCCCGGCCTTCCGCCGTGGTCAGGCCCGCCTGGTAGAACGTCTCGAGGAACGGCACGGTCGGGATTCCCAGCGCCTGCGCGATCGACATCCGCTCCGCGTCGACCGCCTCCGCGACTGCTCCCACCGCCGGCGTGATGCCGTCCCGGTAGAACAGGAAATCGCCCTTCGTATCCTCGATCCAGCCGGCGTTGAGCAGCATGCCGGGCGGATGGAAGACGGCGTTGATGTTCGCCATCCCCGTCTCGAGCACGCTCGACGCGAGCGTGATCTCCGGGAAGATGGGCTTGAGCAGCGCGAACATTGCCGGCGAATTCCGTCCCGGAAGGGCCGCCAGCTTCAGATTGCGGGTGTAGCTGTAGATGGTCACCGCCGTCGGACTCTGGGTCCGGCAGATATACGTGAGCGTCACCGTCTCCGCGATCTTGATCTCGTCGCGGAACCCGGCCTCACGCAACTCGTGGACGAAGTGCAGCCCGCCCCCGGTGTGGCCGGGATTGAGGAAGATCGGTTGACCGGAGCCGAGTACCGTCGCCAGCTCGCGCGCATACGCGGCGTGGGCGACGGACGGCACGATCAGCATGACGAGATCCACGTCCTGCACCGCCTCCGCGACACGGGTCGTCAGGTGGTGAAGGGGCACGAACCCCTGGTGGATGCCCTCCACGTCGATCCCTCCCCGCAGGCGCACGGCGGCGAGGCGCTCCGCATTCCGCGACTGCAGCCGGACCTCGAAGCCGCGCCGGGTCAGATCGGCGGCGGCCGCGAAACCACCGTGGCCGGCGCCGAGGACGGCTATGCTCTTGATCTCTTCACTCATCGATCCTCCCGGCCTGCTGGATTTGCGACCAGAGACGTTCGGACGTGATCGGCGTCCGATCGCAGAATATTCCCCACGGGGTCAGCGCGTCGTCGACCGCCGACGCGATCACGGCCGCCACGGGGATGATCCCACCCTCGCCGGCGCCTTTCACGCCGAGCGGATTCGGGGCCGGCGTCTCCAGATGATCGAGCACGATGGCGGGGACCTGGGCCGCACGCGGCAGCGCGTAGTCCATCAGGCTTGCGGTCAGCGCCTGGCCGTTGTCGTCGTGCACGATCTCCTCCCAGAGCGCGCCGCCGAGACCTTGCGCGACAGCGCCGGCCATCTGACCCGCCACGACGTCGGCATTGAGGACGCGGCCGGAGTCGTGCACGACGGCGTACGCCTTCACCTCGATCGCGCCGGTCTCACGATCCACCTCCACGATGGCGGCGTGAGCGCTGTAGCCGAAGGTGAAGTCCGGGCGAAAGGCCGCGCTGTCCTCGAGCCCCGGCTCGTCGCCCCACGGCAGCGCACGATCCTGCGGCCACCGCCACCGCGCGCTGAAGTTCGGGTACGTCACCGCCTCGGCCACGGCCCCGATGGGGATGGCCCGGTCGGGCATGCCCCGGACGCTCACGGCTTCGGCGCCGATCTCGAGATCGGCGACGCTTGCTTCGAGGAAGTGGGCGGCCACCGCCAGGAGTTTCAGGCGCACCCGGCGCGCGGCGATGGCCACCGCGTTTCCGCCCGCCACCGCGCTGCGGCTTGCGAAGCTGCCGCCGCCTGTCGGCGCGAGCAGGGTGTCGCCGAGGACGACCCGCACGCGACCCGGCGTCACTCCGAGGTAGTCGGCGCACACCTGGGCGAGCGCCGTCTCCAGCCCCTGGCCAAGGTTGCTGCCGCCGGAGAACACCGTCACCCCGCCGGAAGGTTCGATGACCACGCGGGCGCTTTCTGCTGTCCCCGTCGATCCGACCTCGAGAGCCAGCGCGGCACCGACGCCCTGTACGCGGTCGCCATTGCGATCCCGCGTGGCGGAGAAGCGCTCATAGCCGATCAGCTCGAGCGCGCGGCGAAAGGCACGAGGATAGTCGCCGCCGTCGTAGACGAGAGGGCGGCCGTCCCGGCGCAGGCCGCTGTCGTACGGTTGCTCCGCCGCGGTCACCATGTTGCGCAGGCGCAGCGTCGCCGCGTCGAGACCGAGGGCGCGCGCTGCCCGATCCATCAGTCGCTCGATCAGGAACGCTCCCTGCGGTTGGCCCGCACCACGGTAAGGCGCCAGGCCCGGCTTGTTCGTGTAGACGACGCGATACCGATACTCGAAGTTCTTGATCCGATAGGGACCGACGGCCTTCATCGCCGTCATGTGCGACGTCACGAGGCCGAAGGGCGTGTAGGCGCCCGCCGCATCGACGTAGGAGATCCGGAGCCCGAGGATCGTGCCGTCGGCCCGAAGGGCCAGCTCACCCTCCTGCACCTGCTCGCGCTCCTGGTACATGGCCAGGAGATCCTCGTGGCGGCTGGCCACCCAGCGGACCGCGCGGCCGTGACGCAGAGCCAGGAACGCGACGAGGAGCTCCTCGGGGTAGACCCGGTTCTTGCCGCCGAAGCCCCCGCCCACGTCGGGCGCGATCACGCGTACCTGGTTCTCGCCGAGGCGCAGCAAATACGCGAGGACACGCCGTACCATCTGTGCCGACTGGGTCGTATCCCACACGGTCAGCATCGCGTCGGCACGGCTCCACTGCGCCACGACCGCGCGCGGCTCGAGCGGCTGCGGGCTCTGCCGTCCCATGCGAAGTCGGACGCGTACGACGTGCTCGGCCTCGCGAAACGCTGTCGCCGGCTCTCCCGTGCTCTCGCCCATCTCCGCCGCCACGTTGCTGCCGAGCTCGGGATGGACGAGCGGCGCTCCTGCTTGCAAGGCGTCGATAGGATCGGTCACCGAAGATTCGACGGCGTAGCTGACCACGATCGCGTCCAGCGCATCGGCCACCACTCCGGGATCGACGGCGAGCACGGCCGCCACCGGCTCTCCGACGTAACGCACACGTTCGCGGGCCAGGGGGTGCGGGGTGCGCGCGCGCAGCCTGGCGTGGGGACGGTAGAGCGGGATCGGCCCCGGCAGCGCGTGGAGGTCGTCCGCGGTGATGACATCGACGACGCCCGGACACGCCGCGACGGCGCGGTGGTCGATCGAAAGGATCCGGGCCGAGGCGTGAGGGCTCCGGAGCACCGCCATGTGGAGCGCGCCGGGCACGGCTAGATCCGCCACGAAGCGCCCGGCTCCGCGAAGCAGCCGAGCGTCCTCGGTCCGCGGCAGCGGCTGCCCGATCCAGGGCGCCGCGGCGATGGCGCTCGTTTCACGCGATGAAACTTCTCGTCCCCTCACTGAGCCGATCGACTCCGTCGGGCAGGTTGGCGGCTGACACAAGATACCCTAGCGCGGATTATTCACGAACGAACGACGCGCGCGCCGGCCGGTGGCCCGGCGGGAGATGGGCAGCCGGGGTCCTCTGACCGTCGACGAACGACCGAGGCCGGGGGACAATCGTCACGGCTGTGTCGTCGCCTCAAGCGAGTTACCGCGGGCCGGCCGGGACGGTGGGGGGGCCGGTTGACCCGTTCCCGTAGCGTGCGATCGAGGGCAACCCGGTCGTGAGTGGGAACGGCTCGCCGGTCATCGGTCAAAGGGCCTCGTGGTCAGAGGCCCCTCACCGACCCGGCCGGCCCGCGACGCCACGCGCTCGACGCGCTCGCTTGCCGGTGAGCGTTCATGAATAATCCGGGCTAGGATGCTCACGCCGTGTTCGGCCGAGGAAGGAGTCGACCGTGAGTGATGACCTGATCGCCATGGAACTGGACGGGCCGGTGCTTCACGTCGTCCTGAACCGTCCCGACAAGCGGAACGCGCTGACCCGGGAGATGATCTTTCGTATTCAGGCCATCCTGCGTGACGCGCAGGGCGACGCGGCGGTGCGCGTGGTGATTCTTCGG
Organism: Methylomirabilia bacterium; assembly: GCA_041490825.1. Taxonomy (GTDB): domain Bacteria; phylum Methylomirabilota; class Methylomirabilia; order Rokubacteriales; family CSP1-6; genus JBGPTW01. Next base: position 25,979 of record JBGPTW010000015.1, on the reverse strand, counting down.
GCGGCGGGACCGGACTTCTGCGCCGGCTTCGACCTCACCCGACTCGACGCCGAGGAGCGTGCCGAGGATCGTATGGTCCGCGAGGACGAGGAGCTCTTCTCGAAGGCGCTCGAGCTGCGTCACTATCCCAAGCCGACGATCGCGGCGGTTCAGGGAGCCTGCGTCGCCGCGGGCATCCTTCTTTCGCAGGTCTGTGACCTGGTCGTCGCCAGCGACGACGCGTATTTCTACAATCCGCTCGTGCGCATGGGCGGAGTCGGCCTCGAGGTGCTCCTCGAGCCCTGGGATATCGGGATCCGGATGGCCAAGCGGTATCTCTTCACGGGAGAACGGATTCCTGCCGAGGTCGCGCTGCGACTCGGCATGGTCACCGACCTGGCGACGCGCGAGGCGCTGCCGAGCGTCACGCGCGAGCTGGCGGCAAAGATCGCCGCCATGCCACCGGTCACGATCCGGCTGCTCAAGAAGTCGCTGAACCACACCCAGGATCTGATGGGGATGCGCGACTCGCTCGAGTATCACTTCGCGATGCACGAGTTCGGGCACACGACCCAGGAGTCGGAGCAGCTCTTGCACGCGGCGCGCAGCGGGCGCTCGCTCAAGGAGTATTTTGCCCGGCGCGACGACGCCGGTGCCTGAGGGAGCAGCAAGAGCCGCATGATCATCGACGCGCACACGCACCTGTACGGACACGAGATGGCGCCCCGGTACTGGGTGGAGGCCATGGCCACCTACGGCAGCCGCGTGTCCGGACAGTCCCAGGAATACGTTCGCGGGCGCATCGAGAGCGACTGGTTCGACGAGAGCGGGGATCTGCTGGTCCATGACATGGACGAGGCCGGCATCGACACGTCGATCGTGTTCGTGCTGGATTTCGGGCTCTACGCCGGGACCGACGACGACGTGTCGCTTGCGCGCCGCTATGCCCTGTTCCACCAGGCAGTGCAGCGCCACCCCGGGCGGCTGGTGCTCTTCGGTGGCGTCGATCCGCGGCGTCCGGACGGCGTGCGCTTCATCCGCCGGGCGGTGAGGGAATGGGGCATCAAGGGCGTCAAGATCTGGCCGCCGGCCGGCGTGTTCCCGAACGACGCGGCGTGCTTTCGCCTCTACGAGGCGTGCGCGGAGCTGGGGCTGCCCGTGGTCATCCACACGGGCCAGGAAATCGCGCCGATGCGGAGCGAATGCTGCCGGCCGATCCTGATCGATCAGCCGGCGAACGACTTCCCCGAGGTCACGTTCGTCCTCGCCCACGCTGGCATGGCCTGGTGGCAGGAGGCCGCCGACATCGCGTGGCATCATCCCAACGTCTACCTCGACATCGCCTACTGGCAGGTGAAGTACCTGAGGAATCCGGAGCACTTCGCCAGCGAGCTGCGAGCGCTCATGTCGACGGCGGGCAAGAGGCGGGTGTTCTTCGGCAGCGACTGGCCGGCGATGCGCAAGGTGGGTCGGGTGAAGCCCGACACGTGGGTGCAGATTTTGAAATCGTTGCCCGAGCGCGCCCCTGGCGGCGTGCGCTTCGAGGCCAGCGAGATCGAATCGTTGATGGGGAAGGCGGCAGCCGATGTCCTCCAGCTCTGAGCGCGCGCGCGTGAGCCATCCCCGGGTCGGGTTCGGATTCATGATGGGCGTCAGTCCGCGAGAACCCATTGGCCGCTTCGCCGAGCTGACACGGATGGCCGAGGGGCTGGGTTTCGACATGGCGTGGGTGGCGGACTCTCAGCTCTATACGAAAGACGCGTTCGTCGCCCTCACGCTGGCCGCGACCGGCTCCCGCACGATCCGGCTCGGCCCGGGCGTGACCAATCCCGTGACCCGAAATCTCACGGTCCTCGCGAACACGATGACGGCGCTGAACGAGGTCAGCGGAGGGCGCGCCGTCATGGGGATCGGCACCGGCGACGCCTCCGTCTTCCCGCTCGGTCTGCGTGCCACGCTGGGTGAATTGCGTCACGCGGTCGAAGGAATCCGGGCGCTGACCGCGGGACACGCGATCGACGTGAGCGGGCATGAGATCCGCCTCGGCACGGGAGGCCAGCGCGTGCCCATCTTCGTCTCGGCCAGCCAGCCCGGGATGTTGAGACTGGCCGGGGCGGTGGCCGACGGGGTCATCCTCATGGGGGCGGCTGTGCCCGAGCTGACGCAATGGCAGCTCGACCGGATCGCGGAGGGAGCCGCGGTCTCGGGGCGAAGTCTCGCCGACGTGTGCATCGACCTGTGGTTCGCCATCTCGATCTCGGATGACCGTGCGCAAGCACTCCGTGACGTGCGGCCGTGGGCGACGAGCCAGGCACGGTGGTTCGCGCGATGGAAAGCGCTGCCGGCGCCGCTGCAGCCGTTCGCCGAGGATTTCCGCCGCGCCGAGAAGCGGCACGACTTCGCGCGCCATCTCGCTCGCGGCGCCGACGAGCCGGACCAGGTCAGTGACGCGTTCGTCGACTGGATTGGAGTCACGGGATCGCTCGACGCTTGTGTCCGCAAGATCCGCCCGCTCCTCGGTCTGAAGATCGATCGCATCACGTTTTCACTCCTGCCCGGCGGGCGCCAGGAACGCCTCCGTCAATACGGTGAGGCGCTGATCCCGCGCCTGCGCGCCTGCGAGCGCGAGGCCGCGACGCGATGAGACCACCATCGCGGCGGGAGGACATGCTGGCGCAATTCGGCAACTGGCGCCTCGCCGGTCAGGCGTTGCTTGCTGCAGCCACGCCGAGCGGCCTCGTGCAGCGACAGCTCGCGCGCGCGTCGGTCTCCGCCACGCAGGCGGCCGGCGACGCCGAGGCGTGGCGGCAGCTCGCCTACGTGACGAAGGACGATCTGCTCGAGGACCAGAAGCTCGCGCCGCCGTTCGGGTCGCGCCGGTGCGCCCCCGTCGAAGACATCGGCATCATCGTGGAGTCGAGCGGTACCAGCGGAGCCGGCAAGGAAGCGCACTACATCACCCATCGCGACTGGGCGCGCATCAGCGCTCGGTGGGCGGAGAGCCTCCGCCTCATGGGCATCGGGCCGCCGGACATCGTGGCGCTCACGTTTCCGGTGGGAATGTCCGGCGGAGGCGTCAAGCACGCGGACGCGTACGTGCGGGCCGGGGCCAAGGTGCTCCGGATGGCGAATCTGCCCACGCGACAGAAGCTCGACGCCATGGCCTATTACGGGACTTCGGTGCTGGTGGCCACGCCGTCCTACGTGGATCGGCTCGGCATCGTCGCCGCGACGGCCGGGATCGACCTTCGCGCGCTGCCCGTTCGCAGGATCGTCGTCGCGACGCAATCGGTCACCGTCGACTGGGTGCGCTCGGTCGAGGCGCGGTGGGGCGCGCGCCTCCACGAGTGGTACGGCACGGCGGCCGGATTCATCGCGTTCTCGTGTGCGGACGGAATGGTGAACAAGCACGGCGAGCGTGGCACGCTGCACTGGGATCCGGACCTGGTGCTTCAGGAGATCGTCGATCCGTCCACGGGATCCTGGGTGGAGGGCGGCTCGCGCGGCGAGCTGATCGGGACGCCGCTCATCTGCGAGGCGGAGCCGCTTTTCCGCATTCGCTCGCGCGACGAGGTCCGCTTCCGGCCTCCGGGCAGTTGCGGCTGCGGCTCGCCGTGGCCGGGCCTCGAGAGCGGCACGGTGAGACGCCTGGATGGAATGCTGAAGATCAAGGGCGTGAACGTCTGGCCCGCCGACGTCGAGGCGGCGCTGTTCGCCGTGGAGACGATTCGCGATTACCGGGTGCGCGTCGCCCTCGACGAGCGCGGGCGAGAGATCGCCCGGCTCGACGTCCTGGCCGGCGGCGGCGCACGACCGTCCGCGCTCGCCGAGCGAGTCGGCGCTGCCTTGCGGGCCGCGACGGGCCTGACCTTCGAGGTCACCGCGATCCAGGACGACACTGCGTGGTTGCAGGAGACGAGCGGCGAGGCCGCCAAGCCGCGCCGTTGGGTCGATGCTCGGATGGAAATCCCGTGAGGAGGACGATCATGGACTGGTTGCAACGAATGGAGGGGCGAATGCCGGACCGCCGTTCCCTGTTTCGCGTCTCGGTCGCGCTGGTAGCGCTATGCGTTATCGCCGTGTCCGGCCTGCCGAAACCGACGGCCGCTCAGCAGACACCGAAGCTCAGGTTCGCCAAGCTCGGGCCGAACCTCGGCATGGCGCGGGCGTACGTCGCCGAGGCTCAGGGCTTCTTCAAGAAACATGGCCTCGACGTCGAGGTCACCGAGTTCAGAAACTCGCCGGAGCTGAACACCGCGATCGTCTCCGGCGCCGCCGACATCGCCATCACGGGCTTCGCCGCGCTGCTCGTGGCCCGCCAGCGCGGCTTGCCGGTCAAGGCGTTCTTCGTCGAGACGTCGTCTCCGTTCTACTACCTCCTCGCCAGCGCGAGCATCGACTCGATGAAAGACGCGGTGGACAAGGGCGCCGTGGTCGGCGTCAGCGGCATCGGGAGTCTCGACTACACGGTCGCCCGGTACATGTTCCGGCGCGCGGGCCTCAACCCGGACAAGCTCAAGTTCATCCAGGCCGGAACGCCCGGGCAGCGCACGGCCGCGCTCGAAGCCGGTCGCGTGCAGCTCGCGCTCAGCGCGATCCCCGAGAAGTACGCGGTGCTCCGCCGGGGCAAGGTCAAGGAGATCGGCCGCATGTCCGACTATGCGAAGAACTTCGCTCTCGAGATGTTCTGGGGCCGGGAGGACTACATCGCCGGGAATCCGGACGTCGTGCGCCGCTTCCTCGCCGCGATGGACGATACGGCCTCGTGGATCCGCACGTCGCCCGAGGCGCCCGCGGTGCTCGCCAGATGGATGGGCCTCGGCTATCCCGAAGCGCCCGCCGACGTGAAAGAGGCGCTCCGCGAGGTCACGTATCCGACCGTGAGCGAGCACAAGGCGAATCTCGACTCGCTGCTCGCGGGCGCGGAGCCGCTTGCGGACGACGCGCTGGAGCGCGGCGCGCTCAAGGCCGACAGCCCGAAGGCTCTGGTGCTCCAGTCTTTTGACACGCGCTACGTCAAGTAAGCCCGGCTCGCTCGGCCGGCTGCTACTGGGGACGTCGGGAATCGTCGGCTTCCTCGTGGTCTGGCAGCTCGCGGGATCGCTCGGTGTCGTCGATCCCTATTTCGTGGGCTCGCCGGCCGGCGCGGCGCGCGAGGCTCTACGTCTCGGCGTGGAAGGCAAGATCTGGGTGGACGTGCTCGCCACGATGCGTGCGATGGCCATCGGGCTCGGCCTCGCGTTGGTTCTCGGCGTGCCCCTGAGCATTCTGCTGGGACGGTGGCGGCCAGGCTGGACCGTCGCCGAGCTCCCGATGGTCATCCTGAATGCCACCCCGACGGTGGCACTCGTGCCGCCGATCATTCTGATCGTGGGGATCGGGCCGGCTTCCAAGATCGTCCTTGCCTTCATCGGAGCGTTCATCCCCATCGTCTTCACTGGACGTGCGGGCGCGGCCGGCGTCCCCGACGCGTACCTCAGGGCTGCCCGTGTCTATGGCGCGAGGAGGATCGACCTGCTTCTCAAGGTGGTCGTGCCCTACTCGCTGCTCGCGGTGCTGACGGGAGTGCGGCTCGGCGTCGGCCGCGCGCTCACCGCGGTCCTCGTGGGAGAGCTGTACGCAACGCAGCGAGGCCTGGGTCTCTGGCTCACCCAGGCGCAGGTCGGCATGAACGCCGATCTGTTGCTCTTCGTGACCTTCTTCGTGGCGTCGGTGGGCGTGGCGCTCATTGCCGGTTTGAGCGTCGTGGACCGGTCGTTCGCCGCATGGCGAAGCTGATACGTACCGTGATTCTGCTGAGGCTGACAGGGCTCGTGGCCCCGCTGGCGCTCTGGCAGTTCCTCAGCTGGATCGGCATCCTGCATCCCGTGTTCGCTCCGCCACCGACCAAGGTTCTGATCCGAGCGCTGCTCTTGCCCGGGGAGGCGGCCAGCCACTTCGCGATCACGCTCGGAGAGATCGCCGTGGCGCTGATCCTCGGCAGCGTCGGGGGCGTCGCGATCGGCGTCGTGCTCGCGCAAGCGTCGCGGATCGATAGTGTGCTGGGACCGGTGATCTGGTTCGTGTACGCGGCGCCCGTCGTGGCCTTCACGACGTTCTTCGTGGTGTTCCTCGGCGTGGGGCCGGCGGTGCCGGTGAGCCTCGGCGTGCTCAGCGGCATCGTGTTCGTGATCGCCAGCACGCGCGACGGCGTCCGGCAGATCGGCGACGAGCTGATCAAGGTCGGCCGCGTGTTCGGCGCCAGCCGGAGCGAGCTGGCCCTCCGGATCATCGTGCCCGCGGCGATTCCCATGATCATGGCCGGGATGCGAGTAGGGGTCGGGCGGATGCTGGTGGGCGTGATCGTCGGGGAGTTCTTCGCCTCCGGGGGAGGCCTGGGCTTCCTCATCATCAAGTACGGGTACGAGCTGGACATGGAGCGCGTGTACGCTGCCGTCGTGTGGATCGTGCTCGTCAGCCTTGCGCTCAACGGAGTCTTCGGCCGCGTCGAACGGATCTTCGACGCCTGGAGGACTCACTGATGGCGCGCATCAGCGTACGCCACGTGTCGATGGCGTTTCAGGCGCACACGGCTGCACGCCACCTGGTGCTGTCGGACGTCACGTTGCAGGTGGAAGACGGTGAGTTCCTCACGATCGTGGGGCCGAGCGGATGCGGGAAGACCACGCTTCTGAATCTGATCGCGGGCCTTCTCCGGCAGGATCAGGGCGCCATCGATGTGGACGGGCGGCCCGTGACGGGGCCCGGCCCGGCCCGCGCCGTGGTGTTCCAGGAGGCGGCCTTGCTTCCGTGGCGCACCGTGCTCCGCAATGTCGAGCTGGGTCTGGAGATGCAGCACAAGTACGCCAGGCCCGAGGTCGCAGAGCGGGCTCGGCACTTTGTCCTGCTCGTGGGTCTCGGCGATTTCGCCGGGCACTACCCGCACCAGCTGTCCGGCGGGATGCGGCAGCGTGTGAACCTGGCCCGGGCGCTGGTGGCGGAGCCGGACGTACTCCTGATGGACGAGCCGTTCGCGAGTCTCGACGCCTACACGCGCGAGGCGATGGGTTATGAGCTGCTGCGGATCTGGCAGGCGACGCGGAAGACCGTCGTCTTCGTGACCCACAGCGCGGACGAAGCGATCCTCCTGTCGGACCGCATCATCGCCATGGGGACGGCGCCGGGGCGCATCCTCGAGGAGCTCAAAGTCGAGCTGCCTCGGCCGCGCTCGCTGGAAATCCGCGCCCTGCCGCGGTTCACGGAGCTGGGCCTGGAGATCCGCGCCCTCCTCGCGCGCGGCATGGGATCGGGCCTCGCGCCGGACGGCGCCGAGGACCAACCCAAAGCCGCTCGCACATGCTAGGCTACGTGATGGAATAGGCCATGCTTGAATCAAATCTCGAGGCGCTGGTCGACAATCTCCTCTCCGCGTACGGGATCGGGCTCCCACAGAGCCAGCTCCGCCGATTCGGCAAATCCTCCTTCCGCCCTGACTTCATTGCCCGTGGTCCGCGTGGGTTGCGTACCGCGATCGAGGTGAGGCAAGGGGGCGTCGATGCCAAGGCGCTGTACGTGCTGTACGTCTGGCACGACGAAGCGCGCAGCCGCAATGCGATCGACAGGCTGCTGCTCGTGACGCCAGAGCCGCCGTCGGACGACGACGGGCAGCGGTTCCAGAAGGTGTTCGACGGCGAGGAGACCGTCCAGTGGATCAGCCTCAGGCAGTTACCGGGCCTCCTCGGCATACCAGACGACATCGACTTCGAATCTCCTCAGGCGCGCGATCACTTGCAGACCGCCAGCTTGATCCGGAAGACCCGCGCGTATCGGAACGACGTCGTCGGCGTCGGAGGCCTCGTCGGGGAACCGAAAGCTGCCGAAGGAGATCTCGCGGCAGAGCTGAAGCTGCCACGGTCTCTCGCGCGGCAGTTTTCGCTCAAGTCCCTCACGACCATCGGGCGGTCGGGGCAGTCCGCCGAGAAGGCGCTCCGGATCGGGCAAGAGTGCCGGCCGTGCGTCCTCCTCTCGGACATCAAGTCGTTCTCGACACTGGTGCGGGTCGGCGACGCGCAGCTCATCCAGGAGATGATGGGCTCCTATTATCGCCGCGCGCGGGAGATCATCTGGGCGCATGGAGGTGTTCTCGACAAGTTCATCGGCGACGCCGTGCTGGCCATCTGGGGCTATCCAGAGCCGACGGGACACGACGCGGCCGATACGGTGCGAGCCGCGGCAGACCTGATCGCGCTCGGCCGCTCGCTCCTCGACGAATTTCAATCGCGCCACAACGAGGCCATCGAGTCAGGAACGAGAGTCGGCATCGCGAGTGACGAAGTGCTGGTGCTCAACATCGGCACCGATGAGGCGGAAATTTCGTTCGTGGGGAACGCGATCAACCTGGCCGCGCGGCTCGAGGTGGCCTGCGCCGTCGACGGCATCCTCATGGACAATCGGACCAATGCTGGTCTGGCGGACGCCGACGTCCAGCTCCACCTACTTGCTGGGGCGCAGGAAACCCTCCTGGACGAGCGACATGCCAAGGGTCAGCTGACGAGAATTCGGGCCTGGCAGATCACGAGCGACGGCATAGCGCGGATTCTGCAAGCCGCGCGTGTCGGTGCCATTGTGATCACGCCGAGCTGAGCATCGTGATCGGGGCCGTGGCCGAAGCGTAGCGACGCTGGGCCGGCCGCCGGACCGTTCGTCCCCGAAACTGCCCCTGGGCGTGGCCGCGCGAAAGGCCGGCGAACCTACACTGCGGGAAATGGATGGCTGATGGCAACGCTCGTCGGAAAACGAATCTTCATTGCGCTCACCGGAACGGAGCTGCCGGAGGTCCTTCCTATCAATCGGGGAAGACCGATGGAGGGAGCGCTGTACACGCTTCTCGGCGAGGTGACCGAGGAGCTGGCCATGGGCATCTGGTTCAAGCTCGAAAAGATCTTCGATCAGAACCTCGAACCGATGCTGGCCGATTTCTCGAAAGGCCCGCAGTACCTTCTCCCCTGGGCGGCCGTCAAGCGAGCGATGCTTTCAACCGATCGGGACCCTCCACGACTCTTCTCCGGGTACCTGTAGGAACACGACAGCTCCGCTCGGCGAAATCAAGCGCCTGCATCGACCCGGAGCCGTGTAACGCCCCACGCTCGATGGCTCACGCGTGCGCGGTGATGCCGCGCTGGTTCGCTCGTCTTGCTCACGAGGGGCAGTTCGGGTGTAAGGTCGAAGTTGGTGCTGCTGCGCCGGACTAGCCAGTCGCCGTAGCGGTCGTCGCGTGGTTTCCCAAGAGGACGGGGAACATGCGGGCCAAGGCACCGGGCGCGCCGGGGTTGAAACGTTTCTCGGCGCGCCCTTCTTGTCTCCAGCCCCCACTCGCGGGACTTGTGGGAAACTTGGCGCATGAGCAAGCCTTTCGCCGGCATCCGGATCCTCGACTTCACCAGGTATCTCGCCGGACCATACGGGACCTACCAGCTCGCGCTCCTCGGCGCCGACGTCGTGAAGATCGAGTCGCGCGACGGCGACGAGACGCGCGTGACGCTTGCCGACCGGGCGTGGGCGGAGCGGAAGATGGCGCCGTCCTTCCTGGCGGTGAACGGCAACAAGCGCAGCATCACGCTGGATCTCCGGCGGCCGGAGGCGGTGGAGATCGTCAAGCGGCTGGTGGTCGGCGCCGACGTCGTCTGGGAGAACTTTCGCCCGGGGGTCATGGACAAGCTGGGGCTCGGCTACGAGGCGCTTTCCGCGATCAACCCGCGGCTCGTGTACTGCGCGGTCTCCGGTTTCGGCCACACGGGGCCGGAGCGGACGACGGCCGCCTTCGACGGGAAGCTGCAGGCGACGTCGGGCATCATGTCGATCACAGGGGAGCCGGCCGGCGGTCCGATGCGCGCGGGATTCGCGATTTGCGACACGATCGGAGGCATGACGGCGGCGCTGGCGGTGGCGAGCGCGCTCTACCAGCGGACCCACACGCGCCGTGGACAGTTCGTCGACGTCGCCATGCTCGACGCCGCGCTGGCCTTCATCCCGGGCCCGGTGTCCGAATACACGGTGGCCGGCATCCGGCAGCGGCAGATCGGCAATGGCTCGGTGAGTCGCAAGCCGACGGCGAGCCGCTTCCGGGCGGGGAACGGCTTCATCGTCCTCGCCGTGCTGACGGAGAAGCAGTTCGCGAACCTCATGCGCGCGCTCGGTCGCGCCGATGTGCTGGACGACCCGCGGTTCAAGGACTGGCCGGCGCGCACGGAAAACGAGCCGGCGCTGCGCGAGATCATCGAGGCCGGGCTGGCGACCGACGAACCCAAGAGCTGGGAGAAGCGGCTGACGGCGGCGGACGTCCCATGCGCCTCGATCTGGAAGATCGAAGAGGTCGTGCAGCATCCCCAGATGGAACATCGCGACGTGCTGCAGACGGTCGACACGCGGTACGGCCCGATGCGGCTGGTGGGTGCGGGCTTCCGGCTCGCGCACGGCAGCCCGGGGATCGACCGGGAGCCGCCGACGCTCGGCGAGCACACCGACGAGATCCTCGCGCAAGCGGGTTACGCGCCGGCGGAGATCGAGCGACTGCGACGCGAGGCGGTCATCTGATGACCCTCGCTGCTGACGAGTTTCGCGCGCATCTCGAGTTGTCGGCCGTGACCGCTGGCGTGCGTCTTCCGGAGGTCGTGCTGCCGGACGAGCATCACCTTCTCCTCGGGCGCATGCGCTTTCACTATCTCGACTGGGGAACGTCGGGCCTCTCGCCGGTGCTCTTCCTCCATGGCGGTGGCCTCAACGCCCACACGTGGGATCTCGTGTGCGCGGCGCTCCGGCGCGATCGGCACTGCCTGGCGCTCGACCAGCGCGGCCACGGCGAAAGCGAGTGGTCGCCCCAGATGGACTACGCGACCGAGAGTCACGTCGGTGATCTCGACGCCTTCGTCAACGCGCTCGCGCTCGAGCGCTTCGTCCTCGTGGGTATGTCGCTCGGGGGCGTCAACGCACTGGCGTGGGCCGGGAAGCACAGCCGGCGTCTCGCGGGGCTCGTACTCGTCGACGTCGGTCCCGAGATCCGGTTCGACGGCGTCCGCAAGATCGCCGCGTTCACCTCGGACGCCACGCCCCTCGACTCCGTGGACCAGTTCGTCGAGCGCGCCATGGCGTTCAATCCGCGCCGCAATCGCGAGCTGCTGCGGCGAAGTCTGCTGCACAACCTCCGCCGAATGCCGGACGGTCGCTGGATGTGGAAGTACGATCAGCGCCACCGTGGCAAGGTCGATCCCGACGCGTACGAGCGCCGGCGCAAGCTCCTGTGGTCGGCCGTGGACGCCGTCGAGTGCCCATCGCTGGTCGTGCGCGGTGCCCAGAGCGACGTCTTCCACGACGAGGACGCGGAGCGCCTGGCGAACCGCTTCCAGCGGGGGCGCTGGGTCAGGATCGAAGGAGCCGGTCACACCGTGCAGGGAGACAATCCCGCCGACCTGCTCGTGTCGCTTCGAGAGTTCCTGGACGAGGTCGCAGTCCAGCCTTGATTCCCGATTTTCTCTACGGCACCGCCTGGAAGGAAGACCGCACCGAGGCTCTTACCGAGCTCGCGCTCCGCATGGGCTTCCGGGGCATCGACACCGCCAATCAGCGGCGGCACTACGCCGAAGTCGGAGTCGGTCGCGCGCTCGCGACCGCGTACCGCGCAGGCTTGGTAACGCGCGCGGATCTTTTCTTACAAACGAAGTTCACCTACCAGCACGGTCAGGATCACCGGCTGCCCTATGACCCCGCGGCCGATCTTTCCACGCAGGTCGCCCAATCGATGGCCAGCTCGCTCGACCACCTCGGGACCGACCACGTCGACAGCTACGTGCTGCACGGGCCCGCCTCCGGCCACGGATGGACCGACGACGACGCGGAAGCTTGGACGGCGATGGTGAAGGAGCGCGACGCCGGCCGCGCGCGGCTCCTCGGCGTGAGCAACGTCTCCCGACGGCACCTCGAGCAGATGGCAGCCACGGGCGCCGAGGCTCCTGCGTTCGTCCAGAACCGTTGCTTCGCCCGCCTCGGCTGGGACCGCGATGTTCGATCGTTCTGCACGGACCGAAAGATCGTCTACCAGGGCTTCTCGCTGCTCACCGCCAATCCGGAAGTCCTGCGCCATGCGCTGGTCGCCGGCATTGCCGCGCGGCGCAAGGCGACGCTGGCCCAGGTTGTGTTCCGCTTCGCGCAGTCTATCGGGATCCTGCCGCTGACCGGCACCTCCGACGCCGAGCACATGAAGCAGGACCTGGCCAGCCGCGACGTGGCGCTCTCCACCGACGAGGTGCGTGCGATCGAGTCGCTGGCGGGCTAACGGATCCTTCCGAACCGGGTCGAGGTCACGCGCTCACGCGGCGCATCAGCTCGGTGCATCGGTCGAGCAGCGGCAGCACCTCATCCGCATGCGCCGGGGGCAGATTGAAGACGAGGCGCGCGGCGGCAGCGTCGCGATAGCGCTTGATCAGGTCGAGATCCTCAGCCACGCCAAAGATCGTGATCGGGATGGTGGCGGAGTCGCGCCCGGCCTCGGTCGCCATCTTGCGGAACTCGGGCAGAAGACCGAGCACATCGCCATAGGCCGGGCGGCGCGCATGCGGCATCCACCCGTCGCCATACGCAATGGCCCGGCGCGCCCCGTGAGGATAGGCGCCGCCGACGATCACCGGTGGGTGCGGCTTCTGCACCGGTTTCGGCCACGTCATCATCGGCGGAACGTTGACGAGCTCGCCGTGGTATTCGGGCTTGGATCTGGTCCAGATCGCCTTCATCGCCTCGACTCGCTCGCGCATCACCGTGAAGCGGGACTTGAAATCGGTGCCGTGATCAGCCATCTCCTCGGCGTTCCAGCCGGCGCCGATGCCGAACAGGACCCGGCCGCCGGAGATCTGATCGAGGCTGGCGACCTGCTTCGCCGTCTGGATCGGATCGCGCTGCACGACGAGGCATATTCCCGTCGCGACCTTCAACCGGGTGGTGGCGGCCGCGGCCGCCGACAGCGTCACGAACGGGTCCATGACGTCGTAATACTTCTTCGGCAAATCGCCACCCTGCGGAAATGGCGACTGTCGCGACAGTGGAATGTGCGAGTGCTCGGGCGCCCACAGCGATTCGAACCCGCGCTCCTCGAGCGCCCGGCCGAGCTCGACCGGCCCCATCGAATAGTCCGTGAAGAAGATCGCGGCGCCGAATTCCATGGCCATGTCCTTTCAGTGCGTGTCCGCGCCGGGGAGCGTATCACCAAGCGGCCGCCCGTGATCGGACTCGCTAGAATGCACGGCGAGGATGACGGCCCATTGACCCTCGCTGCCTTCCGCGTCCGCAGCTTTCGCTTCCAGTGGCCCGCCGACCTCGTGACATCGTGGGCGTTCGAGATGGAGACGCTCATGCTGAGCTGGTACGTGATGGTCCACACCGGCTCGGTCCTGCTGCTCACCGCGTTCGGCTCGCTGCAGTTCCTCGGCACGCTCGCCGCGCCGATGTTCGGAGTGCTCGGCGACAGGCTCGGCGGCCGGGTCATGCTGTGTGTGATGCGGGCGTTTTACGCCATGTTCGCCACGCTGTTGATGGTCGTGGCGCTGGCCGGGATGCTCACGCCGACCTGGGTCTTCGTCGTCGCCGCGCTCGCCGGCATCGTCCGTCCCAACGACCTGGTGATGCGGAACGCGCTCATCGGCGAGACGATTCCGCCGGTCCACATGATAGGAGCGCTCGGCATGTCCCGGGCCAGCACGGACTCCGCCCGCGTGGCCGGGGCGCTTGCGGGCGCGGGACTCTCCAGCGTGCTCGGCATCGGGTACGCCTACGTCTTCGTCACCACTTTTTACGTCACGGGAATGGCGCTGACGTTCGGGGTATCGCGGAGGCGTCCGGTGCCCGATCCGGGTGCGCCGCGTCGCTGGACTTTTCCGGGCGTCGCCTCCGTCGGCATGCCGCGGACATCGCGTTACCGGGACCTCAAGGACGGTCTCGTCCACGTGTTGACGACGCCGACGCTGCTCGCCGTGATGTGCCTGGCGTTCGTCATCAATCTGACCGCGTACCCCATCTCGAGCGGCCTCTTGCCCTACGTGGCCAAGCGCATCTACATGGTCGACGCGACGGGACTGGGGTGGCTCGTCGCCAGCTTCTCGTTTGGCGCCCTCCTGGGTTCGATCACCATCGTCATGACGGGGGGGCCGCGCCGCCCGGAACGCTCCATGCTGGTGGACACCGCGCTCTGGTACGCCCTGTTGCTCGGCTTCGGGCAGGTGCGGACCATCGGTGCGGGGCTACTCGTGCTCTTGCTCGCCGGCTTCGTGCAGAGCGTGGCGATGATCTCGATGACGGGCACCCTGCTGGCTGTCGCGGGCGACCAGTTCCGCACGCGCGTGATGGGAGTGCGAATGCTCGCGGTCTACGGATTGCCGCTAGGACTGCTGGGCTCCGGCGTCTTCATCGAGCGGCTCGGCTATCAGGTGAGCATCAGCGTCTGTTGCGCGGTGGGCCTTGTCTTCACCGTCCTGATCGGGATCAGGTGGCGCGCCAGCCTGTGGCAGCGGCGGCGAACGCAGCCGCCGGCGACGTCGTCAGCGCCGCAGCGTGTATGACATCTCCGAGTCGAAGATCGCCGCGGCTTCGCTGGTGCGCTCGGTGCGTGTCGGGGGCTTTGCACGACAAGGCCGGCGCGCCCTGGCTACCTGCAGCACCGTCGTCACTAGTATGCTAGTATCCTAGCTTAGGCAGAGCGGCAGCATCTGAGAGGGAGGCGATGAGCGACGGTACCACCGGTTGGATCACCGTGCTCCTTCGGCTCCCCGTGTTCTACAACCCAGACGCCGCAGGCTATCGAACGCCGGTTGAGGACGAGAAGTTCCTGGACACGGCAGATGAACTCGCCCGCCGCTTCGGCGGCGGCACGCTTTTCATCTTCCGCCACGACCCTCCTCGGGGGTTCTGGTGGGATCAAGGCGTCGTCGACAGAGACGTCCTGGCGCTGATCGAGATGGACGTTCCAGACACCAGGGCGTCGCGCGAATGGCTGCGAGCGTACGCGCGCGACGTGCTGCGGGAGCGCTTCCGGCAAAAGGCTATCTATCTGAAATTCGTCGGCCCGGTCGAACACCTGGTCGTTAACGAAGAGGAGATCGGCGATGAAGACTGAACGCGTTACGAGAGGGGGCGCGGCACGCCGAGGCGCACGGGTCGGAGACAAGAAGCTTGCGGAGCCCGTGACGCTCTTTGCTGCGATCGAGGCGGAGCAGCACCAGGCGCTCCGCGAGATCGCCTTCTCCGAGCGACGTTCGCTCGCGGATGTGGTACGGGAGGCGCTGACGGGATTCATCGCGCAGCATCCCGCGCGCCGCCGGCTCGCCGCCGCGAAGCGGTAGGGGCAGGCAGTCTCGGTTCGAGGTGACGAGGAATATGCCGGTGTTGGAGCTGAAGTCGAGCGCGTGTACCTAGACCAAAAAGACTTTGGCCGGATGGCGCAAGGTCTATCCGGAGCGACCGACTGCGCAGGGGATCGTGAAGCGTATGAGATCCCGCACCGACTCGTAGAGGACGAGAAGATCACCGTCTATTCTTCGTGGGGCCACATCGTTGGAGGGCTTCGTGGCGCGGACGACACAATTCGAAAGCCGGTTACCGCGGACCGCTCTTCAAGGCCGTGGCGCGACTCGTCGGTGAGCCAGAACAGGATCGGGTCTGACTTTTTGTGCAGCCGCCCGACTGTTTATGCAGGCGAGGCTTTGTGTGCAACGCCGCGTGGGGTGTGGGGGCCATTTCGTGGCGCCCTGAGGATCGAGGACCGCCGCGGCTTAGCCGGGGCGGTCCGAGAGTGTGGGGGTGTGGGGGCCATTTCGTGGCCCCCACCTTAATCACTCCCGACCCAGCCCGTCTCCGAGACGTCGATCATGATGCCGTCCGGCCCGCTGTACTTCACCTCGACGTTGTGCTTGCGATGGCCATCGCCCACGCCGAGCGCCTGGTTGACGTCGTCGCGACGCGACGAGCCGGCGGCGGCAAGCTTCTCGGCGATGGTCGCCATGTCCTCGACCTCGAAGCCGATGTGGTGGATGCCGGTGAAGCGCTTGCCACGCTCGATGCCCGCCGCCTGGTCGTTCTTGAAGTTCAGGATGGCGAGATTGATGTTGCCGTCGCTCAGGAAGCACCCCGTCGTCCCGGGATCGTCGATCGTGGCGATCTCCTTCATCCCGAAGACCTCGACGTAGAACTTCGCCGTCTTCTCGACGTCGTGCGTGGTGATGGCGATGTGCTTGAGCTTGGGCATACGTTTCTCCTTCACGCGGTGGCGATGGGCCGTCCTGGCAATGCTATCGCGGCTCGTGGAAAGAATCGACTGGTCAGGGCCGGGCCTCACCGTGCAGCAGCCGGAAGACGCGCGGCGCCGTGAGCGGGTAGCTGTCGACGGCGCCACCGTCGATACCGAGTCCCCCGAGCGCATCGGCGACCGCATTCGCGATCGCCGCCGGCGGCGCGACGGTCCCGCCCTCCGACATGCCCTTCACCCCGCCGGGGGTATGCGGCGACAGCGTCTCCAGGTGCTCCAGCGCGGGCTCGGACATGTACGCGGCGGTCGGCAGCGCGTAGTCCATGAACGTTCGGCTCAGGAGCTGTCCGCTCTCGTCGTAGATCAGCTCTTCCATGAGCGCGGCGCCGACGCCCTGCGCCACGCCCCCGTGAATCTGCCCGTCGACCAGCATCGGATTGATGACCTTTCCGCAGTCGTGCGCGATCCAGTACCCGAGGATGCGCACCGTTCCCGTGTCCCGATCGACCTCGATCGCGGCCACGTGCACGCCGGACGAGAACGACCAGTTCTTCGGCTCGTGGACGTAGCGCGCCTCGAGCCCGGGCTCCGTGCCTTCCGGTAACCGCTGACCGCGGTGCGCCTCGCGCGCGATGTCGGCGAGCGTGAGCCCGGACGACGGAGCGCCGCGCACACGGTAACGGCCGTTCACGGTCTCGATGTCCGCCTCGGCGGCTTCGAGCAGGTGCGCGGCGATCTTCGTCGCCTTGTTCTTGACCATCCGTGACGCTTCGAGCACCGAGCCACCGGCGACGACCGCGCCGCGGCTACCCGCGGTCCCGTACGCGCTGTACGGGGTCATCGCCGTGTGGCCGAGGACGACGCGCACGTGCTCGTAGGGAAGGCCCAGCACGTCGGCGGCGATCTGCGCCATCGTCGAGCGAATGCCCTGGCCGAGCTCGATGATGCCGCTCGTGATCGTCGCGTGCCCCGACGGGTCGACGTGCACCACGGCGGTCTCGTAGCCGCCCTGGCGGTTGCCCATCGCGGCCATGATCTTCGACGGGCCCATGCCCGTGAACTCGACGTAGCAGGACAGGCCGATGCCGATCACGCGCCCGTTCGCGCGCTCGCGCGTCTGCCACTCGCGGAGATCCGCGTATCCCGCGCTCTGGAGCGCGCGCTCGAGGCCGTCGGCGTAACGCCCGCTGTCGAACTCCCAGCCGCCGGCGCTCTTGTACGGAAATGCGGTCGGCGGGATGAAGTTGCGACGGCGAATCTCGGCGGGATCGAGACCGAGCCGCCGCGCCGCCATATCCATCAGTCGCTCGATGACGAACGTGGCCTGCTGCTGGCCGAAGGCGCGGTACGCCCCGAACGGCACCTTGTTCGTGACGATCGCCTCGATACGGGCGCGATAATGGCGCACGTCGTACTGGCCGGGCATGATCACGCCCGTGGTGAAGATCGGCGCGGGGCCCTTCGTGTGCAGGTGCGCGCCGACGTCGCCGCGGACGTGCGACTGCAGCGCCAGGAGCGTGCCGCGCTCGTCGAACGCGGCCCGGGCGCGTACGCGCTGCTGGCGCGCGTGCACGGTGCTCGCGAAGTGCTCGCTTCGCGTCTCGATCCACTTCACGGGGCGGCGCAGGCGCAGCGCCGCGACGGACGCGAGCACGTCCTCGGGATAGTAGTGGAGCTTCACGCCGAAGGCGCCGCCGACGTCGGCGACGATCACGACGATGCGGTTCTCTTCGATCCCCAGCGTGTCCGCGAGCACCGTGCGGTACAGGTGCGGCGCCTGGCTCGACGCCCACACGGTCAGTTCCCCCGTCTCGGGTGCGAACGACGCGAGCGTGGCGCGGCCCTCGAGCGGCGCGGCCGCCTGTCGCGGCATCGTGAACGTGGCCGAGACGATCGTGTGCGCCGCGTTGAACATGCGGTCCGGCTCACCCGTGAGGATGTCGCGCCGGGCGGCCACGTTGTCGGGCCAGCCGTCGTACAAGCGCGGCGCGCTCTCGCTCATCGCCTCGTCCACGTCGATGATCGCGGGCAGCGGGTCGTACGTCACGTGCATCAGCTCGAGCGCGTCCTCCGCGACGTACCGGCTTTCCGCCACGACCGCGGCGACGGGCTGACCGACATAGAGGACTTTTTCCGCAGGCAGAATCGGAAACGACGCTTGCCGCGTTCCCGCCGGCTGAATGAACACGGGGAGCGGCGTGAGCGAGGCGATGTCCTCGGCGGCGAGGACCGCGACGACGCCTGGCAACCGCGCGGCTTCCGTGAAATCCCGCGCCGCGATGCGCGCGTGCGCGTGCGGGCTGCGCAGCACGGCCATGTGCAGCATATGAGGGAGCGCGAGGTCGTCGACGTACGAGCCCTTGCCGCGCAGCAGTCGCGGGTCTTCCTGACGGTGAAGCGGCCGGCCGATCAGGCTCACGGTGTCTCCTTCGCCGGCTCGCCGAGCGCGCGGTTCACCAGGGTGCCCAGGCCCTCGGGGAGGAAGAGCACGACCAGCAGCGTGACGGCGCCGACGGCGAACACGTAGTGCCGGGTGAGCCCGCGCAGGTACTCGATGCCGAGACTCATGAGCACCGCGGCCAGGACGGGGCCGAGCAGCGTGCCGGGTCCGCCCACGATCGTCCACACGATCACTTCCACCGACAGCAGGACGCGGAGGAGATCGACGGACACGAATCCCTGCGAGAGCGCGTAGAGCATGCCGCCGAGGGCGGCGAGACCGCCGGCGATCACGTTGACGAGCACCTTGTAGCGCGACACGCGATAGCCGAGGGCGAGCGTCCGCTGCTCGTTGCCCTTGATGCCGCGAAGGACCAGCCCGAACGGCGAGCGGACGAGCCAGCGGCACGCCCACGCGGCGACCAGCAGACACACGATCACGGCGCAGTACGCCGACCGGCTTCCCGCGGTGAGCCGGACGTCGACCCCGGGGACGATGGTGATGCGCGAGATGCCCAGCATGATGCCGTTCTCGCCGCCCGTCACGGAGGTCCACACGTTCGCGACCTGCTCCAGGGCGTGGGCGAAGATGACGGTCATGATGATGAATCCGGGACCCGACGTCCGCACGGAGAAGAACCCGATGACCCACGCGACCGCCATCGCCGCCGCCATGCCGACGAACGCGCTCGGCCAGAAGGACGTGCCGAGCTTCGTCATGCTGATCGCCATCCCGTAGGCGCCGACGCCGAACAGCGTCGCGTGCGAGACGCTGATGAGACCGGTGACGCCGAGCACCAGATCGTAGGACAGCGCGAACAGGCCGAGGGCGAGCGCGGTGGTCAGGATGAGCCGCAGGTAGGGACTCGCGGCCAGCGGCACGAGTGCGAGCACGACGAGCAGGATCATGACGGCCGCGCGCCTCATCGCGCGGCTCGCAACAGCCCCGTCGGGCGCAGCAGAAGCAGGAGCAGCAAGACACCGAGCGCGCCCAGGTACGCGTGGGTCGGCGGCAGCCAGATGGCACCGAGCGCGATGACTTCGCCGATGAGGATGCCGCCGATCACGGAGCCGAGATAGTTTCCAAGGCCGCCGATCATCACCACGATGAACGCGAGCAGGATGACCTCGCCGCCCATGGTGGGGCTGACACCGAAGAGCGGCGCGGCCAGCACGCCGCCGACGCCGGCCATCGCGCTGCCGACGACGAACACGACGGTGTAGACGCGCGGCACCGGGACGCCGAGCGCCGCGGCCATGGACCGGTCCTGGGCGACGGCGCGTATCCAGATGCCGTACGTGCTGCGCTGGATGAGCAGCCAGGCGGCCGCGATGAGCAGGAGTCCCGCGGCGATGACGAACATCCGGTACGCGGGATACCGGATGACGCCGAGCGAGATCGACCCGGTGATCGGGAACGGGATCTCCTTGTTGAACGGGCCGAACACGGCGAGCACGCCTTGCTGGAGGATCAGGCCGACGCCGTAACTGGCCAGCAGCGTGTGGAGCGGCGGCCGGTCGAAGATCGGGCGCAGCACCGTGGCGCGCAGCAAGAGTCCGATCGCCGCGACACCGAGGACGGCCAGCGGCAGGGCAATCCAGAAATTGCCGACGCCGACGATCAGCCCGAGCCACGCGCCGTAGGCGCCCAGCATGTAGAGGTCGCCGTGCGCCATGTTGATGAAGTCCATGATGCCCCACATCAGCGTGATGCCCGAGGCGATGAGCGCGAAGATCACGCCGAAGGACAGCCCGTTGGCGAGCTGGAGGAACGCGATTTCCGCCGGCGTCATGGCGACGTGGCGATCACGCCCAGGGTCTGCTCGAGGGCCGCGTGATCGGCGCGCAAGGCCGACGCCGCGCCGCTGCGGCTGATGACGCCCTTGTCCATGAGGTAGCCGCGGGCGGAGACCTCGAGCGCGGCCACGGCATTCTGCTCGACGAGGAGCACGCCGATGCCTTCGCGCGCCAGCCGCACGACCGCCTCCAGCACCGCTTCGACCAGCAGCGGAGACAGTCCTTGCGACGGCTCGTCGAGCAGCACGACGCGCGGATCCAGCACGAGCACCCGCGCAATCGCGAGCATCTGCTGCTGCCCTCCGGACAGCACACGCCCGGGATGATCGAGGCGGTCGGCGAGCCCGGGAAAGAGCTCGACGGCGCGGGCGAACGCGCGCGCGCGGTCCTCGCGCGTCGGTCGCAGCCGGTCCAGACCGACGCGCAGGTTCTCGCGCACGGTGAGGTGGGGAAAGATCCGGCGATCCTCGGGAACGTAGCCGATGCCGAGGGCCGCGCGCTCGTGGAGCGGCAAACCCGTCACGTCGCGGCGACCGTTCGGGGTTGCGAGCTCGATGCGGCCCTGCCGTGCGGGCAGCCAGCCCATCACCGCCTTGAGCGTCGTCGACTTGCCCGCGCCGTTGCGGCCAAGGAGCGCCACGACTTCTCCCGCGCCGATCTCGAAGTCCACGCCCTGTACGACGTGGCTCTTACCGTAGAAGACGTGAAGGTCAGAGACCCGCAACATGACGGCGGTGTCCGAGAGCAGCGGTTGAACCGCCACCGAGAGTAGCGGTCGACCCGCCACCGAGAGCAGCGGTCGACCCGCCACCGAGAGTAGCGGTCGAACCAAGATACGCGGTCTGCACCCGCGTGTCCGCGCCGATCTCGCGCGGCGTGCCCTCCGCGAGCACGCGTCCGTGGTCGAGGACGGTGACCCTGGTCGCGAGCTCCAGGATGACCCGCATGTCGTGCTCGACGATCACGATGGTCACGCCCGTGTCGCGGTTGAGCGCGCGGATGAGCGCTACCGTGCGTCCTGTCTCGCCGAGACTCATCCCCGCCGTGGGCTCGTCGAGCAGCAGCACGCGTGGATTCGACGCGAGCGCGAGCGCGATCTCCAGGTGGCGCTGATCACCGTGAGACAGCTCGGACGGGGAGCGTCGCGCCGTGGAGCCGAGCCCGACCTGATCCAGCAATTCGGCGACACGGCGCTCGAGGTCGCGCCGGACCGTCGCCGTGTGCCAGAGCGCGCGCGCTCGCGTCTTCGGTTGAGCGGCCAGACGGACGTTTTCCGCCACCGTGAGATTCGCGAAGAGGTTCGTCACCTGGAACGATCGCGCGAGGCCGAGACGCACGCGATCGACGATGCCGAGGCGCGAGATGTCGACGCCGTCCAGGGAGACGCGGCCGCCCGTCGGCTGCAGGAATCCCGACAGCAGATGAAGGAAGACCGTCTTGCCGGCGCCGTTGGGGCCGATCACCGCCCGGACTTCACCCTTCTCCAGCGCGAAGTCGACGCGGTCCACGGCCGTGTGCGCTCCGAACGACCGCGTGAGAGCGACCGTCTCCAGCAAGGACCCTACATCTTGCAGGTCATGGCAGGCGCGTATCCAGCGTCCGTCGGCGACACGGTCGCTTCCATGTGCGCCTGACCGTTCCGGAGCTGCCAGATGTAGAGATTCAGCAGCCCCTGATGGTCTTCCTTGCGCATCGTGAACGGTCCCTGCGGGAACTCCACGCTCTTCTGTCCCGACATCCCTTCGAGGGCCTGGATCACCTTCGCGGTGTCCGGCTTGCCGCGATAGGCCGCCTTCTCGACGGCGTGCTTGTACAGGAACGTGGACTCGTAGCCGGCGAACGAGTGCGGCCCGGGCGATACGCCCTTCGACACGTCGCGAAACGCGCGGCGGAACTCACGATCGGCCGGCGTGTCGAACGGCGCGACGTCCTTCACGAGGTACTGCTCGACGATGTAGGCGCCGTCGAGGTCCGGCGCTTGCGCATCGAAGGTCTCGGGGAAGATCACGTCGCAGGTGCCGGCGATCTTGTACTTCTTCTGCAGGCCGAACTCGCCGATCTGCTTGCCGAGGCGCACGGCGTCGCCGCCCGCCACCGAGTGGAAGAGCCCGGGGACATCCGCCGGCGGGCGCAGCTTGGCCAGATACGACGAGTAGTCGGCCGTGCCGGCGGGAACGGGAATGGCCATCACGATCTCGCCGCCCGTCTTGCCGAATTCCTCCGTGAACCACTTCAGCATGCTCTGGCCGTACGCGTTGTCCCAGTAGACGAAGTGCCACTTCTTGGCGACCTTGCCGGTGAGGAACGGCGCAAGGGCCCGCGCCTTGGCGCGCGCGTCCGGGGTCAGCCGGAACGTGTACTTGTTGCAGGCGTCCGCGGTGATCAGGTCCGACTCGGCCACCGTCACGAGCAAGAGCGTCTCCGTCTCCTTCGCCACGGGAAGCATCGGCAGCGTGTCGACGCTGCTCGCGCCGCCGATGATGACGTCGACGTTGTCTTGAAGAATCATCTTGCGCATGATGCGGACCGCGTCGGCACCGCGGCCGCCGTCGTCCTCGACGATGAGCTGCACGGGCCGCCCGCCGATCCCACCCTTGGTTTCGATGAGCCTCAGCGCGGCCTGCGTTCCCCAGAGCGAGTGCTGGCCGAGCGGCGCCGCCGGTCCCGTCAACGGCAGCGGCGCGCCGATCTTGATGGGTGTTCCCTGCGCGTGCGCGCTGCCGCGGAAGTAGAAATCGCCCGCGAGCAACGCCGCCGCGCCGGGCACGGCCTTCAAGAACGTCCTGCGATCGAGCGAAGACGCCTCACACATATCCGTCACCTCCCCTGGTGGTGCCGCGCGCTGGCCTCGGCCGCCGCCGGCGATCGGACTCTACGAGCCTGCCCGGGGGCTGTCAACGCCGGAGCTGGTGTCCGCGAACGCGAAGAAGCGCGATGATGACCTCACCGCGCTTGACGCACGTCCCGGATCGCCCGCCACACGCGCTCGGGCGTGGCCGGCATGTCGATGTGCGTCACACCGAGCGGCGTAAGCGCATCGAGGATCGCGTGCACGACGGCGCCCGGCGCGCCGACGGTGCCGCCTTCGCCGGCGCCCTTGACGCCGAGCACGTTCGTCGGGCTCGGCACGTCGCGGCTCGTGACGGATATCGACGGAAGATCGTCGGCGCGCGGGATCGGATAGTCCAGGAACGAGCCCGACAACAACTGGCCGCTCGCCGGGTCGTAGACGCAGTGCTCCATCAGCGCCTGGCCAATGCCTTGAGCCACCGCGCCGTGCTGCTGGCCGTGCACGATCATCGGGTTCACCGAGCGCCCCGAATCGTCGACCACGGTGAACGCGACGATTACAACCGCGCCCGTCTCGGGATCGACTTCGAGCTCGCACACCTCGCAGCCGTTGGCGAACGCAAACGCCGGGTTCGCGTGCATCGTCGCCGCGCTGAGCGTGGTGCCGAGCGCGGCCGGCAGCTTGCCTGCGGCCGCGGCGCGCGCGACCTCGAAAATGCCGATCGACCGATCGGTGCCGACGACACGGAACGCGCCGTCGCGGTACTCGATGTCGGCCGCGGCGGCTTCGAGGAGATGCGCCGCCATCGTCGTACCGGCCGCGACGACGAGGTCTGAGGCCTCGACGGCCGCGCTGCCGCCTCGGAGCATCGAGCGCGAGGCAAACGTGCCGACGCCTTTTGCGACGCGGTCGGTGTCGCCCATGACGACGCGCACGGTCTCGAATGGAACGCCGAGTCGCTCGGCGACCACCTGGGCGAAGACGGTCTCGTGGCCCTGGCCCTGCGATTGACTGCCGATCGGCACCTCGATGATTCCCGCCGGCAGCACGCGCACCTCGGCAAATTCTCGAGGGACACCGCCGGTGCCCTCGACGTAGGGCCCGACGCCGATACCGCGGAGCTTGCCACGGCGTGCCGCCTCCGCGCGCCGGGCCGGGAATCCGGCGGCATCACCAAGCGCGATCGCCTCGTCGAGCCGGGCGACGTAATCGCCCGAGTCGTAGACCGCACCGGTCGCCGTCTGATACGGGAACGTCAGCACCATGTTGGCGCGCCGGAGCGCCAGCGGATCGCGCCCGGTCTCGCGCGCGGCGCGTTCGACCAGTCGCTCCACCATGTAGACGCACTCGAGACGTCCGACGCCGCGATAGACGTTGATCGGCACGGTGTTGGTGAACGCGCCCTCGAGCCGGAGATGAATCGCCGGGATGGCGTAGAGCCCGGAAATCATCCGCTCCATGTTCAAGATGATCGACATCGGCATGCCGGTGGCGACGTAGGCGCCAAGATTCTGCGTCGAATGCACGCGCAGCGCGGTGATGCGACCGGTCGCATCGAGCGCGAGCTCGCCGGCGAGCACGTGGTCTCGCGACTGAGCGTCCGTGAGGAAGCCTTCGGATCGACTCGACACCCACTTGACGGGGCGGCCAAGGTGGCGCGCCGCCCACGCGAGCGCGACGTATTCGGGATAGGGCTGGATCTTCGACCCGAAGCCGCCGCCGACGTCGCCGGTGATGCAGCGCACGCGCTCGGCCGCGACACCGAGGATGCGCGCGAGGTTTGCCGCCAGCGCATGCACGCTCTGCAGCGAGGCATGAAGGGTGTAGCGCCCGGCGCCGGCGTCCCACTCCGCGAGTGCCGCGCGCGGCTCCATGAAGCAGGTGACGAGTCGGTTGTCGAGGACCGTGAGCCGCGTGACGTGCACCGCATCGGCGATCGCGCGCGCGGTGGCCTCCGCATCGCCGCATTCCCAGTCGTAGCAGCGGTTGCGCGCCGCGCTCGTGTGGAGCTGCGGTGTGCCGTCGCGGAGCGCTGCGACGACCTCGACGACGGCCGGCCGTGTCGCGTACTGCACGGCAACCGCCTCGGCGCCGTCCTGCGCCGGCGCGGGCGTGGTCGCGACGACCATCGCGACTGGCTCGCCGACATGGCGCACGCGATCGGTCGCGAGCGGATGATACGCCGGCTCCGCGAACGGCGATCCGTCGCGGTTCCGGATGCCGCCGCCGCGCTCCGCGATCAGCGTCGGGATCGCACCGACGCCGCCAGCGATGAGGTCGCGCGCGGTGAACACGCCGAGCACGCCGTCGACCGCGCGCGCCGGCGCGTCGTCGATCGTGAGCACATCGGCGTGCGCGTGCGGCGAGCGCACGAACGCGGCGTAGACCTGGCCCGGCGCATCGACGTCGTCGGCGTAGCGGCCTTGCCCGGTCAACAGTCGGAAATCTTCTCGTCGCCTGACTGACGCGCCGATGCCGAAGCTCTCCATGGAGCGCGGGTTCCTCCGTCGGTAGAGGATAAATGATGTGACACCGTCGCCGCTTCGAGACATTGACCGGCGTCCCCGGCATCGCTAGCCCTACTTTCGCACGGCAGCGAGAGGAAGCGCGGCTCCAGCCGGCATTTTCAAGGCTGAAGCGGTCGAGCCGTCATACATGAAAGAAGCGTGGGAAACCAGCGCGCCAGCTCGAAGACCTTCACGGCGCGGCGCT
>JBGPTW010000014.1:0-62906 GCA_041490825.1 Methylomirabilia bacterium | reverse complement strand
GCCGCGCGGGCCAGCCCGATCGGTGAGGGGCCTCTGACCACGAGGCCCTGTTTACCGATGACCGGCGAGCCGTTACCACTCCAGGCCTGGGTGCCCTCGATCGCACGCGACGGGAACGGGTCCGCCGGCCCCTCACCGACCCGGCCGGCCCGCGCAACTCGCTGTCCCCATCTACGCTCCGCGGGCCGGAACCTCCGTACAGGCGGACCGAAACGGATCGCTTGACACCTTTTCGGGGTTCGCATACCTTTGTTGGCACCAAATATTGTGGAATACAAGTAAATGGGTCCCATGGCGGAACCTGAGCTCGAGCGACTCGCTGAAGAGATATGGGCGGTGACAACAGATCTCTTCCGCTTTCTGCGATTTCACGACCGTGACACGATCACGGCCTGCGGGCTCTCGGTGGCGCAGTGCTATGCGGTCGGGACGGTCGGCCTTCAAGGCAACCTGACGCTTAATGAATTTGCGGATGCGCTCTTCATCGCTCCCAGTACCGCAACCCGCCTGACCGACGGATTGGTCCGAAAAGGCCTCCTTACTCGGACCGAGGATCCTGCCGACCGCCGGGCCGTGCGACTAGGGTTGACGCCCAAAGGCGAGGCGGTCCATCGCGCCCTCCGGCAACACTTCGTCGAGCGCCAGCGGGCGATCCTGCAACAGATCGACCCGGGAAGTCGGCGGGGTGTTCTAACCGCGCTCCAGAAGCTCTACCAAGCCATCCGGGACCCCTCCTGCTGTTCCATCTCCTTCGACTGGAAGCCCGATGACGAGGTCGCGACTCGGGCGCTCGGACCGCGAGGGCGGACACGGCGCGGGGCAAAGGAGTCTCTTGTCCCACGTCGACACGCCCCTGCCCGTGAGACTCGGGCGCGAGGGCGGTCGAGGGTTCTAGCGCGCTCCTCACGAAGGAGCGGCAGGACGGAAGTGCCGACGAAATGACCGTCATGACCGCTGAGTTCCTGAAGACAGTAGTGTTCGGCGCGTTGGCCAAGGTCGGCCACGCGTTTGTCGAGACTTGGCCGTACCTCCTGGCTAGCGCCCTCATCGTCGTTGCCATGCGCCTCTTCATGGACCAGCAACGTGTCGCCGACTTCCTGAGGCGGTACCAACGCTCGGGCGTCGTCGGAGCGACAACCGTTGCGGTGGCGACGCCTCTCTGTTCCTGCGGGACGATGGCGGTCAGCTTGAGCATGATGGCCGCTCAGCTGCCTTGGGCTCCGCTCGTGGCGTTCATGGTCGCCTCGCCCTTGACGTCGCCGCAGGAAATCCTCTACGCCGCCGCGCTGTTTGGATGGCCGTTTGCGGCGGTCTTCTTCGTCGCATCGATCGTCCTGGGCCTCGCCGGCGGCCTTACAGCCGCCCTGCTTGAGGGGCGGGGATGGTTCGCGAATCAAGCGCGCTTCAAAGAGCTCGCCGGCGCGTCGGATGGAGACGTTGCACTAGAGCCGCGATTGCCCGGGGGCGGCTGTAGCAGTTCGCGGTCGGTTACGGCGCGGGTCGCGCTGAGAGACTTCTACCGAGTCAGCAGGCGTCTCCTTTTCTTCTTTGTCGGCTTCACGTTCCTCGGCTATGTCCTGAACGGCCTGATTCCCCAAGCCTGGATCGCGACCTTCTTCAGCGGCGACCACGCCTACGGTGTTCCCCTCGCGGCCACGCTCGGGGTACCGCTCTATCTCAACAATCTGGCCTCCATGCCATTGGTCCGCTCCATGATCGAGGCCGGCATGAGCCCGGGGGCGGCGATGGCGTTTCTCATCACGGGAGCGGGCACGTCGCTCGGCGCGATCGCCGGCGCCCTCACAATCGCGCGGTGGCGGGTTGTCGGTCTCGTGGTTGGCACGCTCTGGGTCGGCGCGATCGTCTTCGGCTACCTCTACAACGCCCTAATCTAATCGCGAGGCATCACTCAATGACGATTCACGCGCAATCTTTCAAGACCTAAAGGAGATCGACGGCACATGCGTACGACTCTTCGGTCTCTTGCGAAGAAGATTTTTGGATTACCCGGCGGCGCTTCTCCCTGCTGCGTCTCCTCCACCTCGGCGGATGGGGACAACGGCGGTTGCTGTGTGCCCCCGTGGGTCGCAAAGCTCGGTGCCATGAGTGACCGTACGGACACGACGACAACAAAGGATTCGACGAACGGCCTAGACCGCGTCGCCCCCGATAAGTCTACGGGCGAGGCACCACGGTCTGCGTTGAGGTGACGATGATGAGGGAGCCACGAGTCCTTCTCGCTTCCGCGTTCGAAGGTGGGGCGCAGCCGATTGACCTGGGGACCGCCGCGAATCACCTTCTCAGAGCAGGCTTCGAGCCGACGTGTCTCGACGTCTTTGTCGAGGGGCCACCGGAGGGGGATGCCTTTGCCGACGTCGACCTCCTCGCGATCAGCATGCAGCTCTTCCAGGCGGTGGAACCCGGAGTCGAGCTCGCCAAGATTGCGCGCGGGGCCAACCCGGGCATCACGATCGCGATGTTCGGCCAGCACGCGAACATCCACGCAGAACGCCTGTTAGGGCGGTATTGCGACTACGTCATCCGCGGCGACTGGGAGCCGGCGCTGGTCGCGCTCGCGAAGATGACCGCAGGCCGGGAGACCACACTCGCGGCGCCAGGACTCTGCGGCCCGGGTCGGGTTGTCGGCCCCTACATCAACCGGACGGGACAGGTCCCGCCGGCTCGGGACATGCTGCCGAGCCTCGCGAAATATACCTATCCCGAGCTCGAACACATCCGGAAGGGCGCCCCGTCCACGGGTCTCGTTGCGAACGTCGAGACCGCGCGCGGCTGCCATCACGCGTGCAGCTACTGCTCGGTCTTCGCCGCCACCGGCCGAAAGGTGAATCTCGTCCCGTCGGACATCGTTCTGGAGGACATTCGTGCCGTCAGTCGCCTCGGGGCTCACCACATCTGGTTCACGGATGCAGAGTTCTTGAATGCCAAGCACCATGGTATCCGGATCGTCCGGCAGATGAAGGAGGAGTTTCCCTACCTCACATTCGACATCACCACGCGCGCTGATCACATTCTCGAATCGAGGGACACGATCGGTGAGCTTCACGAGTTGGGCTGCGAATTCGTTACGACGGCGCTCGAGTTCCCCGCCCAGCGCGTGCTCGACGCTGTCGACAAGGAGCTCACTCTCGAGCAGATCGAGGCCGCCGTCGCGTACTGTCACGATCTCGGTCTCACGATGAATCCGACGTTCATTCTGTTCAACCCGTGGATCACGCTCGAGGATCTCAGCTACTTCCGCGAGTGGCTGGACAGGGTGGGACTCGCGGAGACCGTGAGCCCGCTCCAGTTCGAAACGCGACTTTACTTCTACAAGGGTTCACCGTTGCTCAAGCACCCGGACGTCCAGGCGCTCGAATTGATCGAGCACGAGTTCCACTACGACTGGAAACACCCCGATCCTCGCGTCGATGAAGTGTTCGCCACGACGGTGAAGCCGCCCGAGCCCGGGGTGTTCAAGCGCTGTTGCATCAAATGCTGACGCGCATGATCTCCACAGTTCGACGTAGCGGTTGGTTGCGAGATGCCTCGGTGAAGTGAGTTGAGAACCGCATTAGAGCGGAGGGACATATGTCCATCGCCTTCGCGTTCGTCGTCGGTCTCATCACGTTCGTCGATCCGTGTGTGATCGCCACCGTGCCGGTGTACCTGGCCTATCTCACGGGCCACCGGCCGACAGCGTCCGACACCACAACTCCGGTCAGCCGATCAATCCTCGTCGGACGGACTCTTTTCTTCATTGCGGGCTTTTCGACGCTCTTCCTCTCCATCGGCGCCCTGGTCGTCGCGATCGGACGGAGTCTGGAGCACGTGATCCCCTGGATGTTCACCATCGGGGCGCTGCTCACGATCGTGATCGGGTTCGCTCTGCTTTGCGCGTGTGTGGGGCCGCTCACGAGGCTCAGCAACCTGATCGCACGCGTCGTTCCCACGGTGCAGAGCCCGACGGGCGCCTATACCCTCGGCTTGTCGATGGCCGTGGCATGGATCCCCTGCGTGGGGCCAATCATGGCCGCCATCGTCGCCCTCGCCACGGTTACTCAACAGGTGACCCAGGGCTTTGCGCTGCTCGTCGCCTACGTCGCCGGGCTTGCCCTGCCGTTCCTCTTGACCGCGTTTGGAACGGACTGGCTACTCAGCCGGCTGCGCAATCTAGGACGCGTTGTTCGCGTGGGCACCGCCGTCGCGGGTGTCGCCCTCATGCTCATCGGAGTCCTCGTGCTCACGCACGGATATGAACGTGTCGAACACTACGTTTCGGGCTTCTATGAAACGAAAGTCCCGGCTCTCTACGGTTGGCGCGAGGAGGCGCAGTACGAGGAGTGGTGGGAGACGTGGTTCACGGGCAAGGAGGAGCATAAAGAGCACGGCGAGTCCAACGAGGCACGGCATTGAAGATCGGTGGACTCTGTGCCCGTCCCGGTATGCCGAACGTGCGCGTGGACCGTGTCGCTCAGCGGAGGCTGAGGTGATGCCATGACGTCGCGTCCAGCTTTCGAACTCCACCAGAGTCTCGATGCTCTTTCCGATCGCGAGCGTGAGCACGTCTCTGCCGCCGTGGGACGGGTCAGCGAGCTGCTCGTGTCCGAGAACCCGCGCTACTGGTCGGCGTTGACCTCGTTGACCGATGGCGACCGAGGCGTGGCGTTGGCATTCAAAAATGATGAGCCCGTGGGATTCTGGCTCGTCGAACGCCTCACGGTCGGACAGGCGCGAGTACTTTACTCCGCCCTGACGAATGTCGTGCCAGCCTCTCAAGGGGAGGGTATCTCGTGGCAGCTGCGCTGCCGGTTCCTTCTCCAGCAGATGGAGACGGGCAACGACCGGCCGTCGTTTCTCGCATTTCGGACGCGCAACCCCATCGCATGGCAGTTGAACGCGAAGTTCTGCAAGACATGGGCGCCCGACATCTTTGCCGGACCCTCTGACGAGGGTCTCCTGGATCTGGGATGGCGAGTCGCGAGGTGTCTCTATCCCGAGCACAACATCGAGTTTCCTTCGTTGGTCATGGCGGATGTGTATCCGCCGGCGTGTTGCGGTGCGAAGCAGCAGCACCACCGCGATCCGGCGATTGACGCGGCCTTCTTCACGCTGCCCGCACTCTCGATCCGCGAGAACGGCAGGTTCTTCATTGGAGAGCTGAAGGCGGTGGAGGAGATTCAGGCGCTCGACGGCCACTAACGACGACCGTCGCTGTCTGCTTATTTCACTGCCCGCCTTGACCCGGAGCGGCCGTACGATATCGGGGATCATGGGAGACGTCGCTCTCAAGCGGCAAGCCGTCGACCTGCACCAAGCGTTGCTTGAATTCATCCGCGCCTATCTGTACCTGGGGGGGCGGAGGGCAAGAGCCACCCGCTGACGCGTGGGGGGGAGCAGCGACTTCCGAGAATGGGCGTTTATGTTTCCTTCTATGAAGCGGCTGCCCGTGTCAAGTCCGCGTGGCGTGATTGCGGTGTCGTTCGCTCCTTCGTGTCTCCATCGTGCTGTTCCCGGAGGTGGCCACTGGGCTCGCGAGGTTCCGTCATCCTTCTATTCGCGCTCGGAGTGGCGAGGGATCCTCGCCGGCGCAGGAGTGGAGTCGAGGGTGGGGGCGCCATCTACGCGGCGGCCCTGGTACAGCGGCCAAGGCAACATTCGCGCTCACCCACCGCCGTCGAACCCGCGCGACACCAGTGCCATCACGGAAGCGCGTCGATTGCTCAGACGGTCACGCCGCCTGGGAGCGTGGCGGCGGCCACCGTCGGCGAGGGGCGGCGGGGCGTGAAGACGGTGCCATCGCGGAGCAGCGCATAGAGGATGCCCGCCAGTCGGCGCGCGAGCGCGACGACGGCGATCTGCTTGCCGCGGCGGGCGGCGATGCCGAGGGCCCAGACGCGAAGGCGTCGGCCTCGGGGGGCCGGCGGCGGAGGATGGAGACGGCGGCTTGAATCAAGAGCCAGCGCGTGCGGCCGGGGCCGGCCTTGGTGATGGCGCCACGGTGCTGGCCGTCGCCCGAGCTGAACTCGCGCGGCACCAGGCCGAGGTAGGCCTCGAGTTGGTGCGCGTGGTGAAAGCGCTGGACGTCGTCGATCGTCGCGACGAACGCGGCGGCCGTGACGGGCCCGACGCTGGGGACGGTGCGCAGGCGCTGCACGCGCTCATCGTGATCGGCCACGCGCTCATTTCAGCGAGGCGAGCAGGCGCCGCCACCAACCCTTCGGGGGCGTCACGTCCTGCAGGATTTTCACGAGAATCACCGACACGTTGTCCTTGCCGCCATTGTCGTTCGCCATCTGGATCAACTGCCGCGCAGCCGCCTCGAGATTGACCGCGGGAGCGCCGAGCGTGAGCGCGATGTCGTGCTCGTCCACCATGTCGTGCAACCCGTCGGAGCAGAGGACGTAGATATCGCCCTGCTGGACGCGATGCTCGTGGATTTCCGGCTCCACCTCGGCATCCACCCCCAGCATGCGCGTGACCAGGTTTTTGTGCTTCGAGCCCCGCGCCTCTTCGGGGGTGATCACGCCGGCGTCGAGCTGGAGCTGCAAGAACGAGTGATCCCGCGTCAATTGCGCCAGCGTCCCCGCCCGCCAGCGATACAGGCGAGAATCCCCGATGTGGGCCACGGCCATCCGGTCGCCGTAGAACAGGGCCACCACGAGCGTCGTGCCCATGCCGGAGTATTGCGGCTGGCTTTCCGCGGCGCGAAAGATGGAGTTGTTGGCGACGGCGATCTTGTCGCGGAGCACGCCGAAGGCCCGCGACTCGCCGTCGCTGCCCGCATCTGCCAGCACGAGCCCAGGCAGCGCCTGCTTCAGATCCGTCGCCAGCAGCGTCGTCGCCATGCCGCTGGCCACTTCGCCGGCGTTCGCGCCTCCCATGCCGTCGGCCAGGATCGCCAGACCCAGGTCTGGGCCGACGAACACCGAGTCCTCGTTGTTCGAGCGCACCATGCCCGGATCGGTGCGCGACGCGAACGCGAGCGCTGCCTCCAGAGCTTTCATGCCGCTTCCATGCAGGCACGAAGCTCCTTGGCCATCTCTTCGCCGGTCTGGTAACGCTGCGTCGGATCTTTGACCAGAGCCCTGCCGATGACCGCAGCCAGGGAGGCTGGAGCGTTCGGGTTCACCGTGCGGAGGTCCGGCGCTTCCTCGTTGGCGATCTTGTACATGAGCTGGGCCATGGAGTCCCCGACGAAGGGCAATTCCCCGGACGCGAGCTGATACAGCATCACGCCCAGCGAGAACAGGTCCGAGCGGCCGTCGATCTTCCTGCCGGCCAGTTGTTCCGGCGACATGTACGACGGTGTCCCGAGAACCATGCCGGTCTTGGTCTTGGACGAATCGGTGATGCGTGCGATCCCGAAGTCGGTCACTTTGACTTGATCGGCTCCGGGATCGTACATGATGTTCCCCGGCTTGATGTCCCGATGCACGACGCTGTTCTTGTGCGCGTAATCGAGCGCGTCGGCCACCCGGGCGGTGATGCTCGCCACCTTGGGCAACGGCATCAGATTGTCCGGCTTCGTATAGGGCACGAGATCCTTGCCCTTCAGGAACTCCATGGCGATGTACGCCAGGTCCTGCTCCTCGCCCGCATCGAAGATCGTGACGATGTTCGGATGGTTGAGCCGCCCCGCCGTCTCCGCCTCTCGGAAGAACCGTTCTTTCACTTCCACCAGCTCGGCGTCCTCGAATTCCTGGGACAGCGCCATGGTCTTGATGGCGACGACCCGGTTGATCTTCGGATCCCGGCCGAGATAGACGACGCCCATCGCGCCCTTGCCCAGCTCCTTCTCGACCTGATAGCGCCCGAGCATCGGCTTCTCGCCCTGGTCCAGGATCATGGTGGCGCCGGCGGACGTGCCCCGCGCGCCGCCCAGGATGACCGTCTCCGACATCTGCTTCGCGCGCTGGAGCCGATCTTTCAGATCCCGGAACTTCGGGTTGAAGTCGAACATGTAGCGGAACACGCTCTCGGTCTTGTTGAATTGCCGCTTCCGCTCGTAGTCGAGCGCAAGGTTGTAGAGGTTCTCCATGAGCTGATTGTCCATGGGGCACTTGCGGAACTTGTCGAAGGCCATGTCCAGTTGCCCCTGCCCCTGGAACGCGAGGCCGAGCATACGGTTGGATTCAGCCGAATCGAGGTCGGACTTCAGCTTGCCCCGCTCCGTCGACAAGAAGTGTTTCGTCGTC
This sequence comes from Methylomirabilia bacterium, assembly GCA_041490825.1. Classification (GTDB taxonomy): domain Bacteria; phylum Methylomirabilota; class Methylomirabilia; order Rokubacteriales; family CSP1-6; genus JBGPTW01. Next base: position 54,711 of record JBGPTW010000014.1, on the reverse strand, counting down.
AGCAACAGGTGGCCGATCAAGAGCAGGGCCACCGCACCCATGATGGGAAGCCAGATGCTCGCCGTGATCATGAGGCCGAAGTGCGTGGCCACGACGGCAGCGGCGAGCACCGCCGTGGCGCCGGCGCCGACCGCCGCCGACAAGCGCGGCAGCAAGAGGGTGAGGTAAATCCCCACCGCCAGAAAGGCGGCAATCTGCACCCAGACACCCCACGCGGGCGCGAGGAAGAAGTGCTCCTTCAGGATGCTCGACACCGAATGCGCGAGCGACAGGACCGGCGGCATCGCGGGGGACACCGGGGTCACTTGCGGCTGGCCGATGCCGGCGGCGGTGACGCCGATGAGGACGATCTTGCCCTGATACTTGCTCGCGGGAATCTTGCCCGACAGCACGTCGTAGAAGGAATCGACCTGGAAGGCCGGGCGGCCGCCCTGGTCCTTGTAGAAGAACTTGTGCATCTGGGTGCTGGCGTCGGTCGGAATGCGCAAGTTGCCGAGGCGCACTTCCTCGCCCAGGCGTACGCGAATGTCCGCCGGTCCAAGGTTCAGGCTCTTCGCCGCGATCAGCAGCGGCAATGAGGGATAGAACTGGTCGTAGTACGCGACCACGAGAACGTCGGTCCGCACGCCGCCGTCGACGTCGAAGCTGACGTTGAGGTGACCGACTCCAGCCGCCTTGCTGCCGATGTCCTCGATCGGCACCTGGACCGACGTCGTCGGCAACGCATAGCCGACGCCGCTGGCCTGGGTCAGCCGATTACGCGCGATGAATTCGGGCAGAGGCTTGTCGGGTCGCCCGTGCGCTTCGCCGAACTGGAAGATCATCGGCACGAGCACATTGCCCGCATTCTGGATGCTCTCGGACAATTTGCGGTCCGTATTGAGGGCGGCCTCGGCCTCTTGCAACAGGCCGCCGAAGCGCTCCAGCTCCGGCCTGGTGGCGGCGGGCCTGGGCGCGGTGCCCGGCGTGGCCGGAACGGCTGGTGCAGCGGCCTCACCGTAGAGCTGCAAGAGCTTGGCGATATAGGTGTAGCCGGGATCGATCTGGGGCTCGAAATAGGCGATGGTGTTCGCGATGGCCTTCGGCTTGGCGGCAGCCAGCAAGTCGATCATCTTGGCATGGAGATCCCGAGGCCAAGGCCAGCGCCCCAGATTGGCGATGCTCTGATCGTCGATGGCGATCACCGCGATCTCGTCAGACGCGGTGCGGGACGAGGCCTGAACGCCCATGTCATAGGCCTTCCGCTCGAGGCTCTGGAGGAGATCGCTACCGCTGACCGCGAGCATCACCAGGGTGACCAGAAGTCCAAGAAACCAGTCGCTCTTCCAAAAATTGAGCTTTCGCATAGGCGACCTCCTCAATACGAGAAACGGAACGGCACGCCGACAGTCGAACCGACAGACCTACGGGTCGTCAAGGACGAATTTCACGCTTTCGATCACGCGCCCTTGAGCCGCGGCAAGAGGCGAGACGCCGCCTCGTCGACCTGAGCGAGCTGGTCGCCTCCGGCGAAGCGCAGCGCGATGTGACGCGCACCAGCGTCGACCCAGCGCTGAAGCCACTCGACGCACCCGTCAACTGGTCCCGCATAACAGGCCTGGCGCGCCGTCATCACGCGCGCCGGCGCCGCGTAGTACGTCTCGAGGAATGCGTGGAGGCGCTGCTCGGCAGTGGCCCGGTCGGCATCGAGCGCCAGCGTGACGTACACCGCGCCCGTCACGGCATCGGGCGCACGGCCGGCCGCGCGCGCGGCCGCCTGCACTGAGGGAAAGTGCTCGGCGAAGAACTCGACGTTCGGGCCGGTCGGGAACCACGCGTCGAAACGCGCGGCCTCGCGCAGCGCCGTCGGACCGCTGCCGCCGATCCAGATAGGCGGCCCGCCGGGACGATGGGGCTTGGGTTCCATCGTGACGTCCTGCAGCGTGAAGTGCTTGCCGGTGAAGCTGACGCCATCCTGACGCCACAGCGCGCGACAGATCTCGATCATCTCGAGGAATCGTCCGACGCGGCGCTCGAACGGAACGCCTGCGGCCTGGAACTCCTTCCGGATCGCCGGCGTATCGGCGGCGATGCCGACACCGAGGATCACGCGTCCCTCCGCGACGCGGTCGAGCGTGGCCACGACATGCGCCAGCACGACCGGATTGCGCAGCGCTGGCAAGAGCACCGCGGTGCCGAGACGGATGCGCCGCGTGCGGCCGGCCACCGCGGCCAGGAGCGTGAGCGGCTCATGCCGCGGTCGCGCCGTCAGCGAATCGCCAACCCACACGGCGTTGAAGCCCGCCGCCTCGGCGCGTTCGGCCATCGCGAGCATCGGCGCCGTCTCCGGACGCCCGGACATGACGGCTTCACGGGTGGGCAACAGCACGCCGAAATCAACCATGTTCCTGCTAGAGTCTCGCTTCGTCGATCGGAAGCCCCAGCCAGTGTCGGCCGACCATCTCGTAGTGGGCAAAGCGCGCTTGCAGGTGCTGGCTGATCACGTGGATGTCCTGGAAGTGGCGCTGGAGCAGATTGCCCTCGTAGACGGCCGTCGCGCCCGCGGCGTTGTACACGGTGTCGACGACCTTGACGGCGAGCCGGATCGCGTGCGTCGTCGCGAGGCGCAGCGTGGCGCGATGATCCAGGGTCAACGTGCCGGCGGTCGCGGCGGCCCAGACGTCGCGCACCGCTTCCGCCAAGAACGCCCGGCCCGAGCGAACGTGCGCTTCGGCGTGCCCGATGTCGGCCTGGACCATCGGTTGATCGCGGAGCAGTCCCTTCATCGCCCGCGGCGTCTTCGCGCCGGCAAGCTCGGAGAACGTTTCCACGGCGCTGCGCGCGACACCGAGGGCGACCGACGCATCGCCCGAACCGAAGAGCAGGGTGCGCGGGATCCGGTAGAGCGCTCCCGTCTCGAGCAGCGGCGCCGCGACGGAATTGACAGTGCGCTCCGCGGGAACGAAGACGTCGTTCACGGCGAAGTGATGCGTCCCCGTCCCGCGCATGCCGCGGACGTGCCAGGTGTCGAGCACCTCCGCTTCGGCGGCCGGCACGAGAATGTAGCGCGCCTCCGGTTGACCGTTCGGCTCCAGTCTGACTTCGCCGTTCTCGATCACCTGCGAGTGCGCCGCCAGCCAGCGGGCGTGTCGACAGCCGGTGCTGAAGCCTTGCCGGGCCGTGACGCGAAACCCGCCCGGGACCACGACCGCCTTGCCGGTCGGCGCGGGGCTGTTGGCGACGACGGCGCGCGGCGTGTCGATCCAGATCGAGCGGGCGACGTCGCGCGGCATGCGCGCCGCGTAGGTCGCAAAGATTCCGCCCTGGTTCACCATCCACGCGGTGCTCGCGTCGGCCTTGCCGAGCTCCTCGATCACCTGGATATACGCCGGCAGGTCGAGCTCGAAACCACCGATGGCGCGTGGCAGCGCCAGCCGGAACAATCCGGCGTCCGCCAGCGACTCGAAGAGCGCTTTCGGCAGCTCTCGCTCGGCCTCGATCTCATCGGCGCAAGCTCGAATCTTGGGAGCCAGCTCCCGGGCGATGTCGAGCGGCGGTCGGTCGTCGGTCATGCTCATGGGTCGGTGAGTCGCTCCTCTTCTACTTTTTGAAACTTTCAATTTTACTCCCGGAACTGTGCTGCCCGCCAGCGCAACGCCGCGCCGAGGCCTTCCTTCTCTCTGATCTCGTCGAACTTCATCCCCACCTCGGTCCTCGCCGCGTAGAGCGGCGCCAGCACGTCGAGCCCGGCCCGAATGGCGTTGCGGAACCCGGCCGCGTCGGCGCCACGATTGATCGCCAGCTTGGTCCCGGCGAGAGCCTCCGGGGAAATGAGCGCCAGGCGCCGGGCGAACTTCAGCGTCGCCGCGGCGAGATCGGCCCGGGGAACGACGCGGTTCACCATGCCGTACTGGAGCGCCGTCTGGGCGTCGATCGGGTCGCCGAGGTAGAGCATCTCGCGCGCGCGCTTGAGCCCGATCACGAACGGCATGACGAGCGCGGGGCCGACGTTCGAGAACCGGATCTCGGGCTCGCCGAACACGGCGTCGTCAGCGGCAATCGTGATGTCGCACATCATCGCCAGCTCGCAGCCGCCGCCGAGACAGTGGCCCTGGACCGAGGCGACCACCGGCTTCTTCATCTCCCACGGCGTGATCTCGAGCGCGACGTCGTCGGTGAGCGACTCGTGCCAGGCGAGCGCATTGCCGCGCCGCGCGGCCCGGGCCGGGTTCGGGCCGATGTCGTAGCCGGCGCTGAAGCTCCGGCCCTCGGCGCGAAGCACGACCACGCTCGTGGCCGGATCGCGGTCAGCCTCATGGAAGCGCTCGACGAGCGCGCGCTTCAGATCGCCGCTGATGGCGTTCAGCTTGTCCGGCCGGTTGAGCGACACGATACCGACACGGCCGTCGACGGCGTAGGTCACGAGTTGCGTGGTCATGGCAGCTCCTCACGGATCCAGTAGACGTGGGCCCCGCTCCTGGGTGCAACCAACGTAGCAGACTACATCATCAGGCGATCTGGCCAAAAGGCGGCGGAGCGCGGTAATGTCTCAGTCTGAAGTCAAACTGCTACAACTTGAAGAGAGTGATCACGAACAGCACCAGCGTCATGACCATGCTCACGACACTCACCCAGAGTGCGATGCTGCTCCGCAGCCCGACGACTCGGAGCACCGCGGCCACTTCATTCATCTGGTTCGTGTGGGCCTGACTCAATGCGTCGATCTGGTTCTGCAGCGCGAGAAGTCTGGGCTCGACGTCGCCACGATCGTCAACGGATGGTCTGGCGTGTTCTTCCTTTCGCGCACGCAAGCTTTCGGCCACGGCGTTCACAGCCATCGGCGCGAGCAAGCGAACGATCCTCGCCCACATGCCTTCAGCCTCCTGACGCCGAGCGCCGCCGTATCTCGGGCAACACCTCGCGGCCGATCAGCTCGATGCCGGCGAGGATGTCCTTCTGCGCCATTCCTGGCCAGCTCACGCGCATCGTGGCGTGCGTGACGCCGGCGCGCTGCTGCGCACGCAGCGCCTCGACCACCTGCGTGGGCGAGCCGAGCGCAAAGCGATTCCTCGCGAGCTGACGCAGCTGCTCTTCGGGCGCGGCCTTGGGATCGAGCGTGATGCCGGGCATTCCCCACGAGAGATAGGCCGCGTACTTCTCCAGCAGGAACGGCGCGGCGCGGCGGAGCGCGGTGTCCTCGTCGGGCGCGCACACGACCTCGAGCAGCCGGCACACGTGCTGGCTCGGCGGCAAAGCGGCCGCAGAGCGAGCCGCGGCGAAGGCGGCCGCCTGGGCGGCGAACTCGTCGACGGTCGGGATCGGCACTACGAGCCAGCCATCGGCGATTCGCGCCGCCCGCGCGATGCCGGGCGCGACTTGTGACCCGACGAGGATCGGCGGTCGTGGCCGCTGCATCGGTCGCGGCCGGATACTGACGTCGTCGAGCTGCCAGTGACGCCCGCGATGCGTCACGCGATCCTCCGTCCACAACCGCCGGATGATCTCGACACCTTCGGTGAGCCGACTCACGCGCTCGGTCATCGGCACGCCGAAGACGGCGAACTCTTCGCTGCGGTAGCCGAGCCCCACACCGAGGAGGAACCGGCCGCCGGTGATCACGTCGAGGAATGCGCCGACCTCCGCCATCTCGACCGGGTTGTGCAGCGGCAGCAACATTAGATTTGTGCCGACCCACATCCCGTCGGCCTCGGCGGCGAGGCGCTGCAGCATCGGCAGCAGCGGGAAGTAGTGGAAGCCCGGGGTGACGTGATGCTCGCCGCCCCAGATCGAGTCGAACTCGAGCGAGCGGATCATGCGCACCTGCTCGATCGTTTCGGCGAAGCGGCGCGCCGGGTCGTCGCCGGCCGGGTGCTGCGCGTTCAGATAGATCCCGAGCTTCATCGGTTCGAGCCTCCCAGTCCGGCGGGTAGTGTATCAGCGGGCGGCGGACGCGGCGTGGCCGGCGCCCATCACCCATGACGCAGCGGACCACGCGCTCCGGCTTCGGGTCGGGTATGCTGAGAGCAAGGAGAGAGTGAAACGACATGGAAGAGTGCAAGCACGGCATGAAGTCCGGGTGCTCCTACTGTCACGCGCCCACGACCCCAGTGATGCGAACGCCGGCGCCGAAGAGGGCGACCAGGACTTCGAAGCTGTCGGAGAAGATGAACGACCGCATGACCGCGCTGAACAAGCGGCTGCGAGAGCTGCGCAGCCCGTAGAAGCGCCCACGAGATGCCGGAAACCATGCGCGCCGCGGTCCTGCGCGACCAGCAGCTCGTCGTCGCCGACGTTCCGCTTCCCGCGCCCGGCCCCGGCGAGGTGCTCGTCAAGACCCTCGCGTGTGGGATCTGCGGCTCCGATCTCCACGCGCTGAAGCACGCGGAGCGATTCGCCGATTCGTTCCGCCGGGCGGACGGCACGACGATCATGGACCTTGGCCGCGACGTCGTCATGGGCCACGAGTTCTGCGCCGAGATCGTCGACCACGGCCCGGACACCACGAAGCGGTTCGAGATCGGCGCGCGCGTTTGCTCGATGCCCGTGCTGCTGCGGCCCGACGGGCGGCAGACCATCGGCTATTCGAACGATCATCCAGGCGGCTACGCCGAGTACATGCGTCTCACGGAATCGTTGCTGCTCGACGTGCCGGACGGCCTCGCGACCGAGCGGGCGGCGCTGACCGAGCCGATGGCCGTCGGTCTCCATGCCGTCAACAAGGCGCGCCTCGAGCCGCACGACGCGCCGCTCGTGATCGGCTGTGGCCCGGTCGGGTTGGCGGTGATCGCGGCGCTACGACTGAAGGGCGCGCGACCGATCGTCGCCGCCGACTTCTCGAAGCGCCGGCGCGAGCTGGCCACGGCCGTGGGCGCCGACGTCGCCGTCGATCCCAGAGAGACGACGCCGTGGCAGAGCTGGCGGGACGCCGCCGCCTGGCGTGATCCACGCCAGGCGCCAACGCTGCCGGCGTGGGTACCGGGTCCGGCGCTCCGGCCCGCCGTGGTGTTCGAGTGCGTCGGCGTGCCGGGCGTGATCGATCAGATCATGCGCGCGGCGCCGCGCGGGACGCGCATCGTGGTCGTCGGCGTGTGCATGGAGCCGGACACGATCCATCCGATGCTCGGGATCAGCAAGGAGCTCAACGTGCAATTCGTCCTCGGCTACACGGCCGAGGAGTTCGCCGCGACGCTCCGCCACATCGCCGAGGGCGCGATCCCGAGCGAGCCACTCGTCACCGGCAAGGTCGGGGTCGACGGCGTGCCGCAGGCGTTCGAGGATCTCGGGTCGCCGGAGCGCCACGCGAAGATTCTCGTCGAGCCCTGGCGGAGCTGATCCAGGTCACGGGTCACTCATACCGTCCTTGACGCACCGGGGCCGTCGGCGCAGTATCGCGCGCGATGCACGCCTACGTTCTCCGGCGACTCCTGGCGCTGATCCCGACGTTGTTCTTCGCCAGCCTCGTCGTGTTCGTCACCGTGCGCCTCATCCCCGGCAGCGTCATCGACCTGATGCTCTCGCAGAACGACATCGCCACGGGCAACGGCCGGGCGCAGCTCGAGACCGCCCTCGGCTTCGACCGGCCCATGCACGTCCAGTACTTCCGCTGGATCGGCGCCGCGGTCCGGGGAGACCTGGGCCGTTCGCTCTGGCAAAACACGCCGGTGACCGCGCAGCTCATGGAGCGTTTGCCGGTGACGTTCGAGCTCGGCGTGCTCGCGCTGACCGTCGCGCTGTGCGTCGCGATTCCGATCGGCGTCTACTCGGCGGTGCGTCAGGACACTGCCGGCGACTACCTCACCCGATCGTTCTCGATCCTCATGCTCGCGATCCCCGGTTTCTGGCTCGGAACGCTGGTGATGGTGTTCCCGTCGATCTGGTGGGGCTGGTCGCCCGAGCTCCAGTACGTTCCCTTCCGGCACGATCCGTGGAAAAACCTCGCCCAGATGATCATTCCCGCGATCATCCTCGGCACCTCGCTGTCGGCCGTGACGATGCGGCTGACGCGGACGATGATGCTCGAAGTGATGCGACAGGACTACATCCGCACCGCCGTGGCCAAGGGGCTGAGCGAACGCCCGGTCGTGATGCGCCACGCGCTGCGCAACGCGCTCATCCCGGTCGAAGATGGGCTTCTGAGCATCGGAAAGGGACCCGTCATGCGAACCATCGACATGCATTCGCACATCGTGCCGCGAGGTCTCTGGCGAACGGCCGCCACGGGCAAGGACTGGTACGGTGCCCACTTCGAGCCGGACGACAGCCATGGGGCCGTGATGTTCGGCGGCAAGCGCAGCCGCTTCAGCTCGCCGAAGGTGCGCTTCACGCCCGAAGAGCGGCTGAAAGACATGGACGCGCTCGGCGTGGACGTGCACGTGGTCTCGATCCACACGCCCTTCGTCGGCTATCACCTCGACTCCGCGCAGGGCCGCCAGCTCGCGCGCGACGTCAACGACGAGATCGCCGAGCTGACGCGCGCGTGGCCCAAGCGGTTCGCCGGTCTCGCCACGCTCCCCGTGCAGGACGTCTACGCGGCGATCGACGAGCTGGACCGCGCCGTGCACGTGCTCGGGCTCAAGGGCGCGGAGCTCGACACGGTGGTGAACGGCCTCAACTGGGACGAGCCGCAGTTCCTGCCGCTGTTCAAGGCCGCCGAGGCGATGGGCGCCGTGCTCTTCTTCCATCCGCAGCCACAGCACAACTTGATGATGCCATTCACCAGCAAGTACAACCTGCCGAACAGCCTCGGCGTCATCGTGGAGGACACGATGATCGTGGCGACGCTGATCTTCGGCGGCATTCTCGATGCGTGTCCCGACATCAAGGTGTGCATCGCGCACGGCGGCGGGGTGGCGTGTTTCGGGATGGGGCGGCTCGATCATGGCTGGATGGTTCGCTCCGAGGCGCGCGTCAACATCCAGATGCCTCCGAGCAGCTATCAGCGCCGGCTCTACTACGACACGGTGGTGGGCAGCGAGGCGGCGCTACGCTTCCTGATCGATCAGGTGGGCATCGACCGCGTCGTGCTCGGCAGCGATTGGCCGTTCGTCCGCTGGGATCCGTCACCGGTCGGCTGGGTGAAAGGACTCCAGAAGCTGACTCAGGACGAGAAGGACAAGATTCTCTCGAAGAACGTGGAGACACTACTGGGACTGTAGCGCGAGGACCTCCGTGGTCAGCGGCGCGCGTCCTGCGTGCGCACGTGCGGGTAGGCGAGAATCCTGTCGTCGGCGGTGACGAGCGTCAGCCCGTTCCGTCGTGCCGCGGCAACGAGAAGGCGGTCGGCCGGATCGCGGTGAAACGTCCCCGGTAGTGCATAGGCCTCGATCGCGACTTCATGAGTCATCGACACGGTCTGCGCGGCCAACTCCGCCATCGACTGAGCAATCCACTCAGCCAGCGGCATCGACAGCCGGATGTCGCTGGCGGCGGCGAGACGCGCGATCTCCAGGGTCGAGATCGGACACACCGAGTTTTCGTGGTCGCCGCCGGTCACCAGCCGCTTCGTGCGAGGTCCGAGGCGCTCCGGTTGCTCCTGCGTCCATACCCACACGTGCGTATCGAGCAGCAGCCTCACCGGAGCATGTCCCAGTCACCGGTGGTATCGATCTTCACGAGATCGCGGCGGATGGTCATGCGTCCCTTGAGACCGCCGAGGCGCTTTCCACGGCCGTGCGGCTCGACGGGCTGGACGGTGACCAGCGGTTTGCCGCGGAGCGTGATCAGCATCGGCTCCCGCGTGCGCTGCACCTCCTTCAGCACGGCGATGCATTGGGCCTTGAACTTCGAGACGAGCATGGTCTTCATGGTGGTCATCGTAAACATGACCATGTGACTAGGTCAAGTCTGCGCCGCCGCGTCACCTTTGCGCCGCGGCCGTGCCGGGAGGCAAGTCCCAGCCCGGCTGACGCAGTCCACGGACGAAATCGATCTGACCGTGGTGGTTGTTCTTGTGCGTGATCATGTGCCGGAAGCAGGTCGCGACGGTCCATTGCGGCCGTCCAGGGTCGGGCACCCGATCGAGAGCGTCCAGATCGAGTCGCCCAAGGCGATCGAGCGTGTCCGCGTGGAGGGCGTTCGAATACTCGAGGATCGTGTCGAGCCTCGGGATCACGTCGCGACGCCGTAAGAACTGGTAGTCGCCGTCGGGATTCGCTCCTTCGGCCAGGCCGAACCGGCGATGCCACTGCTGGCTCGACCACACTTCCGGCCCGAGCCCGCTCCTCGTGCGGCCGAGTCGATCGTCGACCCGGGCAACGTGCCACACGATTTCGATGATCGCGTTCGCGTGCGGCGCGGGACGCCACACGAGCACGTCCTCCTCGAGGCCTCGCAACGTCGCCAGGAAACGCTCGTGCGCCTGAGTCAGGCTGTGTCTGATGAATGTCGCCGCGTCCATCAGAGCGCTCGATAGACCTCGGTCTCGAACCTGGTGAACAGATCGACGGCCGTGTGGTCGTAGAACGGCAGAAGCGCCATTCTCAATCTCCTTTGGGTTCATCCGGGCGGCACTGACTCTCCGGTGGGCAAGGCGTCCAGAATCATACGACTGAAGACGATCATTTCGGGGCTCGTCTTGCGATAGGCGTCGAGCGCGGCCAGCACCCCGGCGAACTCGGTCTGTGCCGGCATCGGCGGCTCCTCCGACAGCGGCGGCAGCACGGCGAAGACGGCCGGGATCTCGGCGTCGACGGCTTCCAGAAGTCGCCGGCAGATCGCGCGCGTCTCGGGATGCTGGAAATGTGGCCGGAGAGCCGTGGCGACGTGCGCGATGAAGCCCGGCCATCGCGCCAGCATCCGGTAGAGCCCAGGGACGAATGGTCGGCCATCGACTGGCGTGCTCAGCGAGAGCAGGACGCCGCGCTCGGCGGGCGGCAGCGTGGCGATGTCGACGAGCGCCGGCAGTGACGGCGCCGATGGCGGAGGCGTCCAGCATGAACCAACGTTGGCTCGACCGTTCGGCTTCTCTCCCGCGAGAAGTCGGCGCAGGAGCCCCGACAGCACGAGATTGGTCGGGCTCGCGCGGATGAAGCTGTCGCAGATTGCTCGGATCGCCGTCTCGCCAGCATCGTCGACACCCCAGACGCGGAGCGCGTCGCGCGAGATCGGCGCGAGCCGCGGGACAGCGAGGTCGTCAACGGCGCGCCACGCCGCGGTCTGTGCGACACCGCTCCCGAAGACAGGCCGTATCGCTGCCCACACCCATTCGAGCCATCCCGGGCGCGTGGCGAGGTGGCGCTGCATCGACGAGACGTACGGGACTGCGCAGAACCGCCTGATCTCGTCGTAGATCGTCGCGATCTCGCCGGTCGCGTCACGTTCCGCGAGCTCGTCCACTCTTGCCGGCCGGGTCGAGGGCTACGCGCGCCCGGGCGCGAGCGCGTCCAGCACTTCGAGCGCGCGCTCGAGCGTGATCCCGCGCGGATCGAAGTTCGCCTCGAGGAACAGCTCGGTCAAGCCAGCCTCGGCATAACGAGACACGTCCTCGCGAATCTCGGCGAGCGTTCCCCACAGCGGCCGGCGGTCTTTGCCCTGAGGCGCGGCGTGGAGCACGAACGTCCCGCGCGAGACGATCTGCAGCGTCCGCGGATCGCGTCCGGCAGCCTCGGCCGCCGCCTTGATGTCCTTCACGAGCGGCACCACCTGCGCGAGCGGCACGTTGCCGCCGTTGAAGCCGTCGTACGTGACCGCGCGCTTGATCACCGTCGGGCCGTAACCGCCGATCGTGATGGGTGGGTGCGGGCGCTGCACCGGCCGCGGCTCGATCTTCGCACGCGGCACGCTGTAGAACTCGCCGTGGAACTCGACCGGGTCGTCGGTCCAGATCGCTTTCAGGCATCGCAGGAACTCGTCGGCGCGCTTGCCGCGCTGGCGGTACGGCACGCCAACGGCCTCGTATTCATCCCTCGACCACCCGAGCCCCAATCCGAGGTCGAGCCGGCCGCCGGAGACGCGATCGAGCGTGGCCACCTGCTTGGCAAGCATCACGGGCGTGTAGTACGGCATGATCAGCACGCTCGTGCCGAGTCGGATCCGCGACGTGACGCCTGCGATGTACGCGAGCGAGACGATCGGGTCCATCACGCTCTCGAACGGTTTCGGCCACGGCTGCCCGGGCAGCGGCGGGTAATCGTTCTGCGGCTTGACGGCGTAGAGCAGGCGCTGGAACACCCAGAGCGAGTGGTAGCCGGCGGCCTCCGCGCGCTTCGCGACCAGCACCTGGTTCTCCGGCGTGGCCCACGCGCCGGCCATGGGGAGCGAGAAGCCGAGTTTCATGTGTGTCCTCCGATCGCGCGGACGACGATCTGCGGCCGGCGGTAGTGTACCCGCGCGCGTGCGGAGGGAGCGATCGCGCCAGCTCTGGCGGCGGCTCGTTCACGCAGGAAAGATCATGCCGCATTGGACGCGATCGCCATGTCAGGATCGCCTACCGTTGTCGATTCTTCGGCTGTTTCCGTGCGGTCCCGCGCACATGTCGGCCACGCGGCAGATTTTTTGCCTCGGCCTCGGGCTCGCTAACAACGGTCACGATCTCAGATACGGAGACCTTCAGCACCCGCGCCAGTCGCTCCAGTAATCGGACCGTTGGATTGCGCACACCGCGCTCAAGGCCACTGACATAGGCCCGATCGACTCCGGCTTCTAGCGCCAAGGCTTCCTGCGACAGCCTCCGTAGAAGTCGGACACGCCTGAGGTTCCGCGCCACGTGCCTCCGAATGTCCACCCCCGGAGGCAACCCTGTTGCGGGCTATGTCACCATAGTCTATAGTCCACATTTGTAAATTGGCACGTCACAGACAGAAGGGGTGAACGCCATGTCCGGATCGCTGGCTCGTTCAAGGCGCCCATTCCAACGTGGGCGGCACAAGTAAAGGAGGAAGTGCGCCGGAAGGCGGCACAACGCTCATTTCGGCCATGAAGGCGGGCAATCGTCGGGAAGTTTGGGCGTCCTCGGTGGGTTTTTGGTCATTCGTCGACGTCTTCCCCGATGTCATCACGGCCATCGGGTTCGGACGTTCGGACAGATGATCACGAACCGTCCATCGCAGGAGGTGATGAGGATCGGACGACACGGCAGTGCAGTGATGCGACAGGATGAGAGGAATCATCGCGAGCTTTGGGTAACTGCCAGCCAGCACGGGCGGACTCGGCTACGCTGAGCTGGACGCGGGAAAGACGAACCACCCAGAAACCGAGCGCATCACAGAGCTTATCCCCTCGCAGCATTTCAGAAGAACGCGAAGGCTGGAGAAGCAGAGGACGCTGACCAAACGGGTTCAGGCCTCTTTGTAAAGTGGGAGGAAGACAAAATGCCTCAAGCCAACGACTCCGTATCATGAGTGACCGGGAGCAGAGACAAGTCGACAGCCGCGACACAGGGCTAGCCGATTTTCTTCATATCTCATTTCCGGGCCTCAAGGTCCGCACCGATCTCTTCGCCTCCTTCCTGAAGGACGGTCGACGCCGCGGCTTCGAAGCGTACTTGCGGCCAGTGTTGCGGTACGAGGGCGCACATGCCGTCGTGGATGGTGGTCCTGACCTCCCCGAACACAAGGTCGTCGTCATGTGCTCGTCCGACTACCTGGGTTTCGCCCGGCATCCCGAGGTTATCGCCGCCGCGGCCGAGGCCCTCCGAATGTTCGGCGCCAGTGTGTCATCAGTGCCGCTCATTGCCGGCTCGACATCGCTGCACAAAGAACTGGAGCACAGCCTCTCGCGCTTCCTCGGCACGGAAGCGTGCGTGCTGTTTCCCTCGGGACATGCCGCCAACATAGGCGTGGTTCCCGCCGTCTGCGGCCCCCGCGACACCGTCATTGTCGATAAGCTCGTTCACTACAGTATCCTGGACGGCGTTCGTCTCTCCGGCGCCCGGCCGCGAAGCTTTCGGCACTCGGATCCCGACCACCTCGCAGAGATCTTGTCTGCGTCGCCGATCACCAGCAGTCGAAATGCGCTCGTCATCGTCGAGGGCGTCTACGGCATTGACGGCGATGTCGCGCCGCTCGGCGACCTTGTGCACGTTGCTGACCGGTACGGCGCTTCGCTCATGGTGGATGAGGCGCACGCGACCGGCGTGGTAGGCCCATGCGGTGAGGGAACGAGCAAGGAGGTTTCCCTCACGGTCCCACCGATGATCGTCATGGGATCGCTCAGCAAAGCCTTCGGCAGTATGGGAGGTTTTATAGCGACGACCTCCGCCCTCGCCGACTACCTCCGTTATTACGCCCGAACAATCGCCTTTTCCGTGGGGCTTCCTGCCGTCTCCGCAGCGGCGGGCCTTCACGCCCTGACGCTCTTGCAACGGGACCCGGCCATCGTTCGGCGCCTTGCGGCAAACGCGGCTTTCTTTCGCGACGGCCTCATCCAGCTGGGGATCAAGAACGCGGCGAAGTCAGCGTCGGCGATCATCTCCGCCGTCGTGGGTGACGAACGCGTGCTGCGTGATGTCACGCGACAACTCTTCCGTGCGGGAGTCTTCGCCGAAGGACTGCCGTTTCCTGCCGTCCCCCGAGGCCAGGAACGCCTTCGCTTCCGCATATCCGTCGTGCATACGGAGGATGATCTCGCTCGCAGCTTGGCCATCGTCGCTGAGACGTTCCACAGCGCTCGGCTTCTGCCTTCTGTCTGGTCGACGGCGTCTCTCTCCGAAGTCGTCGCCGATCCGCCACGGCCTGCGCGACAAGCCAATCTTGACGGCACCCCGACATCGTCGGACGACTGCCGTGCCGTGGCCGAGCTCGCTGCCACAAGTGCGCGAAGCCGCGGGCACTTTCTGCCGTGGCTTCACGCGAATCAATACGCAGCGATCCTCGGTCGGCAGGGGGCGTGGACGGGACAGAGTAGGCCCAGCCGGCTCCTGCTTGCGCAGCGGTCGGGTCGATTGGTCGCTGCCGCGATGGCCTCGATCGAGGCGATCCCGACGATCGCCGATGGTGAACGGACGGGCGTACTCGGGCATGTTCATTCGCTGCCAGGCGAGCGCGAAGCACTCTACGCGGTGCTCGCGCGAGGGCTTGAATGGCTGAATCACGAGGCCGTTGCTACGGTCCTCGCACCACTTCAGAGTCCGCTCCAGCTCCTCGGCGGCGGTGTTGCCATGAATCCTGCGCCCGAGCATCGGCCGCTGTTCCAGCCGCACGTCGCGCCCGAATGCGCGGAGATCCTGACGGACTTGGGCTTCCATCCGATGTTCACCCTGCCTCACGCGCTCATCCCTATCGATCAAGCTCTCGCGGCTCTCGCCGCGCCGCCCGTGCCGCGACTTCGAATCCGAATTCTCGACCGGCTACAGTTCGGTGAAGAGATGGCGCGTCTCCTTCCAATTATCAACGCCACGATCAGCCGGCTCTGGGGCTGTGCGCCGCTCGGGCTCGACACGCTCGTCGCGATGGCGACGCACCTCCGCGATTTGGTTGTGAGCGACCTTTGGCACATCGCTGAACTTGATGATCGGACAGTCGGGTTTGTTGGAGCATTCCCAGATATCAGCGCCGGACTCCTTGAGGCCACCGGAAGCGGCGGCACGGCCGACATTCACAACATCGAGCACGCCGTGAGCCACGCCCGGCGAGGCAGTGTCGTTTGGTTGGCGGTTGATCCCCCGAGCGGCGGACAGGGAGTTGGCGCGGCCCTCTTGTCCTCGGTCTGTCACCGCATGGCCGAGCGCGGCTACACTGAAACCTGGTTCCATTGGGAGCTCGTCGATGGTCCTCGGTCAGCGGCCAACTTCCTCCCGCCGCGCTCCGCGATCGTCGATCTCGTGGAGGACGTGATCTTCGGGTGGAGACGCAGCGACTAATTAGTTTCTGTCCCGAAAGAAAGAAACGTCTGTAATCATGCTGGATTACGAGGCGCTATCGCTTACCGGTTTTATTCCGCTGGGCCGCGATGACTCGCGCTTTGCGGGGCGAGCGGCCGAAGAGGGAGGAGCCGCGGTCAGGCGTAGCCGCGACAACTCCAGGCCGGCCGCGATCCCGGCCTCCACGAATGTGCGCAGGCGCTGATAGTTGCGCAACTGCTGGCGCACCGTCGCGACGTGCTCGCGTCGCACGAATTGGCTCTTGCTCCGCCCCTGCCACGTGAAACTCACCTGGTAGTACGGTCCGTGCTTGCGCGGGGGATCAGCCTTGAGGTGACAGCCCGGCGTCCCACACACGTTGTATTGCGCGGATAGCGACCCGGGCTGTACATCGCCCAAGGCCAACAGTTGCGCCTTCAGCCTGGCGATCTTCCCTTCGAGCACGACCTGACGAGCCGCCTGTTCTGAACTGCTCATCCCAGGCCTCATGCGGCGCACGTGTCTCCAATTCTGGACATTCCTGGCTGGCCAGACGCTGCGTACGATGAACCGTCATGGCACATCGACACGCCCGCGCTGCGGCGGATCGTATTCAACGCGCGATTGTTCTGCTCCGTGGACAGCGGGTCATGCTCGATGCCGGCCTCGCGTCACTCTACGGCGTTCCAACCAAGGCACTCATCCAGGCCGTGCAGAGAAACTTCGCGCGCTTTCCCGAAGACTTCATGTTCCAACTGAACCGCGACGAAGGCTCCAACTTGAGGTCACAAATTGTGACCTCAAGTTGGACGCGCGGATGGGGCGGGCGCCGTCACCTTCCCTACGCCTTCACGGAGCAAGGCGTTGCGATGCTGTCGAGCGTTCTCCGCAGCCGGCGCGCAATCGAAGTCAATGTCGCTATCATGCGGACATTCGTCCGCCTCCGGCAGATGCTGATGTCGCACGACGCGCTGGCGCGAAAACTCGACGGCCTCGAGAAGAAGTACGACGCCCGGTTCAAGGTCGTGTTCGACGCGATCCGACAGCTCATGTCCCCGGCGGAGGCGCGCCGGCCAGCGATTGGCTTTCGGCCACGTCCGGATGGTGCAGCCGGTGACCACGGTCGGAGGGTCCCCCGCCGCGGAGCGCGAGCGCATCGAGCACTTCGAGTGCAAGCGGGAGCGTGATTCCGCGCGGATCAGGCTGACCCGTACTTCAAGGCGCGCACCGCATGAGCGTCGCTCTGCTACGATGACACCATGCTCGACGGTGACCGGGATGCGATGCGCGCGATCTCGGACGTATGCCAGCGGCATCCCGGGGTCCGTCTCGCTGTCCTGTTTGGGTCCCGCGCCCGCGGCGAGGCCACCGCGGCATCCGACTGGGACATCGGGTATCTCGCTGGCGACCGTCTGGACCGCGAGCGTCTCGTGACGGACCTCGTTCGCGCGCTGGACACCGAGCGCATCGACCTCGTCGATCTCGAGCGGGCGGGAGGGCTCGTTCGGTTCCGGGCGGCTCGCGACGGGACTGTCGTATTCGAAGGGGTGCCTGACGCATTCGCGCGCTTCTGGCTCGAGGCCGTAACATTCTGGTGCGATGCCGGCCCCGTCATCCGCGCAGGTTACGACGATCTGCTGGCGGAGCTTCCGCGCTGAGCGCTCTCGACCGAGAGGTGCTCGCCGAAAAAGTCGCGACGGTGCAGCGACACCTCGCGCGCGTGGGCGATCGTCTTCCGGACGATCCAGCGGATCTTGCACCGTCGACTGACGCTTCCGACGCCGTCATCCTGCATCTCTGGCAGGCCGTTCAGATCGTCATCGACCTGGCGGTGTCGGCCTGTCTACATCTCAAGCTCGGTACTCCGAGCACGTACGCGGACGCCTTTCGCCGGCTGGCCGACGCCGGCCACGTGGACCGTGAGCTCGCCACTCGGCTCGAGAGAGCGGCGGGATTCCGCAACGTCGTCGCTCATGCGTATGAGCGCCTCGACATGACGCGAGTGCACCGCGCGGCTCGCGAAGGGCCAGATGACCTCCGCGCGTTTCTCGGCGTGCTGAACCGGCTTCTCCGAAGCCACCGCGCGTCCCGGCAGTGATCCTGGTCGACACATCAGCCTGGATCGAGCTTCTCCGCGCCAGCGGTCACCCCGCTCACGTGATGCTCAAGCATCATCGCGAGCGCCGCTCACCGCTCGCGACCACGGAACCGGTCATGATGGAGCTTCTGGCCGGCGCTCGGAGCGGCAAGGAGCGCTCGAAGCTGCGCGCGAGACTCGTGGCCCTCCCGCGTGTTGCGCTGCAGGGACTCCCGCATTTCGAGTCGGCCGCCGAGCTGTATCGCGCGTGCCGCGACCGGGGAGCGACGGTACGAAAGCTGCCTGCGGAGCGATCAGCAGGCGCGCGTGGCGCCCCCGCCCGAGCTCACCCCAGCTTCGCGAGCGCCTCCGCCTTCCGCCGCTCGGTCTCCGCCACGCTCCGCGCGCGATTCAAAATCACCAGCGCGCGCTTATAGACCGGGACGTCCACCATCTTGCCGTCCACGTTCACCGACGCCGTGCCGCGACGCACGCCGTCCTCGAACGCCGCGACCACCCGCTCCGCGTACTCCACCTTCGCGGGATCAGGCGTGAACACGCGATTCAGCACGGTGACCTGATCCGGATGGATGCACCCGGCACCGAGGCAGCCGAGCTGCCGCGCGCGCTCGGCCGCGCCCTCGAAGACCGCGATGTCGCGGAAGCCGGCGATGCTGCCGACCAGGCCCGTCGGCGTGATGCCCGTGGCCTTGCAGATCGTCACGACCGTCGATACCGCGTAGAGGAGCTCCATGCCGTCGGGCGACGGCTCCACGCCGAGCTCCAGGCAGTAGTCCTCGACACCGACGCTCATCGTCGCGATGCGCTTGCTCGCGGCGGCGATCTCGCGTGCGGCCAGCAGCCCTCGCGGCGTCTCGATCGCGAGACTCAAGCGCACGTGGCCCGGCAGGAGGCCACGCTTCTTCTCGAGCGCTTCGATGCGCGCCACCACGTCGTGGATCTGCTGGGCTGACTCCACTTTCGGGAATGCGATCGTGTCGAGCCCGGGCTGGACCGCACCGTCGATGTCTTCGGCCAGCAGGTCCGGCTCGTTGTTGACGCGGACGGCAACCTCGGCGCCGCCCCGCGCCACCGCGCGGAGCGCCTCCGGGATGAGGCGTCGCGCGCTCGCCTTCTCCGTGGCCGGCACGGAATCCTCGAGATCAAGCACGATCGCGTCGGCGCCGCGCAGATGCGCACGATCGACGAAGCGCGGCTGGTTGATCGGCAATATCAGCGCTGAGCGACGCGCCGGCGTGACGGTCATGGCTCGACTCCCGGCGGCCGCAGGGCCACGACCGCGTCCACCGCGATTGCGCCCGCCGGCGTCACCATCAAGGGGTTGATCTCGACTTCCGCGACGCAGTCTTCCAGGTCGAGCGCGAGCTGGCCGACGCGTTGGATCACGTCCACGGCCGCGTCCACGTTCGCCGCCGGGCGGCCGCGGAACGGTCCGAGTGTTGCCGCCCCGGCCAGCTTCGCAAGCATCGCATGCGCCTCATCAGCGCCGAGCGGCGGCACACGGCGCTGCACGTCGCGCAGCACCTCCACGAAGATCCCGCCGAGCCCGCACGTCACGACGGGACCGAACTGCGGGTCGCGACTGGCGCCCACGATCAGCTCACGCCCGTCCGGGATCATCTCCTGCACGAGCACGCCCCGGACGCGGACGCCCGGCCGGTGGCGCGCGACCGCTCGGAGCATCCCGGTGCACGCCTCGCGCAGCGCTCGCTCATCCCGGATCCCGAGCATGACGGCGCCGGCGTCCGTCTTGTGCGGAAGATCCGGCGACACCAGCTTCACCGCCACGGGATAGCCGATCTCGCGCGCCGCGCGCGTCGCTGCGTCTTCGTCGCTCACCAGCGCCTCGCGTGGACCGGCGATCCCGTAGAGCGCGAGCAGTCTCCGTGCATCGACCTCGTCAAGCGTGCCGTGCTTGCCCGCGAGGAACGCGCGCACCGCCGCAGCGTCGATACCGGCACGAGGCGCCTGCGCGCGCGCGACGGCACGGCGCCGGCGGAAGCGGTGATACGTGACGAGCGCGTGCAGCGCCTTGAAGCACTTGTCGGGCGATGCGAAGACGGGCACCCGGCTCTGCTCCAGCATCCGGAACCCGTCCTGGTCCGACGCGCGCCCCTCGGTGTCGAGCCGCGACCCCATCCACAGCACGATCAGCGGCTTGCCGGTCTTCCCGGCCACGTCGATCAGATCGCGCGCGATCTTCACGGCACGATCGCCGACGGCCGGAAGCCCGAGCGCGATGGTCAGCACGTGGTAGCGGTCGTCGCGGATGAAGAGGTCGAGCAGCTCCGGGAAGTGCTGCGAGCCCTGCCCGCGGATGTCGAGCGGGTTGCCGAGATCACCGACGACGAGAAAGAGGTCGCCCTTCGCGAGACGCTGGGCCGTCTCCGGCGACAGCGGCGGCAGTTCCAGCCCGTGCACGCCGCACTTGTCCGCGAGCACCACGCCGAGCCCACCCGACGTGCTCAGGATGGCGACCCCCTCGCCTTGCGGCTCGGGACATCGCGAGAACGCGGACGCGACCTCGAACAGATCGTCGGGATCGGCCACGCGGATCACGCCGGCCTGCGCGAACGCCGCATCGTAGACGGCGTCCGATCCCGTCATCGATCCGGTGTGCGACACGACCTGGCGCGCTCCGACTTCCGAGCGACCGACCTTGCAGACGAGAATAGGCTTGCCCGCCTCAGCCGCTTCGGCGGCCACGTCGAGGAGCGCGCGCCCGCGTCCGGGCTTGAGCCCTTCGAGCAGGCTCGCGATGACTCGGATCTCTCTATCGCGCACGAAATGCCTCACGTAGTCGACGGTGTCGACGACGGCTTCGTTGCCGCTCGACACCACGATCGCGAACCCGACGCCGCGATCGCACGCGGGCGACAGGATCGACGCGAACGCCATCGCCCCGCTCTGCGAGACGAGCGCCAGGTTGCCGCGCAGCACCGGCAGCCCCGTGAAGGAGTGCATCATCGCCGGCGCGAGCACGTTGGCGATGCCGAGGCAGTTCGGTCCGCACACGAGCATGCCGTGCGACTCCGCGATGCGCCGGATCTCGTCCTGCGCGGCGCGCCCCGTGTCGCCCGCCTCACCGAAGCCGGCGCTGATGATCAGCGCGGCGCGGATGCCCTTGCGCCCGCACGCCTCGAGCACGTCGAGCACCGCGCGCTGCGGGACGACGAGGATGGCGAGATCGGGCGCCTCGGGCAGCGCCTCGATCGACGGGTGGCACGGGATGCCGTCGATCGAGTCCTGGCGCGGATTGATCAGGTAGAGCCGACCCCTGAAGCCGCCGCCCGGCAGGTTGATGAGCAGACGGCTCGCGTACGGGTTCGACTTCGACGCGCCGACGATGGCGATCGAGCGCGGCGCGACGAGCGGACGCAGGTCCGAAGTGGTCACAGCACACTCGGGAGCCAGGTGGACAACACGGGCACGTACGTTACCAGCGCGAGGACGGCGATTTCAATGATCAGGAACGGTACGACCTCCTTGATCACCTGAAGTAACGGCGCCTCGGCCATGCCGGACGCCAGATAGAGCAGGATCCCGACCGGCGGCGTCAACAGCGCGATGCCGAGCGTGAGGACGAACACCGCGGAGTAGTGATAGGGGTCGAGGCCGACCTTCGCGACGAGCGGGTACATCACCGGGACCAGGATGAAGATCATCGCGATGACGTCGAGCAGGCACCCGATGAAGAGCAGGAACAGCACGAGCATCGTCAGCACGGCGTACTTGTTGGTGGAGACGCCGAGGATCGCGTTGACGAGCTGCGTGCCGAGGCCCGTGTTCATGACGACCCACGCGAAGAATCCCGCCGAGCCGAGGATGACCAGGAGGTTCGAGACTCCCCGGGACGTCTCCTTGATCGTGGTCCACAGGCTCCGCCACGTGATCTCGCCGTAGAACACGCCGAGCACCAGCGCGTAGAGGCTTGCCAGGACCCCCGTCTCCGTGACCGTGACGACGCCGAAGACGATGCCGCCGACGACGATCAGCGGCATCGTGAGCACGAGCACGCCGTCGAGGAGCCCGCGCAAGACCTCGCGCAGGGTCGCGCGCCGCTCGCGCTTCGGATAGCCGCGGCGCACGGCGATCACGTACGCGGTGGCCATCAGCGAGAACCCGAGCATCAGCCCCGGGATGGCGCCGGCGAGAAACAGCTTGCCGATCGGCAGCTCCTGCATGACGCCGATCAGGATCATCGGGATGCTCGGCGGGATGATGTGCCCGACCGTCGCCGCGGACGCCGTCAGCGCGCCGGAGTACGCCCTCGGGTAGCCGTCCTCTTTCATCGCCGGGATGAGGACGCTGCCGATGGCGGACGCGTCGGCCACGCACGAGCCGGACACGCCGGCGAAAATCATGCTCGCGACGACGTTGATCAGCGAAAGGCTGCCGCGTCCGTGGCCGATGAGAACGCGGCAGAGGTTCACGAGCCGGTTCGTGAGCCCACCCGTCGCCATGAGGGCGCCCGCCAGATAGAAGAAGGGGATCGCCATGAGGCCGTAGCTGTCGAGCGCGAGGACCATCCGGCTCGGGATCATGAGCAGCATGTCGGTCTGGCCGCTCACGAGCAGGAAGAGGAGCGCGGACAGCCCCATCGAGAACATGATCGGAAGCCCGATGAGCATGAGCCCGACGAGAGATCCGAAGATCAGGACGAGATCCACTTACCGCGCTCCGTCGCGATCGACGTCGCCGCCGCGGCGCCGGAGCTGGCGGACGAGCACGCGCAGCAACGAGAGGATCATCAGGCTGCCGATGACGGGCGCCACCGCGTACTGCGCCGCGCGTGACACCGGCAGCACGTCGTACTCCGCGGTGGTCTGGAACCGGGTGACCTTGACGCCGTAGAAGACGACGACCGCCAGGAACGCGAGCGAGAGCACCGTCAGCACGGGCTCGAGCACCCGCCGCACCGCGCGCGGCGCATAAGTGTCGATGACGTCGACGCGGATCTGCCGCTCGTCGCGCATGCCGGCGGAGCCCCCGAGGAAGACGAACCACACGAAGAAGAGGAGCGACAGCTCTTCCGACCAGACCAGCGGGCGGTTGAGCACGTAACGGAACACGACTTGAAGCCCGAGCGCCAGCGTCATCACGACGAACGTGACCGCGGTCGCCACGTCGACGAAGGTGTCCAGCGCGCGCCAGCGCATGGCGCCCGGTTACCCGCGACGCCGGATGTCCTCGAGCGTCTTCTGCACGCGATCCATGAAGCCCTTGTCCCAGAGGTCGCCGTCGAACTTCGTCCACACGCGCTTGCCGCACTCCTCGAACTCCTTCGGATTCACGTCGACGATCGTCATGCCCTTCTCGCGCAGGCGCGTGAAGGCGACCTTCTCGTACTCGGCGAACGCTTGGTTGTTCCACTCGGCGGCCACCTTGCTGCCGTCGATCAGCGCGCGCTTGAGGCTTTCGGGCCACGTCTGCCATTTCGCGCTCGACGCGTACACCATGTGCACGCCGAGCGCGTGGTCGAGCTTCATGTAGTACTTCTGCACCTCGTAGAAGCCGTTCGGCTCCACGATGTCGATGCCGTTGTCCTGGCCGTCGACGACGCCGGTCTTGAGCGCGGTGAAGAGCTCGGTGAACGGCAGCGGCGTCGGGTTCGCGCCGCACTCCTGGAAGAACGCGAGAATGGATTTCATCGGCGGCACGCGGTACTTTGCGCCCTTCATGTCCGCAGGGCCTCGTACCGGCTTCGACGTCGTCGTGAGCGCGCGGGGCGGCCGATCACCGATGTAGGCGACCACCTTGACACCGCCCTTCTCGAGCGCCGCGTCCATCTCCTTCGCGAGCGGCGTCTCGATGAACTTGTGGTACTCGCTCATCGACCGGAAGACGAACGGCGCGGCCGTCGCGTTGAAGTTCTTGCCTTCCTTCATCACGGTGGGGCTGTTGTTGGTCGCTCCGACGAGGTCGAGCGTCATCATCTTGAGCTGCTGCATCGCGTCCCGCACGGGGCCGAGCTGACCCCCCGGGAAGATGCGGATCGAGTACTCGCCGTTGGTCTTCTGCTTGACGTACTCGGCGAGCTTCTCCAGCGCCTGGTAGGGAATCGCGCCGGTCGCGCTTTCGGACGCGAGGCGCAGCACCGTCTCCGCGAACGCGGGGCACCAGGTCATGGCAACCAGCGTGACCACGACGACCGACGACAGGACGAGATGGCCGGCACGCCTCATGGGGCCTCCTTTGCGCTGGGTCAAACGACAGGGGCAGGATAGGCGACTTCTTCTCGTTCCTGCCAGAGCCGAACGTCCTAGTGCGGATTATTCCCGAACGCTCGGCGCAGTGGCGCACCGTTGTCGCGCAGACGCGGGCCGGCCGGGTCGGCGAGCGTCCTCTGACCACGGCCGACTCTGTTCCGATGCCCGGCGAGCCGTTCCCACTCGGCACCGCAGCTTCGTGACATTGCGCGTGGAATGGTAGAGTGATGGTATGAGAACTACCATCGACAAGGCCGGTCGCGTGGTCATCCCGGCCGTGATCAGGGCTCGCGCCGGGCTGACGCCGGGGACCGAGATCGAGGTGAGCATCGAGGACGGGTCGGTCCGCCTCGTCCGGAAGGTTCCGGGCCCGAAGCTCGTGCGCGTCGGCAAACGCCTCGTCGCCCGGCCGACGGTTCCGGCCGCGAAGCTTCCGCGCGTTGATTTTTCCAGGCTCGTTGCCGAGGAGCGCGCCCAGCAGCGGCGGTTCATGGGTGGAGTGGCAGAAGAGCGGATCGTCGGCGGACGGATCTACGACGCGCACATCGCCGACATTGCCCGGCGGGCCCGCGCCGATGTGGTCATCACCGACAACGTCCGTCACTTCACGGGGCTGGCCCGGTACGGCATCCGCGTCGCAAGCGCGGCCGACTTCGCGAGCGAAGTCTCAGGCTGACGCGCTCGGGCGCGCCCGCGGCGCGCTAGGCCTTCGGCGGGACTGGTCGGCTGCAGATGTCGAGCGCGGTCGCGGCGTAGATGCGCGCGGCTCGGTAGAGATCCTCCGCCAGCATCGAGTAGTTGCCTCCGCCGGCGCTCGCCGCGGGGCCGTACGTGACGGCCGGGATCTTCAGCTCGTTGAACACGTTGACGTCGCGCCACATGCTGCAGTGACACTACGGCAGCAGCGCGGCGATACGGACGCGGGCGCGCGGCGCGCCGAGCGGCGCGACCGTCGCGTTCCGCCCGAGCAGTCGCACACTCCCGTACTTCCAGCCAACGCGCCGCGACGCCGCGCCCACCGGCTCCCGGAAGACCTCCAGCACCTCGCCGACGAGGTTGACGACCCAGTAGTCGGCGACGCCCGCGCGCGCATAGAGCCTACCCTTGCGCAGACGATCGAACGCGAGCGAGCTGTCAGCGACTTCGACGACCAGCACGGGGCGCGACGGATGGGTCCGGTAATCTCGCAGTCCGCCCCGGACGACCACCACGTCGGGCTCGGGTTCCGAGAGATCGTCGAGGGCCACCGGCTTTTCTTCCCGGACGTGGTAGCCGCGCCCGAACGCGCGTTCCAGTGCCACGCGCACCAGACCAACGACCATCGCGTGAACGCTGCCTTGCGGTTCGCGCGCCACGAGCAGACCGTCGAGCAGCTCGACTCTGTCGTTCTCGCCGAAGATCCCGGCATCGACAAGGCGCTCGTACCTTGTCCTGGTCATGCGCCACAGAGGAATGGAGGGAGCCTTCATAGCGTACGGAGACGATACGTCAACCCCGAGTTTCGCTCAATGTCTCCGTCACGACACACACCGCGAATCAGTCGTCGATGCGAATCGTCTCGGCCCTGGTACTCCACGGATTCCGCGTGGTGGACTTTCTCCTTCATCCCGTCGACCTTGTCGATGAACCGCGTGTTCTCGAGCCCATGGATACACTGTCGCTGTCAATGCCAATTACCCAGGGTGACGGATGGATCAGCGCGCGAGTCAGTGGCGCGGCCTGATCAGGACGACGGTCGCCGCCACCGTCTGGCAGGCGACGCACAGGCCGAGCGCGGCCGAATACGACCCCCACGAATCGCGCGCCCACCCGATGATGCCGGGACCGAACGCGAATGTGAACTGATTGATCGCGACGATCAGGCTCACGACCCGGCTGAAGTGGTCTTTGGGATAGTCGGTCTGAACGATGAGCGCGGGGAAGCTGGTCACGTTGCCCAGTCCCAGTCCGAACAGGACGCACGCCACGTAGCACGCGAACGGCGATGATGACGCGATCATGACAGTGATCGCCACCGCCTGAACCAGGAAGTTCCCCGCCGACGCACCTCGCCGGTCGACCCGATCGATCACGACACCCGCGACGATTCGACCGATGATCGCCGCACACGTGGTGAGGCTGACCGCGACCGCGGCGCCGTGCGTTCCAAGTCGCGGCGTCAGATAGCTCACCTGATGCGTCAGGAATCCGACCTGGGCGAAGAGCGCGAGCGCGAACGGCGCTGAGATCGTCCAGAACCTGGCGGATCGGACCAGCTCGCTGCGTCTCGAGGCCGGCAAGGTCGTCGATGGGCGCTCCGGGTTTCCCGGTACGTTGCCGTCGCCCGTGAGGATTCCGTCGGGTCGGAGACCGAGCTCTGCGGGTCCCCGCGGAAGGTACAGGGCGATCAACGGGATCAGGATCACCGCCATCGCACCGGCCACCACGAGCGCCGCGGACTGGAAGCCGAGGGTCGCGATCAACACGATCCACAGCGGCGTCATGACCGCGCCGCCGAAACTCGCGCCGTTGAGCGCCATGCTCACCGCGAGACCGCGCCGCTTCTCGAACCACGGCGCGACGATCACGTTGATCGCGGCACCGCCCATCCCGGCCCATCCGAACGCCATCACACCGAATGCCGCATACAGTTGCCAGGGCCGTGACAGGCCGGCGAGGCCCAGCACGCCGAGCGCGAGCGCGCTCATGGCGAACAACAGGACTTTGCGAGGGCCGAACCGATCGAACGCGTCGCCCGCGAAGACCACGAGGCTTGCGCCGAGGACGTAGTAGCCGGTGATCGCGAACGACACGAGCGCGATCGGCCATCCGTGAAGCTGGTGCAGCGCGACGAGGTAGACGCCCGGGCCATAGAAGCCGATGCCAAAGCCGAAGAAGGCGACCATGAATGCGACGGCGACCACCTTCCACCCGAAGAACATGCGGTGGACTGTAGTCGGGCCGCGCGGCTCAGGCTTGAAGGTTCTTGCGCGCTAGCCCGGATCATTCATGAACGAACGACGCGCGCGCCGACCGGTGATCCGGCGGGAGACGGGCAGCCGGGGTCCTCTGACCACAGGCGCCGTCGCCCCGATCATCCCCCGAGCCGTTCCCACTCGTCACGGCTGGGTCGTCGCCTCGCGTGACGGGAATGGCTCACCCGGACCCCGGCTGCCCATCTCCCGCCGGGTCACCGGCCGACCCTGGTACAGACGTTCATGAACCATGCGCCCGGATCATCGATGAACGACCGAGGCCGGGGGACAGCGAGTTGCCGCGGGCCGGCCGGGTCGATGGGGGGCCGGCGGACCCGTTCCCGAAGCGTCCTATCGAGGGCAACCCGGTCGTGAG
Organism: Methylomirabilia bacterium; assembly: GCA_041490825.1. Lineage (GTDB taxonomy): Bacteria > Methylomirabilota > Methylomirabilia > Rokubacteriales > CSP1-6 > JBGPTW01. Next base: position 27,320 of record JBGPTW010000014.1, on the reverse strand, counting down.
TGGGAACGGCTCACGGGTCATCGGTCAAAGGGCCTCGTGGTCAGAGGCCCCTCACCGATCCGGTCGGGCCCGCGACGCCACGCGTTCGATTGCCGGTGAGAATTGTCCGCGCTAGCCTGCGGCGGACGTGTGAAGGCGACATCCCGAACTCGCAGCGGAAGGCGTTGCTGAAGTGGCTGTGGTCCGCGTACCCGAGGTCGAGCGCCAGGCCTGTCAGATCCTTCTCACCATCCGCGAGCCGCTCGACCGCGGTCCGAAGCCGACAACGGTCCAGATACCGCCGCATCGGCAACCCTGACTCTCGATGGAACATGCGGCAGAGGTGAAACGGCGAGCACCCCAGGACTTCCGCCATCTCCCGAAGCGCGGGCGGCGCCTGCACGTGACGTCCGATCATCAGCTTGGCGGCTTCCACGATGCTCCGCTGGTGCCGGGAGGATCTCGGACGACGCCGCCGGTCGCCGTGTCTGAAGAGCTCGTGGGCGCGGCCGACGAGGTCATCGACGAGCTCGAAGACGAGATCTTCCACGGCGAACGCCGCGATGTCAGCACGGCGGAGGCCGGTGATCAGTGAGTGGTGCAAGAGGACCGTCCGAGGACTGCTCAATGCCCAGGCGAACGCGAATGGGGCCGTGTCCCGCTCGGCGTCGGCAGGCGCGTAGCTCCGGACGACGTCGAGCAGGTCCGCCGTCCGCAGCGAGAGGCTGGTGCAGGTATCCCCGCCGGCCACGGGATGCGTGACGTGATACGGGTCGTGCCTCGTAAAGAACAACACGTGATTCGGGTCCGCGACCTGAGTCGCTCCGCCGACCGTTCGGGTGAAGAGCCCCGAGCGAACGAGCACGATCGTGTGATCCTCGGAATACTCTTCGGGACCTGGACGCTCGTGGTGAAGGGCGCAGTGAATGTCCCGTACCACGAGAGAGGCCGACCGGTACAGGACTCCGCCGTCGTTCACGTCACCAGCGCCGGCGCCCGTTGCCAGCACGCGGTGACCTCATCCGCGGTGACGACCTGGCCGAAGTAGCTGTCGATGTTCCAGAGCGTCGCGTCGTGCTCCGCTTGCTTGTACGTCGCGGTGCAGTCGCTGGTGAACACGACATAGTAGTCCTTCAGAAAGGCCTGCCGCGCCGTCGTCTCGACGCAGACGTTGCTCGCGACGCCGGTCATGATCACCGCACGGATTCCCCGCGAGCGCAGCACGAGATCGAGATCGCTCGCCTCGAACGCGCCGTACCGATGCTTCGTCACGATCACGTCCTCGGCTTCGGGCCGCACCTGGTAGAAGTCGCCGTTCCATTGACCCGCTTCGCAGACGGGCCGCTCGACGTAGAGGCCGCGCCGACGCCGGGTCGCCTGCTCCGGCCAGACCTCGGACAGGTACCAGTTGGGCGTCCGGGTGTAGACATTGCGGATCCAGACGAGCGGCACGCGAGCCGCTCGTGCGGCGGTCAGGAAGCGCGCGAGGCGCGGCACCATCGCCTGCACGAGCGTCAGGTCGCGGCCCTCCCGGTGCATCGCGCCGCCCTCGGCACAAAAATCGTTCTGCACGTCGACGATCAGCACCGCGGCGTGGTCCGGATGCGTCTTCTCGGCGAGCGTTCGCAGCATGGCATGTCCTCCCGCGTTCACGGCTGCCAGATCATCGTGCGCACGTCGAATGGCTTCACGAGGTTGTGCCGGGCGGCCAGCTCGAGATTCGCCCGGAGACTGTCGATGTTGAAGGCGCTGGTGAAGACCGGCAGATTCATCTGCGCCACCAGCTCCGGCTTGACCCCGAAGAATGCTGTGCGGCTCGCGACGCCGCTATGTCTTCTCTGATATCTACTCGATAACGACGGATTTCACGATATCGCTTGGTGCTTCGAAGTAACGCCGGTGCGTCCGACGCAATGCCTCTTCGCTTGACGCCTGCAGCAGCACAACCTCGTGCGTCACGCCGGCGCGATTCAAAGACAGCTCGGTATCGAGACGACAATCGTCGGCCTTTGACCGCTCAGAGCCGTCGAAGGTCGCGAAGTTCACGATTCGGCCCGCGGAGCGATCGTACTCAATCAAGAAAATCATGATCGTGATCTCTTGATTGATTCTAGCGCATTAACAGTGTTCACTTCATCATGCTCGGGAGCCACAGTGACAGGATCGGAAACGCGATGAGGATCGCGAGGCGCACCACGTCGGCCCACATGAACGGCAGCACGCCGCTGAACACCGTGCCCGTCGACACCTCGGGAAGCAGCGTCTTCAGCACGAACATGTTCATGCCGACCGGCGGGCTGATCAGGCCGATCTCGACCACGCAGACGATGATGATCCCGAACCACACCGGGTCGAATCCGAGGTGCACGATCACCGGGAAGAACACCGGCATCGTCAGGAGCACCATCGACAGCTCCTCCATCGCCGTGCCCAGCACGACATAGATCGCCGCAATCGCGGCGACGACCATGATCGGGTTCACCTGGAAGCGCGTCACGAACGCCTTGAGATCGGCCGGCATCGTCGTGATGTTGACGAACTCCGCGAACATCAGCGCGCCGATCAGGATCAGGAAGAGCATCGCGGTGGTACGCGCGCTCTCGTGGAGCGCGGCGTAGAGCGCCCCCCACGACAGCGCGCGGCGCGACAGCGCGAAAATCATCGCGCCGAACGCGCCCATGCCCGCGCCCTCGGTGGCGGTGAAGAAGCCGCCGTAGATGCCGCCCATCACGAACACGAATAGCACCGCCACGCCCCACACGTCCTTGACCGCCAGCCAGCGCTCGCGCCACGTCGACCGCTCGCCCGGTGGCCCGCAGGCCGGATCGCGCCAGGTCATGTACAGGACGGCCAGGCAGAGCAGGATGGCGCCGATGATGCCGGGGATGATCCCGGCCATGAACAGCTTGCCGATGTTGGTCTCGGTGAAGACGCCGTAGATCACCATGATCGTGGACGGCGGGATCATGATGCCGAGCGTGCCACCTCCGGCGATGACGCCGGCGGCGAGCCGGTCGGAGTAATGGAAGCGCTTCATCGAGGGATACGCCACCTTCGCCATCGTGGCCGCGGTCGCGATCGACGAGCCGCAGATCCCGCCGAAGCCGGCCGAGGCCCAGATCGTCGCCATCGCGAGACCGCCGCGGAGGTGCCCGATGAACGTGTACGCCGCGCGGAACAGCTCGCGCGACATGCCGGCGCGCGTCACGAAGTTCCCCATCAGGATGAAGAGCGGCACCACCGACAGCGTGTAGTTACGTCCCGTCTCGTAAAGCTTCGTTTGCGTCATCGCGAACGCCACCGCCCAGTTCCAGTCGCGCATGTACGCGTAGCCCACGATGCCGACGATCGCCATGGAGAACGAGATGGGCACGCGGAGGCAGGCGATCAGCATCATCACGATGAGGCCGACGAGGCCCTCGATCATCGGCGCGCCACCACCTTGTAGAGGTGAATCATCCCGGAGAGCCCGATCATCACCGCCATGAAGTAGACGAACGGGCCGTACAGGACGCGCAGCACGTCGGTGGCATCGCGGTAGGCCCAGATCCGGTCCGCCTTCAGCCACATCAGCCAGGCGAGCAGGAACATGAACGCGGCGCACACGAGCTGCACCGCGCCCTCGAGCCGGCGCTGCCCCGTCGGATTCAACAGCCGGTCGATGAAGTCCATGAGGGCGTGCTCGTCGGCGTACGACGCGACGGGCAAACCGGCGAAGATCAGCACGAGCATCATCAGCTCGGTGAGTTCGAACGCGCCGCGCACCGGCCGGTTCAGGACGTAGCGGCCCACCACGTCCACGACCGTGAGCAGCATCATCGCCATGAGAATGGCGGAAGCGACGACGCCGAGGATCGCCCCGGCGTGCCGCTCCCAGCGGGATTCGGGCAGGTTCAGCTCAGTGACCTGCGGCGACCTTCTTCAGCTCCGCGTGAAACTCGGTGAGGATCTTGGCGGCGTCCACGCCCTTGGCGCTGGCCTTCGTGATCCAGTCGTCGACGATCGGAGCGGACCGCTTCTGCACCTCGGCGACGAAGGCGGGATCCGCGGTGACGATCTTGACGCCGGACTTCTTGAGCACGTCCAGACCTTTCCGGTCCGCCTCGTCCCACGAAACGCCGGCGAGATGCGCGATGTGCTCCCCGGAAATCTTCTCGATCGCGTCCTGGTCCGGCTTCGGCAGCGTGTTCCACTTGTCCTCGTTCATGAAGAACCCGAACGCCGAGCTGTACATGCCACCCGGGAAGATCGTCGCCTGCTCGAGCACGGTGTCGAGCTTGAACGAGATGATGGACTCCATCGGGAAGAACACGCCGTCGGCGACGCCGCCTTTCAAGAGCTCGAACGACTCCGGCGCGGGCTTCACGAATGCCGACGCGCCAAGCGCCTTTGCCACCGCCTCGGCGACACCGCCCCCGGTGCGGATCTTGAGCCCCTGCACGTCGTTGATGTTGTTGACCGAGCGCTTCGTGAACATCTGGCCGGGCCCGTGCGTGAACACGCCGAGCAGCTTCACGCCCTTGTATTCGCCGACCTTCTGGAAGTATTTCCAGTGGATCCGCGAATAGGCCACCGAGTTGACGAGCGCGGTGTCGCCCGCGCCGGGCAGCTCGGCCATCAGCGGCAGGATGTGCCGCGCCGGCGTGTAGCTGGCGGTGACGTAGGAAAGATCGACGAGCCCGTCTCTGACCGCGTCGAACGTGCCGGGGGGCGCCGATGGATGCTTCGGCAGCATCGTGAACTTCACCCGGCCGTTCGTGGCCTTCTCGACCTGGTTCGCCCAGCCCTGCAGCACGGTCGCGGTCAGATGGTGCTGCGGCGAGACCCACGACGACATCGTGAGCGTCGTTTGCGCACTCGCGGGCTGCGCCGCGGCGATGACGCTCCAGGCCAGAATGGCCAGTAGAAGCTTCCTCGACATGTGTTCCTCCAATCGGGGGACGACGGTCCGGTGCCGGCGGGTAGTTTAACAGCGCCCTCGTTTATGGACGCCGGTCATCTTCACTTCACGCTCCGGCGTCGTCCAGCACCGCGCGCGCGGCCGCGATCAACGACGGAATGCGGTCGGCGATGTGCGCCATCTTCGGATTGGTGCTCTCTCCCCTCACCCAGCGCCGGTGAAGCTGCTGCACCACGACCACCGTTTTCCAGAGCGCGAACGCCTCCCACCAGCGGGTCGCCGACACGTCGACGCCAGTCCGCGCCGCGTAGTGCGCGGCGATCTCGACCCGCGTCGGCAGGCCGATCTTCGCGACGCCGGGATTGTTGCCGCGCTGGGCGTGCTCGGGGTCAGCGGGATCCGGCCAGTAGTTCAGCAGCGTTCCGAGATCGATCAGCGGATCCCCGAGCGTCGCCATGTCCCAGTCGAAGATCGACAGGACGCGGTCGGGGTTCGCGGGATCGAACTGGCAGTTGTCGAGCTTCAGATCGTTGTGGACGATCGATACGCGGCTCAACGCCGGCATGCTCCTGACCAGCCGCTGGTGGACCTCGTCCATGTCGGCTGGTGAGTCGTCGAACTTCGCGAGCTCCCAGCGTTTGGCCCACCCGCTCACCTGTCGCTCGATGAATCCCTGAGGCTTGCCGAGATCGCTCAGCCCGCAGGCCGCCGGAATAAGCGCGTGCAGCTCCGCCATCGCGTCGACCAGCGCGAAGCCGATGCGGCGACCGACGTCGCGATGCGCGCGCATCGATGCGGGAACCGTCTCGCGCACGACGTCGCCGCGGCGGCGCTCCATCACGAAGAAGTCGGCGCCCAGCACCGTCGGGTCGTCGCAGAAGAGATACGCGCGCGGCGCTCGGTCGAAGTGGCGCCACAACCGCGACAGTACTCGGTACTCGCGCTTCATGTCGTGGGCGCCCGGCGCGATCTGGCCCAGCGGTGGCCGGCGCAGCACCAGCTCGTCAGTGCCGACGCGAAGCAGGTACGTCAGGTTGGCGGAGCCGTTGGGAAACTGCAGCACGTCGAGTGGGCCGGCGATGCCGGAGAGCGCCTCGGCCAGTCGCGGCCGCAGCCACGCGTCGAGCGCCGCCCAGTCGAGACCCTCACCCGGGCGGACGGGCGCCACCTCTGCCGGAGCCGACCCCGCCTCGTTCATCGCGTTCTCTCTCCCCGTTTCCTGCTGCGGAGACGTATGCTATCGCAATCAGGCGACGGCGAGCGCACGAGCCGTCGCCCGGGAGGCGTGATGATCACCTGGATTTCCGAAACCGCGCGGATCGCCGGCATGGCGCTCCACGTTGCCCGCGCCGGCACCGGCGCGCCGCTGCTCGTGCTCCACCACGACATCGGGAGTCTGGAACGCCTGCCGTTCTACGACGCGCTCGCGCAGCACTTCACGGTCATCGTGCCGTCGCACCCGGGCTACGACAAGTCGCAGCGTCCGGACTGGATGCGCAGCGTTCGCGACGTCGCCGTCGTGTATCAGTGGCTGCTCGGCGAACGCAATCTCGGCCGTCACGTCTCGGTGGTCGGGCTCGGGTTCGGCGGCTGGATCGCTGCGGAAATGGCGACGATGGCGCCGCGCGCGTTCCGCCGTCTCGTGCTCGTCGGAGCGATGGGCGTCAAGCCCGAGCGCGGCGAGATCACCGACCAGGCGATCCTCTCCTACATCGACTACGTGCGCTGCGGGTTCGTGGACCAGAGCGCGTTCGATCGAACCTTCGGCGCCGATCCGCCGACCAGCCTGCTCGAGCAGTGGGACCTGAACCGCGAGATGACGTTCCGGATCGCGTGGAAGCCGTACATGTACAATCCGACGCTGCCGCATCTGCTCGGTGGTGTCGCCGCGCCGGCGCTGGTCGTGTGGGGACGGGACGATCGCATCGTCCCGCTCGAGTGCGGCGAGCGCTACGTCAAGTCGCTGGCGCGAGCCCGGCTCGAGATCGTCGACGGCGCCGGGCATTTCGTCGAGATGGAAAAGCCGCACGAGCTCGCGCAGCTCGTCGCGACATTCGTGAACGAGGGATAAGGGAGACACTCGATGCACCTCATGTACTTCACCGAGCAGCCGATGTCGGCCTATCCCGAAGACGAGGGCCTGAAGTTCGGCGCCACCGCGCTGATGTTCTCGAATCGCTTCTTCGATCCGGTGGCCGGCAGCCGGCTCTACAACGAGTACCTCGAGCATTACCGCCTGGCGGAGGACGTCGGCTTCGACGGCATCATGCTCAACGAGCACCACAACGCGCCGTTCTGCATGCAGGCGAAGTGCAACATCTTCGCGTCGATCCTGGCGGCGATGACGACGCGCGTCAAGCTCGTGCTCCTCGGCAATCCGCTGCCGCTGGCCGAAAATCCGGTGCGGCTGGCGGAGGAGCTCGCGATGATCGACATGGTCTCGCGCGGGCGGCTCGTGTCCGGCTTCGTGCGCGGCGGCGGTCAGGAGCAGCTCGCGGCCGGCGTCAATCCCGCTTACAACCGCGAGCGCTTCGAGGAAGCCCACGACCTCGTGGTCAAGGCGTGGACGGAAACCGGTCCGTTCCGCTGGGAAGGCACGCACTATCAGCATCGCGTCGTGAACCCGTGGGCGGTGCCGCTCCAGAAGCCTCACCCGCGCATCTGGATTCCAGGCGTCCTCAGCAAGGAGACGATCATCTGGGCGGCACAGCATCGGTATCCCTACATCGCGCTCAGCACGTCGATCGACGCGACGAAGAAGATCTGGGAGCTCTACGACCGGGTCGCGTCAGAGACGGGTTACACGAGCGGCCCCGAGAACCGGGGCTATCTCCAGCAATGTCACGTCGCGGAGACCGAGGAGAAAGCATTCGAGAACGCGAAGCAGTTCAGGTGGATGCAGGGCGAGTTCACCGGCCTGCTCCATCCGGTGTGGTCGAGCCCGTCCGGGTACTTCGCGCCGGATTTTCGCACGGCGTTCGTCGAGTACGCGGTCGGGCGCGGGGCGAACCCGCGCGTGGCAACGTTCGAGGACCAGATTCGCACCCAGCGGATCGTCTACGGAACACCGAAGACCGTGATCCCGAAGCTGCGCCGGCTGCTCGAGGAGACGCGACCCTCGATTCTTGGATTCTGGGGCAGCGACGGCTTCGTCTCGGACGCAGATGCGAAAACGTGCATCCGGCTCTTCGGCGAGGAAGTGCTCCCGGCGCTCCGGGACATCGGCAAGGAGCTCGGCCTCTGGAGCCCGTTCGAGGCCAATGCGCCAGTGAGTCTCGCGTTCCCGGATCCCGCGAGGGCCCTCGACGTGGAGCGGGACCCGCGCCGCAGGCGCACGAGCGATTATTCGTGAACGCTCATCGACACATCGAGCGCGTGGAGTCGCGGGCCGACCGGGTTGGTGGGGGGCCGGCGGACCCGTTCCCGTAGCGTGCCATCGAGGGCCACCAGGCCAAGAGTGGGAACGGCTCGCCGCTCATCGGTCAACAGGGCCTCGTGGTCCGCCGGCCCCCCACCAACCCGGCCGGCCCGCAGCGCGCGCCTCAGCGCCTCGCGGTCAGGCGCCTGAACACCGCGCCGTACTTGAACCCGTAGCCTTTCGCGTTCTCGGCGGCGTTTTTCTTCACGCGCTCGCCGATGGTCTGCCCGGCCGGCACGCTGAAGCCGGGCATCTGGCTCTCGTGACGGATGAGCGCGGCGATCTGTCGCTCGACCGAGTCGGTCACGTCGACAATGACGTCCGGCTCGTCCATGCCCCAGTACCAGAGCTCGCGAACCTTGTGGGGCTCGAGGCCTTCCTTCGTGATCTGCTCGGCAAAATGCAGATGGTCGCGGGCGTAGGGATAGACCGCGTCCGTCGTGACGATGCCCGCCTTCCGATGGTCACGGTGCTGAAATCCTCTGATGCGATAGGGATCGTGGACGAACACCGTGTGAGGCCGATACTGGCGGATGGCTCGCACGACGTCGCCAAGAAACTCGCGCGTGTCTTCGAGCCCGCCGTCCGGATAGCCGAGCATCACGACGTGCTTCACGCCCATGGAGTCGGCGGCGGCCCGCTGCTCCGCGGCCCGCTGCTCGGCGAGCTGCTCGGGTATCAGCGAACGATCAGCGGTGCCGGCGCTCCCGTTGGTGCAGAGCACGTACGTGACCTCGCAACCCGCGGCCACCCACCTGGCGACGACGCCTCCCGACCCGATCTCGGCATCGTCGGGATGGGCGAAGACGACCATCGCCCTGTCAGGAACCTCTGTCACGATTTCGAGCTTCTTGGCGCTTATCGGGAACCTCCCAAGGCGATGCTCCTTTCCTGCGCTCCATGGTAGCGACGATAGCATGAGACGTTCCGTCTTCACCGCTTGACCGCCTCCTCGACTGCGCCTAGAGTCGCGCGCAGGACGAGACCGCGACTTTCGAGGAGGGCGCCGGACATGAGCGTCGCCAGGGCGCGAATCACTCGACGAGATCGGCACGGTCGGACTGACGCCGATGGTGCAGGGCGTCGTGGTCGCGAACACGCGCTTCCGGAACGTGCCGACCACGCTCGGCAACGACTGGCCGCTCCGGAGCCCGGGCAACGCGCGCAGCGAACAGTTCTTCTTCGCGAAGTGAGCTGGAGGAGATGACGATGGCAGTGATCAAGGTGACCGATCTCGCGTACGGGCGCCTTCGCGCGCCGGACCTCGACCTCGCCGAGGAGTTTCTCACCCACTTCGGGATGGTGAAGGCGGAGCGGACGCCCAACGCGCTGTACATGCGTGGGACGGACGCCGCGCACCATCTGCACGTGACCGAGAAAGGCGATCCCGGCTTCGTCGGGCTCGCGTACTACGCGGCGAGCCTCGACGATCTGAAGCGCGTGGCGAAGGCGCCCGGCGCGTCCGCGATCGAGAGCATCGACGAGCCCGGCGGCGGCAAGCGCGTGCGGCTGAAGGAGCCGAACGGGTACCAGATCGAGGTCGTCTACGGGATCAAGAAGCTGAAGCCGATCCCCGTGAAGAGCCAGCCATTGAACCTTGGCAAGGACTCACTGAAGCGGGCCGGCGCACTCATGAGGATTCACCGGGGTTCCTCCCGCGTGAAGCGGATCGGCCACGGGGTGATGGCCTCGCCCAGGGTGAAAGACACGGTGCAGTGGTTTCGCGAGACGCTCGGATTCATCGGCTCCGACGACGTGTACGCGGGGAGCAAGGACAACATCATCGGCTCGTTCAACCGCTGCGACCGCGGCAAGGAATACGTCGATCACCACGTGTTCTTCTGTATCCACAACGACCGCGCCGGGCTGAACCACCTGTCGTTCGAGGTCGCGGACATCGACGACGTGTTCACGGGCCACGAATATCTCGGCACTCTCGGCAAGTACGAGCACATGTGGGGGATCGGACGACATCTCCTGGGCAGCCAGATCTTCGACTACTGGTCGGATCCGTGGGGCCGGGTGCACGAGCACTGGGCGGACACCGACCGGCTGAACGTGAAGAACGCCTCGAACCTGCTGCCGGTCGAGGAAGGCTTTCAGTCACAGTGGGGTGAGCGCGCGCCGGAGAAGTTCGTCCAGCGCGTCTGCCCCTGAGCGCGGAGAAGCCGACCATGGGGCACGTCGTCACCTTCGCCGATCTCTCGTATCTGGAGACCGCACGCGGCGTGAAGCGCGCGCCGATCACCGCAAGCGACGTGAAGGAGATGTCGGCCGAAGTGATCCGGCTCGCTCCCGGCGTGACGCTGAGCGAATCGGTGCCGGCCGGCTCCGATCGGTATCTCTTCACGCTCACGGGCGGCGCCCTGGTCAGCGCGAACGGCAAGGCGCACGCGATGGTCGAAGAGGCATTCGCCACGGTGCAGGAAGGCACCGAGCTCACGATCGAGAATCCCCACGGCGCGGAGGCGACGCTGATCAGCGTGGTGGCGCCGCCGCCCGGGAGCGCCGCACGTCGTACCGGGTTTTCCGGCGGCCTCGCGGTCGCGGCGCGTGCCACCGAGCCGGTTCACGACATCGCCGCCGAGAAGAAAGGGCGGATCTACTTCGTCGGCAAGGAAGCGGCGCGCTCGGAGCGCGCCCACGCGATGATCGTGCGCTACGTGAAGGACACCGTGACGTCGCTCCACATGCATCCGAACGCGGAAAGCATGTTCATCCTCCTCTCCGGCAAGACACGCTTCACCGTGAACGGCGAGGACGTGACCGTCGGCCGCGGTCAGGCGACGTACTTCCCGATGGGGGATCGCCACGGGCTGCGTGTCGCGGAAGGCGATGGCGTCAGCTTCCTCGAATTCCACGTTCCCGCCGGATTCACCACGGTCAGGGGCTGACGGGAGCGGGATGGCGTACATCCCAGATTTCATCCCCGAGAACGAACGCGCCAGGTACACCAAGGGCAGCATGGGCGCGCGCTCGGGGTTCGGCTCTCGCCCGGCCGTGCTCGTCGTCGACATGACGCGCGCCTTCACCGAAGATCGCTTCCCGCTCGGGTCGAGCAAGGCCGCTTCATGCAAGGCGCGATGGAGGGACTGAAGTACGCGTACCTGCATCCCGAGGAGGCGATCGAGATCCACCTCGACATGGTGCGCGAGTTCAAGGGCAGCTCGACGAACCGTGACGTGGTGAAGTACGGCCAGGGCGTCATGACGGCGATGGGCTTGGTGTCCTCGGTCGAACGGCGCGGGCTCGGCTTCATGGACCCGGAGGCGGTGAAGAAAACCCGTGAGAGCGTCATCGCCTACATGGGCGCGGCGAATCCGCCCCCGGCGGAGCAGCTCGCGATCAACAGCTTCGTGGGGAAGGTCACGCTGACGCCCGCCGAGTGGACTTCGGTCAGGCAGAGCGTGGCGCGGTACGTTCCGAAGAGGACCTGAGCTCTCGATGAAACAGAGCTTCCGCGACGTGCTGCAGCAACTTCGAGAGGCTGGCGAGCTGCGGCCCGTGAAGAAACCGGTCGATCCCCGCCACCTGTCCGCACTGATGGCGCAGTCGAGCGAAGCGACGTTCTTCGAGCAGATCCTCGGCTACCCGGAATGGCGGGCGGCCGGCGCCGTCGTCTCCACGCGCAAGCGGCTCGCCCTCGCGATGGGCTGCGCCGAGCGGGAGATCGCCACGCGATTCGAGGAGGGAATCCGCCGGCCCATCGAGGCACGGCTGGTCGACCGTGGCGCTTGCCAGGAGGTCGTGGTCGAAGGCGACGACGTGGACCTCACACGGCTGCCGCTGCCGCTGATGCACGTCAAGGACGGTGGGCCGTACATCTCCGGCACGCTGGTGGTCTCGAAGGATCCGGAGTACGGCCGGAACGTGGGGTCCTACCGGATGATGTACCGGACACCGCGCGAGACCGGCATCGACCTCGTCTCGTCGTCGGACATGCGGCTCTACTATCAGCGGGCGTTCGAGCAGCGCAAGCCGCTGCCAATCGCCGTCGCCGTCGGCGTCCATCCGTACGAGATGCTGGCCGCCTCGTACAAGGCGCCGATCGACGTCGACGAGTTCAGCATCGCCGGCGGTCTGCACGGCGCGCCGGTCGAGCTGGTCCGCTGCCGTACGGTCGATCTCGAGGTGCCGGCCGACGCCGAGCTCGTGCTGGAAGGGGAGCTGCTGCCGATCGGCTGGACGGCGGACGAAGGGCCGTTCGGTGAATTCAGCCACATCACCGGCGAGGTCAAGTGGAATCCGATCTTCCGCGTGCGCTGCATCACGCACCGCCGCGACCCGATCTTCTACGTCCTCCAGATGCCGTGGGAGAACGACTGGCTCGCGGCTCCGGTGATCGAGGCCGCCGGGCTGCAGGCCTTGCGCATCGCCAGCGTGGAACCGGTCGCGATCCGCGCGCCAGTGGGAAGCTGCTGCTACTGGTCGCTGATCGCCTCGATCAAGAAGCGGCCCGGTGAGGGCAAGAACGCGCTGCTGGCCCTCCTGTCCGTCGCCGAGGTGAAGCTGGCGATCGTGACCGACGACGACATCAACATCTACGATCCGGACGAGCTCGACTGGGCGATGACGTTCCGCGTGCAGGCCGATCACGACGTGCTCGTCGTGTCCGGGGCGCGCGGCAAGCACATCGATCCATCGGTCCGCGCGTGGGCGCTCGGCCAGGGCGGGTTACCGACGACGGCGAAGCTGGGCATCGACGCGACGATCCCGGAGGGCGTGCCCAGGGAGTACTACGAACGATTGCGCTACTTCGCCAAGGACGCCGTGCGCCTCGAGGACTACCTGTGAGCCAGAGCATGAGCGCACTGGCCCAGCGCATCGCCGCCGAGCTCGCGGAGCGGCCGCGGCACTTCTCTGAAGTCGTCGAAGCCCACGCGGACGTTTCGTGGCGCGATCTCTTACTGGCCTGGGGTGAGGTGCGAAGAGCCGACGTGCTCGAACGGGACGAGGCCGGCCGCTATCTCGTGAGGATCGAGGATCCCCCCGCACAACCGCGCCGGTTGCTCTAGCCCGAATTATTCACGAACGAACGACGCGCGCGCCGGCCGGTGATCCGGCGGGAGACGGGCGACCGAGGCCGGGGACAGCGTGTTGCCGCGGGCCGGCCGGGTCGGTGGGGGGCCGGGGGACCCGTTCCCGTAGCGTGCGATCGAGGGCAACCCGGTCGGGAGTGGGAACGGCTCGCGGGTCATCGGTCAAAGGGCCTCGTGGTCAGAGGCCCCTCACCGACCCGGCCGGCCCGCGCCGCCACGCGCTCGATGACAGTGAGCGTTCGTGAATAATCCGGGCTAGGACGAGACCAGACCCTCCGAACGCTCCGCGCAACCCGCTACCGGGAGCTACCCCTCTCGACGGTCTCTCCGCTGTCCGCGGCGAGCGGCAGCGTGAAGTGGAACGTCGAGCCCTGGGTTTCGCGGCTCTCGGCCCAGATGCGGCCGCGGTGCAGCTCGACGAACTTCTTGCTGATGACGAGACCCAGCCCGGTGCCGTCCGCCTGCCGCGCGAACGGGCTGTCCAGCCGCTGGAACGGCTCGAAGAGCCGCCGCAGGTCCGCCTGCGAGATGCCGATCCCGGTGTCGGCGACGGACACGTGGAGGGCCTCGGGCTCCGTGCGCACCTGCACGAGGACGCGGCCGTCGGAGGTGAACTTGATCGCGTTCGACATGAGATTGAGCAGCACCTGCTTGATCCGCGTGCGGTCGGCGAACACGGCCGGCAGCTCGACCGGCACGTCCATCTCGATCTTCACGCGCTGATTGCGGACGAGCGGCTGTGAGGACTCGATGCACTCCTCGACGAGGTCGTGGAGGTCCACCTTCTCCGGGTGCATCTCGAGCTTGCCCGCCTCGATGCGCGAGAAGTCGAGGATGCCATTGATCAGCTCGAGCAAGTGCCGGCTGCTGTTGTGCACGGAGTGGATGTACGCCTCCTGCCGCTCGGTCAGCTCGCCATCGAGCCGGTTCAGCAGGACCTTGGAGAAGCCGATGATCGAGTTCAGCGGCGTGCGCAGCTCGTGCGACATGTTGGCGAGGAACTGCGACTTCAGGCGGCTCGCCTCCATGAGGCGCGCGTTGGAGGTGGACAGCCCCTCGTACAGCCGGGCGTTCTCCAGCGAGATCGCCGCCTGGTTGGCGAGCAGCGTGAGCACGTCCAGCTCGCGGGCGTCGAAGATCTCGCCGGACAGCTTCTCGCCGAGCAGCAGGATCCCGTTGAGCTTGTTCTCGATCTTGAGCGGCACGATGAGCGAGGCCTTGATCGCGTCCAGCTCGCCCTCGATCGTCTCGAAGTAACGCGTGATGTTCGGATTGAGCTTCGCCTCCTCCTTGACCAGCAACCCCTCGGTGCGCTGTAGCCACTGCACGATCGGGCTGTCGCCGCGGATCCGCTCGACGCCCGCGCCCTCCTCGAGCCGCGTCTCCTCGCGGTAGGTGACGAAGGTGTTCGTCGCCGCATCGAAGATCATTAGCGTGGCGTGGCTGACGGGAATGCCGTGCACGAGGTCGCGCACGAGCATGTTCACCAGCTCGTTGAAGTTGAGAACGGCGCTCATGCGCTTGCTGAGCATCAGCAGCGTCTCGTAGCAGCCCTGGCGCTTGCTGAACATGAGCCGCTCGATCGAGTCCTCGACGGCCTGCCCCCACGGCCCGATCAGCACGGTGATCGCGAAGCCGAACGGGACGACGAGCCAGATCGTGTCGATGTCCCCGAGCTGGAAGTACCGCTCCACCACCCGCGTGACGCCGAATAGCATGCCGGTGATGACGGCGCCCACGAGGCCGTAGACGGCGGCCTTCCTGACGGCGAGGTCGACCGCGAAGAGGCGGTAGCGCACGATCGATGTCCCCAGCATGAGCGCGAACACCATGTTGAACGGGATGCCGAGCGGGTACATCTGGTCGGCGGCCGGGATGAAGCGGGCCAGGATGAAGCGTGCGAAGTCGACGAAGCCACCGACGAGGCTGATCAGCGTGCCGAGGACGATGAGCGTGCCGCGGTTGCGCCGGAAGCTCGAGTCGACGCCCCGGTTCGCCTTCACCAGGTGGCGGGTGCCGTAGATCATCAGCGCGTAGAACGCCGCGAGGTACGGCAGGTACAGCGGTCCCGTCGCCGGCGCCCAGCCCCAGTACGTCCACACCACGCCCTTGAGGTAGAGCGGCGTGCCGCTCAGGTTGATCGCCGTGTAGAGCAACGCGATCGCATACCCCAGCACGAGCGTCGGCCGGTGGCGAGCGGTGGCGTCGAGGAAGATGAGGACGAAGTGATAATAGAAGGCGGGCATGGCGATGATGCCCACGTGGATGACGATCTCGGCGAAACCGGCGGCGGTGTCGGTGGAGCTCGTGCGCAGCATGAACGACCCGAGGTTCCACAGCGCCATCGCGGAGGCGAAATAGGCAAACACCCGGTTGAGGCGGCTCCCCGGATTGCGCAGCAGCGCGAGCGTGGCGAGGGAGAGGTTGAGGGCGAACGCGACGAGCGGGAGAAGGCTATGCGGACTCACGACCGTTCCCCTCGACGTGATCGAGAGGAAGGTAGACCCTGTCGCGCCGGCGCACGGCGTCGATCTCGTCCTTCAGAATGCCGAACACGACCACGTCCCAATAGCGCTCCCCGTCGAACCATGCCTTCCGGAGAACCCCTTCCTGCTGAAAACCGTTGCGCCGCAAGGAGTTCATGCTCAGGACGTTATATTCGTACACCTTGGCCTCGATGCGCCGCAGGCCCAGGACGTCCACGCCATAATAGGAGATGAGCTTGCCCGCTTCAACGCCGAATCCGCGCCGGATCGCCCGCTGGTCGGTGATGATGGTCTCGATGAACGCGTAGCCCTCGAGCAGGTGGATGTTGAAGAGACGGACGATGCCGACCGGCTTGGTCCAGCCCTGATTCGCCTCCACGACGAAGACGACCTGGGTCGGGTCGTTGAGCACCGCGTCGTAGAACGCCGGGGCCTTGTCCCAGACGTGCTTGAACGCGTGGAGGAACTCGCTACCCACCATACGCTCCAGGAACGGATCCTCGATCCAGTCGGACAGGAGGTCGAGGTCCTTCGGGATCAGCGTCCGCAGGTAGACCCGCGTCCCCCGCGAGATCACGACCCCGTTGGGGGCCGCCGTCCCGTCGGCGCCGGACGCTACAGGCGCCGCATCGTCCTCCACCGCGATCACATCGCTAGCCGTTCCAGAGCATGAAGGCGCCGATCGTGCCCGAGTGTTTCAAGGCCCGCTGTGAGGGGCCCCTGCAGGCGGAGGCGCCCCAGAGTGTGTCGAGCGTCTCCGCCTGCCGGTGGTCCCGGCTTGCCGCGATCATCATGTCGCTCATCGCGGCCTCCATTTCTACTGGTACAGCGTGATAATGAACTTCGCGCCTGGATTCCCGAACCGATCGAAGTCCGTGTTCGGGTTCAACGCTACCAGGAACAAGGGCGGAGAAACAGAGACCTGCATGCCACCGGCCACCGCGAACAGCGCCCCCGTCGGATCCAAATAGCATAGTCCTGTCGGGCCAAACCCGGGACAAAGAAACGGGACGAGCGCGAGGCCGCTGAAGGCGCCGGACTGATCAGACTGCCCATGGGCCGACCAATTGCCGGACGCGTACACCCATGGGCAGGGCTTGCCACTGCAGTCCGCTTTGTTGCTGTTGGTCGGAGTGAAGTCAAGGACGCCACTCAGTTGGCCCTGGACATGGCCTGACGCCGTATCGACCCCGAACGTTCCGCTGATCGAGCCGACGCCGAGACCGAAAGCAGTGACGGGGACATTGGAGCCGGCTTGCACGGTGATATTGCCGGCGAGCGAGACGAGCGAGCCGCAACCGTGGGCCAGCACACCGAGCTCAGTCGCCTGAGCCTGCCGGGAGCCGTTGGCAAACGTCCCCGCGAGCAGCGGCCCCAGCGGCGGCGCCTGAGCAGGCGGGTTCTCCATCGTCTCGGTCAAGATCCCCGAAATCGAATTCGGACTGATGCACTGGGCGAACGCGGCCGCCGGACCCAGCAACAGCAGGACTGCCGCCACAACCCATGTGGCACTACGCGATGGTCTCAAGAACTTCCTTGTCACTGTCATCTCCTCACCTCTCGTCGGGGATGCCTGCTCCCCGCCGAGCACCAAGTGCGACCCAAAGACGACGGTTAGAGGTGGTGAACCGCACTGACCCCGATTGGTCGGTAGATCCTTCCCACCTCAACGGCAACTAACCCATTTTGCAAGGCGGGTACCATACCCGGACAATGTGCACAAGCATCTGATATTCAAGCCTATCTTCAGTCAATATCGAGCGGCGGCTCGTCCCCGGATGGATGATTCATTTCCGTTCGGGGCCGGATCACCCAGGCGCTCCGGCTAGAAAGTGGCCGGCCCCAAGGCTGGGCGGCGAGACTGGGAGAAGCTGCCTAGCTGCTCCCCGGCTTGGTGACGCGGGCCAGCAGGCTCGCGTTGTCGAAGAAGGTCCGGCGAAGCTCCAGCACCTCGAAGCCGGCCTGCCTCAAGTTCGCGCCGAACTCCGCCTCGTCCCAGTAGTACGGCCCGCTGCGATGGCGGAGCGTTTCGAAGATCGAGTTCGGCAGGACCCACAGCAGACTGTGGAGCGCGGCCCGCAGGCCACGGGTCGCCCGCGTCGACTCGAACGTCGTCCAGACCGGCACCCGCCGCGTGAGGTTGACAAAGATCGCGTGCCCGCCCCGCTTGAGCACCCGATACGCTGCCCCGAGGACCACCGTCGGATTCTCGTGCGCGTAGAGAAAGTGCACGTTGATCAGCTGGTCGAAGTGATCGACCGGAAACGGGCTGTCGCGGGTGAGGTCGCCGTGCGTGAACGCGACGTTGGGCAGATGCTGGGCCCGACGCTTCTCCTGCGCCAGCGTCACGAGAGGATCGTACGCGTCCAGACCCACGACCGTGAAGCCGGCCTCGGCCAGCATCAGCGAGAAGTTGCCGGCGCCGCAGCCGACGTCGAGGATGCGGACGTTCCGCCGCTCGACGTCCGGGGGCGCGGCGCCCTCGACCGCTCGCAACACTTCGCGGCGCAGCGCCTGGTAGGGCGCGAAGCACTCGAAGATGTAGTCGTAGATGAGACCGTAGCCGACCGAGAGGCCGCGATCGAGGCCCCACTGGACGACGCGTCGCAGAACGGAGCCCATGACGACCTTCTGAGCAGCGGCGCCATCGCTCGAGCCGCCGCGCGTGGACACCATCCTCACGATTTGCCGGCGAAGACCGTCTCGACGGTCCCGCGGAGTTCATCCGAAGTGAACGGCTTCAAGAGGATCGCGCTGAACCCCAGACGGTTGGCCTCGTTGACGATCTCGGGCGTCCCGTGCCCCGTCACCAGCACCACGGGCATCTGAGGGTGGAGCTGCCGAGCCTGCTCGAAGACTTCGAAGCCGCTCATGCCCGGCATCTTGTAGTCGAGGACCATGAGGTCGAACGCTTCCTTGCGCAGCAGCTCCATCGCCGCCTCGCCGCGGCTGGCGCCCTTCACCGAATACCCCAGCGCCTGCAGCACGTTCACACAGAGCACGACGACCGGGCCCGCGTCGTCGACGATGAGGATCTTCCGCTTGCCCGGCGTCAATGCAGCGTGACCAGCGCCGGCACGGGCGCGTCGAGCGTGATCGGCCGGCTCACCAGGCTCTCGTAGTGCCGGTTGATCTCGGTGAGTCGCGCCAGCGGGATCGTGGCGCGATGACCTCGACTACTCCTCGCCCGGTCCGTCCGAATCACGCGCACAGTCCTACCCGCAGATGCGGACTCCGTCAAGAACGAAGTTCGCTCGAGATTCCCGACCGTCGGTGTGTTGCCGGTCCCCGATCCTCGCGTGCCGAGCGGTGACGTGGCGCTCAAGGGCGAGGTGCCGAGTCCGGCGCATCCCCCGTCCGGCTGCTTCTTCCACCCTCGGTGTCCGTTCGCCGTCGAGGTCTGCCGCACGGAGCCGCCGGTATTACGCGAGGTCGCTCCGTCGCACTTCGCCCGGTGCCATCTCGCGGACAACTTGAGGCTGCAAGGCGTGGGCTGACCGCCGTGATCTTTGGCGGCGCCGCATCACCACACCGACACCCAGCCCACCCGCGACGAGGGCGACAGCCAGAGGTTCCGGAGCGGACAGGATCGGGGCGGTCTCGACGACGCCCGTGCCCCGAAACATCGCCGACAGGTTGGGCCCGAACGTGTTGCTGTGAGAGATGTCCGAATACGTCAGCGTGACCGAGTCGGGTGTGACCGTGAGCTGGCCCTGCGATGCGAACGTTCCCGGGCGAGCGTCGGTCACGCCGCTCGGGAACGGATAGTCGATCGCGCCGATCTTCGTCGGCCCCTCGTTCACGATGAATCCGGCCGCGTTGGTCGTCCCGGACCCGCGGCCGCCAGGGCCATCGAACGCGAAGATGAAGCCGTCGGCGGTCCGGGTGACGGCGAGATCACCCGAGCCTGACACGGTGTCGCTGGACTCGACGGTCTTGCCGGACTGATCGGTCTGCCTGAACTGGGCCGTGGTCGTCCACGTGAAGCTGAAGAACGTCGTGCCGGCGTTGACGAATGGGTTCAGGAACTCGCTCGCCCACACCGCACTAGCCCACGCGAGCACGGCGAGCATCGCGAAGATGGCCGCAATGTGTTTCATCGTGTCGGACGCCGTTCGGTGACTCCTTTTCCAGTTGCCGGCTCCACGATCGGAGCTAACGACTCGATACACGCAATCGCGCTGCCAAAGACAAGGTGCAGACGTGGCGAGGGGTTAGGCGATGCCAGGGCCCGCGACCTCGCGAATCGTTTTCCCTGACATGTGCTGTGCCGGGCAGTATGGCGCCGGCCGGGACGATGGTACGATCCCGCCAGTGACCGATCCGGCCCGGCTCTCGTCGGACTCCCGCCCCGTGCCGCGATTCGCAGCGCTCCGGGCGCCGGATTACCGCCGCTACCTCGCGCTGAGCCTGCTCGCGATGACCGCCGACAACATCGAGCACGTCATCAGCTACTGGGTCATTTTCCAGAAGTTCCACTCACCGACGCTCGGCGGCTTCGCCGTCATCAGCCACTGGATGCCATTCCTGTTCTTCTCGGTCTACACGGGGGCGCTCGCCGACCGCTACGACTGCCGCAAGCTCATCCAGGCGGGCCAGGCGCTCTTCATGCTGGCGTCGATCTCCTGGGGCGTGCTGTTTCTCACCGGCGCGCTCCAGATGTGGCATGCGGTGATGATCCTGCTCGTCCACGGCGCCGCCGGCGTGATCATCACGCCCGCCGTGCAGCTCATCATTCACGACATGGTCGGAACCCATCAGCTGCCCAGCGCGATCCGGCTCAACGCGACCAGCCGCAACCTCGCGATTCTCCTCGGACCGGCCATCGGAGGCGGTCTCATGCTGCTCCTCGGACCCGGCTGGGGTCTGCTCGCGAACCTGCTCATCTACGCGCCGTTCTCGATCTTCCTGATGCGAGTCCCCTACACCGGGCACGGACGGCAGGTCGCCGAGCCACGCCGTCCAGTCCGGTTCGGCCTCGGCGAGATGCTCTGGATCTTCCGGGAGGTTCGTTCCGACCGGCGGATCATGACGATGATCGTGCTCGGCGGCGCGACGTCGTTCTTCGTGGGGAACGCGTTCCAGGCGCAGATGCCGCAATACGCGCACGACCTCGGCGCGGACGAGGCCGGCGCCGGGTACAGTGTGCTGCTTGCCGGCAACGCGGCGGGCGCGGTCCTGGGGGCGATTCTCCTCGAAACCCTCAACCTGCTGCGTCCCAGCGCCCGGACCGCGATCATCTGCGCCGGCATCTGGGGCGTGGCGATCGGGCTGTTTCCCGCCGCTCCGAACTACGGTGTCGCGGTGAGTCTTCTCGTGCTGGCCGGCGTGTTCAACATCGCGTTCACTTCGACGGCGCAGACCGTGGTGCAGGTCCTCGCGCCACCACGTCTCCGCGGCAGCGTGGTCGGCTTGTTCAACATGGCCATCCTCGGTCTCCGCGCCGGCAGCGGCGTGACGGTTGGCGTGCTCGGCGCCGTCATCAACGTCCACTGGTCGCTCGCGCTGAGCGCCGCAGCGGTGGTGATCACCGCGGTCCTGCTACTGACCCGCGAGGCGAGAGGCGTCGACGTCGAGAGCCAAGCGCCGCGAACGCAGGGGGCGTCGTCGTCGCTCCCCTGACGCGCCGCCTCGGCGGCAGGAAGATCCTCGGTCTCGTCGCCGCCGCGCTCGCCATTCTCGCCTTCTACCAGTAGCCGGAACTACCAGCAGCGTCCCTGTCTCGCGAGACCGGGTGGGCACCGGTGCCACGGCCGCGCCACCACGACGCGCGCAGGCGCCGGAGCGTAGACCGGATACGGCTGATAGACGACGTACGGCTGGTACACGACTTGGGGCGGGGGCGGCGGAGCCACCACGACGGGCGGCGAAGCGACAATCGCGACCGGGGACGGAGCGAAGACGGCGGCGGGCGCGCGCCCGAAGACTCCTGTCCCACCGAGGATCTGATTGAACACGGCGAAGGCGCCGAGACCCAGGGCCGCGTCAGTGGCGGCGCCCGCGAACGCCATGCCTGGGAGCAGCATGGCGCCGAGAAACGTGAGGGCGATGATCTTCTTCTTCATCTCGTCAGCCTCCTGGAATGTGGAACGCTGACTGTTGGACGGTCTTCCAACCGGGCCTATTCGCCCCCGCCGTCTGACTTTGGATACGTCGCGCCTCGATCGTTCGGTCGCGTCTTTTGATCATGACGTCACTGGACCGACGCGGGACAGCGAGGAGGAACACCATGACGGAGCTCGAAGCGCGATTCGACAACGAGATGATCGAGAAGGTGTATCGCACGGCCGGCCGCGAGACCGGCTACTGGGCCGCGTACTTCCTGCGCGCCGTCAAGCGCGAAGGCGGAGTCGCCGCGGCCAAGCGCTTGCTGCAGAAACACGGCGTGTCGAGAGGACTTCAGAAGCTGGGGGCGATGAACCGCCTCGACCTTGCGATGGAGACGCTGGTGCTGGCGCCCGAGTATCAACCGCTCTTCACCGACGAGGAACGCGTGGTCGCCGGCCAGCGGCTCGAGCAAGCGCGAACTGTCGGGGTCGCGCCGAGTTGACGGTTCGAGCGCGTGCCGCCGCCGCTCAGCCCGTGACCAGATCCGGCGCGCAGACCAATGCGGTGCGGACAGCCTTGCCCTGGTCGGCATTCGCGAACGCCTCGTTGATCTGCTCGAGCGGATACCGGTGCGACATGATCGCACGGTACGGATAGCGCTCGTGCGTTCGCTCCAGCAGCTCCAGCCCGCGCCGGAGGGCCCAGGCTTGATAACCGCCGACGCCGATCATGCGGCGATTGAGGTGGACGAGCCACGCGGGGTTGAACGCGATGGTCTGGTCGCCGGCAATGTTCCCGATGACGACGTAGCGGCCCTCCGGGCGCGTCATCGCGAGCCCCTCGGCAATGGCTGCCGGATGGCCGACCAGCTCGACCACGACGTGCCCACCACCGCCCGTGAGGTCGCGCACGGCCTTGGCCCGCGCATCGCTCGTGGCGAAGTCGTCCACGTTCAGCGCGTGGTCAGCGCCGAACGCCTGGGCCAGCTTCAAGCGCTCGGGGATGCGGTCCAGAACGACCACGCGCGCGGCCCCCCGCTCGCGCGCCACCACGGTCGCGAAGAGCCCGAGGCCACCGGCGCCCTGGACCACCACGGTCTCGCCCGGCTGGAAGCCCGCCTGGTGAAGACCGTAGATCACCTGGGCCAGCGCACAGTTGAGCGGCGCGACGGTGACGTCGTCGAGCGCATCCGGCGTGCGGAGCACGTAGTGACCGGGTTGCAAATAATAGTAATCGGCATAAGCGCCGGTGAAGTGCGGCGGCTTGTCGCTCGGCGCGCGCCCCGCGCCGATGCGCCGCGCGGTGCAATGGTGTGGATCGCCCGCACGGCAGACGTCACAGCGCCGGCACGGGTAGAAGTACGAATACACGATCCGGTCGCCCTCGCGGAGCGCCGCGCCGGCGGCATCGGTCGTCACGCGCGCCCCGAGCTTCGCGATGCGACCCGTCATCTCGTGCCCCATGACTGTCGGACCGCTTCGCGGCGTGCGGCCGTGCCAGCCGTGCAGGTCCGAGCCACAAATGTTCGCCACGATCACGCGGACCAGGATGCCGTCGGGCTCGACGTCCGGCAGCGGGAACTCGCGGATCTCGAACGGCTGCTTGATACCGGTGAAGACGAACGCTCGGCCGGTCATGGCTTCCTCCTCGGTGCGACGGCACGGATCTGCGGGACACATACTGCCACACCGCCGGCGCGACGGCGCCCCACCTGGGGTCTTCTGGTCTGATGCATTCGAGCCACACCGCAACCTATCCCCGTGAAATCTGAGGAGTTGGGTCTGGCACTCGAATTGCTGGCATGTTCTAAGGGAGGGTACGTCCATGGAATGGCTGGAGCCGTGGTCTAGCGACGGATTGACGGTGTGGTTCCAGAGCTGGGTCGAAGGCTTCATCACGTTCATGGCTGCCTGTTTGCTGGCGCTGCTCGCGGTCGCCGTGCCGGTCGCGTTAGCTTTCACCTCCGGTCCACACGAGGTGCGACGGCGGTTCTGGTGCCGCCTGGCGGGCCGTGACGTCGAGGTACAGTTCGTCAGGCGAGGTCTGTTCAAGCCGCTCGTGTCGGTTCAGAATTGCAGCGCGTTCGAGAGCGGCGAACCCGCGTGCCGGCGGCGTTGCATCAACAGGAAGTATCGAAGACAGTGGGAGCCGAGCCTTCCGGTGCTCACGCGGCCAGGGGGCACGTCGTAGTCGAAAGGACCCCGCATGCCCTCGCGCCGGCCGGTCATTCACCCGACGGACTTCTCGCCCGCATCCCGACCCGCGCTCGCGACAGCGATCCAGCTTGTGAAGGCCGGGCGGGCGCCACTCTTGATCCTCCATGTGCTCCCCCCGCTGCCAATGCTTCCCGACGCGTACATTGCCGTGGCCACGTTCAACGAGCTGCAGCGAGGGCACCGCGCGCACGGGCAGCACCAGCTCGACCGGGTGGTTGCCAGAGCGAAGGCCGCCGGCGCGCGCGCGACCGGGCTCCTGCTCGATTTCGGGATTACGGCTGAGCAGATCGTGCGGGTCGCAAAATCGAAACGCGCCGAGGTGATCGTCATGGGCACGCACGGCCGGAGCGGGATCAAGCGGGCGATCCTCGGCAGCGTGGCGGAACGCGTGGTCGCCACGGCCCCGTGCCCGGTCATGACCGTCCGCGCGCGATAACGCGAAGAGCCGCGCCGCTACTACGCAGCGCGGACCGGGGAACGTGACGATGAACCGCGTGCCCTGTCCCGAGGTCGATTCGACGTCGACCGTGCCTCCGTGGTCCTGGATGATGCCGTAGCCTACTTGATCGCCTGCGGATTGATCGGCGATCCGACGGCGCGCGTGATGGGCAGCGGCGGCGCGACGAACATGAACTCGTACACGCCGTCGGCCGCGCAGTCGTCAGCGAGCTCGTCGAGCGCGAAGATTTCGCCGACGAGCAGGCCCATGTTGACCAGCACCACCAGGTGAAGCGGCTGAAAGGATCCGGGCAGCTCGTTCGGCCGGACCTCGAGTCCCCAGGTGTCGCTCGCCATGCCCGCGATGGACGTGTCGTGGATCCAGGGCGCGGTCAGGAAGGAAATGCCGGCGGCGTCGCCGGCCGAGAACGTGCCCCAGCTCCGCTCTTTCACACGGCGCCCAACGTCACCGGTGCGGACGAGGACGATGTCGCCCGGCTCCACGCGGACGCGCTCTCTTGCCGCGCAGCCGTCGAGGTCCTCGGCGTAGATCGGCTCGCCGGGCTGGAGGTACGGCACACCCTTGTCGCGCGCGATGTCGAGCAACACGCCGCGCGTCACGATCTTGTCGCGATAGTGCTGGATGCCGTTCTTCGCGGCCCCGCTCGCGGACACGAGCCGCGCGTCACGATCGCCGTACATCTTCCCGTCGTGAAAGATGTGGCCGAGCCCGTCCCACTGCGTGCCGCACTGGAGGAACATCGTGATCTGATCGTCCGCGAAGCCCCACCCGAACGGTGGCCGTTCGAATCCGCCGAGCCTCTGCTGGCCGGCAACGTGGTCGGTCCCGGTCGCGACCATGCTGTGGATCGGGTTGACCCGGCCGAACGCGCCGGTCTGCGGTCCGTTCATGTCGAACGGCAGCGCGCAGGAAATGACCTTGCCCTGTCGGACGCACGTGGCCGCGCGCTTGATGACCTCGGGCGTGATGAAATTCACCGTCCCCAGCTCGTCGTCCGGACCCCAGCGACCCCAGTTCCGGAACTTCTTGCAGTACTCCTCAAGCAGCGCGGGCGTGACCGCCGGTCGATTCGGCATCGGTGTTCCTCCCTTGGAGGTCTCGAGAGCGAGCTTCAGGTACGGGCCGCGGTCGCGGCCTCGAACACGCGCATGAGATTGCCGCCCAGGAGCTTGCGCGCATCGGACTCCGCGAGACCACGGGCGAGCAGCGCCGCCGGAAGTGGCGCGAACTCCTTGTACGTCGGGATCGCCGTGTACACGGACATGCCGTCCATGTCGGTCCCGATGCCGACGTGATCGATGCCGACGAGGCGCCGCACGTGATCCACGTCATCGAGCATCTGGCCGAGCGAGTTGAGCGCGCTCACCCCGCGCAGCGCGAGTGGCCAGATCCCGATGACGCCGTCCTTCTCGGCCACGGCGTTGATGAGGTCGTCGGAAAGATGGCGGGCATGCGCCCGCAGCGCCGCCGGCCCGGTGTGAGAGACGATGATCGGCGCGCGCGACGTCGCCAGGATGCCACGTAATGTCTCGGGCGCGGCATGCGCGCCATCGACGATCATGCCGAGACGGTTCATCTCGACGATGACCTGCTGGCCCGCGGGCGTGAGCCCGTTGTGCCGCGGCCGCTCGGTCTGGATGTCGCCCAGCTCGTTGATGGTGTAGTGCACGAGCTGGATCGACCGCATGCCGACGTCGTAGAACTCCCGCACGCGTGCAGGTTGTCCTTCGAGCGCATCGCCGCCCTCGAACGCCAGCAGCGCGGCGGGCACGCGCGCGTGCCGCGCCTCATCGACGTGCGACGGCTCGAGCACGAGCTTGAGTCGGCCCTGCGCGGCGCGCGCCAGGATGCGGCTGCACTGAGCATGCGCAGCCTGGTAGAGCTCGGCGTGACGCGGTGTCCGGTAGTTGCGAATGCCGTTCGCTTCGCGACGGATGATCGGACCGTCTCCCACGACGCTGAAGAACGCGGTGTCGACGCGCGCGGCCTGCATTTGCTGGAGCGGCCCGAGCGGCAGGGCTCCGGGCGAGAAGAAGCCGGGATGCGAATGGAGATCGATCGTAGGAGCCTGCCCGATCGCATCGGCGCCCTGCCTGAGGAGATCGGCCTGCCGCCGGCCGGAGACATCCTCGGTGGGCCCGGCGCACGCCGTGGCCACGGCGCCGGGCAGCGAAACCAAAAATGCGCGCCGGCTCGTGTCGTCGCCGAGACAGCATCCAGGGCGCGGTGGCGACGTCACGGTCTTGCCGCGGCCGCCTTCCAGCGATTGACCTTGTCCTGGAGCCGCGGTCCCCGTTGCGAGGCATCGGCGATGAACCGCTCGTGCGTCCCCTTGGCGACCTCGTCGAGCTCGTCACGGACCTCCACGCGGAATCCGACGCGCCGGCGATCGACCTCCGTCACCTCGACCGAGATCGTCACGGTCATCCCGACGGGCGTCGCGGCCAGATGCGCAACGTCGACACGCGTGCCGACGGTCGTCTGCACCGGCGTCAACGACGGCGCGACCGCCTCACCCGCCGTCTGCTCGATGAGCCGGATCAGATCCGGCGTGGACAGCACGCCGATCGGTTCGCTCCTGAGGTGCGGAGGCACCATCTCCGGCGTGACTTTCACGGACTTGGAGTGCTTCAGGCCCACGGCCAGCTGGCGTGCGGACGGATCGGTCATGTCGGTCTCCCCGCAGCCCTGATACACCGCGGACCGCGGACGCGTCAACTTGAGCTGGGGGCCTCGAAGGCCCCCAGACCCCCAGACGCTCGTCGGGCGCCGGG
>JBGPTW010000013.1:0-66821 GCA_041490825.1 Methylomirabilia bacterium | reverse complement strand
CTCATCGGCGCCCGAGGGCGCGGACACGAGGGGCTTGCTCGATCACGATCGAACGCGGTACAAGACTCGCGCTTGGGGTGACGCTCCACTGGCCGGTTTTGCCCCGTCCACCACTGGCCGGTTTTCAGGTGTCCACCGAGGTCGTCTTGGCTGCCGCACTCGCGGCTCTGGCGTCCGGTGTAGTAGCGAAGGCGAGCGGCGAACTGCCCTTTGAGGCGAAGCCTGGCCCGCTAAAGTGGGAGGCTCCGAGGGCGTGGGGACGGTTAGTCGGTGTGGTTGGGAACGGGCAGGCGGCGGTCGCGTACTTCGAGGCTCAGGACGGGACAATCCGGGCCGCTCGCGCTCCGCTCTGCAACGGCTGCTCGCTCGTCAGAACCTCAAATTGACCCACTACCCGTAGCTCCGCTGCCCGCGACGGTAGTTTGCGCCGAATCTCTTCGGGAGCCCCGGGCATCCAAATCCGCGTGCTAGACTTATTGGCGGTATGCCGATTTACGAGTACGCGTGTCATGACTGCCGCCGGAGGGTGAGCCTGCTGGTGCTGCGGCCCTCGACGGCACCGGCTCCTGCGTGTCCGCGCTGCGGAAGCGCCGCGCTCAGCCGGCTCATGTCCCGGTTTGCGATGGTCAAGTCCGAGGAGGATCGTCTCGAATCGCTGGCTGATTCCGGTGACTTCGGGGACATCGACGAGAACGATCCGGCGAGCGTCGCGCGGTTCATGAAGAAGATGGGCAAGGAGTTCGGCGACGAGCTGGGCGACGATTTCGACTCGGCTGTAGACGAAGCGATGGCCGAGTCCACGGACGAAAGTAGCGGCGACGAACTCGGCGACTCGGCCGGCTCGGACGCCGGCACAGACTGTTGAAGGGGGGGCGAAGCCGCAAGACGTCGGCGTTGCCGCAGGCACGCCCGTCCGAGGCGAGTCTGTGAAGATTGAGCTCCACGATCGCCTCGAGGCGATCGGCCCATCGGCCTGGCACGACGTCCTGGCCTCGTCCCGGCTGCGCGCGCCGTTTCTCTCCTACACCTGGCAACGCGAATGGGCGCGGAGCTTTGCCCACGGTCGTCGTCTCGAAATCCGCACGGTCAAGAGCGGTGACGGGCGGTTGGTGGCGATCCTGCCGCTGTACGAAGCCGAGCCTGGTCGCTTCGTCCTGATCGGCGGCGCCGACATCTCGGACTATCTCGACCTTCTCGTTGTCGCCGGTCACGAACAAGACGCGTGGACGGCGCTGCTGGAATCGCGGGCCGGCGCGAGCGCGATCTGGGAGCTGCATTGCGTGCCCGAGGCGTCGCCGACGGTGACCTTGCTTCCCGGGCTCGCCGTCGAACCGGGGCTCACCGTGACGACCGCGGTGGAGGAACGCTGTCCCGTCCTGGTGTTGCCGGAGTCCTGGGATGCGTACCTCGAGCGGCTGTCCAGCAAGGACCGGCACGAGCTCCAGCGGAAGATCCGGCGACTGCAGCGTGAGGCATCCGATGCACGGATGACCTGCGTGCGCCGGCCGGACGACGTGCAAACCCGCATCGGTGACTTTCTGGATCTTCACCGGCGATCACGAGTCGGCAAGGCGCGATTCATGGACGCCCACATGGAGAGCTTCTTCCGGCAGATCGTCGTGCTCCTGGCCGAGGAAGGCGTGGTGCGTCTCTGGTTCCTCGACACGGCGAGTGGCCCGGCCGCGGCGTTCATCTGCCTCGAATGGGACGGGACGGTGGGACTCTACAACTCGGGGTTTCATCCGGATCACGCCGCCCTGTCGCCGGGTCTGGTGCTCCTCGCGCACATCGTGCGGGACGCCATCGAGCGGAACAAGGAGCGCTTCGATTTTCTCCGGGGCGAGGAGCGTTACAAGTACGAGTTCGGCCCGGTCGCTGAAGCGGTGTACACGGTGAAAATTGGCGGCGCGGAGGGAACGGGCGAGGCGGAGCCAAGAGCATCTGGATACAGCCCACCCACGCCAGTTGCGGGCTCAACGTCCCCGCTACAACAAATCTCACGGCCCTCGCTACGCCAATGCGAATAGCGATGCTCAGCGTGCACACCTGCCCGCTCGCCGTGCTCGGCGGCAAGGAGACGGGCGGCATGAACGTGTACGTCCGAGAAATCGCGCGCGAGCTGGGCCGCATGGGCGTGGAGGTCGACGTCTTCACCCGCTCGCAAAACCCGAACATCCGCCGTGTCGTGGCGCTCGGCGAGCGGGCCAACGTCGTGCACCTCCCGGCGGGACGCGAGGCGCCGATGCCGCGCGAGCGCGTCCACGACCACCTGGACGAATTCGTGGACGGCATCGAAACCTGGCGGCTCACGCGCGGCGCCGAGTACGACCTCGTCCATGCACACTACTGGCTTTCGGGCGTTGCCGCCTGCGCGCTCGCCGAGCGCTGGGGCGTCCCGGTGGTTCAGATGTTCCACACGCTCGGGCGCTTGAAGAATCATGCGGCGCGCACGCCGGGCGAGCAGGAGCCTGGGCTTCGGATTGCTGAAGAGACGCGGATCGCGGCGAGCGTCGACCGGATCGTGGCCGCCAACGCCGTCGAGCGGGCGCAGCTCATCCAGGAATACCGGGCCCCCGCCGCCCGGATCGCCGTTATCCCCTGCGGTGTGGACACCGACCTCTTTGCGCCCGGCGCAGCCGAGGATGCTCGCGCCGCGCTGGGACTCGATCCCGGGCCGGTGGTGCTCTACGCGGGGCGCATCGCACCGATCAAAGGCCTCGATACGCTTCTCGATGCGATCGAGCGTCTGCGCGAGCGCGGCTGCCCGGTGCGTCTCCTGGTGATCGGCGGCGACGCCGACGAGGTGCAGAACGGTCACGAAGCGGAATTGCGCGACCGAGCGGCGCGAGCGGGCCTCGACGGCGCCGTGACGTTCATCGGCGCGCAGTCACAAGAGCGCCTGCGGACGTATTACCGGGCGGCCGACGTCGTCGTCATGCCGTCGTACTACGAGTCATTCGGCATGGTGGCACTGGAGGCGATGGCGTGCGGCCGGCCGGTGATCGCGTCGCGCGTCGGAGGCCTGCCGATCACGGTTCGCGACGGCGTCACCGGCTACCTCGTCCCGGAAGGCGACGTGGCGCGGCTGGCCGAGCGGATCGACGTGCTGCTCGGCGATCCTGATCTTCGCGGACGCCTCGGTTTCGAGGGCGTCCGCTGGGCGGCGCAGCATCGCTGGCCCTGCGTCGCCGAAGCGATCTGCCGAGAGTACGCCGCGCTGCAGCCGACCGCCGAGTCTTATCTGGCCGCCGGGCGCTGCCGCGGCTAGCCGGCACCCGCCTCGATAACCCAATACGTTCGCACGCCGGGGAACTCGATAAATCCGACATGTTCGTCGCGCCGTTCTCCCGGCAGTTCCGTGGTCTGACCAGTGTGCTAAACTGCCGCGCGAATGGGCACTCTCCTCTCGGTGCAGGGTCTCGTGACCCAGTTCACGACGTCGGGAGGGATCGTCCGCGCCGTCGACGACGTGTCGTGGGACATCGACGAAGGGGAGACCGTCGCGCTCGTCGGAGAGTCCGGCTGCGGAAAGAGCGTGACGGCGCTCTCGATCATGCGTCTCGTCGCGGAGCCCGCGGGCCGGATCGTCTCGGGCCGGATCCTCTTCAAGCGGCGTGATCTGCTCTCGCTCTCCGAGGAAGAGATGCGTCATCTGCGTGGGCGGGAGATCGGCATGATCTTCCAGGAGCCCATGACCTCGCTCAATCCCGTGCTCACGATCGGTCGCCAGCTCACCGAAGGTCTCGAGATCCACCTCGGCATGACGCCTGCCGAGGCGCGCGGTCGCTCCATCGAGCTCCTCGGCATGGTCGGCATCTCCGATGGCGACCGTCGTCTGGGTCAGTATCCGCACCAGTTCAGCGGCGGCATGCGCCAGCGCATGATGATCGCGATGGCGCTCGCGTGCCGGCCCGCGCTGATTCTTGCCGACGAGCCGACGACGGCGCTCGACGTGACGATCCAGGCGCAGATCCTGGCGCTCATGAAGGACCTGTCGCAAAAGCTCGGCGTCGCCATGCTGATCATCACGCACAATCTCGGCGTCGTCGCGCGCTATGCCGATCGGGTGAACGTCATGTACGCCGGCAAGATCGTGGAGCAAGCGACCGCGCGCGAGCTCTACGCCAATCCTCGCCACCCGTACACGCTGGGGCTGCTCCGGTCCGTGCCGCGGCTCGACGAGCCGCGGCGCTCCCGGCTCGAGCCGATCGAAGGCCAGCCGCCCGACCTGACGCGATTGCCGCTGGGATGCTCGTTCGCCCCACGGTGCGCGTTCCGCGTGGAGCGCTGCATCAGCGAGCGGCCGCCGCTCCTGCCGGTCGGCACGGCGCACGTGAGCGCGTGCTGGGAAGCCGAGCGGCTCGCATCGCGAGGTGAGCAGCGTCTCGCTGCGAGCCGAGTCAACGATTGATCAGGGTATTTTCGCCGCATCGCGAGCTGAGTGGCGCTGCGCCACGAGGCGAGTCGTGGCTTCGCGAGCCGAGGAGCGTCGAGCTCCGAGGCGAGTCAAGGAATAATCAAAGCGCATGATCGCCTCCACGCCCGCGGAGACCACGTCGGTCAGCCAGGAGAATCGTCAGGAGACCATTCTCGAGGTCCGCAATCTCGTGAAGCACTTCTCCGTCGGTGGCGGTTTCTTCGGTGGCAATCCTGCGCTCGTGCGCGCCGTCGACGGCGTCAGCTTCTCCATCCGGCGTGGCGAGACGCTCGGCCTCGTCGGCGAGTCCGGGTGCGGCAAGACCACGACGGGCCGGTGCATCCTGCAGCTCGAGCGGCCCACGAGCGGGCAGATCATCTTCGAGGGCCGGGACCTCACCATGCTGAACCAGCAAGAGTTGCGGCCGGTCCGACGGCGCGTCCAGGTCATCTTCCAGGACCCGTACAGCTCGCTCAATCCGCGGATGACAGTCGGACAGATGATCGCCGAGCCGCTCGCCGTGCACCGGATCGTCACGGATCCGACGGCCCGGACCGCCCGCGTCCGCGACCTCCTGTCACGGGTTGGGCTGCTGCCGCAGCACGCTCACCGGTACCCGCACGAGCTGTCCGGCGGCCAGCGCCAGCGCGTCGGTGTCGCTCGCGCGCTCGCAATGGAGCCCACGCTCATCGTCTGCGACGAGCCGGTCTCGGCCCTGGACGTGTCGATCCAGGCGCAGATCATCAATCTGCTCGAGGATCTGCAATCGGAATTCCACTTGACGTACCTCTTCGTGGCTCACGACCTCGCGGTGGTGCGGCACATCTCGGATCGGGTGGCCGTGATGTATCTCGGCAAGATCGTCGAGATCGCCGACCGCCGCGCCATCTACGAAGACCCGCTCCATCCGTATACTCGGGCGCTCCTGTCGGCCGTGCCGATTCCCGATCCCGCGCTCGAAGCACACCGTGAGCACGTGATTCTCGGCGGCGAGGTCCCGAGCCCGCTCAACCCGCCGAGCGGCTGCGTGTTCCACCCCCGCTGCCCCATCGCGGCCGACCGCTGCCGTGGCGAGATTCCGCCATTGCGTGAAGTGAAGCCCGGCCACTGGGCCGCGTGCCTGCTCGCTTGACACGCCCGGCCCGCCTCATTACTGTTTAGAAACTCTTCGGCCTCGTCATCCGTTTCAGCCCCGACACTCGGAGGTGACCCATGCGACGCTTCCCGGTACTCCTGGCCTTTATAGTTGTTGCGATGCTCGCGATCCCTGCCGGGGCGCAAGACAAGCCCCGGTCCGGTGGTGAGCTGATCTTCCCCGTTCCGTCGGAACCGCCGTCCTACGACGGTCATCGCGAAGAGACGTTCGGTCTCATCCATCCCATCGCGCCCTTCTACAACACGCTGCTGCGCGTCGACCCGAACGATCCCACCGGCACCAAGCCCGTGGTTTCGCTGGCCGAGAAGTGGACGATCTCGAAGGATGGGCTGACCTACACGTTCCAGCTCCACAAGGGCGTCAAGTTTCACGACGGCAGCGAGATGACGTCGAAGGACGTCAAGGCCAGCTACGACAAGATCATCTTCCCGCCGGCCGGCGTGCCGAGCGATCGCAAGGGTCAGTACGAGGACGTCGAGGCGATCGAGGCGCCGGATCCGTACACGGTCCGCTTCCGTCTCAAGTGGCCCTCCGGGTCGTTCCTCAAAGGGCTCGCGTCGCCCTGGAACTTCATCTACAAGGCCGACATCATCGCCAAGGACCCGCACTGGTACGAGACGCACGTGATGGGCACCGGGCCGTTCACGTTCGTCGAGCACGTGAAGGGGTCGCACCTCGTCGGCAAGAAGAACCCGAACTACTGGGACAAGGGCAAGCCGTACCTCGACGGCTTCCGCGCGATCTTCATCAAGTCGTCGTCAGCCCAGGTCGCTGCGGTCCGCGCCGGGCAAGCGCACATCCAGTTCCGAGGTTTCAGCCCGGCCGAGCGTGACAGCATCGTCCAGGCGCTCGGCAACAAGGTGACCGTGCAGGAGAGCCCATGGGACTGCGTGCTGATGGTGTCCATCAACCACACCAAGAAGCCGTTCGACGACAAGCGCGTCCGCCGCGCGCTCAGCCTGGCGCTCGACCGCTACGAGGGCTCGAAGTCGCTCTCGAGGATTGCAATCGTCAAGGAAGTCGCGGGCGTCCAGGTGCCCGGCACGGAGTTCGCCACGCCGCCGCAAGAGCTGGAGAAGCTGGCGGGCTACGGACGTGACATCGCGAAATCCCGCGCCGAAGCCAAGCGGCTGCTGAAGGAAGCCGGGGTGCCGGACGGCTTCTCGTTCACGTTCAAGAACCGCGGCATTCCGATGCCGTACGAGCCGGTGGCCGTCTGGCTGATCGACCAGTGGCGCCAGACTGGCCTCAACGTCAAGCAGGAGGTCGTGGAGGCCGCGGCATACTACGGCTCGGTGCTGCGCAAGCCGGAAGCGTTCGAGGTCGCGATGGACTTCCAGTGCGGCTTCATCGTGGAGCCGGACCTCGACCTCTACAAGTTCGTCTCGACGGACAAGAACCCGGCGAACTACGCCTACTACCAGGATCGGGTCCTCGACGACCTCTACACGAAGCAGAGCCGCTCGCCGGATCCCGAGGAGCGGAAGAAGCTGATCCGGCAGTTCGAGAAGCGGCTGCTCGACGAGGAAGCCCATTACTTGATGACGCTGCAGTGGCACCGGATCATCCCGCACTCGAGCAAGGTGCACGGCTGGCAGATCACGCCGAGCCATTACCTGAACAACACGCTGGACGTGGTCTGGCTCTCGGAGTAGCGCCCTGTTCCGCTACATCGTCAAGCGCCTGTTGCTCATGGTCCCGACGCTCCTCGGCGTGGCGGTGCTGATCTTCTTTTTGCTCCGCGTCGTCCCGGGCGACGTCGTGGAGCTGCGGTTCATGAGCGGCGAAGGCCAGTTTCAGGACGCCAAGACGCTCGCCGCCGAGCGCGCGCGGCTCGGGCTCGACAAGTCGTTGTGGCGTCAGTTCGTCAACTGGATGACCGGTCTCCTTCGCTTCGACCTGGGCGTCTCGATGTGGACCGGCTCTCCGATCACGGAAGAGATCAGGCTGCGGTTCGCCCTGTCGCTGCAGCTCGCGATCATGGCGACGGTCGTCGCCACGCTGCTCGCCATCCCGCTCGGCATCATCGCGGCGCTCAAGCAAGACACGTGGATCGACTACGCCGTGCGGGTGTTCTCGATCGCCGGGCTGGCGATGCCGTCGTTCTGGCTCGGAATCGTCATGATCCTCGGGTTTCTCATCATCTTCAAATGGCTGCCGCCGATGGTCTACACGCCGTTCTGGGTGAATCCATGGCAGAACCTCGCCCAGCTCATCTGGCCCGCGCTCGCCGTCGGCTATCGCTACTCCGCCGTCGCGACACGGATGACCCGGTCGGCGATGCTCGAAGTGCTGCGCGAGGACTACATCCGGACGGCGCGGGCCAAGGGACTCTGGCTCAAGCTGATCCTGACGCGCCACGCGTTGAAGAACGCGATGCTGCCGGTGCTGACGGTGATCGCGTTGGAGTTTGCGTTTCTGCTGGGCGGGCTGGTCGTGACCGAGCAGGTGTTCAATCTCAACGGCCTCGGTATGCTCTTCGTCGAAGCGATCGCGCACCGTGATTACACGCTGACGCAGGCGCTCGTCCTCCTCGTCGCGGTCGTCTTCATCGTCTCGAACTTCCTGGTCGACATCGCGTACGCGTGGATCGACCCGCGGATCCGGTACCGTTGAGAGGACCTGGCCCGCTGAGGACCTGACATGGCGATCACCGATCCCCACGCCGGAACGTTCGCGGAAACTGCGGAGGACGCCAGATCCGGATGGCTGGCGACGGTCTGGGAGTTCAGCCGGCGCCGCCCGCTCGGCGCGATCGGCGGCGCGATCATCGTCGTGATGGTGTTCGTCGCCGTCTTCGCCAACGTGATCTCGCCGTACGATCCGCTGGCCACCGATTACGGCAGCATGCTGGCGTCGCCGAGCCGGGCCCACTGGCTCGGCACCGACGCGTTCGGCCGTGACGTGCTGACGCGCATCCTATACGGCTCGCGCACGGCGCTCCTGGTAGGGCTGGGCGCGTCCACCGTGGGCGGACTGCTCGGCGCGGTGCTCGGTGTGGTGAGCGCGTATTTCGCGGGCAAGGTCGACCTGATCCTCGAGCGCTTCATGGATATCATGCTGTCGTTCCCGCTGATCATCCTGGCGCTGGCGGTCGTGTCGATCCTCGGGCCCGGCTTGATCAACGTGATCGCGGCCATCACGGTGCCGATGGTGCCGCGCTGCGCGCGCGTGGTGCGCTCGAGCGCGCTGGCGATCCGCGAGATGCCCTACGTCGATGCGGCGCGCGCCGCCGGGTTCCGTCACGGGCGCATCATCATGCGCCACATGCTGCCGAACGTGATGGCGCCATTCCTCATCATGATCACGGCATTTCTCGGCCAGGCGATCCTGCTCGAAGCGTCGCTGTCGTTCCTCGGTCTCGGCGTGCAGGAGCCGACGGCGGCCTGGGGTCTCATGCTTCGCGGCGCGGCAGTGGATTTTGCCGAGGCCGCGCCCTGGATGGCGCTCTTTCCCGGGCTCGCGATCAGTCTGGCGGTCTTTGCCTTCAACCTGCTCGGCGACTCCCTGCGGGACGCTCTCGATCCGCGGCTGCGGACACAGTAAGATCGCCCGTGATGAGTCGATCCGCATTATTCGGAAGCCCGCTAAGCGCTTGACATCGTGGAAGGAATCGAGTTCTACTGTTGCGGTTCGACGTGGTCTGACCAGACACTCAGACTCGAATATTCGGAGGTCCTAATGCCGTATATCATCGCCGAGCCGTGCATCAACGTGAAGGACAAGGCCTGTGTTGAAGTCTGTCCGGTGGATTGCATCTACGAGGGCAAGGACATGCTCTTCATCCATCCGGACGAGTGCATCGACTGCGGGGCCTGTGAGCCGGTGTGTCCGGTGAAGGCGATCTTCGCCGAGGACGAGACTCCGGAGCAGTGGAAGAACTTCATCGAGCTCAACAAGCAATTCTTCAAGGACAATCCCGGCGTCCAGCCTGCGACGAAGTCCTGAGCGTCGTTCGACGCTGAAGAGATCGAAGGGCCCCCGCGCGGGGCCTTTCGTTTTTGCGGCCTTGCCGCGAGCGGCGCCAGGGCAATGTGTGCCCAGCGCGCGAGGCACGTCGCCAGTCCACCTGGGCACCCCGGTCGACCCGCTTTCCGGAAATCGTCGATACCGGACCTTTAGGTCTGGCACAATAGTTGCCCCCATGACGGGGCATGTCGGTGATGCCGTCGCCCTCGCCGCCGATGTCCATGCCGGCCGCGGTCGGATACCATGGCGCCGTGTGCGAGTTCAAGCGGCGGTTGATCGAAGCGACGCTGCACCAGGTCCGCGGCAACCGGACGCACGCGGCGCGCGCCCTCGGCCTGCAGCGTACGTATCTGTTACGCCTCATGCGCGACCTGGGTGTGGCGGCGCCGCCACCTCCGGAGCGACGCCGCGTGAGTTTGTAGCGGGGGCCGCGAGCCGGGAATCGTCGCAGGTGGGCTGGATTGACGTTTCGCGTCGCACCCGGCAAGCTGGGCACGCGCATGCTTGACGTGTGGGTCGCCGGCGCGGGAATGACGCGGATCGGTCGTCACAGCGAGACTCTCCAGCATCTGATGGCGGAGGCCGCTCACGCGGCCCTCGCGATGGCGGATCTCGAGCGGCCCGACGCCATCGTCGTCGCGGCGATGAACCCCGAGGAATTCGTGGGCGACGGCAACTTCGCGTCCAACGCCGCCACGCACATGGGATTCGCCGACGTGCCGGCGATCCGCATCGAGACCGCCACGTCGTCCGGCGCCGCCGCGCTGTACGCCGGGTTCGCCGAGATCGCCGCCGGCCTGCGCCGGCATGTTCTCGTCGTCGGCGGCGAGAAGATGACGCATGTCCCCACGCCGCGCGTGTCCGAGCTGATCGGGCGGTCGATCGATCCCTACGAGCGCTCGTACGGCGCGACGATGCCTGCGCTCGCCGGCCTCGTCACGCGCGCGCTCATCGCCCGGCACGGCGTCAGCCTGCGTGAGCTCGCCCAGGTGTCGGTGAAGAATCACGCGAATGCGGCGCGGAACCCGTACGCCCATTTCCCGCACGCGGTGACCCTGGAAGCCGTGATGGAGAGCCGGATGGTGGCCGATCCGCTGCGGCTGCTCCACTGCTGTCCGATCTCCGACGGCGCCGCCGCCGTCGTGCTCACCGCCGAGCGCGCGCGCGTGCGGATCGCCGGAATCGGGCAGGGCACCGACACGCTTGCCGTTCGCCATCGCGACGATCTCACCAGCTTTCGCGCGACGCGCGCCGCTACCCAGGCGGCGTTCGCCATGGCCGGGTTCGGCCCGGCGCGTGTGGACTTCGTGGAGCTGCACGATGCGTTCGCCTCGTTCGAGCTCATCGCGCTCGAGGACATCGGCCTGGTGCCTCCCGGGAAGGCCGGTCGCGCCACGCTCGATGGCGAGACCATGCTCGATGGAAGACTGCCCGTGAATCCGTCGGGAGGGCTCAAGGCCCGCGGTCATCCGCTGGCGGCGACGGGCCTGGCGCAGGTCGTCGAGTGCGTGTGGCAGCTCACGGGGCGGGCCGAAGGCCGCCAGCTCGAAGGCCACGTGGCGCTCGCGCACTCGATCGGAGGCCTGGCGACGAACAACTGGGTGACGCTCCTGGAGACGTCATGATCAGACGTCGTGCGGGACGACGGGACAGATGCTAGAGACGATCGCCGCGTCGCGGTGCCCGCGCTGCCTGGCCATCGTGGCGCCGCCGGCCGCGTATTGCCCTCACCACCCGGTCGCGATGACGCCCACGTCGCTGCCCGGCATCGGCGAGATCATCTCGTTCACGACCCTGCACTCGCCACCGGAAGGCTTTCGCTCGCCGCTCCACATCGCGCTCGTGCAGCTCGAGGGTGGCGCGCGCTTCGTGTGCCATGGCGCCGAGGTGCGCGGGCTCCGGATCGGCTCGTCGGTGGCGATCGAGGCGATCGACAATATCTATTACTTCTCGCACCTGGGCGCCCTCGACCGCGCGCGGCTGTTCTGGCGGCGGACCGGGCACGCGGGAGATCGCATCAACGCCATCGCGCGCAGCCTCGTCAAGCGCGGATGGAGAAGGAGGGAGCGTGCCGACCGCTAAGCCGCCTCTGACTGGTGTGCGCGTCCTGGACCTCACCCGCGTCCTCGCGGGCCCCTTCTGCACGATGACCCTCGGCGACATGGGCGCCGAGGTCATCAAGGTCGAGGAGCCCGGCAAGGGCGACGATACGCGGAGCTGGCCGCCATTTGTCGGAGGCGAGGCGACGTACTTCATGGCCGTGAACCGGAACAAGCGCAGCCTCACGCTCAACATGAAAGCGGAGGCGGGGCGCGCCATCCTGACGAAGCTCGTGAAGAAGAGCGACGTGCTCGTCGAGAATTTCCGGCCGGGCACGATGGACAAGCTGGGCTTCGCCTACGCCGCGTGCGCCAAGCTGAACCCGAAGCTCGTCTACTGCTCGATCTCCGGGTTCGGCGAGTCAGGTCCGGAGGCGGGCCGCGCCGGCTACGACCTCATCGTGCAGGCCGAGTCGGGCGTGATGGACCTGACCGGCTTCGCCGACGGGCCGCCCGTGAAGGTGGGCAATTCGATCGCCGACCTCGTGGCGGGACTGACGGCCGCGCACGGCATCGTGCTGGCCCTGCTCGCGCGCGGGCGCACGCGGCGCGGCCAGAAGGTCGAGATCTCCATGCTGGACGTCATGGCCTCGCTGCTGACCTATCAGGCCGGCATCTATCTCAACGCCGGCCAGCGGCCGACCCGACGCGGCAATGCGCACCCTTCGATCGTGCCCTACGAGATCTTCAAGGCGAGCGACGCCTACCTGGCCCTCGGGGTCGCGAACAATTCGCTGTGGGACCGCTGCTGCGCGGCACTCGACCGTCCCGACCTCACGCGCGATCCCCGCTTCGAGACGGAGGCCAAGCGCGTGGAACACCGCGCGACCCTCATCCCGCTGCTGAACGAGATCCTGGGCGCGCGGACCGCGGAGGAGTGGTTGAAACGTCTGGAGGCCGCCGGCGTTCCTGCCGGGCGGATCAAGAGCGTCGCGGAAGTGTGCGAGAGCGCCCATCTGAAAGCGCGCGGAATGATCGTGCGGCTGCCTCATCCAACGGCGAAGGAGATCCGCGTCATGGGCATCCCGGTCCGCCTTGGCGCGACACCCGGATCGCCATCCGCCCCGCCGCCCCGGCTTGGCGAACACAACGACCGCATCTTGAAATCGCTCGGAGGGATGACGCCGAAGGCCATCGCGAAGCTGCGGGCCGACGGCGTGATTTGAGCTGTAGCGACGACCGCGAGGCCGCGATCACCGAGAGCGGGCTACGTCAAGATGCGGCACGTGAGGTCGCACTTGAACGTCCCCGGTTCAGGCTTCGGCATGGCCTTCGCCTCCTTCCGGTCGAACTCAACTCACGTAGGGCGCCAAGGGAATCCGGGCGCGCCATATATCACGTGACACATGATTGGCGGTATCCGGGGAAACCCGTAGTCCGGGACCGGCGGATTTCTTGACAGCCCGTTTGCAGCCGGCGCATCATGGACCGGTTTTCACGCCGGAGGACCCCGATGCCCCGTTTCATCAAGATTTACGACACCACGCTGCGCGACGGAACCCAGGGGGAAGGCATCTCGTTCTCGATGGAGGACAAGGTGCGTCTCGCGTCCCGGCTCGATGCGCTCGGCATCCACTACATCGAAGGTGGCTGGCCAGGCTCGAACCCCAAGGATCTGCGCTTCTTCCGTCGCATGCAGGACGTCACGCTCAAGCACGCCAAGCTCGCGGCCTTCAGCATGACGCGGCGGGCGGGCGGCACCGCCGAGTCGGACACCAACATGAGGGCGCTCATCGACGCCGGTGCGCCCGTCGCGACGATCGTCGGGAAGTCGTGGGACTTTCACGTGACCGACGCGCTCGGGACGACGCTGCCCGAGAACGTTGCCATGATTGCCGACACGATCGCCTTCCTCCGGCCGCGGATGGAAGAGGTGCTCTTCGATGCCGAGCACTTCTTCGACGGCTTTCGCGCCAACCGCGACTATGCGCTCGCGACGCTGCGGGCCGCCGAGGACGCCGGCGCGCACTGGCTGGTGCTCTGCGACACCAATGGCGGCACGCTGCCGGCGGAGCTCGTGGCCATCCTCCGCGAGGTGAAGCAGCACGTGAAGACGCCGCTCGGGATCCACGTGCACAACGACGCCGAATGCGCCGTGGCGAATTCGCTGGCCGCTGTCGGCGAAGGTGTCGAGCAGGTGCAGGGAACCATCAACGGCTTCGGCGAACGTTGTGGCAATGCCAATCTCGTGTCGATCATCCCGAGCCTCGTCCTCAAGATGGGGCTCCACTGCATTCCGGAGAACCACCTGCGTGAGCTCCGCGACGTCTCGCGGTTCGTCTCCGAGCTGGCCAATCGCAAGCCCTGGGACGGTGCTCCCTACGTCGGTGACTCGGCCTTTGCCCACAAGGGCGGCATGCATGTCTCGGCGGTGCT
The DNA here is from genome assembly GCA_041490825.1 of Methylomirabilia bacterium. Classification (GTDB taxonomy): domain Bacteria; phylum Methylomirabilota; class Methylomirabilia; order Rokubacteriales; family CSP1-6; genus JBGPTW01. The sequence continues at coordinate 52,804 of JBGPTW010000013.1, read as the reverse complement.
GAAACATCCCGAGACGTACGAGCACGTCGATCCTCAAGCCGTTGGCAACCACCGCCGCGTGCTCGTGTCGGAGCTCGCGGGCAAGTCGAACATCCTCTGGAAGGCGCGCGAGTACGGGATCGACCTCGAGCACGACACGCCGGATTCCCGCCGGATCCTGGACGAGCTGAAGGCGCTCGAGGATCAGGGGTTCCAGTTCGAGGGCGCCGAGGCGTCGTTCGAGCTGCTCATGGAGCGCGCGCTCGGCCGTCACAAGTCCTACTTCGAGCTCGACGCCTACCGCGTGATCGTGGAAGAGCAGACCCGGAACGAAGAGCCCGTGGCGGAAGCGACCGTCCGCGTGCGCGTGAAAGGGATGCTCGAGCACACCGCGGCGGCGGGCAACGGTCCGGTCAATGCGCTCGACCACGCGCTCCGCAAGGCGCTCGAGGAGTTCTATCCGAATCTGAAGGAGATGAAGCTCCTCGACTACAAGGTGCGGATCCTCGACGAGTCGAAGGGCACCGCGGCGCAGACGCGCGTGCTCATCACGTCCGGCGACGGCGAGGAGACCTGGGGCACGGTGGGCGTCGCCGAGAACATCATCGAAGCGTCCTGGCAGGCGCTCGTGGATTCCATCGAGTACAAGCTGCGCCGTGACGAGCGCCGGTAGGTCACGGCGCGTCCGCGGCGACGAGCCTCGCGCCAATCCCCTCGTGACGGGTTTTCACCCGCGCGAGCGTCGCAGTGCCCTGGAAGGTCCGCTCCCACATCATCACGTTCTCGCAGGCCTGAGACTCTGCCCGACAGATGAACGCTTCGACGTAGGTGAGCGCGAAGCGGGTGGGCGATGCGGGGTCACCCTCGAACGCGAACCGGCCGCCAGCCGGATGCGGTGGGGACGGCGGAATCCCGGCCTCCGGCGGCGTCGGGAACGTCATCGCTTCGACCGCGCCCAATCCCACCGTTCCTCGACCCGAGCCTCCCGGGCCGTCGAACTCGAAGATGAGCAGCCCGCCGTCGCCCTGTGACAGCACGAGCGTGCCGGTCCCGTTCATCTCTCCGCGACGGGTGACCGTGTCGCCATGCTCGACGCGAGAGACGGTCGCCGTCGAGCGCCACACGAAGTTGTACGTCGCCGTCGCCGCCGTGGAGGGGAGCGCGGCTAACACGAACGCGAGGGCGAGCCACCGATTCATGCGCCCTTCCATTCATCGAAACTTGCAAGCCTTGTACCCGGGCGGGAGATGACGAAGGCCGGGACACGCGTCCCGGCCTTCGTCGTTCTGGAGGAGGCCATTCGATGGCCGTCGAGCCATCGAATGGCCCGTGTGCCGTGGGACCGGGTCGGATTATCGAGGAGCGTCCCGGAGCACCAGGCTTCCCCTGCCCCTTTCCGGGCAAAGAAATGCCGCAATGTGGATGCCACCTGACGCCTGTGTTGTAAGGCGTTCAGGCCGCGCCGGAATCCGCTCGAACCTCAGAGCTGGCGCGAAGTGCGCCAGGCGCGGATCTGGTCGCCGTGCTCCTTGTAGTGGTGAGCGCTGTTCAGGTCGACGATACGGTAGGCCGTCTTGCCCGGTTCAAATCTCGAATCGGGGACCGCCGCCGCCGCATGCATGAATTGCTCATGGGTCTTGTCCAGCTCGAGCAGGACCTCGGCGACCGACGCGTTGCGCTTGGCCGCCGCAAACTTCGCGTTCCAGGCGTCGACGTCCTCGTAGCTCACGCCCTCGGCCACCGGACGTTCGCCCCGGGCGAGTCGCTCGAGCACCGGTGTCATCTCGTGATGCCAGCCCACCATGTGGGCGATGATGTGCTTGGTGCTCCAGTCGCCCAGCCAGACTTCGGTCAGATCCTGGACCAACGTGTTCGTCTTGAGCGTCTGGCCCAGACCCCGCTGGAGTGCGAGCCCCGCCGCGCCGGGGACGACTTTCGTGATCGGTCGTCCCAGCGCCTCGGGGCTGATCGCGAGCCCCGGGCCAGAGCTGGGCTTGTAGTCGACGATCGTGCCGTCGATGTCGAGCCACATGACGAGATCCGGAAGCGCCTCGAGAAACGTGTGTAGCTCGGCTTGTAGCTCCAGGACTTTCTCGGTCGCGGTTCGCAGGCGACCGAAGTCGAGGACCGGCGCCAGGGCCGCGGGCGCGACGACGCGCTCGCCCTCACGCGCGTGGTGTGATCGCGGAGCGCGGCCATGTGGGGCCGGGAGAATCAAGCCGGCGCTGGCCGCCTTGCGAGCGAGGCGGCTGCGGGAGCTTCCGGCCCTCGAGCGAGGCACGAGCCTGGACGGCCACCGCGCGGTCGGCCTCGTCGCATCAGCCACGAAAGGGGCACGTCGAAGTTCCGGGCCAGCCGCTTCACGTTCTCGTAGGTGGGGATGCGCCCTCGGAGCCACGCATAGACGTACTGCGGTCGATATCCCTTCTCGTCGCAGAAGCGAGCGACGTCGGGATGCTCGTCCTTCCCGAACCCGAAGGCCTTCATCAGGTGGCCGAGGCGATCGCCGAATCCCGGAGGGGCCGCCGTATGATGCCGATCAGTCTACCGCACCCGGAGGGCGGGGACAGATCGTGACGTCAAAGGACCGGCCACCCCTTCTCTCGCGCTTTCCCGAGCAGCTCCCGGAACTCCTCCTCGGAGAGGCACTGAGAGTACTGGGCCCATTTCACCGCGTTGCTCCGGGCGTCGAGCGTGAACGCGCCGGTCTTGTAGCCAAACTTCGATCCGTCCCAGCTCACACCGTCGGCCAATCGGATGCGCTGGATCACGTGTTTCGTCGAGTCCACGAGGATCGAGACCTCGTCCTCGACGATGCCCCACAGGATCGGGGTCCAGCTCCCCTTGCCGTTCAGCCAGACCTCCTTGCCGATCCTGGACGCCGCTTCCAGCTTCTGCTGCTGGGTCCAGTCCGTCGCCGCGCCGTCAGCCGGTCTCATTCTCGGCCGCCTCGGCCGGCAATGCCGCGGCCGGCGGACGCGGAGCGGCGAACGCGACGACCACGAGTCGGGTCTTCTTGCAGACGCCGCAGGAGCTGAAGCAGCGCTGGACATTGCTGAACGCCTCGAGCTTGAGCATCCCCTGATGCACGCGCTTGTGCGGCAGGTCGAGCACCTGGGCGACGCACCCGACGCAGACCGGGCGGCCCGGAGACTCCTTGAGGAGGGCGGCGATTCGTTCGGCCAGCGTCATCGGTCGATGCCGCGCGCATGGGGAGAGTACGATGATCTCTTCGCCCGCAAGTATCCGAGGACTTTTTCTGCGTGTCGCATGTCTCGGCCGCGGCTGCGAACGTTTTGCTGGAAACCAGCGCGATACGACTCTGTTCTCTTTGTATCGAGTCACGTGACACGTGTCAAGTCGGAGAGACCGCCGCCGCGCTGTGGCGTTCGCGCCGCCGAATCTTCAGATCTCAGCCGCGGAGAAACGCGGCGACGTCGCGCTGCACGACGGCGTTGTCGCCGAGGAGGATCGTGTAGTGATTCGTGCCGGGGACGATCACGAGCTGGCAATGCGGGATCGCGTGCGCCATCGCGTCGGCCTCGTCCTGCGTCATCAAGCAATCGTCGTCGCGCAGCAGGCCGTCGGGCGCGCGCAACAGCAGTGTCGGCGCCGCGATCTTGTGGTGCCAGACCCAGAGGCGCGTGCGCTGGAGGTTGGCGACTTCCTCTTCGATCGCGTGCCGGGCGACTTTCGAGCGCACGCCGCCGCCCGGTCCCGGCTCGACGTCGTACGTGAAGTAGCGCTCGAGGTGCCGGTTCCATCGTCCCGCGAACATCGGGAGCCCGCGCACCATCGCCAGGAAGGCCTCGAGCGACGGGAATTCGACGCCGAGCCGGTTGATGGCGGGCGCAAGCGAATCGAGGACTTCCGCGCGCACGTCGAGGCCGCCGTCGAACAGCACGAGCCTGGCCACGCGGTCGGGATGGTGAGCGGCGAAGCGCACCGCGATGTGCGCGCCGAGCGAGTGTCCCATGAGCAGCGCCCGCTCGATTCCGAAATGATCGAGCAGCCCGAGGAGATCAGCGCCGTGGATGTTCAGATCGTAGCCACGCTCGGGCTTGGCGCTTCCGCCGCGGCCGCGGAGATCGTACGCGATGAGGCGGTGCTGTGGGGTCAGCACCTCCGCCATCGGGGACCATCCCGTGTGATTCGCGGTGAGCCCGTGGATGGCGACGATCGTTGGACCATCGCCGCTCCACGTCTCGGTCGCGAGCGTGACGCCGTTGGTCGCGACGTCCTGCATCAATACGTTCCGGGCCGGATCTTCTGGTAGAGCGCCTTCAACTGGTCGGCCGAGAAGCCCGGCGACTGGCAGAGCGAGATGATCGTTCGCTCGTCGGCTTCCACCTTGGCCACCGCCTCGGGGATACGCTCGGCGATCTCGGGCGGAATGGTGACGACGCCGTGCTGGTCGGCGTGAATGAGGTCGCCCGGTTTGACCCAGAGCCCGCCGAGCTTCACCGGCAGACCGAAGTCCACCATGTGCACGTAGGCGTGCGAGACCGACACGTGCGCGGCCGCGAACTGAAAACCGAGCGCCCGCACTTCGTCGAGATCGCGGACGGAGCCGTCGGTGACGACGCCGACGCATCCCAGAGCCCTGTGGATGTTCGCCTGCACCTCGCCCCACTGCGCGCCCTGGCCGCGCGGCTCGTCGAGGTCGTGCACGACGATCACGCGCGGGGCCGGAATGGACCGCACGTAGTCCCACCACCCGTACGTGCTGGCCCGGTGGCCCTGGAGCGGTTGGGGCTCGGCGCGAATGACCGCGGTGACCGCGTAGCCGACGAGGGGCCCCAGGTCGGGGAAGAGCGCGCGGATCTCCGAGGACATGAAGCCCTGGCTGCGAGGTCGCGCGTTGAACGTCTCGATGGCGTTGGCGACGGATGGGCTGGTGATTTTCTTGAGCGCGTCGATCACATCGACCTCCTGGTGAGGGGTTCGAGGGTCACAGTACGTCCTTCTGCCGCTGGATCAGAAGTTGCCGCAAGTCGTCCACGGTTTGCCGCACCTGGTCCATGTTCGGGTTCACGCGCAGCGCGCGCTCGAAGTACTCGAGGGCCCGCGCCGGCTGATCCAGCTTGAGGTAGATCAGACCATAGCCGCTGAGCGCGCCGAAGTGATAGGGATTCCGCTTGATCACCTCGTCGCAGTCGGCCAGCGACTTCTGATACTCGCCGAGCACGTAATACATGGTCGCGCGCTTGTTCCAGCCTTCCGCGAACTCCGGGCGGCGCTTGATCACGCGCGTGAACGTCTCGACGGCCGCCGGGCCGTCGCCCGTGCTCATCTGCGCGATCCCGACACCGAGGAGGTCGTCGACCTCCGCATCGCCGGAGCGGCTCCAGACGTGCCATAGCGCTTGCTCGGCCAGCCTGCGTACGAGGGCGTCGGTGTCGCGGAGGGCGCGGACCAGTGCGGGCACGTCGCTCATCGTTCCACTGTCCCCGAGCGTGCGCGCTCCCAGCCGGCGGCTTTCCACGTCCGCCGTGTTGCCGAGCGCAGCACGCGCTTCGTCCGGCGTGGGTGTGGCCGCGGCCGACGAGACGGTGAGGAGCAGCGCGGTGACCGCGACGAGGCTCGTCGATCGCCTCATGCGTTCACGAGCTCGCGGAATGCGGTCTCGTCGAGGATGGGCACACCGAGGCGACGAGCGTCGTCGGCCTTGCTGCCGGGGTCCTCACCGACGACGACGTAGTCGGTCTTCTTCGAGACCGAGGCGGCCACCCGTCCGCCGAGGCGCTGCACGAGCTCGCGCGCGGCCTCTCGCGTGAGCGTCGAGAGTGTGCCCGTGAGGACGAACGTCTTGCCGGCCAGGGGCGTGGGTCCGTCGGTCACCCCAGCCTCGGTCGTCTCGACGCCGGCCGCCTTCAGCCGGTCGATCACCCGCCGGTTGTGCTCGTCGTCGAAGAACGTTCGCACCGAGCGGGCGATCTCGTCCCCGATGCCGTGAACCTCGCCGAGCTCTTCGACGGTCGCCGCCGCGATGCGATCAATGCTGCCGAAGCGGCGCGCCAGAAGCCCGGCGACGCGCTCGCCGACCATCCGAATGCCGAGCGCATTCACGAGGCGCGTCAGGCCACGTGGCTTCGAGCCCTGGATGGCGGCCACGAGGTTGCCGGCGGATTTCTCGGCGAACCGCTCGAGCTGGGCCACGTCTTCGACGGTGAGGCGATAGAGATCGGCGAAGTCCTTCACGACACCGCGGTCGACGAGCTGATCGACGACCGCTTCGCCGAGATGCTCGATGTCCATGGCGCGCCGCGAGCCGAAGTGTCGCAACCGCTCCTTGAGCTGGGCCGGACACGCGGTGTTCATGCACCGCCAGTACGCTTCGCCCGGAGGTCGGAACGTGACGCCGCCGCAGGCCGGGCAGCTATCCGGAAAGGTGAACTCGTGGGTGCCGGGTGGGCGCTTGGCGGCAATGACCTGCACGACGTACGGAATGACGTCGCCCGCGCGCTCGATCAACACCGTGTCTCCGACGCGCACGTCCTTGCGCCGGATCTCGTCCTCATTGTGCAGGCTCACGTTGCTGATGACGACGCCGGCCAGCTCCACCGGCTCGAGCTTCGCGACGGGCGTCAACGCCCCCGTCTTGCCGACGCCGACCTCGATCGCCCGAACGACGGTGGTGGCCTGACGCGCGGCGAACTTGAACGCGATGGCCCAGCGCGGATGGTGCGTGGTCGAGCCGAGCCGCCGTTGCTGCTCCAGCGAGTCGACCTTCACCACGACGCCGTCGGCGTCGTACCCGAGCGCGTCGCGCTCGGCCTCGAGGCGCCGGCAATACGCGATCACCGCATCGATGTCGGCGCATCGCTCGGCGCGCGGGCTGGTCTTGAAGCCGGCGGCTCGCAGCGCCGCCAGCGTTTCCCAGTGGGTCTCGAAGCGAACACCGGCCGCGTAGCCGAGGTGATAGAGGAATGCGTCGAGCGGACGGCGCGCCGTGATCGACGGGTCCTTCTGGCGCACGGCGCCCGCCGCCGCGTTCCGCGGGTTCGCAAACACCGGGTCGCCCGTGTCCTCGAGGCCGCGGTTAAGCTTCTGGAACTCGGCCCGCGGCATGAACACCTCGCCGCGGACCTCGAGCTCGGCCGCCTCCGCGAGCGCGTCGCGCAACACCATCGGCACGCTGCGAATCGTGCGGATGTTCGCCGTGACGTCTTCGCCGACGCGCCCGTCGCCGCGCGTGGCGCCACGCGCGAAGCGTCCGCGCTCGTAGACCAGCGCGATCCCGAGACCGTCGATCTTCGGCTCGCAGACGTAGCGTGGCCGCGCGCCGGGCTGGGCGCGCTTTATCCGCGCCTCGAACTCGCGCAGATCGTCCGGGCTGGTCGCGTTGTCCAGGGACAGCATGGCGGCTCGATGCTGGACGGGCTTGAAGACGTCGGTGGGCGCGCCGGCGACGCGCTGGGTCGGGCTGTCGGGCGTGACGAGCTCGGGAAAGCGGGCTTCGAGCTCTCGCAGCTCCCGCACGAGCGCGTCGTACTCGGCGTCGGAGACCGCGGGCCGCGCTTCCACGTAATAGAGGTAGTCGTGGTGGCGGATCTGCTCGCGCAGCTCGGTGATTCGCTGCGCGCCGTCGGCCCGTTTCATACAGCGAAGAATAGCACGCGGGTTCCAAGTGATCTCGGGGCGCCTAGTAAACGTGGGGGCCCCGAAATGGCCCCCACACCCCCAGACGCTCGGCGCACCCCAGCAAAGCTGTGGCGCGCCTCGATACTCCGACAGCCTCCTCGAGGTGCTGGAGCACGAGGTAGCGGAGGCCGAGCTGGCGGCAGTGTAGGGCAGGCCCAGGGGCGAGTTCGGTTTTCGAGCCATCGGGTCTGCCCTACACTGCCGCCAGTTCGGCTTCCGCTACCTCGCGCTCGATGAGGACGCGAGATGCTCCGCGATCGCGTGCACGAGCGCGCCCATGGTGCCCTTCGGCGCGCGAACAGCCGGCGTGACGTCTTCGGCGGCGAGCGCCGCGTCGCACACCGGTCCGATACTCGCCACGATGACGCGATGACGCAGCGCCTCGCCCAGCGCGTCGCACTGCCCGAGACTCCGGGCGAACGCGAACAGATGCCTGACCTGGGGCGAGCTGGTGAAGGCGAGCACGTCGATGCGGCGGGCCACCAGCTCCTGAATCAACCCGCGGAGCGGCGTCACGTCTTCGGGAAGCGCCCACTCGTAGAGCGGCAGCTCCCGGACGCGCGCACCCAGCGCCGTGAGCCCATCGATCAACACGGGGTTGTCGTCACCGTAGAGCTGGACCGCCACCGCCTTGCCTTCGAGCCCGCGTCCGGCCAACGCATGCACGAGGCTCTGGGACGTCGGCTCGGACGGGACGACGTTCACGCCGACGCCGGCCTCGCGAAGCACCACGAGCGGCTTCGGTCCACGGGCCGCCACGGTCATGCCTGACAGCGCCGCGACGAGTCGATCACGCGCACCGGTTTCGGCGGCGAGATCGAGAACGGCGCGGGTCCCGACGCCGGTGAGGAACACGATCGCGGCAACGTCACCACGCAAAATCTCGTCGAGCACCGCGAGCGCGGGCCCACGGTCCGCGCGAAGGACTTCGCGCACGGCGGGTGCGGAATACGGGACACCGCCGAGCTTGGTGATAAGCGCTGCCAATTCCCGGGCCCTGCGCGCTTCCGTGAGGCCGACGACCCTTCCGCCGAGCGACGTGGTCATGCCAGGAACCGTAGAGTTTCCGATCGGGAAAATCAACAACCCCGGTTCCTGGCGTCACGCATCATTGCGGGTCTCGACGGCATGGGGCTATACTGCCGCTACGCCGGGCCTGAGATTCCCGACACTTAAAACATGGCCAACACTCCCACCGTCAGCGCGAAAGCGACTGATACGAGCGCCTCCGCGCAGGACTACTTGGCCGCGATCTACGACCTCGCCAGCAGCGGGAAGCCCGTCATCGGGGCTCGGCTGGCCAAGCACATGGCCATCTCGGCGCCAGCCGTCACGGAGGCGATCCACCGGTTGACCCGCGGCGGATACGTCAAGGTCGGGCGGCACAAGGAGCTTCTCCTCACGCCCAAGGGTCACGAGATCGCCGAGGTCATGGCGCGCCGGCACCGGCTGCTCGAGCGCTGGCTCACCGACACGCTCGGGTTCGACTGGACCGACGCTCACGAGGAAGCGCATCGACTCGAGCACGCCATCTCGCCGCGGGTGGAGTTGCGTCTCGCCGAGCTCCTCGGCATGCCGAGCACCTGCCCTCACGGCAATCCGATTCCCGGCATGCCGAAGTCGCCGCCCGTGAAGCCGTTCCCGCTCGCGCAGGCGCGGGAAGGCGCGACGGTCGTCGTCGAGCGCATCACCGAAGAGGCCGAAGCCGACAAGAAGCTGCTCGAGCACCTCTGGCGCAACGACGTGCGCCCGGGCCGCCGCCTGACCATCACGGAAGTGGCGCCCTGGGCAGGAACGATCACCGCCTCGAGTGAGGGGCAGACCATCGCGTTGGGGTTGCCGGCGGCGGCGAAGATCTGGGTCTACGCGCCGCCCGGCGACAGCGGGGGCAGCCGGTGAAGGTCCTCTTCACGGTCGCGATGATCTTCGCGATTCTCTGGGGCATCTACTCCGGTGCGATGGCGATCTCGTCCTACTTCGAGCTGTCCAGTGTCGTGGAAGAGGTCGTGTCTCGCGAGCTGCCGAGGCTCCTCGCCGACAAGGGATGGAGGCCGATCGATCGCGAGCAGAAGATCCGCGCCGCGATCGTCAAGGGCGCGACCGAAGCGGGCGTCGAGCTCGATCCGGATGGCGTGCTCGTCAGCGAGGAGGACGGCGCGCTCTGGGTCCGCATCAACTCCGGGTATCCACTCGTCCGGTATCATGGAGAACGCTTGCTCGCGATTCCGATCTCGACCACGCACTCCTTCTCGATGTCCCGGTAACGGCGCGGTTACTTCGAGGCCGCGGACTTCTTCGCCTCGGCGATCATCTTGGTGACCCGCTCGCGATCGTCCCCCGGCGGCGTGACGGTGACGAACTTCTCCCAGGATCGAATCGCGCCCGCGACGTCCTTCCCGCCTTCGTACAGAATCTGACCGCGGTAGAGCAGCGCGGGCCCGTAGTTCGGGTCGAGGCCGAGCGCCCGATCGATCGTCTGCATCCCGACGTCCGTGTGTCCCGCCATCGCGGCGATGAGCCCGAGATGCGTCATCGCGTCGACGTTCTTCGGATCGCGCTTCAGGACCGCCTGGTACGCGGCGAGCGCCGCCTTGTAATTTCCCTCGAAGAGACTCGCCCGCGCTGCTTCGAGCATGCGGCCCATGACCTCTGGACTGATGGGGCGCGGCGGCGTCGAGGCGTCGCCCGCGCCAGCCGGCGGACCCGCCGTCACGTCCGGTCCTCCGGGCAGAGCGGCAAGCGGGCGCGACCCGGGCACCGGTGTGCCCGCGCTCGAATCGGGGCTCGTGTAACGCATGATGCCGACGCCGAGGGTCACACCGAACGCCACGAGTCCCACGGCAGCGGCTCCCGTGACGAGCGGATGGCGCCAGGCCGAACGTCGCGCGGGGAGTGCGGCCTTCGGACGTTCAGCCGGCTCACGGCCGGGGCCGAGCCGATCCAGCTCGCCGAGGACTGCCGCCGCTTCGGATTCATAGCGCGCCCGCAACTCGGCGTAATCGGTGTCGGAGAGGTGACCGGCGCCGTGCTCGAAGTCGAGCTCGCGGAGCGCGCGAATCACCGCGCGCTTCTGCTCGCGTAGCTCCGCTCGGCTGTCATGCGGCAGCGGGAGCAATCCACGATGGCGACCGGGACGGGCCACGAGAGGCCACATCGCAAAGCCGAGCGCAGGCACGCCGATGACGAGGGCGGCGACAATGACGCCGGTCACGGTTCCGTCTCCATCTCGCGGCGGATCCGCTCGCGCATGCTCGGATCGACGGCGGCCGGCCGAGCCCGTTCGACGTTGGCCCGCCGCGTCCAGCGCCGCACCACGAGAACGGTCGCGCCCAGCCCGACGATTACCACGACGACCGGGAAGAGCCACACCAGCAGCGTGAAGCCGTGCCGGCGTGGCGCGAGGAGAATCCACTCGCCGTAGCGATCGACGAAGTACTGGATGACCTGATCGGGACGGTCGCCCGCAGCCAGCCGCTCACGGACGATCACGCGCATCTGGGTCGCCATCTCCGACGGCGAATCGGCGACGGAGAGATTCTGGCAGACGACACACCGGAGCTGGGAGGCCACCTCGTGAGCGGTCCGGTCGTTGACGGGAGTCGCGGGCTGCTGTGCCGTGGCTGGTGCCGCGAGCGCCATGACGAGGGCCAACAGCATCATCTCGAAGAACGCCAGGCCCCGACGGCAAATTTCCAAAATCCTCATGCGGGCTCGCCGAGCAGCCGTTCCACGTGCTGGCGGAAGATCTCCTCGCTGACGGCGCCGACGTGCTTGGCGCGGATGCGGCCCCGGCGGTCGAGGAAAAACGTCTCGGGAACTCCGTACACGCCATAGTCGACGGACACCTTGCCGGTGACGTCGCGGACGTTCGGAAAGCTGAGCGAGAAGTCGTTGATGAACTGCCGCGCCGCGTCCGGCGTGTCCTGGATGTCGACGCCGATGAGCACCAGCCCGCGGTCCTGGTACGCGCGCCATGCGCGCTCGAGCACGGGCGCTTCTTCGTAGCACGCGGGCCGGCACCACGACGCCCAGAAATTGACGACGACGACCGCTCCTCGATGGGCCTCGAGCGAGACCGATGTGCCCTCGACGGTGTTCAGCGTGAACACGGAGGCCGGTCGGCCGATGAGCGGCGACGGGACGTCCCGCGGATTGAGCCGGAACCCGTACGCGAGCAGCGCGAGCATCGGCACGACGGAGAGCGGGATGAGCCAGCGCCACGCCCGCTTCATCGCGCGCGTCGCTCCGGGAGAATCGCCAGCGCGGCTCCGAGCGTGAGCACGAGACCGCCGATCCAGATCCAGCTCACCAGCCGGTTCACTTGCACCTTCACCGTGGCCTGGCTCCCGTCGCGGGCGAAATCGCCGAGGACCAGGTAGAGATCCTCTTTCAATCCGAGGCGGTAATCGACGTACGCGATGGGCGCCTGCTCTTGCGGATAGAACTTCCGCGCTGGCTGCAGCGTCATCGCGCCAGCCCGGCCATTCGACACGGTGAAGAAGCCGCTCACCTTGACGTGATTCGATTCTTCCGTTGCCGACAGTCCGTCGAAGCGGAAGCGGTAGCCGGCGAGCTCGGCGGCTTCTCCACGCTTGAGCGTCGTCTCGGTCTGCACCGACCAGGCGTGCGAGCCGGTGATGCCGAGCGTGATCACGAGAATGCCGAGATGGATCACGAAGCCGCCGTAGCGGCGGTTGTGTCGCAGGAGCAGCCCGCCCATGGCCGGCAGCACTGCTTCTCCGAGCCGCCGGCGCGCGCGCGTCGCCCGGACGAAATCCACCGTGATGCTGGCCGCCACGAAGACCGTGAGGGCAAGAGCCAGCACGGCGAGCGCGGACGCGATGCCGAGGAGCCGCAGCACGAGAGCGGCGACGACTCCGATCACGACGGGCGCGAGGAAGTTCCGCTTGAGATTGTCGGCGGACGCGCGGCGCCACGCGATGAGCGGTCCGACGCCCATCAGAAAGATCAGCGCGAGGAACAGCGGGATGTTCACCTGGTTGAAGAATGGCGCACCGACACTGACCTTCACGCCGCGCACGGCCTCGGAAAGCAGCGGGAACACCGTGCCGAAGAAGACCGTGAAGGCCGCGGCCACCAGGAAGACGTTGTTCAGCAGGAACACCGACTCCCGCGAGACGACGGAATCGAGCTCACCCTGCGCGTGGAGGCGGTCCCACCGCCACGCCAGGAGAGTCAGGGCGGTGAGAACGACGAGCGCGAGGAAGCCGAGGAAGAACGCGCCGATCGATCCCTGGGTGAACGCGTGCACCGACGCGATGACGCCCGAGCGGGTCAGGAACGTTCCGAAGAGCGTCAGCCCGAACGTCAGGATGATCAACGAGATGTTCCAGAGCTTCAGCATCCGTCGCCGTTCCTGGATCATCACCGAGTGCAGGAAGGCCGTGCCCGTCAGCCATGGCATGAAGGCCGCGTTCTCGACGGGGTCCCACGCCCAGTAGCCGCCCCAGCCGAGCACGTGATAGCTCCACCAGCCGCCGATGAGCAGCCCGAGCGAGAGGAAGTACCAGGCGACGATCGTCCACCGCCGCGTCGTGGTGATCCACTCGTCGCCGACGCGGCCGGTGATCAGCGCCGCGAGCGAGAACGCGAACGGCACGGTGAAGCCCGTGAAGCCGAGGTAGAGGGCGATCGGGTGCGTGATCATCCCGGTGTCCTGGAGCAGCGGATTCAGTCCGCGGCCCTCGAGCGGGATCGGGCTCAGACGCTCGAACGGTGGGGCGGGGATCGTCATGACGAGCAGGAAGAACGCCACGATCCCGAGCATCGTCGTCAGCGCCCAGGGATAGAGATCGCCGGAGGTCTGGCGATGCCGGAGCATCACGATCATCGTGTACAGCGCGAGCATCCAGGTCCACAGGATGATCGAGCCTTCGAGCGCGCCCCACACCGCGGTGATGCGGTAATAGAACGGCGTGCCGAGGTTCGTGTTCAGCGCGACGTAGCGGACCGAGAAGTCGAAGGTGAGAAACGCGTAGACGAGCAGCGCGAAGCAGAGCGTGACGAGCACGAACACGCCGATGGCGGCGTGCTGGGCCGACTGGACGAGCTCCGAGCGTCTGGTCCGCGCGCCGACGCCAGCCGCCACGCTGCCGAACACCGCGAGGGCGAGCGCGGCAATGAGACCGCCGTAGCCGATCTCGGGAATCACTGGCCAGCCTTGCGAAGCGTCCTCAGCAATTCCTTGCTGCTGGCTTCGGTCGCGTCATGCGGCGCCTTGTACTCCTCGGAATGCTTGGCCAGGATCAACGAGGACTTGAAGTATCCCCCCGGCTCCCATCGTCCCTCCACGACAGCACCTCGTCCCTCGCCGAAGAGATCGGGCGGCGTCCCTTTGTGGCGCACCGGCACGGTGGCGCGCCCGTCGGTCAGGCTGAACGTCAGGTCGAGCGTGCGCGGCTCCCACTTCAACGAGCCCGGCGCCACCATGCCGCCGAGGCGGTACGCTTTCCCGGCGGCGGGCGCGCTCTGGAGCTCCGCCGGCGTGACGAAGTAGACCGCGGACTGCGTCACGCCAGCATAGATCATGTACGCGAGCGCGACTCCGATGACGACGCCGCCCGCGACGAACTTGCGCCGACGAGTCATCGGACGCTCCGGCGCGGCCCGGTCAGCTCGCGCTCCCGCTTGACGAGTCGCCGCCAGTAACCGATCAGCACGACGCCAGCCAACCCGTACGCGGCCAGCACGAATCCCCAGTGGTCGGCCGTCACGCCATGGCCTCCTGCTCGCTGCGGAGAAGCCCAGCCCGCTTGGCGACGAAGTACGCGTACAGCAGCGTGAAGGCGGCCAGATTGACGAGCAGCGCCGCCAGGATGGTCGGATCCATCGTCACCGTGCCCGGCTTCAGGACCGACGGGGGCTGGTGGAGCGTGCGCCACCAGTAGACGGAGAAGTGGACGAGCGGGATGTCGAGCGCGGCCACGATGCCGAGCACGGCGGCGTACCGGGCGCCGCGCTCGTGCTCGTCGATCATTCCCCGCAGCAGCAGATAGCCGAGATACATGATGAAGAGGACGGCGACGCTCGTCAGCCGCGCGTCCCACGTCCACCACGTGCCCCAGGTCGGCTTGCCCCAGATCGACCCAGCCGCGATGGCGAGCCCGGTGAAGATCACGCCGACTTCGGCGGAGGCATGCGCGACGCGATCCGCGGCGGCGCGCCGTGTCCCCAGATACATGATCGAGGCCACGAACACGACGCCGAAGGCCAGGTACGCGACCCACGCCAGCGGCACGTGCAGATACATGATCCGCTGGACGTTGCCCTGCGTCGCTTCACGCGGGGCAACCCCGAAGCCCATCGCGAGGCCTGCCGCGAGTCCGGCTCCGGCCAGCCATCCCAGCACGCGGGTGATGTTCACAGACTCTCCTCGCATCACAGACTCGCCTCGGACGGCCTGCGCCTGCGGCTCCGGCGACGTCCTGCGGCTCGCCCTCCTCGCATCACAGACTCGCCTCGGACGGCCTGCGCCTGCGGCTCCGGCGACGTCCTGCGGCTCGCCCTCCTGTCATCCCTCGAGAATGAAGTCGAACGTCAGCATTCCGGCCACGAAGTACACGAGATCCGCCGCGGCCAGCAGCTTGAGCCAGTGGGCGACCGTGCCCAGAGATTCGCCTGCCAGCACCGCCTCGGTTGCCTTGACCGTCGCGAGCAGCAAGGGTACCTGCACCGGGAGCAGCAGCACCGGAAAGAGCACCTCGCGTGCGCGCACGCTGGCCGTCATCGCGGCGAACAACGTCCCGACCGCGGCGAAGCCCACCGTGCCGAGCGCGATGATGACCGCGAGTCCCGGCAACGCCGGCAAGAAATCGACGTCGAAGAAGATCGTGAAGAGCGCGAGGAGCAGCGCCTCGACGGTCAGCATGATCGCGAGATTGCCGGCGAGCTTGCCGAGATAGATCGCCGATTTGTCGCCGGGGGCCAGGAGCAGCCCGTCCCAGCAATCGTTCTCCCGCTCGCCGACGAACGTGCGACCGAGCGCGAGAAGCCCGCTCAGGATGAAGCCGAGCCACAGGAGCCCGGGTAACACCTGGACCATTCGCTCGCGATCCGGCCCGAGCGTGAACTCGAACACGAACAGCAGCAACAGCGAGAAGAACACCAGGGCGTTCAGCGTCTCCTTCGATCGGCGCTCGACCAGCATGTCCTTCCAGGCCACGACCCACGCGCGGCGCGCGAAGCTCACGCCGGTTCCTCGGTGTGGAGCGCATAGAGGCGCTCGACTTCAGAGCTTGCCAGATCTCCGCGCGGGGCATCGAAGGCGATGCGGCCGGAAGCCAGAATCGCAATCCGGTCGGCGACCTCGAGTCCTCGGTTGAAGCTGTGCGTCGTCATCAGCACGGCGCTGCCGGATTCCTTCAGCGTTCGCAGGTAGTCCTCGACCCACTTCCAGGCCCGCTGATCGAGCCCGGCCGACGGCTCGTCGAGCAGCAGGACGCGCGGCGGCGCCAGCACGAGCCGCGCGAGCGTCAGCCGACGTTTCATGCCCGCCGAGAACGTGCGCACCTGGTCGTCGGCATGGCGGTCCAGCTCCACCGCGCCGAGCGCGTCGAGCAGCGTCGACGGTGCCATCGGGCCTCCGCCGAGCGCCATCCAGAACTTCAAGTTCTCGCGCGCCGTCAGCTCTTCGTACACGTGAGCGCCGTGGCCCACGAACGCGATGTTCTTCCTCACGCCCTCGGCGTCGTTCACGCAGTCATGACCGGCGACCACGGCGGTGCCCTTCGAGGGTCGGCACAGCGTCGCCAGAATCCTCAGGAGCGTCGTCTTGCCGGCACCGTTCGATCCGAGCAGCGCCACGGCTTCGCCGCCGTGTACGTCGAGCGCCACGCCATTCAGCACGCGCGTCGTGCCGAAGATCTTCGCGAGGCCCGTGGCCCGGATGAGGGGATCAGCAATCATGCGTCAACCGATCGATTGTCACGCGGTGGTGGGCCAGGGTCAAGGACGGCTGAGGCGCGCTGGCCGTCTTTCGCAAAGAAACGAAACAGCACCGCGAGGACGGCCGCGATGTCGACGACGGCCGAGACGGTCCACATGATCACCCCACCCCAGGCCTGATCCTCCAGCGGCGTGAAGCCCCAGGCACCAGGGGTCACGGCGTAGGCCGCGTAGAGCGCGTGCGACCGGGTCATCAACCAGAGCCCGAGCGCCGACGTTTGAAAGGCGCCAAGCACGAGGTATCCGATGACGATGACCGGTGGCGGAGGTATCCGGACGCGTGGCGCCGGCGCGATCACCGGCCACCAGTAGAGCAGCGCGCTCGTGAAGAAGAGCATGTGCTCGGCATCGTGCATGATCCGGCCGTCGAGCGCCGCATCGTACACGAGCGGGAGATGCCACACCCACAGGACGACGGCGTGGGCCATCCATGCAACCGGCGTGAATGTCACCGCCTGGAAAAGCCGCCGCGCGGGACTCGCCGCGGCCAGCAGCCGGCAGACGTGACGACGCACCCATACCGGAAGCCCCCACAGCGTGGCGGCGAGCGGGTTGGACATCAGTATCGCGGGCGCTGCCACGCTGACCAGCAGCAGGTGCTGCACCATGTGCGCGCTGAAGAGCTCGTGTGCCAGCTCGTCGGCGGGGGAGCTCAGCGCGACCATCACGGCTCCGAGACCACCGATCGCCAGCGCCGCCCGTGCCCACACCCCAGCCGAGCGACGGGTGTGGCTGATTCGGAGCCATCCGCGCGTGTACACGATCGCGAGCAGGACCACGGGGATCGCGACGGCAGCCCGCATGCCGCGCCGTTATCTCAGGAGTGGTCCGAGGACATTCATCACCGCGGCGAGCCCGAGAACGACGAGGTTCGCGACGGCCAGCGCGATCAGGATTCGTTCAGCGCTCACGGCCGCGGAGAGCTACTGACCCAGGCCGGGGCCGAGCCCGCCCCAGTACCGGATGAGGTAGTAGACGGCCCAGATTCCGAGCGCCACGTACACGACGATCAGCCAGGCGTTCACGATCCCACGACGGCTCCGGATCTCGCCGCCGGCATAGTCGTGGATCACGTTCCGGTCGTCGTCAGATTCCGGGATCATCCTTCTCCTCGGCCCGGAGCACCTGGTGCTTGATGCCCTCGACGTTCCGGAAGCTCCCGCTGGCCACGCCCCAGACGAACGCGCACAGCGCTCCCAATCCCATCAGGACCGCGACGACGAACTCGCCGAGCGTGAGCTGCTCAAGCACGGTCGGTTACTCCAGCACTCCAGGGTAGTAGATGGTTCGCCGACTCATGCGGCCGGCCACGGCGCTGGGCGACGCGTTCGGGTCCACGGCTGTGCGCGGATGGTCGGCAGTCACGTCGGGCGAGTTCAACGACGCTTTGGTCGCCGGCGCGAGATCGAGCTTCTTTCCCGTCAACGGGTCGCCCCACGCCGAGAAGGACAGCACGTAGTACGAGATCGCCCAGCGCTCGTCGTCCGTCAGCGTCTCGCCGAACGACGGCATCGGCGTACCGTCCAGGCCGGTCGTCATGGTCCGGAAGACGTCGCTGACGGCGGAGCCGCCCTTGAACTGGCCCCGCGTGAAATCCGTCGGGCGGATCGGCAGCTCGAAGTCATCGCGGAGCTGGCCTGCCGATGGCCCGTTACCCGCTCCGGTCTCGCCGTGGCACTCCGCGCACTTGGCCTTTGCGTAGAGCTCGCGCCCGGACGCCAGCAGGGACTCGCCGACTCGTGGCGGAGCCGGAATCGTCACCGCCGGCTCGGGCCGGTCCGTCTTCCAGCGCGGCGAGAACGTCTTGATGTAGCTGACGACCGCCAGCCGGTCCTTCTCGGGAACTTCATGCCACGTGGGCATCGCGGTCCAGCGAACACCGCGGCTCACCGTGCGGAAGAGATCGCCATCGGTTGGGAGCGACCCTGACGGCGTCGTGCGGAACTTGAAGACGCCGGTGGTAAAGTCACGCGGTCGCGGCGAGAGGAACGTCGCGGCCGGGCCGTTGCCGTCGCCGCGGGCACCGTGACATCCAACGCAGCGGCGTGTGTACGCTTGCCGTCCCCGTTCCAGGAGGTCGGGCGTGCTCGGGATCGTCATGACCGAGAACGACACGCTCTGCGGCTCGAATACTTCCCGCCAGGCACCACGGTTGGTCCCGAGCTTCTGGACGTAGCGAACGAGCGCGACCATGTCCCGGCGCGGGAAGATGAGGCGGACCGAGGCGAGCGCCGGCGGTCGGCTTCCAAACGGCGTGAGATCGAGCACCGGGACGCCGTCGATCGGCAGCTCGCCGTCGGCGCGCGGGGGAACGAACGTGATGCCCGACTCGCTGGGGAAGAGCAGGACGGGCCGGTCCGGCTTCATCGTGAAGTAGCGCGCGAGCGCCGAAGTCGTCTCGATCACGAGCGTGCCGCGCTCGGCGCGCACGGGTACCCGCACCTCGACGAAGAGCCACGGGAAGCGCGGCATGATCGACTCCGGGACCGTCAGGCGCGGATTCCAGTGATGCGCGTAGTGCCAGTCGTCCCCGTACTTCAAGCCGACGCGAGACAGATCAGGCCCGATGCGCCGTGTCGAGAAGAGGTGCGGGACGTCGAACGCGTATTCACCCGCCTCGGACACCGGTCCCCAGCGCAGGTCCTCGCCGGCGACCGGGCGGACGTACTGGCTGTGACAGTACCAGCAACCCTCGCGGATGTAGACGCGGCGCCCGAGCTGTTCGATCGGCGTGTAATCGGCGGCGTCGTAGCGCACCCACTTGACGTCGCCGAGCTCGGTTCGCACCGCGCGGGTCACGCGACGCGTCCTCGACTCCGGGATCAGCGACGGCAGCACGCCCTGGACGAACAGCGCCAGGGTCACGAAGAAGAAGCCCGCCCCCACCGCGACGGATTTGATCGATCTCAATGGCGGTGCGAGCCGGAGGACGTCGCGGGGCTGGGGCCCCGCCGTCCGAGGCGAGCGATCTGAAAATCGTGCGAGCCGGAGGACGTCGCGGGGCTGGGGCCCCGCCGTCCGAGGCGAGTGATAGAGGACGTCGCGGGGCTGCTCATCATGAGCGCGAGCACGAGCAGCGACATCCCGACGTCCATCGTGAGGCCCGTGTAGGTCCGGAGCCACCAGTACGGCCGGATCGCGTTGACCGAGTCGATCCATTCCGCCTGGGCCATCAACATGAATCCCTGCTGCAGTCCGTTGGCCACGAGCACGAGCGTCATGGACGCGATGCCGAGGACCACGAGCCAGAAGCTCCAGTTGGCGAGCGTGAACCTTGCGAGCGGCGCCCGCGTGACGCGAGGCCAGACGTAGAGCGTGCCGCCGAGCGCCCACATGACGAACGTGCCGAAGACCGTGATGTGGGAGTGGGCGATGACGAAGTCGGTGAAGTGCGTGGGCTGCTGGAGCGACCGCAACGCTTCCACCGAGCCCTGGAAGCACCCGACGAGGTACATCACCGCGCCGACCATGAGGAACTTGGCCGGCAAGTTCCGGCCGATCTCGGACCAGCGCCCGACCATGGTCCCGAAGAAATTTTGCAACACCGTCCAGACGGGGATGATCAGCATCATCGACGACACGATGGCGATGGTCTCGGCCCAGTCGGCGATCGGCGAGTAGAGATAGTGATGGAGACCGACGAAAGGGTAGAAGAACGCCAGCGACCAGAATCCGATGAGCGAGAGCTTGTGGCTGTAGATCGGGGTGCGCAGGCTTGCCGGCAGGAAGTAGTAGATCAGGACGTAGCCGGCGGGCGTGATCCACAGCCCGACCACGTAATGGAGGAACAAGCCGTGCCAGGCGGCGTTGTTGATGCCGGGCAGGTGGTCGGGACCGAGCAGCAACAGGACCAGATTCACGTCGGTCCACACGAATGCCGCGATCAGGTACCAGAGCGAGACGTAGAGAGGCGCGTCGGTCCGGTGCTTGATCGTCATCAGGAACTGCACGGTGAAGATCACGATGACCCCGAGCAGCACGACGACGTTCACGAGCGGCAGCTCGCCGACCTCCCAGCCACGGTTCCATCCCAGCGCCAGGAGGACCATCGCAAGGGCGAGGTTGACGTTCCAGACCCAGAGCAACGGTCGGCTCCAGCCTTCCTTCCAGAGGCGCACTCCACAGAGCCGTGGCACCACGTAGTGGCACAACCCGAGGAAGAGCGTCGAGAACGCGCCCCAGATGACGCCGTTGACGTGGATCGGACGCAGGCGGCCGAACGTGAGCCACGGGACACCGTCGAGGAATGCCGGGTCGTTGAACTTCAGCGAGACGATCGCGCCGATGGTCGGGAACAGAAGCAGCCAGCCGAGCCCCCAGGCGAGCCAGCTCCGGATGAGGTCGGGGTTGATCAGTCCGTCGTTACGAGTGGCGGCGTCGGAAGTCAAGACGTGCGCACGGAGATTGCGGCTGTGGCTCGACGCGCCGCATCTGGATACAGCCCACCCTCGGAAATTGCGGGCTCGCGGGCCCCACTACAAGAAATCAGGCGCCCTGCACCCTCATGGCGCGCAGTCGAGCGATCCGTTCCTCGATCGGAGGATGCGTTGAGAAGAGCCGCATCAGGGCCTGGCCACTCAGCGGATTGACGATGAAGAGATGCGCGGTCGCCGGATTGGCGGCCATCGGCGCCACTTGCGACGCCATCTGCAGCTTCTCGAGCGCCTTGGCCAATCCCCACGTGCGTCCCGCCAGGCGCGCGCCCGAGGCATCGGCCTGGTACTCGCGGGCCCGTGAGACGGCAAGCTGCACGAGCATCGCGGCAACAGGCGCCAGCACGGCCATCAGGATGAGCGCGAAGGGATTGCTGCCGCCCTCTTCGTCGTCGCTGCGCCCGCCGCCGAAGATTGCTGCCCACTGTGCCATGTGAGCCAGGTACGTGATGGCGCCCGCGAGCGTCGCGGCGATGGTCGAGATGAGGACGTCGCGGTTCGTCACGTGCGCCAGCTCGTGCGCGAGCACGCCCTCGAGCTCGTCCTCGTCGAGGATCCGCATGATGCCTTCGGTGACCGCGAGAGCTGCGTGCTCGGGATTACGCCCGGTGGCGAACGCGTTGGGCGCGTCCGTCGGGATGAGGTAGACGCGGGGCATCGGGATTCCCGCCCGAGTCGTCAGTCGTCTCACAATGGCGTACAGGCCCGGTGCCTGGGACTCCTCGATCGGCTGGGCGCTGTACATCGCGAGCACGATCTTGTCCGAGAACCAGTAGCTCATGAAGTTCATCACGACCGCCAGGAAGAAGGCGATCATCATGCCCTGACGTCCGCCCATCGCGCCGCCGATCAGCACGAGAAGCGCGGTGAGAACGCCCAGCAACAGCGCGGTCTTGAAGATGTTCGACATGGCCCTGATCCTTACCCGGCAGCGTAGCAAACAGGCCCGGGCGGGTCAAATGCCTTGACTTCGCAACCCCTCGCCGATATACTGGCCGGGTTTACTAAAAATGTCTTTGTTGACGGAGAGTTACGCGAGGTATAGGCCCCGGAGTGTAGAAGTCATGATCATCAAGGTGTCCGAGCTCCAGGAGGAAGGTCTGACCTTCCAGGATCCAGGCCAGTTCACGGCTCCGTTCGCGGATGCTTCGTGGGTGCTGCAGGCGGTTTCGCTCCATCTCGTGCCCGACGGCGCCGACGTGGTCGTCAATGGGGAGGTCGAGGCGGCGGTGCCTCTGGTGTGCAGCCGTTGCCTCGAATCGTTCCCGGCCAGAGTGAAGACCACCGTGGATCTCTGCTTCGCGCCACGACCGGTCGGAGCGGACAGCGTCGAGCTCGGCGCCGATGATCTCGACGTCGACTTCTACGCCAGCGACCAGCTGGACGTGTCGCGGGTGCTCGAGACGGAGATCTCGCTCGCGCTGCCCATGAAGCCGCTCTGCCGCGAGGACTGCCGCGGTCTGTGCACCGTCTGCGGTGGCAATCGCAATCTGGTGACGTGCACCTGCCCGGAGCGGCCGGCGGAGCCGAGGCTCGCCGTACTCCGAGACCTGTCCACCCGCCTGACGCGATAGCGGTCACAAGCGATAGCCCCACAGGCCGAGCGCACTCTCACACGATAGGGGACCACGATGCCGCTGCCGAAACGACGCCACTCTAAAACGCGGGGACGGAAACGCCGCACGCACTACAAGTTGACCCCCGTGGCGCGGTCCGTGTGCCCACAGTGCCGGGAGACCAAGGCGCCGCACCGGATCTGCCCGCATTGCGGGTACTACAAAGGCCGGGAGATCGTCGCGGTCGAAGGCGCGTAGCCGCGTCCCACGGCCGCCCGCATGAAAATCGCCGTTGACGCCATGGGAGGAGACCACGGCCCCACGGTGGTTGTCGAAGGTGCCGTGGCCGCGGTCAGGGAATTCGGGACGGCGGTCACCCTCGTAGGCGACAGCGAAGCCATCGAACGCGAGGTCGCCCGGCTCAACGCCGGCGGTGCTGGCCTCGAAATCCGGCACGCTTCTCAGGTCGTCGGCATGGCGGAAAGTCCCTCGCATGCCCTTCGCCGGAAGCGCGACTCGTCCCTCCGCATCTCGGCGGAGCTCGTGCGCGACGGCAAGGCCGCCGCGTTCGTGTCGGCCGGGAACACCGGTGCCGCCATGGCCATCTCGATGTTCGTCATCGGCGTGCTGCGTGGCGTCGACCGACCCGCGATCGCGGCCGTGCTGCCGAACCTCAAGAAGTTCACGGTGCTCCTCGACGTCGGCGCGAACGTGGACCCCAAGCCGTGGCACATGTTCCAGTTCGCAGTGATGGGGCACGTCTACGCCCGCGACATCCTGGGGCTCGAGCAACCGCGCGTCGGCCTGCTCTCCGTGGGTGAGGAGAAAGGCAAGGGGAACGAGCTGACCAAGGAGGCCTACGAACAACTCAAGGACTCGTCGATGAACTTCATCGGCAACGTCGAGGGTCGCGACATCTACAACGGTCACTGCGACGTCGTGGTCACGGACGGCTTCACTGGGAACGTGGCGCTGAAGATCTCGGAGAGCCTGGCGGAGATGCTGGGCGCGATGATCAAGGAAGAGCTGACCCGCGACATTCGCTCCAAGATGGGCGCGGCCCTCGCGATGCCGGCGTTCCGGCGATTTCGGCGGCGCGTGGACTACACCGAGATGGGGGGGGCACCCCTGCTCGGCATCGACGGCGCCGCCGTCATCTGTCACGGCGCATCGCCGCCGAAGGCGATCAAGAACGCGATCCGGGTGGCCAGGGAGTGGGCCAAGGCCGGGCTCAACGAGCACATCAAGGCCGCGCTCGAAGCGGAAGTGGCGTACGGTGGCCGGGAAGGAAGCCGCGAATGATCCGGGGCAAGATCATCGGTGTCGGCGCCTACGCGCCGCAGCGGGTCCTCACGAACGCCGAGCTCGGGCAGATGGTCAACACGAGCGATGAGTGGATCGTCAAGCGCTCGGGGATCCGGGAGCGGCGTATCGTCGCCGAGGGCGAGGCGGCCTCGGACCTCGGCGTGCGGGCGGCCCGGCAAGCGCTCGAGCGCGCGCGTCTCACGCCCCACGACGTCGACTTCATCGTGGTTGGCACGACGTCCTCGGACATGCAGTTCCCGTCCACGGCGAACTACATCCAGCACAAGCTGGGCTGCCGCAAGATCGGCTCGGTCGACGTGTGGGCCGCGTGCACGGGGTCCATCTACAGCCTGGCGATCGGCGCGCAGTTCATCCAGACCGGCAAGTACAAGCGCGTGCTGTGCATCGGCGCCGAGGCGCTCTCCCGCATCACCGACTTCACCGATCGGGGCACGTGCGTGCTGCTCGCGGATGCTGCCGGAGCCGCGGTGCTCGAAGCCTCGGAGGACGGCAGCGGCGTGATCGACGCCGATCTCTACTCGGACGCGCAGCACTGGGACCTGCTGTACATGCCGGGCGGCGGATCGCGCTACCCGGCGTCGCACGAGACCGTCGACAAGCGGATGCATTACGCGAAGATGCGCGGCAGTGAGCTCTTCAAGGTGGCCGTGCGCATGTTCGTGGAGTGCGCGTCCATCATTCTCGAGCGTCATGGGTTCAAGGCGAACGACGTGGATCTCTTTGTCCCGCATCAGGCAAACCTTCGCATCATCGAGGCCGCGGCGAAGCGGCTCGACATGCCGATGGAGCGGGTGTTCGTGAACGTCGACCGCTACGGCAACACCGGCGCGGCATCCGTGTACGTGGCGCTGGAGGAGGCGGTCTCGGCCGGCCGGCTCAAGCGCGGCGATCTCGTGCTGATGGCGGCGTTCGGCGGCGGCGTGACCTGGGGAGCCGCCCTCGTCCGATGGTGAGCGAGCCCCGCATAGCCTTTCTCTTTCCGGGCCAGGGTTCGCAGGCCGTCGGGATGGGGAAGGCGTTCTACGACACCTCGCGCGCGGCCAAGGCCGTGTTCGAGGAAGCGAACGACGTTCTCGGCTGGAGCCTCACGCGGCTGGCCTTCGAGGGACCGGAGGCTGATCTCGCGCTGACCGCGAACACGCAGCCCGCCGTGCTCACCGCAAGTGTCGCCGCCGCAGCGGCGTGCCAGGAGCGAGGGCTCACGCCGGCGCTCGCGGCTGGCCACAGCCTCGGTGAATACTCCGCGCTCGTTGTCGCCGGGGCGCTGCGCTTCGCCGACGCCGTTCGCCTGGTCCGCAAGCGTGGTGAGTTCATGCAAGAGGCGGTGCCCGTCGGCACGGGAGCCATGGCAGCGGTGATGGGCCTCGAGATCGGCGCCGTGGAGCTCCTCTGTGCCGAAGCCGCCGAAGGTCAGGTCGTGGAAGTCGCCAACGTCAACTCGACCGGTCAGATCGTCATCGCCGGTCATCGGACTGCCGTCGAGCGTGCGCTCGCTCTCGCCGCGCGAGGCGGCGGCAAGATGAGCGTGATGCTTCCGGTGAGCGCGCCGTTTCACAGCTCCTTGATGGCGCCGGCGGCCGTACGTCTGGCGCCCGAGCTCGACGCCGTGGCCGTGGCTGATCCGCGCGTCCCCGTGGCCCGTAACCTCGATGGCCTGCTCATCAGGACCGCCGCCGACGTGAAGCCGGCGCTGATCGGCCAGGTCGCGAGCCCGGTGCGCTGGACGGATTGCGTAGCGCGCCTCGCGCAAGAGGGCGCCACGGCCTTCGTCGAAGTCGGCCCGGGCCGGGTGCTGACGGGGCTTCTTCGGCGGATCCTCAACGGCGTTCGCGGGATCGCGATCGAACATCCGGACGGGCTCGAGAAGGCGCTGGCCGGGCTCGCAGCCGCGGGATGACGGTCAAGGCGCTCGCGGGTCGGGTCGCCATCGTGACCGGGGGCTCGCGCGGGATCGGCGCCGCGATCGCCGCGCGCCTCGCCGAAAGCGGCGCCGCCGTGGTAGTCTCTGGCCGCGACGCCGACCGTCTCGAACGTGCGGTGAAGGAGCTGGAGACGCTTGGCGCTCCTGTGCTCGGCGTCGTCGCGGATTCCGCGAAGCGGCAGGATGCCGACCGCCTCGCCGACGCCGCCAGGGAGCGTTTCGGACGGATCGACGTCCTCGTCAACAACGCCGGCATGACCCGGGACGGCCTCCTCCTTCGCATGAAGGACGAGGATTGGGACCAGGTCATGGACGTGAATCTCCGCGGCGCATTCTTGATGCTGCGGGCGGTGTCGAAGACGATGATCCGCCAGAAGAGCGGCCGCGTGATCAACATCTCGTCGACGGCCGGGGCGATGGGCAACGCCGGGCAAGTGAACTACTCGGCTGCCAAGGCGGGTCTCATCGGTCTCACGAAGGCCGCCGCCCGCGAGCTGGCGCACTGGTCGATCCTGGTCAACGCGGTGGCGCCGGGCCTGATCGACACCGACATGACGGCCACGATGCCGGCGGCGGCGCGGGAGGCATTGCTCGCACAGATCGCGCTGGGCCGCGCGGGCACGGCCCGCGAGGTCGCCGAGATGGTAGGATTCCTGGCCGGAGACGGGGCGGCGTACATCACCGGGCAGGTGTTTCACGTCAACGGCGGGCTCTACCTGTGACGCGGCTCAGCGGCAGCGCAGTCATTCTTTCGTGGAGGTGAGGGCTTCATGGCGAAGTCAGTCGAGGAGAAGGTGAAGGAGATCATCTGCGAGCAGCTGGGGGTCGAGGAGGACGACGTCACCCCGACCGCGAAGTTCATCGAGGATCTCGGGGCCGACTCGCTGGACACCGTCGAGCTCGTGATGGCGCTGGAAGAGAACTTCGACATCCAGATCCCCGACGAGGACGCCGAGAAGATCGTCACCGTGGGGGACGCGATCCAGTACATCAAGGACAACTCGTAACGCGGTGGACTCCCGACGGGTCGTCATCACCGGTCTCGGCGCTCTCACCCCCGTGGGCAACAGCACGGAGGAGTTCTGGAATGCGCTCCTCCATGCGCGTTCCGGCATCGGGCCCATCACGAGGTTCGACACGACCGGCAAGGACGACAGCGGCAATTTCCGGTTCACGACCCGCATCGCCGGCGAGGTCAAGGACTTCGATCCGCTGAAGTTCGTCGACAAGAAGGAGGCCCGCCGTCTCGATCCGTACCTCACCTTCGCGATCGCGTGCTCGGTCATGGCGGTGGAGGACGCAAGCCTGGACGTCGGCAAGGTCGACAGCACGCGCTTCGGCGTGGTGATCGGCTCGGGCATCGGTGGCATCACCACCCTCCTCGACTCCCACCAGGTGCTGCTGACGAAGGGGCCCGATCGGGTCTCTCCGTTCTTCATTCCCATGCTCATCGTGAACATGGCCTCGGGCCTCGTCTCGATGCGCTTCGGCGCCAAGGGGCCGAACTCGGCGGTGGTGACCGCATGCGCGACCGGCAACCACGCCATCGGCGACGCGTACCGGATCATCCAGCGCAGCGAGGCGGACGTCATGATCGCGGGCGGCGCCGAGGCGATCATCGTGCCGCTCACCATCGCCGGGTTCTGCTCGATGAAGGCCATGTCGACCCGCAACGAGGAGCCGGAACGAGCCTCGCGCCCGTTCGACGGCAATCGCGACGGATTCGTGTGCGGTGAAGGTGGCGGCATCATCGTGCTCGAATCGCTCGAGCACGCGCGCCGCCGGGATGCCCGGATCTACGCCGAGATCATCGGGTACGGCATGACCGGCGACGCGCATCACATGACCGCGCCCGACCCCGACGGCGATGGCGCGATGCGCGCGATGGGGGCCGCGCTGCGGGACGCTGCCCTGGATCCGAGCGAGATCGGCTACATCAACGCGCACGGGACCTCCACCGTGTACAACGACAAGTTCGAGACGCTCGCGATCAAGAAGGTGTTCGGCGATCACGCGCGTCGACTGGCCGTCTCGTCGACGAAGTCGATGACCGGCCACCTGCTCGGCGCGGCGGGCGGCGTCGAGGCGATCGCGACGGTGCTGGCGCTCCATCACGGCATCCTGCCGCCGACGATCAACTACGAGACGCCCGATCCTGACTGCGACCTGGATTACGTTCCGAACCAGGCGCGCAAGCAAGACGTCGAGATCGCGATGTCGAACGCCTTCGGCTTCGGCGGGACCAACGCGACGTTGGCGTTCAGGAAATACCGCGCGTAGCGCCACGTCCGACGCGCCGTATAGCTCACCGGTGGATCCCGACGTCGTCGCCGCGCTCGAGCAGCGGCTCGGTCATCACTTCGGCGACCTGCTCCTGCTCGAGCGCGCGCTGACGCACACCTCGTACGCCAACGAGCATCCGCCGACTCCGCACCACGAAGCGCTGGCGCTCGTCGGCGATGCCGCGCTCTCGCTGATCGTCGCCGAGCATCTCTACGCGCTCGCGCCCGAAGCGCCGGTCGGGATCCTGACGCCCCGGCGCGCCGAGATCGTGTCGGGCGCGAACCTGGCGCGATGGGCGGCGCAGCTCGAGCTGGGCGCGCTGCTCAAGCTCGGGCGCGGAGAGGATCAGACCGGCGGGCGCGCCAGGACGTCGATCCTCGCCACGACGCTGGAGGCCGTGCTCGGTGTCGTCTACCTCGAACGCGGTCTCGTGGCGGTAAGGTCCATCGTCGCCCGCCTGGCCGCATGGTAGGCTGACGTCGTGCAGCTTCGTCCTTTTCTGACGTTGCCCTGGCCGTTTCGACGGCCGGTCCGCGGTGAGCCGGCTCCGGCGGACGATCTGCTGATCATCGAGGACCTGCTGCGCCGGAACGTCGAGGACCTGTTGCTCGTCCGTGAGCGGAAGATCCTCGGCGGGATCGTCGTCTTTCGCGGGGATCTCATGGTCGAGCCGGCTCGCGCCGTCGAGCTGCTGGTGGAGCGGTTCCGCCCGTTCGGCTACACGCCGTTCGTGCGCGCTGACACCAACGGCGGCGTGTCGATCCAGGCGTGGCCGCTGGCCCAGACCACCGCGCCGCAGCGCGTCGCCGTGCACATCGTGCTCTTCCTGCTGACGTGCCTCTCCACGCTGTTTGCCGGCGCATTGATGTCGGGCGCGACGGACCAGTGGTCGCTTTCGGCGCTCCTCAGCGGCGCGCCGTTCGCGATCACACTGCTGTCCATTCTCGGCACGCACGAGTTCGGCCACTACTTCACGGCCCGCTACTACAAGGCGTCGGTCAGCTTGCCGTATTTCATTCCGGCACCCCCGCCGTTCCTGTTCGGCACGCTCGGCGCCATCATCCGCATGCGCTCGCCCGCTCGGGACCGCAACTCGCTCTTCGACATCGCGGTGGCGGGCCCGCTGGCGGGGCTCGCGATCGCCGTCCCCGCCATCATTCTCGGGCTCGAATGGTCCCGGATCGCGCCGATCCCGCCCGGCGAGCACATCGCGTTCGGCGACTCCCTGCTGATGCGGTTGCTGGTGTACTTGCAGTTCGGACGGATCCCGGCCGGCTGGGACGTGTTCATCCATCCCGTCGCGCTTGCTGGCTGGGTGGGACTGTTCGTGACGGCGCTGAATCTCTTTCCCGTGGGACAGCTCGACGGCGGCCGCATCGCCTATGCGCTGTTCGGGCGCCGCCATCGGCTCGTCGGCGGGCTGACGTTCGTGGCGCTGCTCGCCATGGCGGCCATCACGTGGTCGGCGAACTGGGTCGTCTGGGCCGCGCTGATCTTCTTCCTCGTGGGCTTTCACCATAGCCCGCCGCTCGACGACGTGACGCCGCTGTCGCCCGGGCGCCGGCTCGTCGGGATCGCGTGCCTGATTCTCTTGGTGCTGCTGATCCCACCGGTCCCGATCGAAATCGGTTAGGCTGGGAGGCCTCGAAGGCCCCCAGACCTCCATACGCTCGTCGGTCGCCGGGGAACCCGGCGCCCGCCTCGATAAGTCGACACGCCCCCAGCCTAGTCGTCCTTCACGTTGCCCGACTCGCGTGCTGCGCGCCCGACATCGACACGCGCCAGCAGCGCGAGACCCAGCACGAAGAACAGCAGCAGCGACAGGATCGCGATCCGATAACTTCCGGTGACCTGGAGCGCGAGCCCGAAGAGCAGCGGCCCGAGCCAGCTCGTGCCGCGTTCACTCACCTCGTAGAGACTGAAGTACTCCGCTTCCTGTCCCCGGGGAATCATCAGCGAATACACCGAACGGCTCAACGCCTGGCTGCCGCCCAGCACGAGCGCGATCACCGCGGCCAGCACGTAGAACTCCGTGACCGTCCTGAGCAGGCTCCACGCGTACGCGACCGTGCCGCACCAGATCACGAGACTCGCCACGATCGCGTGCTTGCCGCCGATCATCCGTGCCACCCGCTCGAAGGCGAGCGCGCCGGCGAAGGCGACGAACTGGACCATCAGGATCACCGTCGTGAGCGTCGCGATCGGCAGTCCCAGCTCCTCCTGGCCGAAGACGGACGACATCGTGATGACGGTCTGGATGCCGTCGTT
Organism: Methylomirabilia bacterium; assembly: GCA_041490825.1. GTDB lineage: Bacteria > Methylomirabilota > Methylomirabilia > Rokubacteriales > CSP1-6 > JBGPTW01. The sequence continues at coordinate 22,430 of JBGPTW010000013.1, read as the reverse complement.
GTACAGGAGGTAGGCGGCGAGGAAGCAGAGCGTGTGCGGATAATCGCGCGCGCGCCGCAGCGTCCGCGCGAGCTGCCGGAAGCCGATGGTCAGGTACGCCTCGCCGGCCGGCAGTGATCGGGTGGGCCGGCGGTTCGTCAGGGTCGACAGCGGGATCAGCGTGAAGAGCGCCCACCAGACGCCGGCCGACGCCAGATTGATGCGCACCGCCTGAGCGATCCCGAGGCCGAGGCGCGGCGCGGCCGAGAACAGCCACAGGTTCAGCGCGAGGAGCAGGCCACCACCGAGATATCCCAGCGCCCAGCCGCGCGACGACACGGCATCGCGTTCCTCGGCGGTGGCAATCTCCGGCAGAAATGCGTTGTAGAACACCACCGAGGCGCCGAAGCTCACGTTCGCGACGAGGAAGAGCGCGCCGCCGAGCAGGTACCGGTCGTGGTCGACGAAGTAGAACCCGACCGTGGCGGCGGCGCCGAGGAACGCGAAGAATCCGAGCATCTGCTTCTTGCGTTGCGAGTAATCCGCGAGGGCGCCGAGCACCGGAAGCACGATCACCTGACCCAGCACCGACAGCGACACGACGTACGGGAAGAAGGCGCCCGCATGAATCGGCACGCCGAGGAGATGGATGAAGCCGGCGGGGTCGGCGACCGACTTCGTCACCGTCGTCAGGTACGGGCCGAGGAACACGGTGACGACGGTCGTCGGGAATGGCGAGTTGGCCCAGTCGTAGACGTACCAGCCGAGCTGTTCTCGCCGACGGCGCGGTGGGGCCGTCACGGCCGAAGCATGGCACAGCGAGTGCCGTTGCGCTACTATCCGCGACATGCCCGGCCGGCTCGACCTCAAATCGCTGGAGTCGCTGATCCGACGCGGCGAGGTCGACACCGTGCTCACCGTCTTTCCTGACGGGTTCGGGCGTCTCATGGGCAAGCGCATGGTCGGGCGCTATTTCCTCGACCACGTGGCGGGCGACGGCGCTCACGCGTGCATCTACCTCTTCACCGTGAACATCGACATGGAGCCGCTGCCCGGCTTCAAGCTGACGTCGTGGGAGCGCGGCTACGGTGACATGAAGATGGTGCCGGATCTCGGCACGCTGCGGCTGATCCCGTGGCTGCCCAGGACCGCGCTCGTGTTCTGTGACGTGTACGACGACGAGGGCGCGCCGGTCGAGGAGGCGCCGCGCTGGGTGCTGAAGCGTCAGGTGGCGCGCGCGGCCGCGCTCGGCTACGTGGTGAAGACGGCGGCCGAGCTCGAGCTCTATTGCTTTCGCGAATCGTTCGACGCGGCCCGCGCCAAGCATTACCACGACCTCACGCCGGTCGCCTCATACCTCGAGGACTATCATATCTTCCAATCGTCGAAAGAGGAGCCGCTCATCGGCGCCATCCGCAACGGCATGGAGGGCGCCGACGTGCCGGTCGAGAGCTCGAAGGGCGAGTGGGGCCGGGGGCAGGAGGAGATCAACCTCGTCTACGCCGAGGCGCTCGAGATGGCGGATCGGGCGGCGCTCTACAAGCACGGGGCCAAGGAGATCGCGTACCTCCAGCAGTGCTCGCTGACGTTCATGGCGAAGTACGCCGCCGGCGCCGCCGGCTCGTCGTTTCACATCCATTCCTCGCTGTGGGACCGGGCCGGGAAGACAGCGCTCTTCGCCGCGAAAGGCACGGGTACGGCACTCTTCGGTCAGTGGCTTGCCGGGCAGCTGGCCGCGGCCCGGGAGCTCGCGTACTTCTACGCGCCGACCGTGAACTCGTTCAAGCGCTACCAGTCCGGCTCGTTCGCGCCCACGCGTATCGTCGCGGGGACGGACAACCGCACCTGTGGATTCCGGATCTGTGGCGCGGGCGCGGTGCGAGGACGCGCCGGTGCGGCCCGCGGACGCGCCGGTGGGGCCCGCGGACGCGCCCGTGGGGCCATGCGTGTGGAGAACCGCATCCCTGGCGCCGACGCGAACCCGTATCTGGCGTTCGCGGCCACGATCGCGGCGGGCCTGCACGGCATCAGCGCGAAGCTGAAGGCCGCGAAGCTCTACGAAGGCAATGCGTACGAGGACCCGACGTTACCGCAAGTGCCGAAGACGCTCCGCGAGGCGGTGCTCGAGCTCGATCGCTCCAACATCGCGCGCGCGGCGTTCGGCGATCGGGTGGTCGAGCACTACTTGCACGCCGCGCGGCTGGAGCAGCACGCGTTCGATCAGGCCGTGACGGACTGGGAGCTGATGCGGAACTTCGAGCGGATTTAGTTGTAGCGGGGACCGCGAGGTCGCAACGACCGAGGGTGGGCTGTATCGAGATGCGGCGCGTCGAGGCGGTGCTGGCGGACGACCGTCAAAGGAGAGGAAGCGTGCGTGGGTGAGAGGCTGTCCGGGAAAACCGCGTTCATCACCGGCAGCGGCATGGGCATCGGTCGCGAGGCTGCCCTGCTGTTCGCCCGCGAGGGCGCGCGCGTCGTCGTGGCCGACATCGACGAGAAAGCGGCGAAGGAGACCGTGGCCCAGGTCGAGGCGGGCGGCGGCGAGGCGCTGGCCGTTCGCGGCGACGTCGCCCTCGAGGGTGACGTGGAGCGCATGATCGCCGACGGCGCGCGGCATTTCGGTGGCCTGCACGTGCTCTACAACAATGCCGGGGTGCTCTGGAAGGATCGCGACCGCTCGGTGCTGGAGACTGACGGCCAGTGGTGGGATCGGGTGATGGCGATCAATCTGAAGTCGGTCTTCTGGGTGACGAAATACGGGATCCCACAGCTCCGGCAGGCGGGCGGGGGCTCGGTCATCCTGATGGGCTCGATCTCCGCGCTGGTCGGGTTCACGCGCGCGCAGGACGCCTACACCGCGGCGAAGGGCGCGCTCATCGCGCTGACGAAGTCGCTCGCGATCCAGTTCGCGAAGGACGGGATCCGGTGCAACATCATCCATCCCGGCATTGTCGACACGCCACTGCAGGCGCCCTATCTCACCGAGGAGCTGCGCCGCGAGTTCCGGTCCGGCATTCCGCTCGGCCGCATCGCGCACCCCCGCGAGATTGCCAGCGTGGCGCTGTTCCTCGCAAGCGAGGAGTCGTCGTTCATGACGGGCGCCGAGCTGGTGGTCGACGGCGGGTTCACAGCGGGCTGAGCCGATGGACCTTGCGCGGCGATGACCGACGGCGTCGCGCGAGAGATGGCGCCGCCGTTCGCGCGCCTCCGGAACGCGGAGGTGGTTGTTGTTGCCACCGTCGGCGTCGTTCTCCTGCTGCTCGGCGTCTTCATCCTCTGGCCTCTGCTGCGCGTGCTCGCCATGAGCTTCACGGCGCCGACCGGCCTGACGCTGGCGAACTACGCGGAGTTCTTCAGCAGCACGCGCCTGCTCCGGATCCTCCTCAACAGCCTGGCCGTCTCCTTCGTGTCCACCGTCATCACCGTGACCGTCGCGCTCATCCTCGCCTTCGCGGTGACGCGCACCGACGTCCCCGGCAAGCGATTCATGTCGCTGATGAGCCTGCTGCCACTCATCTCGCCCCCGTTCCTCGTGTCGCTCGCGTTCATCCTGCTGTTCGGCCGGAACGGGCTCATCACGCACGGGCTGGGAATTCCCTGGACGATCTACGGCGCTCACGGCATCGTCGTGACGCAGGTCTTCACGTTTCTGCCGCAAGCCTACATCCTGCTCGCCAACGTCCTGGGCAACATCGACACCGCGCTCGAGGAGGCCGCGGAGAACCTCGGCGCCGGGCCATTGACGATCCTGCGTCGCGTGACGCTGTCGCTGGCGCGGCCCGGACTGGCGTCGGCCGCGCTCATCGTGTTCATCCTCTGCATGACCGACTTCGGCAATCCGATCCTGATCGGCGGCCGTTACAACGTGCTCGCCACCGAGATCTACAGCCAGGTGATCGGCATGAACGACTTCGCGGCAGCGGCGACGATGAGCGTCGTCCTCGTCGTGCCGTGCCTCGCGGCATATCTCGTGAACGCGTACTGGGTCGGCTCCCGGTCGTACGTCACCGTCTCGGCCGCGGCGCGCACGACCGTGCGCCCGACACCGGCCGCGATCCGATGGCCGCTCTTTTTCGTCTCGGGCGGGATCTCCGGGTTCATCGCGCTGATCTACAGCCTCATTCCGATCGGGTCGCTGGTCCGTCTGTGGGGCAGTGACTGGTCCCTGACAGTCCGGCACTACGCGTTCGCTTCGACGGCCGAAGGGGCGTGGCCGATCTGGAACAGTTTCAGACTGGCGATGCTGGCGGGACTTGCCGGCATGGTGATCGCGCTCTGCACGGCGTATCTGATCGAGCGCAAGCGACCGCCCGGAGCCCGCGCGATCGAGTTCCTGAGCCTGTTGCCGGCCGCGTTGCCGGGCACGGTCGTCGGGGTCGGCTACATCCTCGCGTTCAACGTGCCGCCGATCCAGCTCACCGGCACGATCTGGATTCTCGTGACGAGCGTGGTGTTCTGGAAATTTCCCGTCGCCGTGCTCGCGGCGATCAACGCGTTGAAGCAGATCGACCCCGCCGTGGAAGAAGCCGCGGTCAGCCTCGGAGCGGGGAGTGCGCGGACGTTCACTCGCGTCACGTTGCCGCTCCTACGCGGCGCCGCGTTCTCGATCTTCGTCTACTTCTTCATCAACGGGATGGTCACGGTGAGCGCGGTGATCTTTCTCATCTATCCCGGGTTCAACCTCGGCTCGGTCGCGATCCTGGCGCAGGTGGAGAACGGCTACCCAGGCGTCGCGTGCGCGCTCGGGACGATCCTCCTCGGGATCGTCGTCGCCGCCGTCATGTTGCTCCGGTTGCTCCTCGGCAAGGAACGGATCGCGATCCTGCAGCTCTAGCGGGACAAGGAGGCGGTGTGTCGATGCCTAGACCGTTGATTCTCATTCTCGTGCTCGCGCTGGTGCTGCCCCTCGGGCCGTCGATGGCGCCGGCGGCCGAGGACAAGCTCGTCATCTACACGGCGTTCGAGGAGAACGAGCTGAAGGACTTCTGGGAGCAGTTCAAGAAGGACTTGCCCGATCTGGCCGCCAAGGCCGCGTACATCCGAGCCTCCACGGGTCCGATCATGGCGCGGGTCGAAGCAGAGCGCGCGAATCCGCAAGGCGACGTGCTCTGGGGTGTCTTCAACGATTACCTCACGGGCGCGGCCAAGAAGGGGCTCCTCGAGCCGTACGCGGCGAAGGAGTCGCAGGTCATCCCGGCGCGGTTCAAGCATCCGGAGAACATGTGGCAAGGCGTCACGCTCGTGACGGTCGCGTTCGCGGTCAATCAGAAGAAGGCGGCCGAGCTGAAGCTCACGCCGCCGAGAAGCTGGGCGGAGCTGATCGACCCGCGATACAAGGGCCACGTCGTCATGTCCAATCCTTCGACGTCGGGGACGGCCTACCTTCTGCTGGCCAGTCACGTCTCGCGCCTCGGGGAAGACAAGGCCTTCCGGTACTACGAGGCGCTCGACAAGAACCTGGCGCAGGTGACGAAGTCCGGCGGCGCTCCCGGTCGGATGGCCGCGTCCGGGGAGACGCCGATCGGCATCGCGCTCGCGTACGAGGTCGAGGTCGCCAAGAAGCAAGGCGCGCCGATCGACGTCATCTTCCCCTCCGACGGCGTGGCGTGGACGTTCGAGGGCAATGCGCTGATGAAGGGCGCGAAGAACCCGACGAACGCCAGGCGCTTCCTCGACTGGGCTGTCTCGAAGTCGGCGATGACGGCGTACGCCGGGTGGCGCGGGACCGCGATCACGCGTTCGGACGTCCCCGCGGCCGGCACGAAGATTTCCGACATGAACCTGATCAACCTCGACTTCGTCAAGGCCGCCGAAGAGAAGGACCGGCTCGTGAAGAAGTGGCAGGCGCAGTTCTCCAGGTGAAGCTCGAGCTTCGCGGCCTGCACAAGCGCTTCGGCGCCGTCCTGGCGGTCGATGACCTGTCGCTCGCCATCAAGGCCGGGGAGCTGGTCTCGCTCGTCGGTGGATCGGGGTGCGGAAAGACGACGACCCTCCGGATGATCGCGGGCTTCGAGCGCCCCGATTCGGGGGAGATCAGATTTGACGGCCGCCCGATGAACGACGTGCCGCCGCGCAAGCGCGGTGTCGGCATCGTCTTCCAGTCGTACGCGCTGTTTCCGACCATGACGGTGGCGGAGAACGTCGCGTTCGGCCTCCGCGTGGCGCATTGGCCGGACAAGAAGGTGTGGGACCGCGTGGCGGAGATGGTCGCGCTGACGAAGCTTGGCGGGCTCGAGCGGCGTTACGCCAACCAGCTCTCGGGCGGACAGCAGCAACGGGTCGCGCTCGCGCGGGCCCTGGCCCGCCGACCCGACGTGCTCTTGCTCGACGAGCCGCTGTCGGCGCTCGACGCGAAGATCCGGCTTCGCTTGCGCGGCGACTTGCGGAAGATCCAGCAGGATCTCGGCGTGACCACGATCTACGTCACGCACGATCAGGAGGAGGCGCTGTCGATCGCGGATCGGATCGCCGTCATGCGCGAGGGGCGCATCGAGCAGATCGGGCGGCCCGAGGAGATCTACGCCGCCCCCCGGACGGAGTTCGTGGCGGATTTCGTGGGCGTCGCCAATCTGCTCTCATGCCGCGTCGTCTCCGTCGCCGAGGGGCTCGTCGAATGGGAGGGTGAGCGGTTGCGCGTCCCGCTCGCCGGATTCGCCGACGACGATCGCGTGACCGTGTCGATCCGTCCCGAGAAGCTGGCGGTCGCGGCTGACGGCGCGATCCCGCCTGGCGCGAACCGGCTCGATGGAGTGTTCGAGGTCCGCACGTTCCTCGGGCCGGTCGTGCGGCTCGAGCTCGCCGTTCACGGACGGCCGTTCTGGGTCGACGTGCCTCACGCCCATGCGGCCGGGCTGGAGCGCCGGAAGCCGATGGCGCTCGTCTTCGACCCGGCGGATTGCGTCGTGATCCGAGCTCCGGGGATCTCGACCTGAGACGTCTCTGAAGTCCGGAGAAAGGATGAGGGCATGAGAATCGAGACCGTTGCGGTGCACGCCGGCCACCAGGTGGATCCGGCGACCGCCGCTGTCACGCCGCCGATTCATCTCTCGACCACGTTCGAGCGTGATCCCGACGGGAGCTTTCCGCGCGGCCATCTCTACGCCCGCAACAGCAACCCGACGCGGAGCGCGCTGGAACGATGCCTCGCGCAGCTCGAAGGTGGAGCGGACGCGGCGGCGTTCGGCTCGGGCTCGGCGGCGACGGCCGCCGTGTTCCAGGCGCTCGGCCCCGGCGACCACGTCGTCGCGCCAAGCGATGCCTACCACGGCACGCTGCGGCTGCTTCGCGAGACCTTCGTGCCCTGGGGACTCCAGGCGACCTTCGTCGACATGACGGATCTTGCCCGCGTGAAGGACGCGCTCCGCCCGGCCACGAAGCTCGTGTGGGTCGAAACGCCGTCGAACCCGCTGTGGAAGGTGGTCGACATCGCTCGGCTCGCGGAGCTGGCCCACGCCGGCGGCGCGCAATGCCTGTGCGACAACACCGTCGCCACGCCTGTGCTGCAGCGTCCGTTCGACCTCGGCGCCGATCTCGTCATGCATGCAACCACGAAATATCTGGGCGGTCACGGCGACGTGATGGGCGGCGCGGTGATTACCCGCATCGACGATGCGCTGTTCCAGCGCATCCGCCAGACGCAGGCGGGGACCGGCGGGGTGCCGTCGCCATTCGACTGCTGGCTGGTGCTCCGAGGCATCCGGACGCTGCCGTATCGCGTTCGCGCGCACGCCGAGAATGCCGCCGCGGTCGCGACGTTTCTCGACCGCCACGGCCGTGTCGAGGCCGTGCACTATCCAGGGCTGCCGAGTCATCCCGCTCACGATCTCGCGGCCCGCCAGATGAAAGCGTTTGGCGGCATGCTGTCCTTCCAGGTGCGTGGCGACCGTGACAGCGCCATGGCCGTCGCCGCCAAGGTCCGCGTCTTCACCCGGGCCACGAGCTTTGGAGGTGCCGAGAGCTTGATCGAGCACCGCGCGTCCATCGAAGGACCCGGCACGAGCACGCCGGAAAATCTGCTGAGACTTTCGATCGGCCTCGAGCACGCCGCCGACTTGATCGAGGATCTCGATCAGGCGCTGGCCGGCGCGTGACGCCGGTGAGCCTCCAGGGACGGACCGCGCTCGTGACCGGAGCCGCGCGCGGGATCGGTCTGGCGATCGCCGAGCGTCTGCTGCGCGACGGTGCGCGAGTCGCGCTGGTCGACGTGGACGCCGGCGCGCTGAAGGCTGCCGTCGCAGGCCTCGGGCCCGGCGCCACGGCCATCCTGGCCGATGTCACGGTCACTGCCGATGTCGAGCGCGCCGTCACGGCCGTGGACGAGCGCTGGGGCCGCCTGGATATCGTGGTCAACAACGCCGGCATCACGGGCCGCTCGTATCCGATCGGGGAGCTCACCGACGACGACTGGCATCGCGTCATCGCGTGCGATCTCACGAGCGTGTTCCTGGTGTGTCGGGCCGCGATCCGCCGGATGCTGAAGACGGGGAGCGGTCGCATCATCAATATCGCCTCGGTCGCCGGCAAGGACGGCAACCCCACGCTGGTGCCGTACTCGAGCGCGAAGGCCGGCGTGATCGGCCTCACGAAGGCGCTGGCCAAGGAAGTCGCGACGAAAGGTATCTACGTCAACGCGGTGGCACCGGCAATGATCGAGACCGAGCTCCTCGCGCAGATGACGAAGGAGACGGTCGAGATGCTGCGCGCCAAGATCCCGATGGGGCGCCTCGGCAAGCCGGAGGAGGTCGCCGCGCTGGTGGCGTGGCTCGCCTCCGACGAATGCTCGTTCTCGACGGGCGCCGTCTACGACCTCTCCGGCGGCCGCGCGACGTACTGAGACGCCGGCCAGTTGCCGACGCTCTACATCGCGAGCCCGCTCGGATTTTCCGAGGCCGGCCGCGCGTTTTCCGAGACGACGCTGCTGCCCCTGATTCGTAGGGCTGGTTACGAGGTGCTGGACCCGTGGACGTTGACGAGCGAAGCCCGACTCGACGCCGTGCGGGCGATGCCGGAGGGCGCGCGACGCCGTGAGGCGTGGCTCGCCGCGAGCCTGGAGATCGGCGCGACCAATCGCGACGCCATCGACCGCAGCGACGGTCTCATCGCTGTCCTGGACGGCACCGGCGTCGACAGCGGGACGGCGGCCGAGATCGGCTACGCGTACGCGCGCGGCAAGCGGATGCTCGGATACCGCGGCGACGGCCGCGCGAGCGGCGACAACGAAGGCGTGGTCGTCAACCTCCAGGTCGAATACTTCATCCGGGCGAGCGGCGGCGACATCGTTCGGAGCGCGGGCGAGCTTCCCTCGGCGTTACGCCGGCTCTTCGGCTGAACCGGCGCGCCCGGCGACGTACTGGAGGATTGTGACTTTCGACACCGACTCTTCGATCTGACCGTCGAGCGCCATGCGAATCGCCGTCGACAGCGGAACGATGCGGCGCTCGAAGAACTCGTCGTCGTCGTGCGGCAGCGGGTCTGGAACGAGGCCATGAGCCGCGTAGCAGTAGGCGATCTCGTCGAGATAGGCATTCGACGGATAAAATCGCGTGAGGAAGCGCAGCTCGGCGGCACGGTATCCGGCTTCCTCCCGGAGCTCGCGCTGGGCGGCGACGATGGGATCCTCGCCGGCCAGGGCCCCGCCACCCGGCAGCTCCCAGGAGAACGACCGCATGAGATGCCGATACTGGCGCACCAGCAGGACGTGCCCGTCGTCGACGAACGGCAGGACGCCGACCGTGATGCCGATCGCCAGCACCGGATACGTCACCGCGCGGCCGTCGGGCAGGCGCCACACGTCTTCGCGCAGGGTGAGCCGGCCATGCGAGTAACGCGACGAGGACCCGACGTGCTGCCATTCCGCGGACATCGGCGCGCAGTATAGCGTGATATCGTAGGGCGCGATGCCGAAGGAGCGCCACGTCGAGCCGCTGCTGAAGAAGCTGCTCCAAGCGATCGAGACCTCGCTCACGGCGACGGACGCCGCCCGCGACGCCGTGCAAGAAATCCTGAAGCGCGGAGCCGATACGGCGATCTTCTTTGCGGGCACGAAACGCGGCGGCGTCTCGTCCGAGCTGACCGCGCAGGACAAGGAGTTCCTCCGCGCCATTGCCATCAAGCCCGAGCGCTGACCGATGCGAGTGGCGCAGATTCTGCTCTGGCTGGTGGTGGTGCTGATGCTCGTCAGACCTCTGTTTCGCGGGCGCCAGATCTCACGTGGGCCCGTCGCGCGGGACGAGCTCGTCAAGGACCCCGTGTGCCAGACGTACGTGGTTCGCTCACGCGCGGTGAGCCGCTCGGTGGTCTCCGGGCCGACGTACTTCTGCAGCGCCGAGTGTGCGCGCCGGTATGTGGCCGGCGTCTGATCGGATCTGCACGCTTTCGCGATCGCTGGCCCCGTGCCGTCCCGTCCGCCGACAGTGACCCCGCATCGCGATCCGTATCGCGACATCGATGCGCAGGCGACGCCCGCGCAGTTCATCGCGTCGCTGGAAGCGAGAGGCCGCACGCCGGCGCAGGCCCGGCTGCGTCGCCGCTTCCTGAAGTTTGCGGGCGTCACGCGCGGTGCCCACGTGCTCGAGGTCGGGTGCGGCACCGGTGTCGTCTTGCGGGATCTCGCCGCGCTCGCCGGCCCGACCGGAAGCGTCACGGGCGTCGACATGAGCCGCACGCTCGTGGCGGCGGCGCGCAAGCTCTGCGGGAAGGTCGCCGGGAGAGCGCCAATCAGCATTCGAGCGGGCGACGGCGCGAGCTTGCCGTTTTCGGGCGGCAAGTTCGATGCGGTGGTCGCGGTGACCGTGGTGCTGCACGTCGCCGACCCGCTGGCTCTCGTCCGTGAGATGGCGCGCGTGGCTCGCCCCGGGGGCATCGTCGGGCTTCAGGATCAGGACTTCGGTACGGTCGCGGTGACGCATCCTGACCCCGAGCTCACGGACCGGATCATGCGGGGGGTGGCCGCGCACATCTACGAGGAGCCGTACAGCGGACGTCGCTTGCCGGGCTTGCTCCGGGACGCCGGCCTCGACGGGATCCGGCTGCTCACCGCCGTGTACCAGGACACCGAGATGGTGCCCTACACGAAGGCGTTCCTGGAGCGCCGGGCCGAGAACGCCGTGCGTTTCCGCCTCGTCGACGAGGCGACCGCCGAGCGGTGGCTGGACGGTTTCAATCGAGTCGTCGCGCACGGGTCGTTCGTGATGACGATGAATTACTACGGGGCGGTCGGGGCCAAGAGCGAGGCCACGCCTCGCGCGGCGCGTCGATGAATCGCGAGCGTCGCGCGCTGCTCGTCGTCGCCGCGGTCGCGCTGCTCCAGCTCGCCGCGGCGGAGTCGTCGCCGCCACGGTTCGACGGCACCATGGCGCTCCGTCACGTCGAGCGGCTCGTGGCGATCGGACCGCGGCCGGCTGGCTCGCCGGCCGGCGCGCGCGCCCGGCAGTACATCGTCGGCGAGCTGAAGCGAGCGTCGATCGACGCGCAGGTCCGGTCGTTCGAGGCCGAGACACCTCACGGCCGCCTCCGGATGGCGAACGTGATCGGCATGCTTCCTGGCCGGCGGCCCGATGTGGTGATGCTCGCGGGACACTACGACACGAAATGGTTCCGCGACATCCGCTTCGTCGGCGCCAACGACGGCGGATCGAGCGCCGCGCTCCTGCTCGAGCTCGCGCGTGCGCTGGCCGCCGGCCCGCGCGAGTACACGTACTGGATCGTGTTCTTCGACGGAGAGGAAGCGCGTGAGAGCTGGACGGCCGCCGACAGCCTCTACGGGTCGCGGCGCCTGGCCGCCGAGCTGGCGCGCACGAAGCGCTTGCCTCGCGCGATGGTCCTCGTCGACATGATCGGAGACCGCGACCTCGATATTCGCCAGGAGTCGTCGTCGACGCCGTGGCTGACGGAGCTGATCTGGGCCAGCGCGCGGCGGCTACGCTACGACGCGCACTTCCTGCCCGAAGCGCTCGCGGTGGAGGACGACCACGCGCCATTCCTCCGGCTCGGTGTCCCGGCGACGCTGCTCATCGATTTCGACTACCCGCCGTGGCACACGGCCGAGGACACCGTCGACAAGGTGTCGGCGGACAGTCTCAGGATCGTCGGCGACGTGCTCCTCGAGGCGCTGCCGTCGATCGAGCAGCGGCTGTCCCGGAGCCCGTGAGCCGGCGCTATACTCGGACCATGCCGAGAGTACGCGAGATCGAGGACGCGGGCGACGATCCCATCCTGGGCGAGATTTTCCCGAAAGAGCGAGACACGTTCGGGTTCCTGCTGAACACGACCAAGGTCCAGTCCCACTGCCCGCCGATCATGAAGGCGGCCAAGCAGCTCTCCGTGGCCGTCGAGAAGTCGGGCCTGCTCCCGCCCGAGCTGCTGTCTCTCGTCTATCTGCGCGTCGCGCTGATCAACGGTTGCCCGTTCTGAATTGACATCAACGCATCCCGGGGGATGCGAGCGGGCGCGTCAGAAGAGAAGGTCCGTCAGGTCGACCGAGCCGCCGAGAGCTCGCTCTACTCGGAGTCCGAGCGCGTGGCCATCGCCTTCGCGGAGGCGATGACCATCACGGGAGAGAAGGTGACCGACGAGCTCTTCAACCGAGCGCGGGCCCATTTCTCCGAAGCGCAGGTGGTGGAGCTGGCTGCGGCCGTGGCGCTCGAAAACTTCCGCAGCAAGTTCAACGTCGCGCTCGGGGTCGAGTCGCAGGGGTTCTGTCTGCTCAAGTAGTTCGCCCGCATTGTGAGCCCGCAATTGCTAACCGTGAATGGTGGGCGGAGTGGGTCTTGATCCCACGACCTCGCCGATGTTCGTCGAGGCTATATCTCGGTATCCCCTTCATGGACGCCGCGGACGCCGAGAGGGGGTGCTTGCTCGATCACGATCGAACGCGGTAGAACAGTGGCGACTCGACAACTCTGGAGGCTGCTCCACGGACGCGGAAGCGTGACAGGGCGCCGAGTTGTCTTTCATGGGAGGGACCGGCAGGCGTACAATGTTACTGAGGCTTCCAGCATATGGACCGGACTAACTTTGAGGCCGAGCGCGTGATGGCCGAGATCGACAAGCTGAAGGATGTGACTGCCTCCGACGACTGGGACTCGCACGGGGCACAGGTCGTCAGCCTCCATCAGCAAGAGCAGGCTAAGGAGTGCGTGCGCGCGGTATATCGGGCTGCCGGGAATATGCTCGCAAGGCCACTCGTCAGTCCGATCGCCGACCCAGGCGTGGCGCTCATCTGGCGGGGCAAGGCGCGCGGAGAGGTCGACGCGCACTTTACGCCTCGTGGCGCGACGTACGTCGTCCTTGGTTCCGACCGAAAGCTGGTAAAACAGGGGCAGATCACCAGCTATGAACGCTTCGCAACAGAAGTTCTGACTCGCTATCTGACGCAATAGTTGCCTGCGCCGCCCGCAGTTCGTGCGAACCCCTCCTTATGCGGCCGGCGACGAGATCAGAGAAGGCCACCTCTACAGACGCATAAAGCCTGACGCCGGCTACTACTTTGAGGGCAAGGCCACCCACGAAGCGTTCCGCCCACGCTTCCTCGACCAGGGAAGAATCTCGGCATACTTGAAGGAGTATGTGAGCATCGACGATGTCGCCACCAAGCACCCAGCGCCGGAGCCCGAAAGGTTCGGCGTGTGCGAGTTCGACATCGCTGCGGCGCGCGAGGCCAGCGGAGTACGCGTGATCTATAGGCCCAACAATCGACCGAATGGACACGCGCACGTGGCCATCGAAGGGTGCGATGACGACGGTGTCACGATCATCCTTGCCGGACTCGCCGAAACGGTTCGACCACCAAGGCTTGCATGAGCCGGCAGATCCTAGCTCTGGGCGGATGGGATGGTCGCACCGCCGCATCGAACAGGCGACCGGCGTGCGTCAGGAGACGGCGAGCCGCCTATCTCAAGTAGTCCGACGTGAGAACGGCGAGGGCGCTTGGGCGATCGCCCTCGGCCGTAACCCCTCGTGAACCCTCGCTCAGGCTTTGCGGACGTTCGCGGCCTGCAGACCTTTCGGACCGCGCGTCACGTCGAACTCGACGCGATCGCCTTCCACGAGGCTCTTGAATCCCGCGGCCTGAATCGCGCTGAAATGCACGAAGACGTCCTCGCCGCCGTCCTGCGTGATGAACCCGAACCCCTTCGCGTCGTTGAACCACTTCACCTGTCCCGTTGCCATGTCGATTCCTTCTTCCGGGCGACGACCGCCCTCGTTGTTCTCCTGCCGATCGCGGCAGGGCTTGCCCCCGTATGGGAGACAAAGAAAAACGCCGTGCGAACTGGATCTCGCGCGGCGTGTTGTCTCGGCGTCTACGACCCTACAACCGAGCGACCAAGCGTAGTCTGAGCCAGAACCAGCGCTAGTTTGGCATGACCGGCCCGCGAAGGCAACTCGATCTTCACGGCCGCTGATCAGTCTCCCGCCCGCGTCTTCAATCTCGCCTCGTGCTCTTTGATGAAGGCCCGGATCTCGTCGGCCATGTCGAGGAGCTTGAGCCACTGCTCCTTGTAGAGGGTGACAGGAAACCGGCCGAGCCCATAGACGGAAACGCCGCCTTTCTCGCTGACCTTGAGAGACGTTCGGCTCGTGCGCTGATCTTTCAGACGCTCGTTCTCAGCCCGAAGGCGCTCGATCTCGGCGTGAAGGTCGTGCTCGCTCATTGGTCACCTCGAGGACGGGTTCGCACCCTATCTGCAGGCAGTATGAACAGACGTCGTCGCGACGGCAAGCGTGCATCTCGCATGGTACCTTGGTCGGCGGTGCTCGAATAGGAGAGTAATTGCTGGTCGCGTGCCTGCACTCCGGAGACGGCGATGCCAGCGGCGACGACGATCGCGACGCCGAGAGAGAGCGGCAGCACCACACGTCGGTTCATGGTGTGCTCCTCCGGAGGGATTCGGCGAAGCGCGTGTACCCTATCACGAGCACGTGGTGCCGCCGGACAGGGAACAGCGCCATGTCGCGGCACGGCGAGGGTTGCGCGCGGTGCAGCGATCTGCCACCATCGGCAACGGGCCGCCCGCTACGGTCACGGACAAATGACGACATCAATCCACCGCAGCACGTTCAACGTCGCCCTGGGCGTCGAGTCGCCGGGATTCTGCGTCCTGACGTAGTTCGCGGACGGCACGTTCTGCCCGCCGCGATGTTCCTTCAAGTATTCTGTATCGCACCGGTGTTCCCGATCGTCGTCGCGCGCATCGCGCTCCACGCGGGAGGGCAGGCCATCGGCTTCATCAACTCCGCGCGGATCGGCGCCGGCTTCCTGGGGCCCGTCCTCGCCACGTCCTTGCTCGCCTGGATGCCGGGGCCGCTCCTCTACGTCGTCTTGGCGCTCCTGGGGATCGCGTGTCTACCACTGGTCACGAGCCGGTAAGCCGGCCGCTCGCCGACGTCCGCCTCGAAGGGCTGACCACCCGGGCTGGCCCACCGCCGTTCCTCGCTGACATCTCGTTCCACGTCCGGTACGGCGAATTCTTCACGCTGCTCGGGCCACCGCACTCGGGGAAGAGCGCCGTGCTCCGAGCGCTCGCGGGATTCCTGCCGCTCCACGCCGGTCACGTCGTCGTCGACGGCGAGGACGTCAGCGCGGTCCCGCCGCGTCGTCGAGGAATCGGGTACGTGTTTCACGAGGGCGCGCTCTGGCCGCACCTCACCGTGAGCGAGCACGTGGCGTTCGGGCTTCGCGAGCAGGGCATGGCGGCGCGGGACATCGACCGCAAGGTCGACACCGTGCTCAATCGCCTGAATATCGCGCCGGTTGCCGCGCGCCGGCCGCCCGAGCTCACGACGGCCGAACGGCGCCGGCTGGCTCTCGCGCGGACGCTCGCCGCCGAGCCGCGCGTCCTGCTGCTCGACGAGCCACTCGCGCATCTCGATCCCATCCAGCGCAAGACGCTCCGGATCGAGCTGGCCAAGCTGCATCGCGATCTCGCGGTGACGACGATCTGCGCCACGCGCGATGCCGCCGATGCCCTCGCGCTGTCGGATCGCATCGCTGTGCTCGGGGATGGGCGCGTGCTCCAGATCGGGGACGCCGAGCAGATCTACCAGCACCCCAGCGGCCGCGCGGTGGCCGAGGCTGTCGGGCCCGCGAACTTTCTGCCGGTGCGCGTCGTGGAGGTGCGTGACGTCGGCGTCGTCGTGGAGACCGAGCACCATGATCGCGTGCCGGTCGCCGGGATCGGCGCCTTCAGCGAAGGCAGTCGCGGCCTGCTGATCTTGCGACCGGAAACGGTGGCCATCACCGAGCGCGCCGAAGCGCGGGGGCCCGGCATCCCGGGCCGGATCGCGCTACGCGTGTTCGAGGGGGCTCGCTACGTGTACGAAGTGGACATCGGGCTGAGCACGCCGGTCCGGGTCGAAGTCGCATCGTCCGGCGACACGCGCATGTTCAGACTCGGCGATCCCGTGCGTGTGGAGGTCAGCAGCGAGACGGTGGTCCTGATTCCCGATGACGGCAGCCGGCCGCCCGGAGCTCAGAACGTGTAGGTCTTGTCCTGCTCGAGGAGCGTGACGCGGTTGCCGTCGATCCGGCCGAGCTCCTCGGCCGTCTCGTCGAAGAATTGCGGCTTCACGTGGAAGATCAGGACGGGGATGTCGGCAGGCATCTTGTCGAGCTCGCGGCGAATCAATTCCGGGGTCATGTGCCGCGCGAGCGTGGCGATATCGTCCATGCGATTCGGGAAGGCGCATTCGAGGATGATGGCGCGGATACCCCGAAGTCCGCGCGCGGCCTTCCAGATCGCCTCGGTCGGGCCGGTGTCGCCGGAGTAGATGAGGCCACTCGTCCCGTCGTGAAGGATGAATCCCGTGCTCGGCACCGTGTGGCTCACCGCGACCGGCGTGACCCAGAGATCGCCGACGCGCTGCTCGACCTCTTCCGTCAGCGTTCGATACTTCACCACCGGCGCTCCTGGCGGAATGGCCGCGAAGTCGGGCCACAGCACGTTGTTGAAGACCGACGTCTGCATCGTCTTCACGATCGGCTCGAGACTGGTGATCGTGAACGGCCGCTCGCTGTTGCAACACGCGAGCGTCTCACTGAGGTAGGCAAGCCCCGCGATGTGGTCGAGGTGGCAATGTGAGACGAGCGCGTGCTCGATGTCGAGCTGTTCCGGGACGGACAGCGCACCACTGACAGTTCCGCCATCGAGGAGGATCCGGTCGTTGACGAGGAACGCGGAGGGGCGTTGCCCGAGTCCTTCGCCGCCGAAGGCTCCGAGCACTCTGAGCTTCATTCTGGCGCGATCGTAGCATAGATTTGCGTGTGATGGCGCGGTTGCTGGCGCTCGTGCAGGGGTTCCGGAAGCTTGCCGGCGGCATTGCGGTCAGTGGGCTGGTCGCGGCATCAACACCGGCGAGGCGGTCGTCGGAACGCTGGGCTCCCGTCAGCGGCTCGAGTACGCGGCGATCGGCGACACCATCAACCTCGGCGCGCGCCTGGAAGGCATCACCAAGGACTACGGGGCGTCGATCATCAGCAGCGAGTCCACCCACGAGTACGTGAAAGGCCAGTTCCTCACCCGCGAGTTGGGCGAGGTCACCGTGAAGGGCAAGACGCAGCCGGTGAAGATCTATGCCGTCCTGCCGGAGGATATCCGCAAATACCCGCGCCGTGCAGGTGCACGACATCAGCCGCGGCGGCTTTGCGGTGAAGGGCTTGCCGGAGGCGTGGGCGAAGGGCAAGATGATCGAGATCCGGTGCGAAGGCGGTGGATTGACGAAACCCATCAAGGCGGAGGGCTCGATCGTCTGGTGTCACGACGGCATCGCGGGAACCGAGTTCATGTCGCTCGAGCCCGAGGCGGCGTCGGTCGTGGCCGACTACGTCTCGTCCCGCACGAGCTGAGCGGGCGGAACGGGGAGCCATGAGCGACGACGGCTTCGACTTTCCAACGATGGCGCGCGCGCTGATCATCGGCGACAAGGACACCGTTGCCCGGAAGACGCGCGAAGGCCTCGACCTGTCCATGGATCCCAAGGAACTGATCTTCAAGGGCCTCATTCCCGGGATGGACGTCGTCGGCGAAAAATTCCGGCGCAACGAGTACTACGTCCCCCAGGTCCTGCTCTCCGCGCGGGCGATGTACGCCGGGCTCGATCTGTTGAAACCGCTGATCACCGCGTCGGCAAAGGCCGACGACTACTACGGTGTCGTCGTCATCGGCACGGCGCAGGGCGATCTTCACGACATCGGCAAGAACCTGGTGGCGATGATGCTCGAGGGCGCCGGCTTCAAGGTCGTGAATCTCGGCCGTGACGTCGCGCCGGAGAAGTTCGTCCAGGCGGTCGAGGAGCACAACGCCAACATCGTCGGCATCTCGGCGCTGATGACGACGACGATGCCGGGGATGAAGCGGACGATCGATGCGCTGATCAAGGCCGGGCTCCGGGGACGCGTGAAAGTGATGATCGGCGGCGCGCCGGTGAGTCAGGCGTTCGCCGACGAGATCGGCGCCGACGGGTTCGCGAAGGACTCGACGCTGGCGGTGGTGAAGGCCAAGGCGCTTCTCGGCGTCGACGAGAGTGTCAGGACGTGACGCGGCGGGGCCGGGAGATCGTCGATCGGATGCGAGGGGGGGAGATCCTCGTGTTCGACGGCGGGTACGGGACCATGCTGTTCGCGGCCGGCCTCGCGAATGGCGCATGCCCGGAGCTCTGGAACGATACCCACGGCGACATCGTCCGCGGCATCCATCGTGGCTACTTCGAGGCGGGGAGCGACATCGTCGAGACGAACACGTTCGGCGCGACGCGGCTCAAGCTGAACGAGTATCAGATCGGCGACCGCACGCGGGAGCTGAACGTCAAGGGCGCGCAGCTCGCGCGCTCGGCGGCGCCGGGCGGCGGTTACGTCGCCGGCTCCATCGGACCCACCAGCCGGTTGCCACTGGACTATGCGCTCGACGCCGGCGTCACGGACGAGGAATACGAGGCGACGTTCCGTGAGCAGGCGGAGGCGCTGGCCGAGGGCGGCGTCGACCTCTTCGCGGTGGAGACCATGATGTTTCCGCAAGAGGCGACCGCCGCGATCCGCGCCTGCAAGGCGGTGACCGACCTGCCCGTCATGGCGACGATGTTCTTCCAGTACGAGGAAGGCAACGACCGCGATCGGACGATGTGGGGCGAGAGTCCGGCGGAAGTGGCCAAGAGCCTGCTCGGCGCGGGCGCCGACGTCGTCGGGATGAACTGTGGCCGCGGCCCCGATCGCGCCATCGTCATCATCCGCGAGATGCGCGCGATCACGGACGCGCCACTCGTGGCCTACCCGAACGCGGGACTTCCGATCACCAAGGGCGACACGGTCACCTACGAGCTTGGCCCGGAAGAGATGGCGCACGAATATCCGGCACTGCTCGACGCCGGCTGCAACATCGTCGGCGCCTGTTGCGGCTCGAATCCCGAGCACATCCGTCTGATCGCTCAGGTCGTCCGGGCGCGACGGTAGTGCGAGCCGCAGGACGTCGTGGGGCTGGGGCCCCACCGTCCGAGGCGAGGCGACGAACAATCGTGCGAGCCGCAGGACGTCGTGGGGCTGGGGCCCCGCCGTCCGAGGCGAGGCGATGACAATCGTGCGCGGGGCGCTGTCCGCCGAGCTTCGCGCCCTTGCCGACATTGCCCTGGAGATCGATCCCGACGAGGTTCTGCGCTTCCAGGGCTACAAGAAGGGCGTCGACGTCCCCGGCGGTGACGTGCTGGCGTTGTTCGACGACGCGCTGGCGCTCGGCCGACAGTTGCTTGCGCCTCGTGCGGTGGTCCGCTGGCTCCGGGCGACATGCCAGACCCCGGATCAACTTCAGATCGGCGACGTGATCCTCGATATTCCTGACATCGCCAACCAGTGGGGAACCGTCGATCACGTGGCGGCTGCGGTCTGCACGGTCAGCGCCGAGCTGGAGCAGCGTGTTGCCGAGCTGTGGGACGCGCGTGAGCTGCCGCTGGCGGTGATGCTCGACAGCGTCGGCTCCGGTGCGGTGGAGAGCCTCGCCGAGTACGTGAACGACGTGCTCTGCCAGGAGGCGCTCGTCGCGGGTGTCAATGCCACCAACCGGATCAGCCCTGGCTATGGGCGGTGGGATGTCGCCGGCCAGCAGGCCCTCTTCCATCTCTGCCCGCCGGACTCGATCGGCGTGACCGTCAACGACGCGTCCTTCATGACGCCCGTGAAATCGATCTCGCTGCTGGTCGGCTCCGGTCCCGCGGCTCGGGTGGACCACTACTTCGCCCAGTGCGCGCGCTGCTGGATGCGCGACTGCGCGTATCGCCGCGCGCCCGCGCGCCGCACCGTGCATCGATAGGATTCGCCGTCGGGGGTGCCTTCGCGGGGCCCCGGCACCCGACGGTCTTCGAGATTCCGCTCGCGCCTTGCGCCGTTCGTGCGGCGTGTGCTACGGTCCCGGCCGTCATGGCCGATAACGTCACGCTCGAGCGCGACGGCCGCATCGCGACGGTCACGCTGAATCGTCCCGACCGGCGAAATTCCCTCAGCGATCCCATGCTGACCGATCTCGCGGCAGCGTTCACCGAGCTGCGTGACGACACGGATGTCCGCGTCGTCGTCGTGACCGGCGCGCCGCCCGTGTTCTCGGCCGGTGCCGACGCGGGACTGCGCCGGTCAATGTCCGAGGAAGAGCGACGTCAGGCGTTCAGCCAGCGGAAGAGCCAGTTCCGGCGGCTGTTCGAGCGCGCGAATACCGTGCTCGAAAACCTCGAGCAAGTGACGATCGCGATGATCAACGGCCACGCGGTCGGCGGCGGCTGGGGTCTCACGCTCGCGTGCGACTTCCGGTACGCGGCGGCCGAGGCCGAGATGTGGATTCCCGAGGTGGATCTCGGTGTGCCGCTGGGCGTGGCGTCGACGACGCGGTTCGTGCGCCTGGTCGGTCCCGCCCGCGCGAAGGAGATCATCATGACGTGCCGGCGCTACTCCGCCGCGGAAGCGGAGACGCTCGGTCTCGTCCATCGCGCGGTTCCGGGCAACGCGCTGGCCACGACCGTTCGCGACTTCGCGGACTCTCTCGTGCGCAAGCCGTTCCGGCCGCTCGCCGAGGTGAAGGCGCGTATCAACGCGATCGCACGGACGGCCACTCCGGAGGTCAACGCGATGACGGAAGGCTTTCTCGAGCGGAGCTGATGCTCGCCGGACTCCGTGTCCTCGATCTCTCGCGGGTGATCGCCGGCCCCTTCTGCGCGATGTTGCTGGGCGACCTCGGCGCCGACGTGGTGAAGATCGAGCGTCCCGGGCGTGGCGATGACTTGCGGTGGCTGCGCGGCAAGGACGGCATGAGCTCGGCCTTCGCCGCGGTCAACCGGAACAAGCGCGGGGTGGCGATCGATCTGCAGCAGCCTGAGGGCGCGAAGCTGGCGTTCGAGCTCGCGCGCGGCGCCGATGTCGTGATCGAGAACTTCCTGCCCGGCACGGTGGACCGGCTCGGCGTCGGCTACGAGGCGGTGCGCGTGGTGAATCCGACGGTCGTGTACGCGTCGGTGACGGGTTTCGGGCAGACCGGCCCCTACGCACGGCGTCCCGGGTACAACACGATCGCGCAGGGCATGAGCGGCCTCATGGGTCTCACGGGGATGCCAGGTCATCCCCCAACGAAGGTCGGAGCGTCGGTATCGGATCTGGCGGCGTCGTTCGTCGTGTTCGGCGCGGTCAACGCGGCGCTCGTCCAGCGGTTTCGCTCAGGCGTCGGGCAGTATCTCGACGTGAGCCTCCTCGCCTCGACGATGGCGCTTCTGCCTGATCCGATCGCGCGCTTCCTCGAGACGGGAGAGCGGCCGGCGCGCGAGGGAAATCGCAACCCGAGCTTGACGCCCGCCGAGGCGTTCCGGACGCGCGATGGCTACCTCAACGTCGTGCTGATGAATCCCGACCAGTACGATCGATTCTGTCGCGTCCTCGGAGACGGGGAGCTGAGGACCCATGCGCGATTCGCGACGAACACCGACCGGCTCGCGAACCACACCGAGTTCAAGGCGCGTGTCGAAGCCGTGTTTGCCACCGCCGATACCGCCCACTGGGTCATGCGGTTCGAGGAGGCGTCCATAGCGGCCGGGCCGATCTACGAGTTCGACGAAGTGTTCGAAGATCCCCAGGTGAAACACCTCGGACTCGTCGCGGAAGTCGACCAGCCCGGGTTCGGCCCCGTGAAGATGTTCGGCTTTCCGTTCCGGGCTTCCGGGTACGAGACGACGATCCGACGCCCGGCCCCGCTGCTCGGCGAGCACACGGCCGAAGTCCTGGACGAGCTCGGTCTCCCGCAATCCGAGATCAAGCGTCTCGCCGAAGTCGGCGTGGTCCAGCTCGCGTAGTCCGACTTCCCACGCCCCGGTTTCGACCTGCCGCTGTCGCCGCGGGACATTGTTGCACGGGCTGAACCCCGGGCGTGGAGCGGGGACGGGCGGCAGTGTGGGGCAGACCCGATGGCTCGAAAACCGAACTCGCCCCTGGGTCT